>CADCAG010000007.1 GCA_902799355.1 uncultured Bacteroidales bacterium
TTCAATTCAGTCAGAAAGTCTAGTGACTGTTGTTGCCTGAGTGCCAAGTTGTAGTCACTACGCATATTCTTCCGATTCCACAGCGTCTCGAAGGTTTTCCACTTCTGGCGGATGCCTAACTTCTCTGCCATGGTATCGGCCAGAAGTGCTGACTGGGTGCGGGAGATGAGTGGTTGATAGTTGGCATCAATCCACCCTGCCGCCTGCGCTTTCTTCCATAGCGTCATGGCTTCATCGGTAGCAAGGACTTCAGGCAAGTGGCTAGGTTCTTTCTCCCTCCCTACACAGGGAGGGCTGGGGAGAGTCTCCGGTTGGGGATAGGCTCCTACATTCTGTGTATGAATGGTATCCACATGCTGGCTACCGGACTCAAAGATGTTGAGGACGATGCATTTGTTACCTTGGTTGACAATCTCTTTCAGCATGGTGCTGACGGAACTTTTTTTTTCATAGTTGTTTTAGTTATAAAATGATTAATATACAAAAAGGCTTCCTCACTGCATGGTTACAGGAGGAAGCCCTATGGGGTTGTGTGCACAATAGGGTCTCCGCTGTGCACTCCTATCTCACTCTCAGTTTTTCGTCCTGTTCATCCTTCGGGATTTTTAAGCGTTTTTATATACAACACCAGGACGCACACGGTGTAAATGACTAGCGCCACCGATACGACTAGTTTCTCTGTGCTCATATTTAATAGAAACTCTGACATAGCCAATTTACCTCAGCACGTCATCATCGTCCAGGTCGTCGGAGTCCAGGATGAATTCTTCGAGATTACTGCCACCCAATGACTGCGTTGCACCGCTGCCTGCCAACAACTGGCTCTGATCTTGCAGCATGACAACCTCCATCGCTGGTTTCATATATATTTTCTTCATTGCGTTCTTTATTTAAAGGAAAGAAATTATCATTAATTCTCAGAAATTATTTCACTTAACCAGTACTTTACGTCCATTCACGATATAAAGCCCCTTCTTAGGATTCTCCACCTTGCGACCCTGCAGGTCGTAGATGCCCTCGGCCTTATTCGTGATATCCGTGAGATTCGTGTTCACTTCAATAATTCCAGTCGTGTTATCATTGCCGAAGTTCAGCACGAAACTGCGAGCCTGTGCCTGCCCACCACCGTTAGACGGAATTTCGAAATATGCGCGGCAGCTGCCCATCGCCTTGCCATTGGCAATGGTGCGGTCGGTCTTGGCGTAGCCCAACTTGTTACCGGCGGCCAGCAGCAGGATGTCGTTCCTGTTGGCATCGGTAATCTCCAGCGGACCGTAGTTGCCTTTGAATGTGCCGCCGGTGAAGGCCACGTTATTTGTCGTATTGCTGGTGGTCACGCCTTCGAAAACAGGATTTGTAAGGTTTACCCCCGTATTGTCCCACTTGATAATAAATGGCGTGCCGGCAGTAATCGTGGCTGGTGCATTGTCGAAGTTCAGCGTCAGCACGCCGCCAGCGAGTTCAGATGATGTATTGAGAACCTTTGCCACTACATTATCTCCTGCAAGCGGACTGCCTGCAATTGTCACGTCGAACGGCAGACACAGCGTGTTCCATTCACCGTCCTTCCACAGCTTGCGGCCCTGAAGGATGGCGGTGGTTTGTAGGCCGCCGAGAGCGTTGATCTGTGCACTGTTGTCAGCGTTGTCGATCAGCAGCAGGCCGGGCTTCAGCGTCTTGCCGGCGATGGCGCTGATTGCTGACGAGGAGAGGGCGTTGCCGTCTCCGATGTAGTATTTGCTGCCGTCGGTGGCATCCACAAGCATCTTACCTTCGGCTATCTTCACGGCGCCAAATGCTGAGCTGTAACTGCTGGCCTGTATGAAGTCGGTGGCATTGGTGCAACTGAGGGTGATGTCATTATCCGCCCAAATGCCGTTTCCGCCTGAGCCCGTCGCTGTGAGTTGGCCGCCACTGAAGGTGAAATCATTAGTGACGTTGAATTCATCGAAATTATCCTTACAACGAATTCCAATATATCCATTTGCCGTGACCGTAGCTCCTGTCTGCACGTAGCTGCCGACGCGGACTGCAATCTTATAAGCTTCAGTTGTCGTGATGTTGAGCGCACCCTCGCCGCTCACGTTGAGCGTGTATTCGCTGTCGATACCATGATTGGAAGCGGTGTTGACGGTCATCGTCTTGCCGTTGTCAATGATGAGATGAGTATCGCCAAGGAGGTTGAGCGTGTGGTCGAAGGTGATGTCGCTATCCACCTTATACCATCCTCCGGCGAAGTTGGTCACTGTATTGTCCGTCAGTGCCACTGCCGAAGCCTCGTCAGCACCGCCTGCAAGGGCAGAAACGAAGGTAACGGTGAGGTTGACGTATGTGCCGTCCTTCATGTTGTTGGGCACGGTGAGTGTGGCGGTAGTACCGTTGATGGGCAGTTTTGCTCCATTCATAGTCATCCCATTACTCTTAGTATACCCGTATTCTATGCTTACGGCATAGCCACTCTCAGGTGCAAGGGTCAGCGTAACATCAGTACCCTTATCAGCCACTACACCAATCACTTCTCCGTTTGTTGCGACCTTGTCATTGTATGTCACCGTGCCGTTGCCCGTCACATTGACTATGACGGTCGATGGCAGGATGGTGAACTCCTTCTCCACATAGCCCAGCGATGCATAGACGCCTTGGAAGGTGGCTCTCACCTTAGCTGTGCCAACATTCGTATTATTTGTGTAGGAATATACATAGTCCGTGCCTTTGGTGAGGCTGAGCGAGCCAGCGATGACTGTCGGCTCTGGAGTAATGGCACTGCCTATGTAGTTCTGGTCGGGAACATCGGCAATGGTTGGAGTGACTTTCTGCACAATGATGCGGCGGTTGCCGTTCTCAATGATTGTGAAGTAGTCGCTGGTGCTTGCAGTCACGTCATTTTCTTCGTGCTTATAGACGATACTTCCGCTGTTCTTGATGCTCGATGCGTCAACCTTGTCAATGCCGTCGTAAATTGTAACCGTACCGATGGCGTTCGTACATAGAGGATAAGCATAGCCCGTGCCGATGCCGTCAGCTTCCGAGCCGCCTGTTGCCTTAACCGAGCCGCCCTTGATGGTGATATTGCCGATTCGTGCGGTCTTTGCACTGCCGTTACCATAGATAACGCCCGTGCCGATGCCTGCGCCCCACTGACCGCCGCCGTTGGCTGTGATGTTTCCGCCCTCGATGACAATATCGCCACCGATGACGTCATTGGCAGGGTCCCAAGCACGGCTCAGACCGATTCCTGCAGACTGAGCACCGCCGTTTGCCGTCAGTGAACCGTCGCCACGGATAGTAAGCGTTGTACCTGAGCCGCCAATCTGAATACCGGCTGTGTAAGAAGCTCCGCTCACGCTGTTCGTGCCGACAAGGGTAATTGTTGCCGAACCCTTGCAGACGATGCTGCCGCTTATCGTTGCATTATTAAGGGTGATGTTGGCACCGTCTGCAATCGTCACTGTATGTCTTATCGAGCCAGTCAGATTATCGCCGTCAGCATTGCTTTGTGCGACTTCTGCCGTCACGGTCACATCAGCCGCCGGCATCGTAAATGTGTACTGGAAGTCGGTCATAGCAGTCAGTTCAACTGCACCATTATTTACTTTCAATGTCGAGGCATCGATCAAGTCGCTGACGTAAAGCGCGATGGTTTCACCGGCAAGTGCCTGACTGACATCGGTTGTGACAAGACTGCTGATGCTGCCGTCAATCGTGATAGTGCGGTAAATCTTGGTCTGCTCCTCGGTTATCTCCGTGGTGTAGCCCTCGTCGCTGAAATACTTGCCGCACATAGAGCATTGCCAATACTCGATGTTCACGTCCGTAGCCTCGTGGTGATCGCCGCTGTGGGGAATCATCGGAGCGATAACATCCGACTCTTGAAGTTCCGTCGTTCCCGTTTCATCAGTGAAATACTTGCCGTCATTGCGCTGATAACAGTCCTGCTTGATGCCCGTTTCGGTACAGGTCGCAGCCTTTTCCGTCAGGTGGGTGTAGTAAACATTAGGAATTGAGCCGTAAAGCCTAATTTCCGTAAGCCAGATATTATTGCTATTATTCGACACTTCAAAACGGAAATACTTGTAAGCATTGTTTCCGCTGTTATCGCAAGCATACTGGAACTCCTGCCCAGATGCCAGCGACTGTCCGGATTTAGACGAAAGCGTAGTCCAAGAGCCACCTGCATCAGCCTTCGCTTTCAACTCCCAGGCGGTGGGCTTGAAATTGTTTGCACTGTATGTGTTAAAGATATAGCCCTTCGGAATGATGGGATCATCGGAGTTGAACTCGATGTAATATGGCTGAGCATCATTATTCAGATGCCATGAACTCGACGCATCTAAATTTCCGTCCACCAACTTGGGATAGTTATAAGCCGCAGCAGATACATTCGTTCCACTCGTAGCCGTGAAGCCCGTGAACAGCGTGTAGTCCGTTCCGCCCACGTTGATGGTTGATGTGGTCGTTGCCCACGCCGTCGCGGCAGTGAGCATCATCACAAGGAGCAGCATCGCTGCCCGTCGCATTGCGCCCCGCCCCGTGGTTGAGGGCGCGAAAAAGTTCTTCTTTTCCATTGTTATTGTTTATTTTTGATTAAAAATGTTTATCCTATGAATATAAGCCAAAATACTTACGGCCTCGCCCGCCCCCAAGGGCAAGCAAAGCCGTATATGTCACCTGTTGCGCCGCCCATATTCAGGCGTCGCTCCATTCTGATGTTTAAAATATAATGTGAGTGAGTGAGTGAGTGAGTGAGTGAGTAGCAAAAATATTGGAATGACCAAAAATATCGGTCATTATTTCTGCTTCGTTAACGTTATTTGACCTTCGGCCAAAACAACTCATGCCCAGCAGAGCCCGAACTCCTCTGGCCCTACTCTCACTGTCTCGCTGCATTCTCTCTCGTATTCTCATTGGTTTATGGTAGAGATGAGACATCTCCACTTGTTATTCCGCTGCAAAGGTACAAACTTTCCGTGAAACTTGTACACTCTTTTCCCACTTTTTTATCTTTCCACCTTATTTATTAATATTAAGATTATAAGCCTTTGTGCACGCACACAGAAATTTGACATTAATCAATAATTCGGGTGTATTTCGTCTAAAAGCGGGGATTTCCTTGTATAATTGTTCGATTCGTCGTACCTTTGCACCAGAAAACAGAGAAAGAGATCTCTGAAGAGAAAAAAGATTTAAGGATAACAAACAATTAAAGAAAGGAAATGAAAATGAAAAAGTTATTTGAAAAATGGCTGAAGAGTGAAGCCTATAAAGAGTATTGCATCAATTTAGCAAGATTGTACAATTACGGAGCAACTATCTAAACAACGGACCGAATACCCTCAATATTCCGGTCCGTTATCTTTTTTTCGTCTTTAATCTTTTCTCTTTCATTTTTTTGTACTACCTTTGCACTCAGAAAGAGATAATATACTATTTAAGACATGTCTACATTAACAATTTGTATTGTTGCGGTTTTCGTAACCGGTTATCTGTGTATTGCCCTGGAGAGTCTGACAAAAGTCAACAAGGCAGCCATCGCCCTGCTGATGTGCGTATTCTGCTGGACACTGTTAATGATTGACCCCTACAGCTACTATCCCATGATAGAGAGCGGCGGCGTGATACACCACATTGCGGAGGTCATCGAGCACCATCTGGGCGATGCCGGCGGCACGCTGTTCTTCCTGATGGGTGCCATGACCATTGTAGAAATCGTCGACACCAATGGAGGCTTCAACTTCGTGCGCGACACCATGAAGACGCGCTCCAAGCGTAAGCTGCTGTGGAGAGTGGCCTTTATGACCTTCTTCCTGTCGGCCATCCTCGACAACCTGACGACATCTATCGTGATGATTATGGTGTTGCGCAAGCTGGTACAGGAGCGTGAAGACCGTCTGATCTATGCTGCACTGGTCGTCATATCGGCCAACAGCGGTGGCGCCTTCTCGCCTATCGGCGACGTGACGACCATCATGCTGTGGATCAAGGGTGTCATCACCACACAGGGCGTGCTCAGCGAGATATTCATCCCATCGCTCATCTCGATGGTGATTCCCGCTTTCATTCTCAGCATGCAGCTGGAGGGTAAGTTCGACAAGGCACAGAACCTGCCTGCTGCCGAGATCAGCCAGTTCACGAAGGTGCAGCGTAACATCATCTTCTGGCTGGGCGTAGGCGGACTGGTCTTCGTACCTATCTTCAAGACCATCACCCACCTGCCACCGTTCATGGGCATCCTGCTGGTACTCGGCGTGCTGTGGACAACGACGGAGATATTCCACTATAACACCGCAGAGGACGACACGATGGCCAAGCGCGTCAGCGACATCCTGTCACGCATCGACCTGTCGACCATCATGTTCTTCCTCGGCATCCTGATGGCTGTAGCCGTACTGCAGGAGGTGGGCGTGCTGACCATGCTCGGCCAGGGACTCAACGAGGCCTTTGCAGGCAACTACTACGTCATCAACGGCATCATCGGCGTGCTGTCGTCTATCGTCGACAATGTGCCTCTGGTAGCTGGTTGCATGGGTATGTATCCTGTGGCTGCTGACGGCGCTATGGCTGTCGACGGCATCTTCTGGCAACTGCTGGCCTACTGTGCCGGTGTGGGTGGTTCGATGCTAATTATCGGCTCTGCCGCAGGTGTCGTCGTCATGGGTCTGGAGAAGATTACCTTCGGCTGGTACATGAAGAAAATCACCTGGATCGTCTTTGTAGGCTATATGGCTGGTATCCTCTGCTACTGGCTGGAGAAGGCTCTGTTCTTCTAAACAACATAAAATCACAACGCCATGTTACAAATCCGCTGCAAGAACAACAACGTCACCAAGAGCTTCCCTGAGGGAACGTCTCTGCTGGACATCTATCAGGAGTTTGCCGACGACATCAAGCTGCCCTACCCTGTGGTCTCGGCCAAAGTGAACAACGCCTCACAAGGTCTGAAGTTCAGGGTCTTCCAGAACCGTGACGTAGAATTCCTGGATGCCCGTCAAGGCAGTGGCCACCGCGTCTATGTACGCTCGCTGTGCTTCCTGCTCTACAAGGCCACACAGGACATCTTCCCTGGCTCGAAGCTGTTCATTGAGCACACCATCTCGCGCGGGTACTATTGTAATTTTAAGAAGAAGAATAACGAGCCGCTGACGGAGAGCGACGTGACGCTCCTCTGCAACCGCATGCAGGAAATCGTCAATCTGGATATGCCCTTCCGTCGTACGGAGGCCACCAACGAAGAGGCCATCCGCGTCTTTGCTGAGCGAGGTTTCGCCGACAAGGTGAAACTGCTGGAGACCAGCGGGCAGATCTATAGCGACTACTATACGCTGGGCGACACCGCCGACTACTACTATGGTCCGCTGGTGCCCAGTGCGGGATATCTGAAGGTGTTCGGCTTGGAACCCTACCACGACGGTATGCTGTTGCGCGTGCCCGACTGGAACAATCCTACCATTTTGGCCGAGAAGGTCGACATGCCCAAGACCTACGAGATGTTTGCCGAGAAGACGCGCTGGGACATCATCATGCGCCTGTCGAATGCCGGCGACGTCAACAAGGCCATTCTGAAAGGTCACGCCTCTGAACTGATACAGGTCAGCGAGGCCTTGCAGGAGAAGAAGATTGTGCAGATTGCCGAGGACATCGAGCGCCGCTTCCATGCGGAGAAGAATCCCATCCGTCTGGTACTCATCACTGGACCGTCATCATCGGGTAAGACTACGTTCTGCAAGCGTCTGAGCATCCAGCTGCTGGCCTGCGGTCTGCGTCCGCTGTCGTTCTCTACCGACGACTACTTCGTGAATCGTGTAGACACGCCGAAGCTGCCCAATGGCGACTACGACTTCGACAACATCGAGGCTGTAGACTACCACCTGCTGGAAGACCATCTGACGCGTCTGATGAAGGGCGAGCGCGTGGAGATTCCGGAATACAACTTCTCTACGGGTAAGCGCGAGTGGAACGGCAAGAAGCTGAAGCTGGCTGGCGACACGGTACTCATCATTGAGGGTATCCATGCGCTGAACCCGCTGTTGACACAGCAGATAGACAACGCGCTGAAGTACAAGATATACATCTCGGCACTGACCAGCATATCACTGGACGACCATAACTGGATTCCCGTACACGACAACCGCCTGTTGCGCCGCATCATCCGCGACTATAACAAGGGCGCGTTCACTGCCCAGGAGACCATTGCCCAGTGGAAGAACGTCTGCGAGGCAGAAGACAAATGGATATTCCCCTATCAGGAGACGGCCGACGTAATGTTCAACTCAGCGCTGAACATAGAGTTTGCCGTGCTGCGCACCCATGCAGAGATCATCCTCTCCAGCGTGCCTAAGAACTGTCCAGAATACAGCGAGGCGCACCGACTGCTGAAGTTCATCCACTACTTCCTGCCTGTCAGTGATAAGGAGATACCGCCCACCAGCATTATGCGTGAGTTCTTGGGAGGCTCCAGCTTCAAGTACTAAAAAATAAAGGTATGACGATGGTCATACCTTTTATTATATCATTTCAATTGCTTATTTGAACAACGAGTATTCCTTTACCTTCCACGCCAAGGCGCTGGCGCCAAGCACGTTGCGCTCATGGTCGTTGATGGTAGAGAGAACGATTTTCACCTTATCTCGGATGTTGCCAAAGACATTCTGCATGAAAGCTTCCTGCATCACGTCCCACATCCTGTCGATATACTGTAACAGCATACCCGTCAGCACGATAGCCTCGGGATTGATGACGCTGGCATAGTTGGACAAAGCCCTGCCGAGTATCTCTGCTGTGCGCTTCCACACCTCCTTAGCCATTTCATCACCCTGGTCAGCACATGCGGCGATAGCGTCCAAGGTAAGCTCTGGCAACTGACGCAATGTACTTGGCGCATCGCTGGCCTCCATCAAGTCGCGTGCTGTCTGGATGATGCCACGCGTAGAGACATACTCCTCCAGGCATCCTCTACGGCCACAGGTACATAGGCGACCACCATCCTCCACACAGGTATGACCAAACTCACAGGCAAAGCCCTCGCTACCCAGGTGAGCCTGTCCGTTGCTGAAGAAGCAGCTTCCCAGACCGCTACCTACCAAGGTGACGACGACGAAGTTGTCCATACCGTGAGCGACACCATAGGCCCACTCGCCAAGTGCTGTCACATGGGCGTCGTTACCCAAGGCCACAGCAAGTCCGATGCTGTCACGCAACATGGCAGCAATAGGTACGATACCCTTCCACGGCATATTGGCTGCATTCTCGATACATCCTGTCAGATAGTTGGCACTGGGGGCACACATACCCACCGAACGAATATTCTCGTAGCCGCCATTATTCTCAGCGAGCGTAATGACACGCTCAGAAAGCACCTCAACGAAGTTGTTCACATTAGGATAGTCCTGGGTAGGAATGTAATCTTGTGCCAAAATATTACCACGCAGATCCACAACGGCAATGGCTGTCGTTGAAGAATCGATGTTGACACCTATCACTTTGGATTTTACCTTGTCGTTTACCATGTCTACCTCCTTTTACTTAAACAACGAATACTCCTTGACGCCCCATGCCAACACGCTGGCACCCAAGATATTGCGTGTACGATTCTCCAGCGCAGAGACCATCAGCTTCACCCTGCCCTCCGTGTTATGGAAAACATGAGCCTCGAAAGCCTCATTGGCGGGTTCAAAGAGCCATTTGCCTGCCTGAGCAATACCTCCCGTAAAGACGATAGCCTCCGGATTCAGTATCGACGCATAGTTGGCAAGGCCAACACCAAGATAGTAACCCGTACGGCGATAGGTCTCTATGGCCAACTCGTCGCCCAATTCACAGAAATCCTGGATAATCTTCGGTGACAGCTTATCGACCTGACGCATCATAGAGGGCTCTGGACGCTGAGCAAGAACCTCTTGGGCAGTCTGCACAATACCATTGGCAGCGGTATAGGTCTCCAGACAGCCTCGTTTGCCACAGCCACACTGTCGACCGTTAGGGACAAAACACGTATGACCAACCTCTCCAGCGAAGCCGTCATTGCCCAGATGGACAATACCGTTGCTGAAGAAGCAGCTACCCATACCGTGACCCAATGAGATAATGACGAAGTCGCGCATACCGTGAGCAGCACCAAAGGCCTGCTCGCCAAGCGCCATTGCATGGGCATTGTTACCCAGGGCCACAGCTATCCCCAGACGGTCGCGCAACATGGCAGCCAGGGGGATGACACCCTTCCACGGCATATTGGGAGCATTCTCGATACTACCCGTGCGATAGTTACCGCTGGGCGAGCAGATACCTACCGAGCGGATGGAGTCGTAGCCTCCATTGGCTTCCACCAGGTTCAGGATGTGTTCGCAGAGTACTGATAAGTAGTCTCCGATGTATGGATGCTCAGATGTTATGAAACAATCTGTTGCAATAATCTCTCCGCGAATATCGACAATTCCTATCGATGTCCGTTCCAGACTGATGTCTACTCCGACAACGCGTGTCTTGATAGCATTCTGAATCATACCAAATGTGTTTTATTCAAGTATTACGCGACAAAAATAGTAAATATTTTTTTATCTACAAAACTTTATCCACTTTTTTATCAACTTTTTAAAGATTTCTTTGTACCTTTGCAACGTATTTCGACATTTTTGACAGATATGAACGTTTTAGAACTCAGTGAACAAGAAATTGGCAGACGCGAAAGTCTGCAACAATTACGCGCGATGGGTATCAATCCCTATCCTGCTGCGGAATATCCCACCAACGCATTCTCAACAGAGATTATAGATAGTTTTCAGGACGATGCTGAGCCCCGCGAAGTGAGCATTGCCGGCCGTATGATGAGCCGTCGTGTCATGGGTAAGGCCTCATTTGTAGAATTACAAGACTCCAAAGGCCGTATTCAGGTGTACATCACCCGCGACGACCTCTGCCCTGGTGAGGACAAGGAGCTTTACAATACTGTTTTCAAGAAGTTGCTGGACATCGGTGACTTCATCGGCATCAAGGGTTTCGTATTCCGTACTCAGACTGGCGAGATCAGCGTCCACTGTAAGGAGCTGACACTGCTGTCTAAGGCACTGAAGCCCCTGCCCATCGTGAAATACAAAGACGGTGTGGCCTACGACAAGTTCGACGACCCTGAGCTGCGCTATCGTCAGCGTTATGTCGACCTGGTAGTCAACGAGGGCGTCAAGGACACCTTCCTGAAGCGTGCCACCATCATCCGCACGCTGCGTAGCATTCTCGACAACGCTGGCTATACAGAGGTTGACACACCTATCCTGCAGAATATCGCTGGTGGTGCTTCTGCCCGCCCATTCATCACCCACTTCAATGCGCTCAACCAGGACATGTACATGCGTATCGCCACCGAGCTGTACCTGAAGCGCCTCATCGTAGGTGGTTTCGAGGGTGTCTACGAGATGGGCAAGAACTTCCGCAACGAAGGTATGGACAAGACCCACAACCCTGAGTTCACCTGCATGGAGCTCTACGTCAGCTATAAGGACCTGCTGTGGGGTATGACCTTCACCGAAAACATGCTCGAACAGATATGTACCGCCGTCAACGGCAAACCAGAGGTAGAGATTGACGGCAACGTCATCTCGTTCCGTGCGCCCTTCCGTCGTCTGCCTATCCTCGATGCCATCAAGGAGAAGACCGGTTTCGACTGCGACGGCAAGAGTGAGGAGGAGATTCGCCAGTTCTGCCTCTCCAAAGGTATGGACGTCGACGAGACGATGGGTAAGGGTAAGCTCATCGACGAGCTCTTCGGTGAGTTCTGCGAGGGCTCATTCATCCAGCCCACCTTCATCACCGACTATCCTGTCGAGATGTCGCCGCTCACCAAGATGCACCGCTCAAAGCCCGGCCTCACCGAGCGTTTCGAGCTGATGGTGAATGGTAAGGAGCTGGCCAACGCCTACTCAGAGCTGAACGACCCCATCGACCAGGAGGAGCGCTTTATCGAGCAGATGCGCCTTGCCGACAAGGGTGATGACGAGGCTATGATCATCGACCAGGACTTCCTGCGTGCTTTGCAGTATGGTATGCCTCCTACGTTTGGTATCGGTATCGGTATCGACCGTCTGGTGATGCTGCTCACGGGTAAGTTCACCATTGGCGAGGTCATGCTGTTCCCACAGATGAAGCCCGAGAAGAAGATTCCTCAGAGCACTCCTGCCGAGTGGGCCGAGATTGGCGTTGCTGAAGAGTGGGTTCCCGTACTCCGTAAGGCAGGTTTCAACCTCGTGCAGAACATTGCGACAGAGAAGGCTCAGGGACTGCAACAGAAGATTGGCGACATCGTCAAGAAGTACAAGCTCGACATGCAGAAGCCCTCTGTCGACGAGGTAGCTGCGTGGATTGAAAAGGCTAACGTTTAATGTTTAATTTTTAACGTTTAATATACTGATGTACGATTGCGGACGCATAGCGATTATCGGTGGCGGAAGCTGGGCAACAGCCATTGCCAAGATTGTGGTAGGTCACACCCACCACATCGGATGGTATATGCGTCGCGACGACCGAATAGAGGACTTCCGTCGCATGGGTCACAACCCTGCCTACCTCACCAGCGTCCACTTCAACATCGACGAGATATTCTTTTCCAGTGACCTCAACAAGATTGTCCAACAGTACGACACGCTGGTCTTCGTGACCCCGTCGCCCTATCTGAAGAGTCACCTGAAGAAGCTCAAGACACGCATCCGCGACAAGTTTATCATCACCGCCATCAAGGGTATCGTACCTGACGAGAACCTTGTCTGTTCAGAATACTTCCATCAGGTCTACGACGTGCCCTATGAGAATCTCGCGTGCATCGGTGGTCCGTCGCATGCGGAGGAGGTGGCGCTGGAACGTCTCTCCTACCTCACCGTAGGATGTGCCGACATCGACAAGGCACAGTCGTTTGCAGACATTCTCACCAGCGACTTCATCAAGACCAAGACATCTACCGACGTCATCGGCATTGAATACTCTTCGGTACTGAAGAACGTCTATGCCATTGCCGCTGGTATCTGCAACGGTCTGAAGTTTGGTGACAACTTTCAGGCAGTACTCATGTCCAACGCCGTTCAGGAGATGGCACGTTTCCTCAAGGTGGTACACCCCATAGAGCGCAACATCGTTGACAGCTGCTATCTGGGTGACCTGCTGGTGACGGGCTACTCCAACTTCTCGCGTAACCGCACCTTTGGAACAATGATTGGCAAGGGCTACAGCGTCAAGTCGGCACAGATAGAGATGGAGATGATAGCAGAAGGTTACTTCGGCACCAAGTGTATGAAGGAAATCAACCGCCACTGTCACGTCAATATGCCCATCCTCGATGCTGTATATAATATATTGTACGAGCGTATCAGTCCACAGATTGAAATCAAGCTGCTTACTGACTCCTTCAGATAGACAAACAAAGAGAAAGCGCTGACGAATCAGCGCTTTCTTCTTTATCTCTACTTGAATAATTTGTCGAGCATCTCGTAGAACTTTGGATCTTCTCCGACAACCGTATCCACGACCTTTCCTTCAGGACTGATAATAATCTTCGTGGGGAATCCGGAGATGAGATAGTCATCGCAGACATCAGAACCTTTGGGTACGTAGACATGCTTCCAAGGCAACTCGTACTCTTCAACGGCTCTTTTCCATTTCCGCTTACTGTCATTACAGTCCATACCCAGAATCTCCATCTTGCTCTTATACTTCTGATAGTATCTCTTCATCTCGGGGATGCCCTTGATACACCAGCCGCACCATGAGCCCCAGAAGTCGAGAATGAGGTATTTACCACGCAGCGACTCCAGCGACAGAGGCTGGCCGTCAATATCTTCGAGGACGAAGTCAGGAGCCATAGTGCCAACGGGCAGCACTTCCTCTTCTTCCTCCTCTTCTTCCTGTGCATAGCCATTCGTCAGGCCACCAAAGGCAAGGATGGCAACCATCAGCCATTTTATTGTTTCCTTCATGCTTTTTAATTATTTAGAAAGTGAATAACTACACCTATTTACGTATCAGCGTCGAACCTACAGCGCCCAACTGGATGGCATAGACGCCCTTCTGAAGGTTAGTTTGTTGCGACCATCCCATGTAGGTCCCCACGACGAGGAGATATTCGTAAGGCTGTCAATATCCAAAATCTCAACTGTTTCATAGGCATATTTTATATATTATTAATTGCTCTTCAACATCGTCCTGACGGTGCTAATGATATAGTTCTTGTCGCTGGCACCATAATAGTGTGGATTGTTAAGCTGCCAATTGTGAACACCTTTGGTAACGGTATGTTTCTTGACGTATGGATCGTCAGCAGCAGGGTCGAGGATGGCTGCACCCGTCCAGGGATCGTCTGCTCCATAGACGAATAACATGCGGCACTTCTTATCGTTGCGGTTGTTTTGGACAAAGGATAGGACGTTCTTCATCAGTTTGCCACCATCATACGTTGTTTCATAGTTGGTATTGTATCTTATGATGGTTTGCCAGCGATTAAATGTTTTGACATCGTTTTCTGTGATGTATTCATCGTCCAGCAGCCACTGCCAGTCATACAGGAAATAGCCCAATTCCTTGGAGGCTTGGATGCTATAGATAATATCCAGAACTTTGCTGGGAACTACCTGCTCCGACTCCTCTGCTGCAGACTCCTCTTCATCCCAGTAATCGTCATCATCTTCAAAGTCTTCGTAATCGTCGTAGGTGTCGTCTTCGTAGTCATAATACTCATCTTCCTTTTCGATCTCATATAATTTACGAAGTTCCTTCAGTCTCTTGTTGAAATTATTTTTACCCAGCGAGGCGAAAAGGTAATATTTCTTGGCAGAGCTAGCCGAGGTGGGAATGACATCTGCCCATTCATCAATGGGGTGATAGGCAAACTTCTGGAACATGGTCTTCATGAAACGGTAGGCCATCAGTCGGGTAATGCTCTTCGTCGAGTATTTCTGCACTTTTGCGTTGTCAGCAAATTCGGCTTTATACAGTACTGCCACCTCTTCCTGTAAATCCCCATCACTAAGATAATTCTTCAGAGCTTCCCAACTCTTTTCCTGTGCCTCTGTTCCTTTTGCGCATTGCTTGGTGACATATTGGCCAATGCCTGAGGATTCTGCCTCGGTGCAGAAGGGGGCGCAGAAGGGCACATAGACATCCACTTCGTTTGGATAGTAGTAGGCATAGAGGGTGGTCAAGATACCATTCTTGCTGATACCAGTGCTAATCCACTTGCCGTTAAATGCTTTAGTTGTTTTCATAGCTGTCACAATATCGTGCAGGTCAGCAGTTGACTGTGCAGCTGTATTAAGATTCCAATAGCTGGGGGTCTTATAGTCTTCTCCAGAGTTCCCAATCTCCGAGCGTTTGTAGTAGCGGTGTTCCACCTCGAGATAGTTGCCTCCGAAAATCTTCGATATATCTGGTTGGCTGAAGTATTTGCGCTCTGAGATGGAGTAACCCTGTGTATGGAGGATGGTGACACTGTCTGGGTGACGATAGTGGAAGGCACAATATTGTTTGAAACTTCCTGCCTCCGGATTCTTATGGTCCAGGGGCTGATTGAAATAGAAATACGTCACTTTGCTGCCATCTTTGTCTATGGTGTCCTTGATGATGGTCACGCGGTCAGACTTGGCAAGAATATCCCTAGCCGTCTGAATGTTCTGGCCTGACTGTCTGGATTCTCCATCAGATACCGGATCGTCTTTACTACATGAAGTGTATACGAGTCCGCCTATGGCGATAATGGCATAAAGCCAATGAAGTCTTTTATTCATAGTTTTATAGTTTTAGTGTTCTTTTGTTTGCACAACAACGATGATTTCATATTAGCAACTTTCTCTGACGAGCAGCATGAATCCACTAGTGAGTCATTACTACTCCGCCAGAGGAAGTTGCAGCTTAGACGAGTTTAGAATAGTCCATCAACTATTCCCACTCGATGGTTGCGGGTGGCTTTGACGAGATGTCGTAGCAGACGCGGTTGACGCCACGTACCTTATTAATAATCTCGTTAGACACCTTGGCCATGAAGTCGTAAGGCAGATGCGCCCAGTCGGCAGTCATGGCATCAGTAGAGGTGACAGCACGCAGGGCAACGGGATGCTCGTAGGTACGCTCATCGCCCATGACACCTACGCTACGTACGGTAGCCAGGAGAATAGCGCCAGCCTGCCACACCTTATTATATAATGTCTCACCATCAGTATCGACATACTCGCGGAGTCCGCGGATATAGATGTCGTCGGCATCCTGCAGGATACGTACACGCTCACGGGTAATATCACCCAGAATACGTACTGCCAAACCAGGACCAGGGAACGGATGACGAGTAATCAGATGCTCGGGCATACCCAGCTGACGACCTACACGACGTACCTCGTCCTTGAACAGCCACTTCAGCGGCTCACAGAGCTGCAGATGCATCTCCTTAGGCAGACCACCTACGTTATGGTGACTCTTGATAACCTTTCCTGTGATGTTCAGCGACTCGATACGGTCAGGATAGATGGTACCCTGTGCCAGCCACTTGGCATCGGTAATCTTCTTAGCCTCAGCATTGAACACCTCCACAAAGTCGCGACCGATAATCTTACGTTTCTGCTCTGGTTCGGTAACTCCTGCGAGGTCGGAAAAGAACTTCTCAGAAGCATCGATGCCGATAACGTTCAAGCCCAGGCAACGATAGTCTTCCATGACCTGAGTAAACTCATTCTTACGCAGCATGCCGTGGTCTACGAAGATACAGGTCAGGCGATTGCCAATGGCCTTGTTCAACAGTACGGCAGCGACGCTGGAGTCTACACCACCAGAGAGGCCGAGGATGACACGGTCATTGCCCAGCTGAGCCTTCAGCTCTGCAACAGTGGTGTCAACAAACGAGGCGGCACTCCATTCCTGCTTGCTGCCACAGATATCTACCACAAAGTTCTTCAACAGCTGTGTGCCCTGCAATGAGTGGTACACCTCGGGGTGGAACTGCACAGCCCATACAGGTTGCTTGGTAGAGGCAAAGGCAGCATTAGTAACATCGGCAGTAGAACCTATAACTTTGAAATCGCTGGGGATGGCAGTAATGGTGTCGCCATGCGACATCCATACCTGTGAGTGCTCATCGAAGCCCTTGAAGAGGGGGTTCGTGGTGTCTACAGTCTCCAGGTGGGCACGGCCATACTCACGTGAGTCTGCCTTCTCCACCTTGCCACCCAGCGTGTGCGAGATAAACTGCGCACCATAGCAGATGCCCAGTACAGGCACCTTGCCAACAAACTGCGACAGGTCGACCTTGAATGCCTCTGGGTCATGTACCGAGTAGGGGGAGCCACTCAGAATGACACCGATAACATCCTTGTCGTCCTGTGGGAACTTGTTGTAAGGCAGAATCTCACAGAAGGTGTCGAGTTCGCGCACACGACGGCCTATCAGCTGCGTGGTCTGCGACCCGAAATCCAGAATGATAATCTTTTGCATTGTAATTATATTGATTGAATAAACTTTTCTGCTTGATCCAATGTCTCGATTTTACCAACATCCATGAGTTGCAAGTCTTGTTTGACAAGACCTACGATGGGTGAGCGGTGACAGACGCTGAGATAGAAGTCGATGATGGGGAAACGGTCAGGGAAACGGTCCATCAGTGAGAACAAGCGTGGCGAGAACGAGTGGATGCCAGAGAAGGCAAACATATTCAGTGGTTCACCATGCTGCGACAGCCCTGTGCGACGCACATACTCATAAGGGCTCTTGATTTCGCCCGTCTCTATGTTCTTCCACCCCATCAGGCGCATGGCATTGTCGAAGAGCAGGTAGCGCTTCGTCTTGCGCTGGCTAACCAGCAGCACGGCATCCTCGTCAGCCTCATGCTGGCGTGCAAACCACTCATAGTCTACATTGTCCAGGATGTCGACATTATGAATCAGGATGGGTTGGTCATCGCGAAACAGGCCCTGCGCCTTCTTCAGTCCACCACCCGTCTCCAGCAACTGCTCCGTCTCGTCGCTGAAATGCACCAAGGGGGCATAGTCCTGCTGACGCACGTGGTCGATAATCTGCTGAGCAAAATGGTGGATGTTCACAACGAAGCGGTCGTAACCCTGTTCCATCAACCGACGGATATTCAGGTCGAGCAGAGGCGTGCCGTTTACAGGCACCAAAGCTTTGGGCATGGTGTCGGTCAAGGGCTTCAAACGAGTGCCCAGACCTGCCGCCAGAATCATTGCTTGTTTCATATTCTTTGTTTCAGGTTGCAAAGTTACAAATAAAATAGGAAATAAATAAGAAAAATGAAGAATTATTAGTACCTTTGCACGCAAAAATATACAACCATCTTTATTAACATGAAACAATTATTACTCTTTCTAACCACACTGTATTGTGGGAGCATGAATGCTCAGACCTTAGTCATTAACGAAATCATGCAGTCGAATGTCGAGTGCACAATGGACGACATCAAGGAGTTCCCAGACTCTTGGGTGGAGCTGTACAACCCGTCAGATGCCGCCATCAACCTCAAAGATTACAAAATCAGCAACAAGAACAAGGAGAAGAAAGCCTGGAAGTTGCCCGACATGACAGTGGCCGCCCATGGCTATGTTCTCGTCTACTGCGACAAGGAAGGCAAGGAGGACAACCGCCTGCATGCCGACTTCCGTCTGGAGTCTGGCAAGGACTGCACCGTCTATCTGTTTACCAACAGTGAGGTCGTCGACAGTCTGCCTGCTGACATGAAGAAGATGCCTGCTCCCGATATTGCTTTCGGTCGTAAGACTGACGGTGCTGACGAGTGGGGCTATCAGCTCACAGCCACCCCAGGAGAAGCAAACTGTGGCAACATCTGTGACGCGAAGCACATCTTAGGAGCTCCCGTATTCAGCGAGCCAGGTCGTGTCACCTCTAACAATTCTACTGTCAGCCTTACGGTATCGGTGCCCGACGATGCTCCAGAGGGTGCTTACATCATGTATACCACTGACGGTAGCGAGCCCCAGCCATCAGATGCTGCTGTAGAACAGCCTAAAACCGTTTCTCTCAACATCACCAAGACAACGGTGGTTCGTGCCAAGGTTTGCTGTGACGGCTGGCTGTCGCCCATGAGCTCTGCCCAGTCATACATCTTCCACCCCAGAACGATGACCATCCCCATCTTCTCTGTCCAGACCAACGACAAGTATCTGAACGACGCTCAGATCGGACTCTTCGCCAACAACAACAGCAAGGAGGACAAGAAGCTGCACGACTGGCGTCGTCCTGTCAACATCGAGTTCTTCCCCGCAGAAGGTGAGAACAGCGCTTTCAACCAGTTGGGTGAGACGCGCATCCAGGGTGGTCAGTCGCGTGGCAACGCGCTGAAGTCTATGGTTTTCTATGCCAACAAGCGTTTCGACCCCGACCACAAGCGTTTCTCTTACGAGTTTTTCCCCGACCAGAAGCCTGGCATCACCGAGTTCAAGTCATTCTCGCTGCGCGACGGCGGTAACGACTTCGGCGACCTCTACTTCCGTGACCTTATCATCCAGCGCACCATGGCTAAGAACGTAGACCTCGACTGGCAGGCCGGTCACTCTGCCGTGCTCTACATCAACGGTGAGTACATGGGTATGCTCAACATCCGTGAGCGCTCCAACGAGGACAACATCTACAGCAACTACGATGGTCTGGAAGATCTAGACCTCATCGAGATCTCGCACGAGAAAATCAATAATGTAGACCAGTTTGAAGAGGAATTCAAGGAAGGTGACGAAGTGTTCTACAACAACTTCAAAGCCTTCTACAGTGAGAAGGGTCACAGCAAGGCTGAATATGAGCAGTGGATAGACGTCAACGAGTATTTGAACGTCATCGCCATGAACTTCTTCTACGGCAACATCGACTTCCCAGGCAACAACCTCGTCTTCTGGCGTCCCAACGATGATGCCGAAGTAGATCTGCCCAAGCGTTTCCGCGTCATCGTCAAGGACACCGACTTCGGACTGGGACTCTATGGTCGACAGAACAGCTACAACACCATCGACCTGCTCTACAACCCCAGCAACTACCCCAACGACAACTGGGCCTTCACTACCCCTGCCACCACCCTGCTCAAGAACATGCTGGAGAATGACGACATACGCAACCTGTTCATTGACAAGTGCTGCATCTTCATGGGTGACTTCATGAACGGCAAGGGCACAGGTGCTACGATAGACCTCATCCAGGCTGAAGCTATGGAGGAGTTCGTTGCCCATCGCGACAAGTACAATCCCGGTTGGGGCTGGTGGCCTGCCGACAATCGTGGCGAGATTACCAATAAGTTCAACGAGGCCAAGAACTGGGCAGAAGGTCGACCTAACTACTTCTACCAGCACATTGGCAACCAGTGGAACCTCGGTACTCCCAGAACGCTGACCATCAACAAGACCAACAAGAGTGACGTAGAGATTACCTTCAACGACATCAAGCTGTCTGACAAGGTGTTCGACGGCAAGTACTTCAAGGATCGCACCATCACACTCAGTGCTACTGTCACGGAAGGGGACAAGACAGTTACTGGTTGGAAGGTCACTGGAGCCGTCAACAAGGAAGTACAGAGCAACGAGCTGACCCTTCAGATGCCCAATGGCAACATCGCCATCGAGCCTATCGTCGGTGTAGGTTCCGGCATCGAGGAAATAGCTAATAGCCAACAGCCAAAGGCCAACGGCCAGCTCTACGACCTGCTGGGCAACAAGGTACAAAGTGCCCAGACTGGAAGGATATACATCCGGAATGGCAAGAAGGTCGTCGTGAAATGATTAATGTTCAAGCTTACCTGGCGCTTCATGCGTCAGGTAAGCTATTTCCTATAACAATAATAAAAATACCAAAACTATGAAACGTTTCTACCTCTTTCTGACAGTCCTCACCACTGTGCTGAGCACGCAAGCTCAAGATCATCTGCTCATCAACGAGTTGATGCAGTCGAACATTGACTGTATCATGGACGACATCAACGACTTCCCCGACTCGTGGGTCGAGTTGTATAACCCTACCTCGGAGGCCATCTCCCTGAATAGCTACAAGATTGGCACCAAGAACAAGGTCAGCAAGGCGTGGCAGTTGCCAGACGTCATGGTTGGCAGTCATCAGCATATCGTCATCTACTGCGACAAGGCTGGTGGCGACGATGGCGTATCAGCACTGCATACCGACTTCCGTCTGGAGTCGGGCAAAGACGGCAATATCTACCTGTTCAAAGATGGCGAGGTTGTCGATAAACTGGAGGCTATGGCCAAGCAGCCTGCACCCAACATTGCCTATGGTCGTGAGACTGACGGTGCCGACCAGTGGGGCTACGAGTTACAGCCCACGCCAGGAGAGGCCAACGGAGGCTTTGTAGTGGATGCCAAGCACCTGTTGGGTGAGCCCGTCTTCAGTCAGAAAGGACAGATCTTTGAGAACGGCCAGTCGACTGAGCTGACGCTGTCACTGCCCGACGGTGCCCCTGAAGGTACAGAGATTCGCTATACCCTCGACGGTAAGGAGCCTACCGCTGCCAGTCAGAAATACACTGCGCCCCTGTCCTTCAACAACACGACGGTGGTGCGTGCCAAACTGTTCTGCAACGACTATCTGTCGCCCCGCTCCACCTGCCACTCGTATATTTTCTTCCCCACCAACCGTCCGCTCACGCTGACTGTCGTCAGCATCATAACGGACAACAAATACCTGAACGATTCGAAGATTGGCATCTACGTAGATGGCACCTATAACAATACTAAGAAAAACTACGAATACGACTGGCGCCGTCCAATGAATATCGAGCTCTTCGAGACGTCAGGCAAGGAGAGCGTCATCAACCAGTTAGGCGAGATGCGCATCTGCGGTGGAGCCACACGTGGTAACGCCAGGAAGTCCCTGGCCATCTATGCCAACAAGCGCTTTGGCGAGAAGCGTTTCAACTACGAGTTCTTCCCCGACCAGAAGCCTGGCCTGAAGGACTTCAAGAGTTTCATGCTGCGTAATGCAGGCAACGACTTCGACTACCTCTACATGCGCGACGCCATCATCCAGCGCACCATGGCCCAGCACGTAGACCTCGACTGGCAGGCCTGGCGCCCCGCCATCGTTTATATCAACGGTGAGTATAAGGGTATGCTCAACATCCGTGAGCGCTCCAACGAGGACAACATATACACCAACTACGATGGTCTGGAGGACATCGACATGATAGAGAACGACTGGGAACTGAAAGAGGGTACCATGGACCACTACCAGGCCTTCAAAGACTTCTACAACGAGCATGGCCACACGTTGGCAGAATATGCCGAGTGGATGGACTGGCAGGAGTATATCAACCTGATGGTGGAGAACATGTATTTCAACAACCAGGACTTCCCCGGCAACAACATCGTCATTTGGCGCCCACTGACTGAGGGCAGCAAGTGGCGCTGGATTACCAAGGATACCGACTTCGGACTGGGGCTCTATGGTTCTGCTCCCGACTACAACACCGTCGAGTGGATGTACAACAACGCCTACGACCCCAATAGAAACTGGGGTAACACCTACGAGGCTACCCGTCTGTTCCGCAGACTGATGGAGGACGCCGACTTCAAGCGTGAATTCTTGGACAGGGCAGCCATCTATATGGGCGACTTCCTCAATGAGAAAGGTACACGTGCCGTATGGGACGAGATGTACGACATGATCAAGACGGAATATCCCTATCATCGCGAACTCATCAACCGCTGGTGGCCCAACTACGACGACGAGCTCAACAATGCCCGCAACTGGCTTAACAAGCGCACCAACTACTTCTATAAGCAGCTGGCCAACTACTACAGCTGGGGCACACCCACTGTGCTGACTGTCAACAAGAGTCTCAAGAGCGACATCACGCTGACCTTCAACGGCATCCAGCTGACGGGCAACGTGTTCGATGGTAAATACTACGCTGGTCGCACCATCACCCTCACAGCCACAGCTAACGAAGATGGTAAGACAGTAACAGGTTGGAAGGTTACGGGTGGCATCACCAAGGAGGTTCAGGGCAACGAACTGACGCTGACCATGCCCACCAGCTCTACCACCATCACGCCCATCATCGGTAGTGCCTCAGGTATCGAGGAAGTTGAACTCTCAACTTTCAACTCTCAACTTTCAACTATCTACGACCTGCTGGGCAACAAGGTGGCTACCCCACAAACTGGCAGAATATACATTCAGAACGGCAAGAAGTTCGTGGCGAAATAATAATTTCCGGTAATTTCTTTCCTTAAATAATCAAGACATTTCAATTACCCAGCACTTGGCAGTGTCTGGGTAATTTTTTGTTCACGATGGCAGATGCGCACCTCGATGCCGAACTTCTCATGGATATGCTCGGCCAAGTGCTGCGCACTATAGACAGAGCGGTGCTGGCCACCCGTACAGCCAAAGCAGAACATCAACGAGGTAAAGCCACGCTGGATATAGCGGCGTACATGGGCATCGGCCAGCTTATATACGCTGTCCAAGAAGGTCAGTATCTCACCATCGTCCTCCAGGAAGCGGATGACGGGCTCATCAAGTCCTGTCAGCTGTTTGTAGGGCTCGTAGCGACCTGGGTTATGGGTAGAACGGCAGTCAAAGACGTAGCCGCCACCATTGCCGCTCTCGTCCTCAGGAATACCCTTGGTATACGAGAAGCTATAGACACGCACCACCAGCGGACCCTGGGCATCGTACTTCGAGAACGTGGCAGGACCATCCTGCGGGTGAGGCTTATAGGGGTTCAGGTCTGTCGTCTTATATCCATCGGCACGACTGACAGTGGTCTGCACCTGCTGGAAGCGAGGCATCTCCGTCAACTTACGCAGGATATCGGTGAGATATGGATAGGGGAAGTTACGCTCGTCGAGCAACTCACGGATATTCTGCATAGCAGGTGGAATAGACTCGATGAAGTGCAGCTTACGCTCGAAATAACCGCGGAAACCATAGGCGCCCAACACCTGTAGCTGACGGAACAGCACGAAGAGTGACAGACGGTCGACGAAATGGTGGGGTGACGGCACCTCCGTCAGCTGCTTCATGGCATTGTAATACTCATAGACCAGCTCGCGACGTACCTTATAAGGATACTTCGCGCTAGCCTGCCACAAGAACGATGCCAGGTCGTAGTAGTACGGGCCCTTGCGACCACCCTGGAAATCGATGAAGTAAGGCTTTTGGACGTTTGACGTTCCCTCTTGGCTGTTGACCAGCATCACATTCCTGGCCTGGAAGTCACGATAGAGGAATCCCTGTGCATCGTCGGCATTCGTCAGGTCCTTGGCCAGCAGGCGGAAGTCAGCCTCCAGCTTCAACTCGTGGAAGTCAACCTCCGTAGCCTTCAGGAAACAGTATTTGAAATAGTTGAGGTCGAAGAGCACAGAGTCGCTATCGAAAGCAGGCTGGGGATAGCAGTTGGCAAAGTCCAGGCCGTCGGCACCCACCAGCTGAATCTTGGGCAACTCGCGGATGGTACGGCGCAACAGCTCCTGCTCCTTCAACGTATAACGGCCACCAGCCTCACGACCACCACGAATGGCATCGAACAGCGAGATAGAACCCAGGTCCGTCTGGATGTAGCGCAGCTCGTCGTCGCTGACAGCAAGGATGGTAGGAACAGGCAACTTACACTCCGTAAAATGCTTGGCTAGGTAGATAAACGCGTGATTCTCGTCACGGCTGGTACCCACACAACCCACTACGCTCTTGCCCTCCGAAGAAGTCAAGCGATAGTACTCACGATTACTGCCACCAGCTGTCAGCTGCTGTACGTTCTGGGGTTCCTCCCCACTCCATCTCTTGTATAGTTCAACTAATTTCTGCATATTGTTGGCAAAGGTACAAATAAGCGAGGAAAAAGCCAAATTTTATTTGAGCTTTTTCGAGCGGAGATTGCGAAGCCACACTTGTACCTTCAGATAAAAGAACCTTCTCCAAAGGAGAGATGCGCGAACAAATGCGATAAATTTGTATTTTAAGAATATTGCCTACATTGCTTACACTGCTTACATTCATATCTCTTATACAGCATGTTACATAATGTAAGCAACAAGCGCGCATGTAGGCAAGCAATGACAGCAAGAGGGAATTCCAGAGTCTGGAAAGATTTTTCCACAGCCTGGAATGTTTATTCCACAGTATGGAATTATTATTCCACGGTGTGAAAAAGTTCATTCCCTTCTGCTAGCAGGAGTAGTGCTTACATTGAGTTGATTTTGCCTACATTGCACAAAGTACTGACTATCAGCATAGAATGTAAGTAATGTAGGCAGTGCAAGCAATATTCAAAAAAAACTATTAAAAAACAAAAAAGGGTTCACTCCAAATGAAGTGAACCCGATACATACAAACCTAATATATATGATGTTACAGTCTATGGTCAGCAAAGAGGAGTGGCATTTCATTGACCTGTATCTCGCTGATGAGCTGATACGGTGTGGAGGTGTCCTGGCGGCGATAGTGGCTGATGTTGTGGACATCGCTGTAGGGCTGCAGGGAGTAGACCATCTTATCCACTGGCTGCTCGAAGCTGTCGGACTGCTTGTTGTAGTGACTATACTCTATGCTATAGGTGTCGTTGTTAAGAGTATAGTCGTGGCGTGAAGCGATAGCCCAACGCATGTTCATATCGTCCCATTGAGAGGATACCTTGCTGGTCAGCGTGCCGTCAGGGGCATAGGTGTACTCATACTTGCGATAGGGAGTGAGTTTGAAGTCCTTGCCATCAACACTTTTCTGATAGACATACATGGTGGTGATGTCATCTCCTGTATAGTCGGCATTGTAGGCGAAATCACTCTCGGGCAGATTGATGACGGTCTCATAACTGTTCTTAACGGTTTCAGAGGTAAGGACTTGTGCCTTGGCGCTCATGGCGGCTACGCACATCATGGCTGCGAATACTAACTGTTTCATAATCGTAATTTTTTAATAGTTGTTTTTACTCCTTAGACGCAAGGTAGTATTGATTTACTACAGTCTTGTGCTATTTTTTTTCTGTTTCTTTTGTCTGTTAGACGTAAGAAGCAGGTAGAAAAGTTGCAGCAACAATAAAAAACATACGCTAGGGGTATTGCATGAGCAAGTGTTTTTCCTCTCAGTTTTCTTGTGTAATTCCTTATTATTTCGTACATTTGCAACACCTATCTACATGACTGGCCCATGAGACGAGAGATCAATATAGTTGGAATGGTAATCTGTTGCCTGCTGTTTTCCATGAACGCAGGAGGACAGATTATGCACCATCTTAAACGGGTGCAACACTACCTGGACTCTACGGCAAAGGCCAAGGTGGACCAACGCTATATCGAGGTGCCCGACAAGCCGTGGAGGATCATTCTGAACTATAAGACCAATGGGGTGGAAGTGGACTACAACCAGGAGCTGGATTATCCAGCGTTGAACGACCACGTGGAGTGGCAGTTGTGTTTCGAGCCACCCATGGCGAGCTCTGTAGGCTTCTGGGTGGGCTATCGCGGTACGGGACTGTCCTATTCTTATTCGCTCAACAAGAATGCCGGACGCTACTTCACTTTCAGCAGTACGGGAGCCAAATACGGACTGTCCTTCCGTCTGAGGAGGTTTAACATCAGCGAGGTAACATTTTCAGCAAAGGAGACTGAGAACCAGCAGACCCAGGATTATGAGAAAAGTGGTAATATGCCTTCGCCCGTATGGATCCGTTCGGTATATGTGAATGGCTATTATGTGTTTAACGGACGCCGCTATTCGCAGGCTGCTGCCTACAACCAGTCTGTCATCCAGCGTCGTTCGGCAGGTTCTTTCCTGATAGGTGCTACCTGGTATCAGTCGTCGTTTGACTATTCAGACATGTCCAACTACGCGTTCATGATGATTGCCCAGGGCATACACCGCATCAAAGTGCATCAGGCCAATATCGGCTTTGGCTACGGCTATAACTTCGTACCCTTCCGCGGACTTGTCATCAATGCCATGACGATGCCTACGCTGAGCGTGTACAACCGAGTGAAGATTGACAAGTATGACTTCAACTACGAGCTGACTCCAGAGACTGGACAAGTCGACGACTATGGGAAATGGGACCCACAGACCAAGAAGTGGGAGAACGGAAAGAGCAAGAAACCCATGCGTCTGGCAACGGGGCCTGACGACGTGGTACGCTACTGGGATCTGGACTCGGAAGTGGACTATAGTGCGCTACGCCTCAACGTAGACCTACGACTTGGCATTACCTACAACTGGAAGAACTGCTATCTTGGTTTCCAGGCGCAGTTTAACAACTTCACCTACAAGAAAGACCAGAGTAAAGTGACGCTTACCGAAGGTTTTGCAAAGGTAGCGTTGGGCGTGAGACTATAAATAGAGTGCACAGCGAAACTGTGCACTCGTTAAGTAATACATTACCTTATTATTATTGTAATGGTGTCAACGGATAGACAATATTCACTATCAGGATGTTGGCAGCCAGGATGATGATGTTCATCAGCAGACCGATACGCAAGAAATCGCTGAAGCGGTAGCCACCAGGGCCATAGACCAACATGTGGGTGGGCGAACCGATAGGTGTGGCAAAGCTACTGCTGACGCTAACCATCAGGGCGACGAGGAAGGGGAACGGCTCGTAGCCCAGCTTCTCGGCAGCCTCGTACATGATGGGGAAGAACATGGCACCCGCAGCTGTATTCGAGATAAACTCGGTGATGAAGGTACCCACGAAACAGACGGCTGTCATCACGACAAGCGGGTTGGTGCCGCAGACATCGAGGATGCCGTTGGCCAGCCATTCGGCAATACCCGTCTTCTGGATGGCAAGGCCGAGGACGGCACTACCAGCGAAGACCATCAGGATCTCCCAGTTGATGGCACGCATGGCCTGCTCCATGTTGCAGCAGCGACAGATGAGCATGGCGGCGGCGGCAAGGAAGGCACACTGCAGCAGCGGCATGATGCCGAGAGCCGAGACGACCACCATCGCTATCATGATAGCGGTAGAGATGAGTGTGCCGTATCCGATGTTGGGCACCTCGTCGGAATCGAAGAAGTGGAGGTCGTTAGTTAATGCTGAAGTATTGAAGTTAATCTGCTTCGGACATACCAACAGCAGCGTGTCGCCAGCCTGCAGTTCGACGTCACGCGGAGCCATGTTGAGACGCTCACCACGTCGGGCTACAGCTGCCAGCATTACGTTGTTATCCTTCTCAAAGGTGCTGCCGCCGATGGTTGTACCTATCAGGCGGCTACCGAAGGTGATGTATGCCGTGTGCAGACGGTAGTCGTCGACCTCGTCAATAGAGAAGATGTGGTGGTCGGCACTCACCAGTTTATGTGAATATGCCATGTCTATCAGCTCGTCAATGCGTCCGGCATAGACCAGATGGTCTCCGCCCATGATAGGTTCGTTCTCCGTGATGGCCAACGGCACATTGTCGAAGTGGTGCATCTCAATCAGGCTACCACCTTTAACATGGAAGAGTCCTGCCTGTCCCAGTTTCTTGCCGATATACGGATTGTCTGAGGGGACGAGGAATTCCACGGTGTATTCGCCTGTCGACTCGAAGGCACTCTCAGGAACCTTGCGATCGGGCAACAGTCGGCGCATGGCGATAATCGACAGTACGCCGATAGCCAGACAGAACAGTCCCGGGATGGTGGTTGTCAGGATGTTCATGGCTTCCCCCGTCTTCTCCTCGTAGAGTCCACTGATAATCAGGTTCGGCGGTGTGCCAATAAGGGTACAGACACCTCCCATACCCGATGCATAGCTCAGAGGGATGAGCAGTTTCGAGGGCGATATGCCGAGCTTCTTAGCCCACATCTTGACGATGTTGACGAAGAGCGTCACAACAGTCGTATTACTAAGGAACGAGCTGAGCACAGCCACGGGCAGCATGAGTCGCGTCACTGCCTTCGAGTAGCTGTTGGGACTGCCGAGCAGATATTTCACGATACATTGCAGCACACCAGTATACGTCAGACCAGCGACGACCACGAACAGCACACCGACGGTGATGACTGACGTGCTACTAAAACCAGAAAAGGCTTCCTTGGCATCGAGCACGCCCGTGACATAGAGCACGCCAATGGCTCCGAGGAATACCAGGTCGCTACGCCACTTGGTGAATAGCAGGATGGTAAACATGCCCAGCACCGTGACGATGGTTATCCAGGCGTCAAGGCCAAAGCCTAAAAACATCAATGAGTCCATATTGAGGTTAGATAATATTTATGCAACACGATGCAAAGATACTCATTTTTTCTGAAGAACCAAACAATTCTTCAGAAAAACAGGTCGCACAGTGACATTAATAGTTGTCCAAAACCTGTTGGAGCTTCTCGCGCTGGCGCTCTTTCTTCGACTTGCGGTTGGGCAGGAGTTTGCTGATGAGGAGGGCTGCCAGAGAGAGGGGGTTGACACTGCTCACCATAACGCCACCCTCCTGACGGAACTGCTTCTTCCTTTCTTCCAGCATGTGGCCTTGGTAGCAGAGTATCATATCCTGGCGCAGCTTGGGCGTCATGATGACAACCTGAACGGGCTTCTGCTGTGGCATCATAGCCTTTGGAGAGAGAGACTTCTGCTGGGGAAGGACGGGCTGCAAGATGGAAGAGTCATGTCGCGTGGGCTTCAGTGGTTCGTTGCGCAACCATTCTTCGAAGTCGTCTGCCGGACTCTTTATAGAGTCAGGTATGCTGACCTTTTTCTCGTCAGTAGAAACCTGTGCCTTGACCATCACGGCCAAGGCTAACAGGCATATAATCAGTACGAAGAATCTAATCATTTACGGTTGCATCGGATTGTTGGTGCAAAGATAAGGATTCTTCGCCAGAGAGTGTATGAAAAATAGTTTATAAAAACTTAGTAATTAATAATTTAAGATTTTCTTAAACTTTGTTTTGTTAAAGATTATTACAAGGCATCAACAGAGTTTATTTTCGTCTGAGAATGCCAACGACTACCAGCAGATAGCCAGCGAGGCAGAGCATGGGGGCTACGACGATACGACGCGTTGAGAAAACATCAGGATTGAAAGCCTGCTCCGTGGTGCCATCGCCAGACATCAACAAATAACCTATGATGATCAGCATACAGGCAATGAGGAGGATGATGCGACTATTCAGAAGGATATGAAGGATGCGATTAGTGTTGTGGGACATAGCGGTCATAATGTTTTATATATTGTTGGTAAATGTCAGTTCGGTCATATTGTGCAGCCACGATGAGAGCCTGCTGCAGGTTTTGCTGCCATAGGCTACGTGAATAGTTGGAAACAGCACGCCGCGAGGAGTCGATGGTGTCTATCCATGAGAGCCACTCAACGGAACGTCTCAAAAGGTTGGAGACGATGGCGTCGCCCTGTTTGGAGAGATTGTTCAGATAGAAGCAGCGGGCCATGGCGAGAGCTGAGTCGGTATAGGGAATGTTCTCCTCAGGCATCTCCTGTTGCCACTTGCTGCAGACCTTCAATGCCCGTTGGGTATCACCCTGCTGAAGCAGTGAGTCAATAAGCACCCCCATGATAAACTGATGGGTGTTGGCCATATGCTTTACATCTTCATCGATATAGAGTCCTTTGGTGCTTAGTCCGCCATAGCGATAGCGGTGCATGATGTTGTTGTAGAGGCGTTCTACATCCACCTGACGACCGTCGGCAGTGGGCGATATGCGATAGGCCAGACCTTCGAGTACCAGATGGTCACGGAGGAACGACAGGTTATTGCCCATGCTGATAGACATATAGAAAGGACGTGTCCATACGGCATTTGACAGCATTTCCAGCACCATCAGCTCATTTTTCAGCAGATACTGCTTGCCCTTCAGCGAAATGACCATGGTACCTTCTGAGGATGGGATGGAAAGGCTATCGGTATTGATGGGCAGGTATTCCATCTTTCCTTGCCGGTAGTCTTCATGGCTCCAGCTGATGGGCAAGGCAGGCGAGTCATAGGCAGGGCGCTTCATCTGGTCAATATACCAATCGGTCTGCAGATATTCCAGGTTACAGTCACGAGTATCTCTACGCACACCTTCCACCTCTTGATTATACCACAAAGGAAACGTGTCATTGTCGCCATTGGTAAAGATTACGGGAAAGCCCTCATCCTGCATGGTCATCAGATAGTTCCTTCCGAAGTCGCGACAAGTATAGCGACCAGAGCGATCGTGGTCGTCCCATGTCTGCGAAGCCATCTGCAAGGGGATGAGGAGTGCCAAGGGGGCCAGTTTTCTGAAGTTGGCTGCGCCCAAGCCTATCCAGATGGCAAAGGCATAGAACGAGCCGACATAGGCATAGTCACGCTCTCGTGGTTGCATAGGTGTCTGGTTGAGATAGACCACAATAGCCAAACCCGTCATCACGAATAGCAACGAGACAATCCATAGCTGTCGACGACCCTCACACCCCTTTCGCCACTGCCAAAGCATGCCCAGCATGCCCAGCAGTAGGGGAAGACCATAGAACACATTGTGCCCCTTATTGTCTGCCAGGTCGGCTGGCAACTTCGACGTGTCGCAGTCCAGCAACCAGTCGTCAATCCATCGGAAACCCGTTATCCAGTTGCCGTGCTCTACCTCACCCTGCCCTTGGATATTGTTCTGCCGACCCACAAAATTCCAAAAGAAGTAGCGCCAGTACATGAAGTTCACCTGATAGGACAGGAAATAGCGCAGGTTCTCACCCTTGGTAGGCACGCCGTCGTACGTCTCAATGTCGCCCATCCAACTCTCGTAGGCATCGGCGTGGTACATAGAATAGATACGAGGATAGAGTGGTGTTTTACCATACTGTTCACGACTCAGGTATCTGCCCAGCGTGGAGAGCGTCTTGGGCTCGTTCTCACACATTGGTAGACAGGCATTGGCACGAACAAGGATGACGCCATAGCTGCTGAAACCCACCAGAAACATCAAGAGACAGGAGAATAAGAGTCTGAGAAGTCTACGACGTGCCTTGACGAGGCGTGTAAAGAGATCCTTCTTGCGGAACCAAACGACGAAAGCCATTGCTGGCAGGCAGAGCAGACAGAGCAGATGGACACCGATGGAGAGCCCCGTGATATAGGCAATGAGAAGAATCCAGCGATTGCTGCGTGGACTATCTGCCTCATCTTCCCATTTCAAGATAAGCCAGAACATCAGCGCCGTGAGGAACGAGGAGAAGGCATAGACCTCAGCCTCAACAGCCGAGAACCAGAAAGTATCGCTGAAGGTATAGGCCAAAGCGCCCACCAGTCCGCAAGACTCGATAGCAATAACGTTGGCTATGGTCAGCATGTCGCCCGTCGGACAGATTAGCTTCTTTGCCAGATGCGTGATGGTAAGGAACAGGAAGAAGATGCACCCCGCACTCAAGAGTGCTGACAGCAGGTTGACCATCAGTGCCACTTGTGATGGTGAGCGGGCAAACTGAGAGAACAGGTTGGCCACCAGCATGAAGAACGGGGCACCAGGTGGATGACCAATCTCCAATTTGTATCCACACGTAATGAATTCAGGACAGTCCCACAAGCTGGCCGTCGGCTCTACGGTGAGACTATACACCACAGCAGCGATGGCAAACGAGAGCCACGCCATGAGGGTGTTGAGTTTGGAAAAAGTTGTTTGTTGCATAAAGCTTGCTGAATTTTTCGGCAAAGCTAGCAACAATTATGATAATGTAGCGAAAGAATTGTCTGACATTTCTCTGACATTTATCAACGAGTAAGCTAACTATTTGATAGTCAACTCATACGCGCGTCCTCTGTCTGACTCTATTTTTAGGTCAGAATGTTGCTCAATGACAGGTTTCAGTCTGCGAATCAACGTATACAGTGTCTCACTGGCATCAGGTTTCTTAGGCCAGAGGGCATCACAAATCTCTGTTTTTGTCAGTTGGTGTGTCTCCGAACGGAAGAACATCTCCAGCAGTTGCTGTTGCATGCGCGTCAACTTGATACGCCGTCCTGCAGCATCATAAAAAGTGCCTTCAGCCTCAGCGAAACGTAATCCGCCATATTGTGAAACACCCACCATTTGCAGCATCTCATGGCGACGATGATAGAAACAGAAGAGTGCCCACATAAGTGTCAATGTCCATAAGACAACAGTGGGGCGCTGGTCAGACAAGCTGAAGATGGTTGCCTCTGAACAACGGGCATAGGCCTTGAACTCTCGTCCCTTGGTATCGACAGCAATCGTTGCCTTGCCACGCAGTTCTGCAATTTGCAGGTGACTGTTGAACGACTGAATAGTATCTTGTGTAATGACGTTGCTCTGTTGCATGGCCAAAGCTGACGACAGCGCCTGACTCATATCATCAACCACCTGTCGCTCCGTAGCATGATAGCTGACGAGACTCGTTGCACATGAGGCAACGATCAAGACGAAAAGAACAATGACTAAATACTGCTGTTTCATATCTGTGTGCAAAGATACAAAAGAAATCATCACCCGACAACGGATTAACAGGGTTTAACCCTCTCACAAATGCCAAAGGCCCTCGCCAAGAGCGGTAGAGACCGTCAACAAGGCGAGGGCAAATATAATGACTATCATCACTTTTTTATGAATCCTCATTTCATTTTCACAACGACTACAGAACTCTCTTTAGTCTCTTCAATTTTACTATCGGGGAGAGCGAAAGAGATTGGCACCGTGTACTTCACATTGACAGCTTTACCATTCTGCATGCCTGGTGTCCAGTTTGGCATCGCACTGAGGACACGACGAGCCTCCGTATCAAGTTCTGGCGATACGCTCTTTACAACCTTCACATTGCTGATGCTGCCATCCTTCATGACCACGAAGGTTGCGATGACTCGACCTTGTATACCAGCCTTCTCTGCAGATTCAGGATAGCGGATGTTTTTGGCTAGATACTCAAAGAGGGCATGGGCACCACCGGGGTACTCTGGCATCTGCTCGACGACATCAAAGAATTCTGGGTTCTGTTCAACAGGGACGAAGACATCTTTCACTTCTTTTTGAACGCCAACTTCAGGATTGTCGATACGCGCATTGCTGGCAGTATCGGGAATAATCTCAATGGAATTATTGCCCATCTTGGCAGTAGCACTCTTATTACCCTTCTTGACAATCTTCTTGGGAGGCTGCTGATAGACATAGTCGTTGACGGTTTCAGCATTGAGAGCGAGGGCAACACCTACGATAGGTATGAGGGCGAGCAGCTTCATGAAACTGCTACGCGGTGATTTCTTATGTAACATCATGGTTATACGGTTTTTGAGGGTACTGTGAGAGATACCGTTGGCAATGGAGTACCCGCCAATGCTTGCGGCCTTGGTGATTAACAGATATTGATATTGACGCGCGTTAATCCCTTGAGAGAGTACTGCACCGTCGGCCTCGTATTCGTGGATGGCACGCAGGTCGGCGCGCAACATCCACATAGCTGGGTTGAACCACTGGAGGGCGGTGAGAAGGTCGACGAGGAGTACGTCGCACGAATGGTGCAGACGGATGTGTCCTCGTTCATGGGCGAGTACGGCAGCTTCATGAGCCTCGTAGTCGCTATGGTTCATGACAATAAACGAACAGAAACTGAATGGCGGCACGTCGTCGTTGACCACGCAAAGCGTGGTACCGTCGGCTTGCGGATAGCGCTCGCTGCGACGCACCAACATCATGACTCTCCATACAGACAACAAGGTATGGCCCAGCATCGTCACCACACCTATTATATATAGAATAGGTATAGCCGTCTGCCACAGGGAGGCCGTGGAGTCCTCTTCCTGCACCATTGGGTGCAAGGCGCCCACAGACACAGCAGGTACGGCATCGAGCACCACCGTTTGATGCGTCGTAATAACACACAGTGGCAACGCGAACGACAGCAGAGCCGTCGACAGTAGTACTATGCGGTTTACCCAATGGAAGGTTTCCTTCGCGAGCAACAGGCGGTAGAACATGTAGAATACCACGATGAGCACCGCTACCTTGGCGTCATATATCAGAAAGTCAATCATTGTTTGCTTCTATTTGTTCTATCAATTCTTTCAGCTCGTCTACGCTAATCTTTTCTTCTTTGACAAACGCGGAGACAGCACTGAGGTAGGAGTCGTTGAAGTAGTTCTTAATGACACCCGCAATAGACGAGCGACCATACTCCTTCTCTGATACCAGCGGATAGTACTGATAGGTATTGCCGAACTGCTTATGGCCCAGATAGCCCTCACGCTCCAGGATGCGGACGATGGTCGACAACGTATTGAAGTGTGGACGTGGCTCGTCATAATGCTCCTGCAACTCGCGCACGAACATCGGACCATGCTGCCAGTACAGCGTCATAATTTCCTTTTCCTTGTTGGTCAGTTTCTTCATTGTTTCAGAGTTTTGGGTTTACCAATTTGATGCGTCAATATCAATATCTGCAGCAAAGTAACTAAAAGTTTTCGTTACATACAACTAAAAGTATTAGTTTTTAAATTCCGTTAACTAATATTTTTAGTTACTAACTATTGCAAGGTAAGTCCCATCAATCCGACAACAACGTGGCTGGACTGCGGAAGGATATCGAGGGCAATGACTTTCTTCTCAGGATCCAAGTGCATGCAGAGCATCTGGGCAGCACCACCAGGAATCATCAGGTCGCTGGTGCCCTTGATACCTAATGCCTTACAGAGGTCACGACTGACGATGCCCGTGTCCAGACTGACACGATAAGGACGTGGCTGTAGGGCATGGAAAGAATAGTCATTGATATAGTATTCCTGTTCGATGGGACACCAGTTGTCTGGGTTCACCAGTCGCAAGGTGTCGGCAGTGCCATCCTCGTAGCGGGCCACTATCAGACCATTCACCATACGGCTCTCACGGGTAGAAGTAGTACCAGCCAGCAACAGCCAGGCGCGCCATGCACGATGCTTGAGGGGGATGCTGACCTTATCGGGATAGCGGTCGGACAGGGATGAACAGACGATATTAGGTCCTTCGACAGGTGTCAGGAAAGGTACACCCATCATGAGGTATTCGCCTTTGACAATCTGTTTACGGAAGAAGGTGTCGACCACCTCAGGGCTGATCGCATTCACAGAGTCGTTATAGCAATCGTCCAGCTCCACCTTCTGGAACTTCAGCTCAAAGGTTGGTTCGTCAGTACCTTCGGCAACGGGCACTGGTTCCTCGTAAGAACTATACATATAGACCTCGGGGAGCTTTAGTGGAGCTGGCACCTCAAAGACCTGATGCTCTTCGGTGGTTCCCTCAATGTCACGATACTCGCCCTTACCCAGATTGACGCGCAACACAATCTGCTGAGACTGGTTGAAATGCTGGGTGACATCATATATCAGCAGGTTACCCTGACGACGGAAACGATAGTCGATATAGGGAGTACTGATGGAAGCACTATCCCACTTGTCAGGGAATCCTGGATGGATGATACAACGACGAATGAAAGCATTGGGACGGATGCCATAGAGTCCTTCTATCAGCGTACGCGCCGTGATACTAATACCATCAGCCACGTCACGTCCCTGGGCACCGTTCACCACATCATACTTGCTATTCTGTTCAAAGTTACCTGGTGACTGTCCGTCAAACATCTGGTCGATGATATTGGCCTTCATCAGTCGGAAGCCCTCCTCACTGCGGCCAGCCTTGAAACAGGCTAGAGCAGCCTGCATGACAGCAGCTGGACTGACATTATTCAAATCCCACGTATAAGGCATCCAGTTGCTGGTAGCCAGCGTAGATAGTTCGGAGGTCACGGGGATGTGCGGAATCTCGCGATCCATATACTTCGTGGCCTGATAGGCCTGTTCAGGGGTACAGGCGTCGTAGACAATAGGTGCATAGACAGACCATAGGGCAGGCACATCATACAGACGCTCACTCTCCTTCTTCTCTGCCCAACAGCCTTTATCGGCCATCCACAACTCTGACTGAAGGCGTTCGATGATTTTGTCGGCTTTGGCAAAATAGGATGCGCCGTCGTGGTGAGTTTGGGCAGCAATGCGTGCCGCCATGGTATTCAGCCAATAGCTCTTGGCAAGCTGGGGTGTCACCAGTTGCGTATCGTCTATCGACTGTACGTAGTTCTCTATCGAAGGCCACAGGCGCTCCATGGCGTCGCGATTGACATCGTAACGGAACTGCCAGAGTTTTTCTTCCACAGACATATTCTGCACCTTGTCCTGTACGACAGACAGCGTGCTACCCAGCGGATTGATGTATTTGTCGGGGGTGCGGATGGTAATGGTGGAAGCCAGTTCCTGCATATCTTTCTCCATGCGTTCGAAGAGCTCCTCACCACGACGCACGGGCAGGAACGAGAATGTCAGGTCATTGCAGGAGAGGTAGATATCCTCAGCAAAGTTCACGGAAGCCTGCTGATTGGGTAAATCCAACTTAACAGGACCGTCGAAGTTGGCCACACGCAATCGCCACACGATACTGTTGGCTTGCTGTCCTACCACCACCTTGATACGTACTACCGCCTTCTTTCCCCACGAAGGATGCTTCACCTCATAGCTTCGCATTCCATCCTGATAGCGCGACAGGCAGTAGTCAGCCTTCTCCAGTTCCACATCATTGATGCGGAAAGACAACTGACGGAAGTCTTTATTCTGCACAACCACAAAAACAGGGCGGTCACCGGTCTGCAACACATAGTCGGCAGTAGCACCATAGAGCGTACGCGTCAAGCCATTATCGCCATTGACACAGACGAAAGCTCGTCCGGAAGGGCGATAATTATAGCTGCTTGTCGTTGTCCAACTGCAGGCCAGTAGTAACAGCAGAGCCAGTATTTTATTCATACTTGATGCAAAGATACGAAGAAGTGCGGAAAAATCCAAAGGATTTAGCTGCTTTTTTCATCAGCATATCATAAAAACAGGAACCGACTGCCATGACGGCAATCGGTTCCCATATATGTATCATCCAATAAATCAACAACTTACATCATGCCACCCATACCTGGGGCACCACCCATTGGCATAGCGGGTTCCTTCTCAGGTTTGTCGCAGATGAGGCACTCAGTGGTCAGGAACATACCAGCGATAGAAGCGGCATTCTCCAGTGCTACACGAGCTACCTTGGCAGGATCTACGATACCAGCCTTGCGCATATCCTCGTACTGGTCGGTACGGGCATTGTAACCGAAGTCACCCTTACCCTCGCGAACCTTCTGAACGACAACAGCACCCTCGCCACCAGCATTCTTGACAATCTGGCGCAGAGGCTCCTCGATGGCACGCTCTACGATATTGATACCTGTCTGCTCGTCAGCGTTGGCACCCTTGACAGCCTTCAAAGCCTCCAGGGCACGGATGTAGGTAGTACCACCACCAGCGACAACACCCTCCTCAATAGCAGCACGGGTAGCGCAGAGAGCATCGTCCACACGGTCCTTCTTCTCCTTCATCTCTACCTCGCTGTTAGCACCAACGTAGAGCACTGCTACGCCACCAGCCAACTTGGCCAGACGCTCCTGCAGTTTCTCCTTGTCGTAAGAAGAGGTGGTGAGTTCAATCTCCTTCTTGATCTGGGCGATACGATCCTGGATGGCCTGCTTGTCACCAGCACCATTGACGATGGTAGTGTTGTCCTTAGACACTGTCACCTTGTCACAAGTACCCAGCATCTCAAGGGTAGCCTGCTCCAGTTTCAGGCCCTTCTCCTCGCTGATCACAACACCACCTGTCAGGGTAGCGATATCCTCGAGCATAGCCTTACGACGGTCGCCAAAGCCAGGAGCCTTGACAGCACAGATCTTCAGACCACCACGCAGACGGTTGACAACCAGTGTGGTCAGTGCCTCAGAGTCTACATCCTCAGCGATGACGAGCAGAGGACGGCCGCTCTCAGCAGCGGGCTGCAGGATAGGCAGGAAGTCCTTGATGTTAGAAATCTTCTTATCATAGATAAGGATGTACGGATTCTCCATCACGCACTCCATCTTCTCAGAATCAGTTACGAAGTAGCCAGAGAGGTAGCCACGGTCGAACTGCATACCCTCAACAACACCGATGTGGGTGTCACGGCTCTTGCTCTCCTCAATGGTGATGACGCCATCCTTAGAGACCTTGCGCATTGCGTCAGCCAGCAGCTTACCAATCTCCTCGTCGTTGTTGGCAGAAACGGTAGCAACCTGCTCAATCTTGTCGTAGTTGTCATCAACCTGCTCAGCATTCTCCTTGATGAAGTCAACAACAGCCTTGACAGCCTTGTCGATACCACGCTTCAGGTCCATGGGGTTAGCACCAGCGGTGACATTCTTCAGACCCTCAGTAACGATAGCCTGGGTCAGGATGGTAGCAGTTGTTGTACCATCACCAGCATCGTCACCAGTCTTAGAAGCTACGCTCTTAACGAGCTGAGCACCGGTATTCTCAAACTTATCCTCCAGCTCGATTTCCTTAGCAACGGTAACACCGTCCTTGGTAATCTGGGGAGCACCGAACTTCTTCTCAATCACTACGTTACGACCCTTAGGACCGAGTGTAACCTTTACTGCGTTGGCCAGCTGATCGACACCGTTCTTCAACAGGTCGCGGGCCTCAATATTGAATTTAATATCTTTTGCCATAATATTTTAATTTTTCGATGTTTCGATGTTTCGATGTTTCGATAATTCGATGTTATTTCTCAATGACTGCGAGAACGTCTGACTGACGCATCATCAGATACTTCTCACCCTCAAACTCCAGCTCAGTGCCACTATACTTGCCATACAGCACCTCGTCGCCAGCCTTCAGAATCATCTCTTCGTCCTTGGTGCCCTGACCAACGGCCTTGATGGTGCCATGAAGGGGTTTCTCCTTAGCGGTGTCAGGAATGATAATACCACCGATTTTCTCTTCTGCCGGTGCAGGAACTACCAACACGCGGTCTCCTAATGGTTTAATGTTCATAATACCTTATATTTTTTTGATTAGACTTTTATGTTTTCTGCTCGTTGTTCTGCCAAAACCGTGCCAAACATAGAGGACTGACACTTTGGCAGTCAAAAAGTCCTGATTATTCTTGCTGTTTCAAAAAATAATTCATACCTTTGCAGAATTGAAGTAAATCACAACAACCAAATAAACAAAAAGATGAAAGACTTTCTAAAGTATGTATTTGCTACCATTACTGGTATCATCTTGTTAACCATCGTGATGGCCATCCTTGGCACCATCTCTCTTGTAGGGCTGGCAGCATCTAGTGCAAAGACCACTCAGGTAGAAGAGAATTCTGTATTTACCCTGATGCTCTCAGGTCAGTTGGAGGAACGTACACAGAACGACCCCCTGGCAACGCTGACAGGACAGGTCAGCGAGAACCTTGGCTTGGAGAATATCCTTGAAGCCATCAAAAAGGCGAAAGACAATGACGACATCAAGGGAATCTATATTGAGGCAGGCATCTTCAGCAGCGACACGCCAGCATCAACCCATGCTATCCGCGAGGCCCTGCTCGACTTCAAGAAGTCCGGCAAGTGGATTGTGGCCTATGCTGACAGCTACACACAGTCTACCTATTATATATGTAGTGTGGCAGACAACATCTACCTGAACCCACAGGGTATGGTAGACTGGCATGGTCTGGCTTCTACACCATATTTTGTCAAGGACTTGCTGGCTAAGTTCGGCGTGAAGTATCAGCTCTGCAAGGTGGGCAAGTACAAGAGTGCCCCTGAGATGATGACTGCCGACAAGATGAGCGAGCCCAACCGCGAACAGGTGACAGCCTACATCAACGGCATCTGGAAAGTGATGCTCGACGATGTTTCCAAGAGTCGTAAGATCAGTGTTGACTCACTGAACGCATACGCAGACCGCTATGTAGCACTCTGTGAGCCGAAAGACCTGCTGCGCATGAAGCTCGTTGACAAGCTGATGTATACCGACGAGGTAAAGGGTGAGATTAAAAAGCGTCTGAAGATTGACAAGGACGAGAATATCAACCAGCTGACACTGGGAGACATGGCCGGTGTGGCTGCCAAGAAGAAGGATGACGGTGAGAAGATTGCTGTCTATTACGCTTATGGCGACATTGTAGACTCTGAGACGGGTAGCGTACTGTCACAAGGCCACTCTATCGTAGCTTCCGTGGTTTGCAAAGACCTGGAAGAGCTGATGAACAATGACAATGTCAAGGCCGTTGTGCTACGTGTCAACTCACCTGGTGGTTCTGCCTATGCCTCTGAGCAGATCTGGCATGCCGTACAGAACCTCAAGGCCAAGAAGCCCGTGGTGGTTTCGATGGGTGGCTATGCTGCTTCAGGCGGTTACTATATCAGTTGTGGTGCTAACTACATCTACAGTGACCCGACGACAATTACCGGTAGCATCGGTATCTTCGGCATGTTCCCCGACTTCAGTGGTCTGCTGACTGACAAACTGGGTGTCAAGTTCGACGAGGTAAAGACCAACAAACTGGCCACTTTCGGCACTATGGCACGTCCGTTCAATGCTGAAGAGCTCGCCCTGCTGGACAAGTATATCGGCCGTGGCTATGAGCTGTTCCGCAAGCGTGTGGCTGACGGTCGCAAGCTGTCTGTAGAACAGGTTGAGGAGATTGCCCAGGGTCGTGTATGGCTGGGCAACGATGCACTGAACATCAAGCTGATTGACGCTATCGGTTCGTTGGACGACGCTGTCAAGAAGGCTGCCAAACTGGCTAAGCTGGACGAGTACTACACCGCCAACTATCCTGATGAGCCCAGCTGGTGGGAGAGTCTGACCAACAAGATGAATAGTGGCAGCTATCTCGACGAGCAGCTTCGTGAGACGATGGGCGAGTACTACGAGCCCTTCACCTATCTGAAGAGTATCAACACGCAGTCGGCCATCCAGGCTCGCCTGCCCTACTTCTCAGTGATCAAATAAGGGAGTTAAAGGAGTTAAGGGAGTTAAAGGAGTTAAAGGAGATCAAGAAGCATGGAAGGCGACTTCATCAAAATCAATAAATGGCTGCTGCCGCTGAGCAAGCTATACGGCTTGGCTTCCAATTTCCGGAACGCGCTTTTCAACATCGGCGTGTTGAAGAGCCGTAGCTTCGACGTGCCTGTCATTGCCGTTGGTAATATCACCGTTGGCGGTAGCGGTAAGACGCCCCATGTAGAGTATCTCATCCGCCTGCTGAAAGGTACCTTCCATACTGCCGTGCTCAGCCGTGGCTACAAGCGCAAGAGCAAGGGGTTCGTACAGGCTACGACAGACACCACCATGCCTGAGATTGGTGACGAGCCCTACCAGATAAAGGAGAAATTTCCTGATGTCATCGTGGCTGTAGACAAGAACCGCTGTCATGGCATTGACACCCTGGTGGAGAATGACAAAGAGATTGATGTCATCCTGTTGGACGACGCCTTCCAGCATCGCTATGTCAAGCCTGGCATCAACATCCTGCTGGTAGACTATCACCGTCTGATTATCTACGATGAACTGTTGCCTGCCGGAAGACTCCGTGAGCCGCTGAGTGGCAAGGATCGTGCCGACATTGTCATTGTCACCAAATGTCCGAAGGACCTCAAGCCCATGGAGTATCGTGTCATCACCAAGGCGATGAACCTGTACCCCTACCAGCAGCTATTCTTCTCTACCATTGAGTATAGTGACCTACAGCCGCTCTTTGGAGGGGACAGAACCGTCACGCTGTCGCAGCTCAGCGACCATCACGTCCTCCTGCTGACGGGCATTGCCTCGCCACAACAGATGACGCACGACCTGCAGCCGCTCATTCCACAGCTGACGCCACTCACCTTCAGCGACCATCACGACTTTAAGGAGAAGGACATTGCGCTCATCAACGACACCTTCGCGTCCCTACCCGAGCCTCGTCTGATTATCACGACAGAGAAAGACGCTACACGTCTGAAACTGGCTAAAGGGCTGAACGAGGAGGTGCGCAACCATCTGTATGTATTACCTATTAACGTCTGTATCTTGCAAGAGCAGGCAGAAGTGTTTAACCAACAAATTATAGACTATGTACACAAAAATTCAAGAAACAGCATCCTGGTTAAAAGAAAGGATGACCACAAGCCCAAAGACAGCGATCATTCTGGGAACAGGCCTCGGACAATTAGCTTCAGAAATAACTGACAAACTCGAGATTCCCTACGCCCAGATTCCGAATTTCCCTGTATCTACCGTAGAAGGACACGCCGGTGCCCTCATCTTCGGCAAGCTCGGTGGTGTAGACATCATGGCCATGCAGGGCCGTTTCCACTACTATGAGGGCTATAACATGAAGGAGGTGACCTTCCCTGTTCGTGTGATGTACGAGCTGGGCATCAAGACGCTCTTTGTCTCGAATGCTGCCGGTGGTATGAACCCCGCCTTCAAGATTGGCGACCTCATGGTGATTACCGACCATATCAATTTCTTCCCCGAGCATCCGCTGCGTGGTAAGAACTTCCCCACAGGTCCCCGCTTCCCAGACATGCACGAAGCTTACGACCACGAACTCATCAACCTGGCCACACAGATTGCCAAGGAGAAGAAGATTCGTCTGGTCTACGGTGTATATGTAGGCACCACAGGTCCTACATTCGAGACACCAGCAGAATATAAGATGTATCGCACGCTGGGTGGCGACACCGTTGGTATGTCTACCGTTCCTGAGGTCATCGTAGCTCACCACTGTGGCATCCGCACCTTCGGTATCAGCGTGGTTACCGACCTGGGCGGCTTCGACAATCCTGTAGAGGTCAGCCATGAGGAGGTGCAGGAGGCTGCCGACAAGGCTCAGCCACTGATGACCGAGATCATGCGTGAAATGATTAAGAGAACAGCATAAATAAATGGAAATAGCAAATATTGGAGAATTCGGGCTGATAGACCGTCTTACCCAAGACATCAAGCCCAACAATCAATCAACAAAGTACGGCGTAGGTGACGACTGCGCCGTACTTCACTATCCCGACAGTGAGGTACTTGTCACCACCGACATGCTCATGGAGGGTGTCCACTTTGACCTTACCTACATCACCCTGCAGCATCTGGGTTACAAGTCGGCCATGGTCAACATCAGCGACATCTTCGCCATGAATGGCACGCCGCGACAGATGACAGTCTCGCTGGCTCTCAGCAAGCGCTTCACCGTAGAGGATATTGAGCAGTTCTACGAAGGACTGCGTGCCGCTTGCGACAAGTGGGGTGTAGACATTGTGGGTGGCGACACCACCAGCAGCTACACAGGTCTGGCCATCAGCATCACCTGTATCGGTGAGGCACGCAAGGAGGACATCGTCTATCGCAATGGCGCTAAAGAGACCGACCTCGTCTGCGTCAGTGGCGACCTCGGTGCAGCCTATATGGGTCTGCAACTGCTGGAGCGCGAGAAGTCCGTCTATTACCAGATGGTAGAGGAAGCGAAGAAAAAGGGGAAGCCGGCCCCTGATTTTCAACCCGACTTCGCCGGCAAGGAATACCTCTTGCAGCGACAGTTGAAGACCGAAGCCCGTGGCGACATCATCCAGAAGTTGCGCGAGGCCGGCATCCGTCCTACGTCCATGATGGACATCAGTGACGGACTGAGCAGCGAACTGATGCACATCTGCAAGCAGAGTCAGGTAGGCTGCCGCATCTTCGAGAAGCAGCTGCCCATCGACTACCAGACAGCTGTGATGGCCGAGGAACTGAACATGAATGTCACCACCTGTGCACTCAATGGTGGTGAGGACTATGAACTGCTCTTCACCGTCCCCATTGGCGACCATGAGAAGATTCAGCAGATAGAGGATGTCAAGCTCATCGGTCACATCACCAACAAGAGTCTTGGCCACGTCCTCGTTACCCGCGACAACCAAGAATTTGAACTAAAAGCCCAAGGGTGGAACCCCCTGAGCAACGGAAACGATGCCAAGTAGCCACTTGGCATCGTTTTTTATGGGAGAACATATATATTATAAGGTAATACGTTCTACATCTGTGCAGCCTCATACTGGCTGGGAGTCTGACCCGTCATCTTGAAAAAGGCACGTCGGAACGTAGAGATAGAGGCAAAGCCACTCTCCTGAGCCACGTAGTCGAGCTTATATTCCGGATGTTCTCGCATCATGGGGATGCTGACCCGCTCTATACGCAGCTGATTGATATAGTCATAGAAGGTCTGACCCAGTACCTGACTGAGGTATTTACTCACATAGGTGCGGTTGCTGTTCAGCGCTGCTGCCAAGTCAGACAGCGTCAAGTCTTTCTTCAGATAGAGCTTCTGCTGCTCCACTAACTTTTCTAAAGTTCCTTCGGCAATGGGGACAATATTCTTGTTGCTATTAGCGAGTTCTGCCTCAGCAGTCTTGTCGACAACGATAGGACGAAAGTTCCAACTGTAGTGTAGCACCATCATCCAAAGCAGAATGGCGGAGACATAGTAGGTAATGTCAGCCATCACCGTGCCAGACAGTGAGGTAAACAACCACGTTAGCTGGCTGACGATAGCGAAGAAGAAAACGGGTTTAAGCCATGCCACATCAATATTGTCAATGTTTGAATAATTCTTGCGTACATAGATGAGGTAACGCTTCATCTTGACATAACCAATGGTGATGACCGTTATGGCATAGCAACACAGGAATACCAGGTCAGCATAGAGAACACGCTGGTCAGGCCATACACCATAGAGCACCGTAAACAGTGCAAAGGGCAATGCCAGCAGAAATATCCTTCGTAGTGTCAGCCAACAAGGCATCACTATCTCAAAGAGCAACACGGTGAAGGTCAGTGCTGACCAGCCATCAATCAACAGTATCCAGTCAAGGACCTCTTGAGTGTACATACCTGGGAATGTCATCACCAGATCTTTTACATTCCATACTGCCCATATTGCCATTACACATCCTAATATCGTCTGAAAACGGGTGCGCGTTTTTCGCCAGAACAGGATGTGCAGAGCAAAGATACCAAAGAAAGCTGTGGTAACGCCTATCAGGAAAGCTGATATATTCATATAGTCTGCCATAACAATGCAAAGATAGTGCAAAGCGAGTGAATAACAAAACAAAAAAGCACTTTTTTAGCCCATAATGAAAAATAATTGGGGAAAAGTTTGGCCAATTACTTTTTTCTTCGTACCTTTGCACCCGCAAACGAAAGGATGCAGTGATCTAAACTTGGTGCCTTAGCTCAGTTGGTAGAGCATCGGACTGAAAATCCGTGTGTCCCCGGTTCGATTCCTGGAGGTACCACTCCTCCTTTCATTATGAATCCTGCGAAAGTCAATTGACCGTAGCAGGATTTTTTGTTGTATTACTTGCATATTCAACTTTTTTTCGTACCTTTGCGCTCAAATCAACAACATTGTTATGGCTATAGTAATAGGAATAGATGTGGGCATCTCAACCACAAAGATTGTGGGACTGCGCGAAGGTCGCGTGGTATCGCCCATCCGCATCACAGCAGCAGACCAGGTGACATCACTCTATGGAGCCTTCGGAAAATACCTGCACGACAACAAGGTTGAACTGAAGGACGTGAAGCAGGTGATGGTGACAGGTGTTGGCGCCAGCTACGTCAACGAGCCCATCTACGGCATTCCCACGCAGAAAGTCGACGAGTTCATTGCCGATGGTCTGGGAGCCCGCTTTGAGTCGGGACTGACCAAAGCCATTGTCATATCAATGGGGACAGGAACGAGTTTCGTACAGTGTGATGGTGACGAAATCAGGCATATCGGTGGTATCGGTATCGGTGGTGGTACGCTACAGGGACTGAGCCGTGTGATGCTGAACACCCGTGACCCCAAACAGATACAGAGCCTGGCCATGCAGGGTGACATCCGCAATATCAACCTGCTCATTGGTGACATCTCCACACATCCACTACCTGGACTGCCTATGGATGCCACTGCCTCACTCTTCTCAAAGGCTCAGTATGACGCGCCAAAGGAAGACCTGGCATTGGGTATCATCACGATGGTGCTGCAGACCATTGGCTCAGCAGCCATCCTTGCGGCCCTCAACTCCGGCATCAAGGACTTCGTACTCATCGGAAACCTGACACTGCTTCCTCAGTGTAAGGACATCTACCCCATGCTGGAAAAGCTCTACAACGTACACTTCCACATCCCCAAATACGCTGAGTTCTGCACAGCCATCGGTGCTGCACTAAGCTACAAGCAGTAACCGAACAAAATTATTCTAAGTCTTATTAGTTTATTTTCGGCAGTTCGCTGAATGAAATAGGCCGTTCGTTGAAAGCACTCAACGGACGGTTAAACATTTCATGCCTTTAGTACGTCAAAGAAGCAAAGAGCAACGAAAACAAAAACAATAATAATAACAACTAAAAAATTAAAGGTATGAAAAAGATGATCGTAACACTGGTTGCCATGATGGCAGTAACATTTAGTTTTGCAGAAACTAACAGTAACAATGTCGACAGACGTTTTGACATGAGTTGTAACATGGACCGTCTCTCAGAGGTACTCGCCTTGGACGAAGATCAGTTGGAAGCAGTAGAAACCATTCACAACAACTTCAACAACGAACTGAAATCACTGGCTTCCGTAAGAGGTCCTATCCAGAGACACATGGTTCACCAGGCCGTAAGGAAGGACGCTCAGAAGATGAAGAACGTACTGAACAAGGAGCAGTTTGGTCTCTACATGCGCATCATGTTGAACACCCTGCGCAACAGACAACTGTAAGAAAAGAATAATGGAAAACGATAAGCGGGAGGACATCAGTTCTCCCGCTTGTTGTTTGTTATTCCTTGCGATGCTTATCGAGTTTTCGCAGGAAGAAGTTGAAGGCCTCCAGTCCTACCAGCACCATGAGGGTAGCAGCAGACGCCAAGACATACATGCCTCCACCACATGCCAAGCCAATAGCAGCCACAACCCAGAGGCCTGCTGCCGTTGTCAGACCGCTGACCATATTCTCCTGTTTGCGGAAGATGATGGTACCGGCACCAATGAAACCGATACCGCTCACCACCTGTGAGGCTACACGCGACACATCCCATCGATGAAGATCAGTCGTCATAGAGTCGCCAAAGCCATAGGCTGACACTATCATAAACAATGCTGCACCCAAGGCCACGAGGAAGTGGGTGCGGAAGCCAGCCTCCTTGGCACGGTATTCGCGTTCGAGCCCGATGAGTCCGCCAAGCACCGATGCGATAAAGATTCGTAGAATAAATTCGTATTCCATAGTTAAATGTTGTTATTTTCGCTGCAAAGATAATCTTTTTTTCGTATCTTTGCAAGAAATACGACCAAAAAACAATAGAGATATGTTTGGATTAGGAATGCAAGAAATCATCGTCATAGCCCTCATCATACTCTTGCTGTTCGGCGGCAAGAAGATTCCCGAACTGATGAAAGGACTCGGCAAAGGTGTCAAGAGTTTCAAGGACGGAATGAAAGATACAGGCATAGACGACGAGAAAGAAGTGAAAAGTGAAGAGTGACATGACCTTCTGGGATCACTTGGACGTGCTGCGTTCATCGCTGATGCGCATGGCCGTAGTAGTCTGCGTGCTCGCCATAGCGGCCTTCATGATGAAGGACGTATTGTTTGCCATTGTACTGGCCCCACGGAGTAGCGACTTCGTGACTTATCAGTTGCTGGGTGTCGAGGCCTTTCAGATTAGTCTGATGAACACGGGACTGACAGAGCAGTTTATGATTCACATGAGGACAGCGATATATGCCGGCATCTTGTTGGCTTCACCTTATATATTATATGAGCTGTTCCGTTTCGTATCGCCAGGCCTCTACCAGAACGAGCGGCGCTATGGTCTGTGGATAGTAGGAGCCGCCTATGTGATGTTCGTAGTGGGTACGCTGATCAACTATTTCGTCATCTTCCCACTGACAGTACGTTTTCTGGGTACCTATCAGGTATCGCCCGACGTCGCCAACATGCTCACCCTGCAGTCGTATATTGACACCCTGCTAAGTATGAGTCTGGTGATGGGAATTGTATTCGAACTGCCAGTAGTGTGCGGACTTCTCGGGCGCTTAGGCCTGATTACACATCGTATGATGTCGGCCTATCGTCGTCATGCAGTAGTAGCCATCCTGGTGATTGCTGCCATCATTACCCCGACGACGGACGTGTTCACGCTTTTCGTGGTGGCACTGCCCATCTACCTGCTCTATGAACTGAGTATACAAATTGTAAGAATAACTAAACGAAGCTAAACAATACTTTATGCTAAGAAAAATCAGAATCGCACTGGCAACCGTGATGTTCATTGGCATCACGCTGTTGTTCCTCGACTTCACCGGCACCATGCACCACTGGGTGAGTTGGATGCCCAAAATACAGTTCTTGGAGGCTGTATTGGCGCTGAACGTCGTGGTCATTGTGGCACTCCTTGTGCTGACACTCGTCTTCGGACGCATCTATTGTTCGGTCATCTGCCCGTTAGGCATCATGCAGGACATCTTCGGATGGTTAGGCAAGAAAGCTAAGAAGAACCGCTACACGTATTCCAAACAGAAGCACGCCTTGCGCATGGCCTTCTTTACGTTCATGCTCATACTCATTGTGTTGGGCGGTGGCACGATAGTGCAACTATTGGCACCTTATTCTGCCTTCGGACGCATCTGCACCAATCTGCTGCAACCAGTCTATATGGCAGGCAACAACGTGCTGGCAGCCATTGCCGAGCATTACGACAGCTATGCGTTCTACCACACCAATATCTGGATGCGTGCCCTGCCGAGTCTCATCATCAGCATCGTCACGCTGGGCATCCTGGCCGTGCTCGCTTGGCGCAATGGTCGCACATACTGCAACACCATCTGTCCGGTAGGTACTGCGCTGAGCGTCTTTGCTAAGTTCTCGTGGCTGAAGGTGCACTTTGATGTAGACAAGTGCAAGAACTGTTCGCTGTGCACCAAGAACTGCAAAGCCGCCTGCATCGACTATAAGACGCACACCGTCGACCCCTTGCGCTGCGTGGTCTGTGGCGACTGCATCAAGAGTTGCAAGTTTGGAGCGCTGAAGTATGGACATGGGGGTAATGGGCAACCTAGTGAACCCAATAAGTCCAATGAGCCCGTTGACACCAGCAAGCGCACCTTCCTGCTCTCTTCTGCCTTGGTGGCTACTGCCGCAATGGCTCAGCAGAAAGACAAGATTATGGATGGTGGACTGGCAGAGATAGAAGACAAGGTCGCCCCTGAGCGCCAGACACCCATCATGCCGCCAGGTTCCCGTTCGAAGCAAAACTTCGAACAGCACTGTACGGGTTGTCAGCTGTGTATCTCTGAGTGTCCCAACGAGGTGCTGCGTCCCAGTGCTGATTTGTGGCACCTCATGCAGCCAACGATGTCGTATGAGCGCGGCTACTGCCGTCCAGAGTGTAACCGCTGTTCAGAGGTATGTCCTGCAGGAGCCATCAAGCCGTTAGCCCATGAATTGAAGGCCTCCACCCAGATAGGTCATGCCGTATGGATTAAGAAAAACTGTATTCCACTGACCGACGGCGTAGAGTGCGGCAACTGTGCCCGCCATTGTCCCGTTGGCGCCATCGAGATGGTGCCCAGCGACCCAGACGACGAGGCATCGCCCTACGTACCTGCTGTCAACGAGAACCGTTGCATAGGCTGTGGTGCCTGTGAGAACCTGTGTCCTGCACGTCCCTTCTCTGCCATCTACGTAGAAGGCCATGAAGTGCATAAAGAGGTATGATGTAAGATGTATGATGTAAGATGTTAGAGGTATGAAGAAAGATATATCAAGAAGAAATTTCCTAAAGATACTGGGTGGTAGCGCTGTAGGTGCTGCTGCCGTGATGACAGGCTGCAAGTCGAAGAGTGACTCAAAGGCTGCTGAGGAGTATAAGCGACAGGTGGAGCCGCCAACGGGCAAGATGACCTATCGCACCAATCCCAAGACTGGCGACAAGGTGTCGGTGTTGGGTTATGGTATGATGCGCCTGCCATCAAAGACGGAAAACAAGGACGACTATGATCAGGACATGATCAATCGTCAGATAGACTATGCTCTGGAGCATGGTCTCAACTACATCGACACGTCACCCGTCTACTGCCAGGGAAAGTCGGAAGCCTGCACGGGTATAGCCCTGAGTCGCCACAAGCGTTCAGAATATTTTGTGGCTACCAAACTGTCGAACTTCCACCCCTCCACACAGAGCCGTGAAGCCAGCATCGGCATGTACCAGAACTCGCTGAAGCAGTTGCAGGTCGACTATATCGACTACTACCTGCTGCATGCCATCGGTGGTGGCATGGACGAGTTTAACCGCCGCTATGTAGACAACGGCATGATGGACTATCTGATGAAGGAACGTGAGGCAGGCCGCATCCGCAACCTTGGATTCTCGTTTCATGGCTACAAGGAGGTCTTCGACGAGGTGTTAGCGATGCACGACAAATACCACTGGGACTTTGTGCAGATAGAGCTGAACTATCTGGACTGGGACTATGCCAATGAGATTAATGAGCGTAATGTGGATGCCAGCTACCTGTATGCAGAACTCCAGAAGAAAGGTATTCCTGCCGTCATCATGGAACCGCTGCTGGGTGGCCGACTGGCCAACCTGCCCCAGTATCTGGCAACCGACCTGAAGAAGAAGGCACCCGAGCGCAGCGTCGCATCATGGGCATTCCGTTATGCAGGAACACCAGAGGGCGTGCTCACCGTACTCAGCGGCATGACCTATATGGAGCATCTGAAGGACAACCTGTTGTCATACTGTCCCTTGGAGCCATTGACCGAGAAAGAACAGCGCTTCCTGGACAAGGATGTTGCCGAGCGCATCGTGGGTCTGGAGAATATTCCCTGCAACGACTGTAAATACTGTATGCCGTGTCCTTACGGCATCGACATCCCTGCCATCTTCGTACATTATAATAAATGTAAGAACGACGGCACGCTGCCGCGCCTGAAGATGGACGACGAATACTACAAACTACGCCGCAACTACCTCATCGGTCTCGACCGTGCCGTGCCACGCGTACGTCAGGCTGACCACTGCATCCAGTGTGGACAGTGTGAGCCGCATTGCCCGCAGAACATCCGCATTCCGCGAGAGTTACAGAAAATCTGTCAGTTCGTGGAAGACTTGAAGCAGAATAAGGTGGCTAACGATTAGCGGTTAGCGTTATAGCGGATGCAACGGTATAAGCGGTGGTCCATGCCGCCTGAAAGTTAAAGCCGCCGGTAACGCCGTCGATGTCGAGCACCTCGCCGGCAAAATAAAGACGAGGCACCTGCTTACTCTCTAACGTAGAAGGATTAACTGCTTTTAGCGAGACACCGCCACAGGTAACAAACTCATCCTTAAAGGGAGCACGACCCGCAATCTGATAAGTATCATTCAGTAGGACGTTGACCAATCGGTTGACGTCTTTCTTGTTCAATTCCGTCCAACGTATCTGATGCCGCGTATCCAAGGCCTTCTCTACCAGATATGCCCACAGGCGTTGTTGTAATCCAAAAGGATTGTAGGTCGTCAACAGCTTCTTCGGCTGTGTAGCCACCTGCTCATACAACAACGACGTCATCTCTTGGTCAGTCAAAGACAGCCAACGGATTGTCAACGGGGCCTGATAGTTATTCTCTGCCAAATAACGGGCAGCATGACTGGACAGTTTCAAGATGGCAGGACCACTCACGCCCCAATGGGTAATCAGCAGCGGGCCACTGGCGCGTAGTTTCGTTCCTGGAATCATCGTCTCCACATCTGTCACCACACCCATCAGAGCCTGCAAAGGCTTGTCATGAATGGCAAAAGTAAACAGGGAAGGTACAGGGGCCTCTATCTCGTGACCCAGCGCAGCCAACCAGTGCAGTCCTTCGCCTTTGGGCGAGCCACCCGTAGTCACTGCCACATAGTCATAGCCTTTGACATCCTCTAACGACTGTACCTTGCAGCCTTTCTGTATGTCAATATGATAGCGGCGAGCCAACGACAGAAAACAATCGATGATGGCATGAGAATCCTGAGCGGCAGGAAATACACACTGATCGTCCTGCATTACCAATGGTACGCCATGGTCTTCAAACCAACGATAGACATCGCGATAGTCAAAGTTGTTGAATAGACGTTTCAGCAGACGGTGTCCACGCGGATAGACCTGCGAGAGGTCCGTCACCTCCTCAAAACTGTTGGTACAGTTGCACCGTCCCCCTCCAGAGATTTCCACCTTCGCCAAGACATGCTGGCTACGTTCAAAGATGGTTACCTGCATGTCGGGCATCATCTCTTTCAGGTTAACAGCCAGGAAGAATCCTGCTGCCCCGCCACCAACAACTGCCGTCTTCATAGTTTGGCGATACACTCACGCAGCGACTCTTCCCAATAAGGAACCTCAATGCCGTAGGTCTGCTTGATCTTAGTCTTGTCAAGCACACTATAGTGCGGGCGAGCAGCAGGAGTGGGATATTCCGAGGTATGCAACGGACGGACATGGCACGAAGTGATGCCAGCAATGCGGTGGATAGCCTTCGTAAAGTCATACCACGAGATGACACCCTCGTTAGAGAAATGGTAGATGCCAGGTACTACACCTTTATTGATAGCCGTCATAATGACTTGCGCCAAGTCGCGGGCATAGGTCGGTGTACCTATCTGGTCAAAGATGACGCCCAATTCGGGTTTCTCATTACCCAGACGTATCATCGTCTTCACGAAATTGTTACCAAAGGTGGAGTAGAGCCATGCTGTACGGATAATCATGGAGCGCTCGCACAACTTCTGTACGTTCAACTCGCCGACGAGCTTGGTCTTGCCATAGACGCTATTAGGACAGGTATCTTCCTCCTCGGTATAAGGAGTATGATTGGTACCGTCAAATACATAGTCGGTACTGATCTGTATCATCCAACCACCACGCTGACCAATGGCATGAGCCAGATAGGCGGGAGCCTCAGCATTCAACTTCGTACACAGCTCTTCATTGTCCTCAGCCTTGTCGACAGCGGTATAGGCAGCACAGTTAACGATACCGTCAATCTGGTGGTCATTGACAAACTGTTCAATAGCTACCCGGTCGGTAATATCCAACTCAGCGACATCCGTATTAAAATAGGTGTGCTGTGGATTCTCCTTCTCCAGCAGCTGCATCTCGTTTCCTAACTGGCCATTACAACCTGTTATCAGAATATTCATGATTATTCAAATTTCAATCCTTCTTCCTTGTCTTTCTTGTAATAGTCTGAGAGCATGCCGATGAAAGTTGTGATTTCCTTGACGGCAGCCTGCGTCTTATCAGAGACCTCCTTCTGCTGCAAACGAAGCAGCATTGTGCCATAAAGCGCATTGAAGCAAGTCTCTACCTCGTTCTCCTCCTTGTTGGCACCGTGGTTGCGCAACTCGACGATGAACGGCAACACCTTATAATATGCTGCATTATAGAACGGGAACTTCGGCGATGCCAACAGTTGGGCATGCAACTCGGTAAGGGTCTGCATGGTCACCTTGTTAATCTGCAGATGTCCCTGCTGGCGACATCCCTCCTGATTCATCATACGTATCAGGTTACCAAACCAGTCGGCCTCATCCTCTTTCTGCTCATCGGTATAGTCAAAGCGTTCGATATACTCCCTACGGATGCGCCCTATCGAACAGTCAAAGGCACGAATGGTATCTTCCACCTGCCACATATACAGCAGGTATTCTGCAATATTTGTCTTGCGTAACTCGTTAGCTATAAACATTGTATCTTGTCGTTATTACGTTATAACGTTATCACGTCAAAAAGTTAAAAGAATCTGAACAGATTCGTCACCGTGCCGAAGAGCGACACGAAAGAGAAGATGATGACCACCGCACCGATGATACGATTGATGATACGTATGCCCTGGGCATTAAAAATGGTGCGTATCTTGTCCACCAACCACGACAGGCCATACCACCACAGCAGTGCGCCGCCCACAATACTGGCAAAACCGATAAACATCTCAAAGGGATGGTCGGGAATGACGAAGGCAAACTGGGCAAACAGTGCCATGAACAGGAAGATAATCAACGGATTGGAGAATGTCACCAGGAATGCCGTCCACGTATTATACCAGATAGTACCTCGCTGCATACCCGACTTACGCATATTCTTCGTCGGGTCTATACGGTAAGTATAGATACCAAAACCTAACAGCAATGCCGAACCGATAATCTGCAGGTAGAACTTATTCTGGTCGTTATTGACAAAGTCCATGACGAAAGCCATACCGAAACCCGTAATACCAGCATAGATGATATCACTGACGGCAGCACCTATACCTGTCACAAAACCATACCAGCGTCCTTTGTTCAGCGTGCGCTGTACACAAAGGATGCCCACTGGTCCCATCGGTGCAGAGGCTACCATGCCTATCAGCATGCCCTTAAACACCAGATCGACTATGTTGATATGTAATGGAAATGGCATATTTGACTGCAAAGGTACAACATATTATTGATATTTGTCATTGCTTTACGTTAAAGGGAGTTAAACAGCGTGAGTTTTATGAAGAAATGAGTATCTTTGCAACGTATAATAGCAACAAACAGAAAATATAAAATACTACTATGAACGAGCAGCAAGGAATCAAACCCTACGTCATCGGATTGGACTTAGGGGGCACCAATGCCGTTTTCGGCATTGTTGACCAGCGTGGCGAGATCAAAGCGACCACAGCCATTAAGACCCAGCAGTACGATACTGCCGAAGCATTCATTGAAGCATCTGTCAATGCACTTCAGCCAATTATTGATCAGGTGGGAGGCATCGAGAAAATCAGGTCAATGGGTGTCGGTGCGCCAAACGGCAACTACTACAATGGCACCATAGAGATAGCTCCTAACATCAAGTGGGCACACGACTGTGTAGTACCTCTGGGCAAGATGTTCAGCGACAAGCTAAACGGCATCCCCGTAGCAGTCACCAACGATGCTAACGCAGCAGCCATCGGTGAGATGGTCTATGGTGTGGCCCGTGGTATGAAGAACTTCATCGTCATCACGCTGGGAACAGGTGTCGGTTCTGGCATTGTTGTCAATGGTCAGCTAGTTTATGGTTCCGACGGCTTTGCAGGAGAGTTGGGACATGTCACGATGGTTCGCGGTGAAGAAGGTCGCATGTGTGGCTGTGGACGTAAGGGTTGTCTCGAGACCTATTGCTCTGCAACAGGTGTTGCTCGCACAGCCCGTGAGTTGCTCGACAAGACCAGTCGTCCGTCATTGTTGCGTGACATCAAGCCTGACGACATCACCTCTCTCGACGTGTCTATCGCTGCCGGCAAGGGCGACGAGCTGGCAAAGGAGATTTACGAGTTCACGGGTAAGATGCTGGGTGAAGCATGTGCTGACTTCGCCACATTCTGTTCCCCAGAGGCTTTCATCTTCTTTGGCGGCATGACCAAGGCTGGTGACTTGATCATGGAGCCTATCCGTCGTGCCTATGACAAGCATGTGATGGGCATCTACAAAGGTAAAGCTCAGTTCCTGGTAAGTGGACTCGACGGTGCATCAGCTGCCGTACTGGGTGCATCAGCTATTGGCTGGGAAGTTTAAGTAATACATATTTATAGAAAAGAGGTTGGTGCAGGACGCTACCAACCTCACTATAAATATGTGATAAGTGTCGCGGCAAATGCCTACGTAAGGCTTATCGGGGGCAAATATAGGCAATAATCAGATAAAATGCAAATTTTTCGGCTATTTTTTTCGTTTTTTCTGTTTTTCGCCCTAGTAAGTTGCGAAAAAGAGCTGGCCAGTGACCAGCAATCAGTCAACAATTCTGAGGAATTGACTGACGACATCAAAAAGAGTGCATTGACTGTTGCCGAAGCCATGAATGTGGAGCCTGGCTACTGGATAACAGTAAAGGGTTACATCGTTGCTGCAGCAGAGAGCAGCATCAAAAATGCCGATTTCCGTGCTCCTTTTGCAGGTAAGACAGCCATTTTGTTAGCCGATGAACCTGCCGACGGCTCAGACGACCAGTATTTCGATGACCTCATGCCCATCTCACTGTCTGATGCAACCAAGGGTATCAGTGCCAGTTTCAACCTTCAGGAGAATGCCACCCGCTGGAATAACTTCGTCTATATCCATGGTATCCGCAAACAGTATATGAGTGCTCCAGGCATCAAGGAAGTGAAAAACATCTGGATTGGTGACCCTGATGAACAACCTGACCCAACAGTAGTCCCTGACGATAATGGCAATGACAATCCTGATGATCCCGATAATCCTGTTATTGATGATGGTGACGACAGCGATGCGCTGACTATCGCTGAAGCCATCGATGCACTGTGGGACCAGAAGATTTGGGTCAAAGGCTACATTGTAGGAACAACAAGAGTGAACTTGGCCAACACTAAGTTCGATGGCATCCTTGAGAATTTCACTGCCATCGTACTTGCCGATGAGCCTGGCACTACTCAGAAAGAGTTGCTGTTCCCTGTAGGTTTAGAAACAGAAGATCGTCAAAAGCTGGCTCAGTACGGAGATAATCTCATCAATATGAAAGTGAAGGTTCTGGGCATGAAAGGACAAAAAGGATATATGGGGCAGGCAGGTTTCAAAACTGCCGGTGCTGTTATCATTATCGAATAAAACACTGTCAATTTGTCGGCAAAAACAAACTTTTTCTTGCAATTTACAAAATTTTCTACTTAAAAATTTGCATAATAGAAATATTGTGTGTACTTTTGCCACCGAAAAGATATAAGAAGACAATGAAACAGTCAATGAACAATACATATTGGTGGCGCATCTCGAGATTCAACTAGTCGCGAGGTACGTAGCCGTATGGTATAGTTTATAGAAATACAAAGAGGCTCGTCGTTAACGCGACGGGCCTCTTTCCTGTTTAGTAAACCAACAAAAAACAACAAATATATGAGTTACTTAGTAGATGACAAAGGATTTTACGGAGCATTCGGCGGTGCTTATGTACCGGAGATTCTCTATGCTACGGTAAAGAAATTACAGCAGGAGTACCTGCCTATCATCGAGTCGGCAGAGTTCCAAAAGGAATACATGCAGCTGTTACGCGACTATGTCGGCAGACCGTCGCCTCTGTACTATGCCCGTCGTATGAGCGAGAAGTATGGCTGTCAGCTGTATCTGAAGCGTGAGGACCTGAACCATACCGGAGCGCACAAGATCAACAACACCATCGGTCAGATTCTGCTGGCTAAGAAGATGGGCAAGAAGCGTATCATCGCGGAGACGGGTGCCGGACAGCACGGTGTGGCTACTGCAACCGTCTGCGCACTGATGGATATGCCCTGCGTAGTCTATCAGGGAGCTTTGGATGTGGAGCGCCAACACGTCAATGTAGAGCGTATGAAGATGCTGGGTGCTGAGGTACGTCCCGTCAAGACAGGCAACTGGACACTGAAAGATGCCACCAATGAGGCTATCCGTGATTGGTGCTGTCATCCTGCTGACACCTTTTATATAATAGGTAGCACCGTAGGTCCTCACCCCTACCCTGACATGGTGGCCCGTCTGCAGAGCATCATCTCTAAGGAAATCAAGGAACAGCTACAGGAGAAGATCGGCCGCGACTATCCCGACATCCTGATGGCATGTGTCGGCGGTGGCTCTAATGCCGCTGGTACCATCTATCACTATATCGATGACGAGCGCGTAAAGATCGTCTTGGCAGAGGCTGGTGGCAAAGGTGCTGACACAGGACATACCGCCGCAACCATCCATGCCGGACGCTTAGGTATCCTGCACGGTGCCAAGACGTTGGTCATGCAGACCCCAGACGGTCAGATTGTGGAGGCTGAGAGTATCTCTGCAGGTCTTGACTACCCAGGCATCGGTCCTATGCATGCCAATCTGGCCAGTCAGCACCGTGCCACCGTCTACAGCATCAACGATGACGAAGCCATCCGTGGTGCCTATGAGCTAACCCGTCTGGAGGGTATCATCCCAGCCTTGGAGAGTGCCCATGCTATCGCTGCACTGGAAAAGATGTCGTTCAAGAAAGACGACGTAGTAGTACTCACCGTCAGCGGCCGTGGCGACAAGGACGTTGAAACCTATCTGAATAACAAAGACTTAGCAGGAGAATATGGAAACTTTTAAGTATACTACCAACAGCAAGACCATTCTCGCTGACCTCTACACACCAGTAGGCGTATATATGCGACTGCGCGACCTCTATCCGCAGAGTGCACTGATGGAGAGTTCCGACTATCACGATGCCAACAACTCACACTCATTCATCGGCATCAACCCCATCGCCAGCGTAGCCATCGGTCATGGTATGGTGTCCATCGGTTTCCCCGATGGAACCACTGAACGTAAGCCCTTGAGTAAGGATTTCGGTTCTGCCGAAGCCATCCACGCCCTTATCGACCGCATTGAGGTAACGGGTAACGACGCTGCTGTCTGCGGACTCTTCGGCTACACCTCATTCAATGCTATACGCTACTTCGAGAATATCGACGTCAAGGATGAGACGCAGGCCAAGAACGATGCCCCCGACGTGCTCTATATATTATATAAGGTGGTCATCGTCTTTGACCATCATAACAACACACTGAAAATAGTAAGCTTAGCCCCCTTCAACCTCTCCCAAGAGGGTGAGGCTAATATCGAGGCTGTCATCAAGGCCATGAACAAGGCTAACGTGAAAGCTTACGACTTCCATCCTGTAGGTGATGTCCGTTCTACGCTGACTGACGACGAGCACAGAGAGAATATCCGTCGGGGTATTGCCCACTGTCTGCGTGGTGACGTCTTCCAGATAGTTCTCAGCCGTCGTTTCATCCAACAGTATGAGGGTGACGACTTCAAACTCTACCGTGCCCTGCGCAGCATCAATCCCTCACCCTACCTGTTCTATTTTGACTTCGGCGGCTTCCGCATCTTCGGCTCAAGTCCAGAGACGCACTGCCGTATCGAAGGTCGCAAGGCCTATATCGACCCTATTGCCGGTACCACCAAGCGTACTGGCGATGCAGAGGCCGACCGCAGAGGTGCCGAGTATCTGCGCAACGACCCAAAGGAGAATGCCGAGCACGTGATGTTGGTAGACCTTGCTCGTAACGACCTGTCAAGGAACTGTCATGGTGTGAAGGTTGACTTCTACAAAGACCTGCAGTACTATTCGCATGTCATTCACCTGGTCTCCAGAGTGTCAGGCATCTTAGATGCCGGTGCCGATCCTATCAAGGCCTTCATCGACACCTTCCCAGCCGGCACACTGAGTGGTGCCCCAAAGGTTCGTGCCATGCAGCTCATCAGCGAGTACGAGCCACACAACCGTGGTGCCTACGGTGGTTGCATCGGCATCATCGGTCTAGATGGTTCGCTGAACCAAGCCATCACCATCCGTACCTTCGTCTCTCGCAATGGCGAGTTATGGTTCCAGGCTGGCGGCGGCATCGTTGCCAAGAGTGATGTAGAATACGAGCTACAGGAAGTAAACAACAAACTGGGTGCCTTACGTAAGGCCATTGAAAAAGCTGAAGCATTATGAAAATCGTCATCATAGATAACTACGACTCATTCACTTATAATCTGAGTCATCTCGTCAAGGAGCTGGGCGCTGAAGTAACAGTATATCGTAACGACCAGTTCGAGCTGCCACAGTTAGAGGAGTTCAGCAAGATCATCCTCTCGCCAGGTCCCGGTATTCCCTCTGAGGCAGGTCTGTTGCTCGATGTCATCAAGACCTATGCAGGCAAGAAGCCTATCCTTGGTGTCTGCCTGGGTCATCAAGCCATCGGCGAGGCCTTTGGCGGTAAGCTTGAGAACCTTAGTGACGTCTTCCACGGTGTGGCAACACCCTGTCATCTTACCAGTGACGATGCGCTTTTCTCTGGTATATCCAAAGAGTTCACCATCGGCCGCTACCACTCATGGGTAGTCTCCAAAGACGGTTTCCCCGACTGTCTTGAAATCACCGCCGAGAGCGACGAAGGCCAGATCATGGCACTGAAGCACAAGACACTCAACATTCGAGGCATCCAGTTCCACCCAGAGAGCGTGCTCACCCCCGACGGCAAGAAGATGCTGCAAAACTGGCTCTTCCTCTAACTCCTTTAACTCCATTAACTTCTTTAACTCCATTAACTCCTTTAACTCCTAAGAAATATGGCACAAACGATGAAAGACATCCTGAACAGGATGCTGAACCACGAGGAACTGTCTCGTGAAGAAATGAAGAATATTCTGATTGGTATCACACAGAGTGAGTATCCTACAGAGCAGATTACCGCCCTGCTGACGGCACTGCAGATGCGTGGCGTCACGGTTGACGAACTGCTGGGCTTCCGTGATGGCATCTTGGAGACGGGTGTTCCCGCCATCCTCAACGCCGACCGCTACATCGACGTCGTAGGTACTGGCGGTGACCGCAAGAACACCTTCAACATCTCTACCACCAGTTGTTTTGTGATTGCCGGTGCAGGCTACAAGGTCGCCAAGCACGGTAACTACGCTGCAACCTCTGTATCTGGCGCTTCAAACGTGATTGCTCATCATGGCATCAAGTTTACCGATGATATTGACCAACTGAACCGTTCGCTCAACGAGGCAGGCATCGTCTATCTCCATGCCCAGCTCTTCGCCAAGGCCATGAAGTTCGTCGGTCCTATCCGTAAGGCGCTGCAGTTCCCCACCATCTTCAACCTGCTGGGTCCGCTGGTCAACCCCAGTCAGCCCAGTTGTCAGCTGTTAGGAGTGGCCAACCTTGATCAGATGCGCCTCTATAATCAGGTCTACCAGAAGATTGGCATCGACTATGGTATCGTCAACTCCATCGACGGTTACGACGAGATTTCACTCACTGGCGACTTCAAGGTGACCACCAAGAACTACGAGCGCATCTTCAAACCTCAAGACCTCGGCTTTGACATTGCCAAACCCGAAGAACTTGTGGGTGGCGCCACTGAGGAAGAGGCTGCAGCCATCTTCGACTCTGTACTCGAGAACCGTGCCTTGCCCGCTCAGAAGAATATCGTGCTGGCTAACGCTGCCTTTGGTATCCAGGTTTTGGAGAAGGGTGAGAAGAGCATCGAGGAGTGTATTGCCATTGCCCGTGAGTCTATCGACAGCGGTAGTGCATTGCGTACTTTCAAGAAGTTTGTCGAACTGAACTCCTAATCCCCATCCTCCCCATTAAACCCATTAAACCCATTAGGCCCATAACAACAATGGATATTCTCGAAGAAATAGTAGCCAACAAGCGCGTAGAGGTAGAACGCTTCAAGGCAGAGCTCAGCGAACGGGAGATTCACCGTCGTGTAGAGCCTCTGCTCGACTTCAGCGTAGCCTCTATGTCACAAGCATTGGCGACTTCCGACTCAGGCATCATTGCCGAGTTCAAGCGTAAGTCACCGTCAAAGGGCTGGATCAAGGAAGACGGCCGTGCCGACATCATTCCGCTGAGCTATCAGCAGAACGGAGCCTCAGCGCTGAGCATCCTGGCTGACGAGAAGTACTTCGGTGGCAGTGATGAGTTTATCAAGATGGCCCGTCACAGTGGCGTCAATATCCCCATCCTCTATAAGAACTTCGTTATCGACGAGTACCAGCTGTTCCAGGCCCGTCTCTGTGGTGCCTCGGCAGTATTGCTCATTGCTGCCGACCTCAGTTTGCAGCAGTGTTCTGCACTACTGAAGACAGCCCATGAGCTAGGCATGGAGGTACTGCTGGAGATGCATTCAGAGCCAGAACTGGAATATGCTGCCTTAGAGCCTGACATGTGTGGCATCAACAACCGCAACCTCGGTTCGTTCATTACCGATGTCGAGAATTCCTTCCGCTTGGCTGAGCTACTCCCCAAGGATGCTGTAAAGGTCAGCGAGAGTGGCATCTCTAATCCAGACACCGTCCGTGCGCTACGCCAGGCTGGCTTCCGTGGTTTCCTCATCGGTGAGAACTTCATGAAGACTGCCGACCCAGGTCAGGCCCTCAACGATTTCATCACCCAACTAACCCATTAGTCCCATGATCATCAAGGTTTGTGGCATGCGCGATGCGGAGAACATCCGTGAGGTGGAGAAGGCTATAGCCAATTCTTCATTCTTCACTCTTCATTCTTCACTCTTTCTGATGGGCTTTATCTTCTGGCCTAAGTCGAGCCGCTATGTCAGCGAGCTCCCCAGCTATCTGCCGACCAATTGTAAGCGTGTGGGCGTCTTTGTCGATGCCGACATCCCTGAAGTCATGCAGAAGGTAGAAGATTTTGGTCTCGACTACATCCAGCTGCACGGCCACGAGACACCCGACTACATCCGCGCTTTGCGAGTGGCCGACGGTTTCCCCGTCGACACCCGCCTCATCAAGGCCTTAAGCATCAGTAGTCGCAACGACATTGCGACATACAAGGACTATGAAGGTCTCATCGACTACTTCCTCTTTGACACTAAGGCCCAGCTGCCTGGCGGCAACGGACAGCAGTTTGACTGGAGCGTACTCGCCGCCTACGATGGCAATACGCCCTTCCTGCTCAGCGGTGGCATTGGTCCCGACGATGCAGAGCGCCTCTACGCCCTGCCAGCTCTCGACGGGTTTCCCGTCGAGAAGTGCGCCGGCATCGACCTCAACTCCCGCTTCGAAGTGACACCAGCAATCAAAGATATCAACAAACTCAAAGAATTCATTAAAACAGTAAGGATATGAACAATTTGAATAAGAGAGAGCAAAACGAGCTTGCTCGTTCTGCCGAACGTGAAAATTGTCGGACAGAGTCCAACAAGATTAATTCCCTTTTCGCAAACAGCAAGGACTCAAAGCTCCTTTCATTATACTTCTGTGCAGGAGCCCCTACCCTTGACAGTACTGCCGATACCATCTTGGCCATGCAGGCTAAAGGCATCAGCATGGTAGAAGTCGGCATTCCATTCAGCGACCCCATGGCCGACGGTCCCGTCATCCAGGAGGCAGCCACCACAGCCCTGAAGAATGGTATGAGTCTGCGACTGCTTTTCGAGCAGCTGAAGGCCATCAAGGAGCAGGTTACCATTCCCTTGGTGCTGATGGGCTATCTCAATCCCATCATGCAGTACGGCATTGAGCAGTTTTGCCAGTCATGTGTAGATAGTGGCGTCAGTGGTGTCATCATTCCCGACCTGCCCTTCGACGACTATCTGGAGAGCATTAAGCCCGCTGCCGACAAGTACGACTTGCGCATCATCATGCTCATCACACCTGAGACCAGCGAGGAGCGCATCCGCTTCATCGACGAGCATACCGACGGCTTCATCTACATGGTGAGCAGTGCCGCTACGACAGGTGCCCAACAGTCGTTCGACGACCAGAAGCAGGCCTACTTCCGTCGTATCAATGCCATGAACCTGCGCAATCCCCGCATGATTGGCTTTGGCATCTCTAACAAGCAGACGCTGGAGTCTGCCCAGCAGAATGCCGCTGGTGCCATCATCGGTTCAAAGTTCGTACAGCTATTGCAGACCCACGGCAATGCCACCGCTGCCCTCGACGCACTCTTCGAAGCGCTGACAAAGACCTAAAGAAAACGACGGTGACCATCAAATAGTGTCATCGTCGTCATCCCAATCTAAATCATCAAAGAAGTCACCCTCCAGCGATGGACCCACAAACTCGTCCAGTGCACGGCGTTCCTTCTTCGTAGGACGCCCCGTGCCTCGTTGGCGGTTGACGAAGCCGCTGATGCGGTTCATCTCCAGCAGCTCATACTGGTCGGCAGGTGTCACATTCTCGTAGACCTGCGGAATGAGCTTGGCACCGACACGTTGTTCGATGGTCTGCAGAATCTTGAACGAATAGGTCACGGGCGGCTTACGTACGCTGACCACCTCGCCCACCTTCACCATGCGCGACGGCTTGACATTGACACCCTGTATGGTGACACGTCCATTCTTGATAGCGTCGGCAGCGATGCTACGCGTCTTAAAGATGCGTGCTGCCCACAGCCATTTATCGATGCGAGCTTCGTTCATTTTCCCTTCCCCAACTTATTATACTGATTCATCGTGATGTCGATGCCTGCCAGGACAAAGCTCTTGATGATATCGACACCAAGGTTGATGGCGGGCTGCAACTTCTCCAGTTCCTCAGCAGTGAACTTACCGAGCACGTGGTCTATCTGCATGCCTATGGGATAGTCGTTACCAATGCCCATACGCAGACGGGCATAGTTCTGACCTATCAGCTGCTGGATATGGCCCAGCCCGTTGTGTCCACCATTGCTACCGTTGGCCTTCAGGCGGAACTGTCCCACAGGGATAGCGACATCGTCGCTGATAACCAGCAGACGGCTCTGCTCGATATTCTCCTTGTTCAGCCAGTAGCGCACGGCATTACCGCTGAGGTTCATAAACGTGGTGGGTTTCAGCAGAAAGACCTTACGTCCTTTCAGCGAGGTCTCTGCGACAAAGCCATAGCGCTTATCCTCAAAAACGATATTGGACGCCTTAGCAAAAGCGTCCAATACCATAAATCCAGTGTTGTGGCGGGTCTCAGCGTATTCGTCGCCGGGATTACCCAAGCCAACAATTAAGTACTTTTCCAATGCTTAATGCTTATTAATGCTTAATTCCTCCCCTCCTTTTTGGGAGGGGTCGGGGGTAGGCTCTTACTCAGCCTCAGCAGCGGCAGCAGCTGAACGAGAAGCACGAGTAGCCTTCACAGAGCATACGATAACCTCCTTAGGAGTAGCGATCTCCAGACCCTCGAAGCTCAGTGAACCAACCTTGATGGCCTTACCCAGCTGCAGCTCGGTAACGTCGATGTCCAGCTTCTCAGGAATCTGCTTGTAAGGAGCACGAACGTCGATCTTACGGATAGAGAGGTTCAGACGACCACCATCACGTACACCCTGAGCGTGACCTACGATGTTAACGGGGATACCAACGGTGATAGCCTTGGTCTCGTTGATCTCGAAGAAGTCAGCGTGCAGCAGTGCATCCGTTGTGGGGTGGAACTGCAGCTCCTTCATGATAGCCTTGTGCTCAGTACCATCAATGTTCAGGTTTACAACATATACGTGGGGAGTGTAGACAGCCTTGCGGAGCTCAGCCATAGAAGCTGAGAAAGCAAATGCCTCGGGCAGACCGTTCTCACCCTTCTTCTCACCATACAGATTGCAGGGTACCAGACCCTCCTTACGAAGCAGCTTAGAGGCCTTCTTGCCTGTGTCGGTGCGCTTCTGACCGTTTACGTTAATTTCTTTCATTTTTTAATAATGTGTTACTCTAAAATTAAGTTTGTTGTGCTTAATCCACCATCACACGATGCGAAAAGCGGCTGCAAAGGTACAAATAAAATTGATAATAGACAAGTCATCATTGAATTTTTTATAAAAATAGGTGTTTTTTTTGTGTAATCGGGGAATTATTCGTACATTTGCAACCGATAAGAGTATCAAATAGCTATTTATACACAAGAATTATGATTAACAGAGAACTCATCAGAATTAAGGTCGTCCAGTTAACCTACGCCTATTATCAGAACGGAAGCAAGAACATCGACACCGCTGAGAAGGAACTCACTTTCAGCCTGTCGAAAGCCTATGACCTTTACAATTACTTGTTGGCCCTCATTGTGGGCATCACGCAGGAGGCCCGCCGCCATGTGGAGGTCGCCCAGTCACGTGCACAGCGTGAAGGCTTGGCCATGCCCTCGCAGAAGTTTACCATGAACCGCTTCGCTCTTCAGTTGGAAGAGAACAAGATGCTTAACGAGTTTATGGAGACCCAGAAGAAAAACTGGAACGACGAACCAGAATTCCTCAAGAAGATTTACACACAGATCACCGAGAGCCAGATCTATCAGGACTACATGGCCTCACCCGAAGACAGCTACGACGCCGACCGCGAGTTGTGGCGCAAGCTATATCGCACCCTCATCGAGAACAATCCCGACCTCGACAGTCTGCTGGAAGAGCAGAGCATCTACTGGAATGACGACAAGGAGATTGTCGACACCTTCGTGCTGAAGACCATCAAGCGCTTCGACGAGAAGAACAAGGGTCACCAGGAGCTGCTGCCCGAATACGACAGCGAAGAGGACAAGGAGTATGCCCGCAAGCTGTTCCGCGCCAGCGTCATGAACGCCAACGAGTACCAGCACTTCATGAGTGAAGCCTCTCGCAACTGGGATTTCTCGCGTCTGGCCTATATGGACATCGTCATCATGCAGATAGCCATCGCCGAGATGATGACGTTCCCCAGCATCCCCATCAATGTCAGCATCAACGAGTATGTGGAGATTGCCAAGCTCTACTCCACCCCACGCAGTGCTGGCTACATCAACGGTATGCTCGACGCCATTGCCCGCCATCTCATCGAGAAGGGCGTGTTGCTGAAGCACATGGAACCAAGACGCGGTGAACGTTAAACATTAAAGATTAAACGTTAAACATTAAATATTGAAACAATAAACAATATGACACAGTTATTCCTCGCTGCACAGGCCGCCCAGGGCGGTGGCAGCATGACCAGTTTCCTGATTATGATGGTAGCCATCTTTGCCATCATGTACTTCTTTATGATCCGTCCCCAGCAGAAGCGCCAGAAGGAAATTCAGAATTTCCAGAACTCGCTGCAGGAGGGTACTCCCGTCGTTACCGGTGGTGGTATCTATGGCACCGTAAAGAAGATTGACCTGGCCAGCGGCATCATCGAAGTGAAGATTGCCGACGGCGTTGTCATCAAGGTCGACAAGGGCTACGTCTACAAGGATACGGCCAGCACGCCCATGCAGAAGTAAATGGGAATGAAGCGCATATTCATCTCTATCAGGAACTTCTTGTTCAGCAATGTGAATAAGCAGTTCCTGGTTTTCATGTTCTTCCTCTTCCTCTCATTCATCTTCTGGCTCATCATCACGCTCAACGAGACCTACGAGAAGGAGATCAAGATACCTGCCCAGGTGGTAGGTATTCCCAAGAACGTGGTGCTCACCTCGGTACCTGTCGACACCGTACGTGCCACCATCCGCGACAAAGGATGGGTTATTATGGTCTACCTCTATACCGACCGTCTGGGCACCATCCAGATACCGTTCAAGAGCTACGACCGTGGTCGTGGCAACGGCACTGTCGGCACCAACGACCTGAAACGCTTCATCGAGCAGCGCTTGGAGCTCTCATCGAAGGTTACGGCTGTCAAGCCAGACCACTTGGAGTTCTCCTACAACAATGGTGAGTGTCGTCGTGTACCAGTCCGCTGGGCAGGTCGCGTCATCCCCGACCAGCTCTACTTCATCTCCCATGTGGAGTATCTGCCCGACAGCGTAGAGATCTATGCCTCAACAGAGAAACTCGACAGCATCCGTGCCGTCTATACCGAGGCGCTCAACTACGTCAACTTCCGTGACTCGCTGACTGTCGACTGTCAGCTGGCACATATCAACGATGTCAAGATTGTCCCCGATCGTGTGCGCATCCGTTTCCATACCGACGTACTCACCGAGGAGACTATCAGCAACGTACCCATCCGCTGTCTCAACCTACCCGAAGGCAAGGTGTTGCGCACCTTCCCGCGCTATGCCAAGGTACATTTCGTGGCAGGAGTCAGCCAGATACGTTCCTTGCGTGCTGAAGACTTCATGGTGGTCGCCGACTTCCGTGAAATCATGGTAAGCCACAAGGAGAAGTGCAACCTCTACCTGCGCGAGGTACCTCGCGGCGTCAGTCGTGCTGTCCTCGAAACCAAGCAGGTTGACTATCTCATAGAAGAAGAAGAATGAAGATAGGTATTACGGGGGGGATAGGCTCTGGCAAGAGCTACGTCTGCCAGCTGCTCAAGGCACGCGGCATTGAGGTCTACGACTGCGACCAGGCCGCCAAGCGCATCATCCGCACGTCGGAAGACGTTCGCCAGCAGCTGTTGCAGCTCATCGGTTCCTTAGAAAAGGCCGACATAGCCCGTTTTCTGCTGGAGAGCGAGGCCAACGCCAAGAAGATTGACGCCATCGTCCACCCTGCCGTCTTCCGCGACTTCGAAGAGAGCAGCTACCAATGGATGGAGAGCGCCATCCTCTATGAGTCGGGCGCCAGCAAACTCGTTGACCGCGTCGTCGTTGTCACTGCCCCAGAGGAGGTACGCATCCAGCGCGTCATGCACCGCGATGACATCAGCCGCGAGAAGGCCCTCCAGTGGATGCAGCGCCAGTGGCCACAAGAAGAGCTGCGCCGCCGTGCCGACTACGAGATTGTCAACGACGGTCAGCAGGACCTCAACACACAAATAGAAGCATTATTAAAAAGAATAGAAATATGAAACAGACCATTTTAGCAATTTCCGGTAAGCCCGGACTCTACAAGTTAGTATCACGTGCCAAGAACAGCCTCATCGTTGAGGCCTTGGACGAGACCCACAAGCGCATCCCTGCCTTTGGCAGCGACCGCATCACTTCACTGGCCGACATCGCCATGTTCACCGAGACTGACGACGTGCCCCTCATGAAGGTTCTCGCCTCTATGCGCGACCTGGAGCAGGGCAAGCCCAGCAGTGTCAACTTCAAGAAGGCCACTCCCGCCGAGCTCCACGAGTACTTCTCAAAGGTACTGCCCGAATGGGATCAGGACCGTGTGCAGAACTCACATATCAAGAAGCTCATCCAGTGGTACGACATCCTCATCAAGGCCGGCATCACCGACTTCGAGGAGGAGATGGCTCCCACAGAGGGCGACAACATCGATGACCGTAAGGACTAACACATCAGCAGGACGTTGCAACAACGTCCTAACATAGAATAAGAGAAGGCCGGAAATAATTTTTCCGGCTTTTTCTTTGGTCATGTCGAAAACTATTTCTAACTTTGTAGCGCTTATGGCTTTATGCCAACTGAAGAACGATTTTACTAACTATAATTACACATATTATGAAGAAACTATTACTTAAATCGACACTCCTGTTATGTGCCCTGATAGCAGGCAGTTTGAGCAGTTGGGCAGACAGTAATGACGTAACGATTTGGGCTGAGGATTTCACTGGGTTAGCAGCTGATGCGACCCCAACATCACCAACAGACGACACATATACAGGTGTTTCTTATCAGTGTGTCAATGGAACTGGAACCAGCGCAGGTCTCACCAAAATTTATAATGAAAAGCTTGCCCAAGGAACCGCTCCTGAGCTTATGATTGGCAAGAAAGGTGGCGGAAGTGGAGCTGCAGGAGGTTATTTTAAAATCACACTCACAACATTACGTGATGCCGTTTCTAATTTTGTTTTAACATACAACTCAAACAACAACAAATTAGCTTTGTCATCAACAACTGAGGGTGTAACCATTACAAAAAATGATATCGCTTCAAGTGGTCAAACATATGTCTACGACGTTACGATACCAAGTGAGACCACTGCTATTGACATCATACTTCAAGCTAATACAACAAGCAATGTACGTGTAGACAATTTTATTTTTACAGGTAAAAAATCATCCGGAAAGAGTGCTGCAGGTTTGTCATATACAACAACCAAATTTGCAGCGACCTTTGGTGCTGCTTTTCCGACCCCTTCACTATCGAATCCTAATAGTCTAACAATAACTTATGCGACAAGTGATGCAACTGTTGCAGATGTAAACGCTTCGACTGGTGCTGTAACCATTAAGGACAAGATTGGTAGCGCCACGATTACAGCATCGACCGAGGGTGATGCCACACATGATGCAGGATCTGCTTCGTATACGATATATGTATTCGAGCATGACGGCAGCGCAGCTAATAATGCATATACTGTTGCAGAAGCAAGATCATTTATTCTGAATGAGCTTTATGATGAGAATGAAAGTTACTATTTGAGTGGTACTGTTGCTAGTGTCGGCTCTTTTGATAATACCACAAAGGGTATTACCTATTATATTTCTGACAACGGAGTAAATTCTAATACCATCACAGTATATAAAGGTAAGGGCCTTAATGGTGCTGACTTTGCTAAAAAAGAAGACATGCAGGTTCTTGACCAAGTAACGCTTCTTGGCAAATTCGAAATTTACAATAGCGCCACTCCAGAAATTACAAATAGTGAGCAGGTATCGTTTAAGCGTAAAGCTTCTGCAGAACTGTTGGTTGAAGATGACTTCGACATGTATCGTGACACCGAGAAAAACGTTGAAGATCTCTATGTAACAACTTCTGATGGAGAGGTCTCATTTGAGTCAAGCGCTGAAGATATTGCAAAGATCGAGGGCGGCAAGCTGAAAGCTTTGGCAGTAGGCACAGCAACAATCACTGTCAACGTTGCTGCTTCTGAAGACTATAGCGCTGGAAGTGAATCGTTTAAAGTCACCGTAAAGAATAGAGACGCAGTAGCGCCAGAAGGCGCAAGCGCAGGGGGATTCACAAAGATAACCTCTACAGCCGAACTCACAGATGGTGATTATCTGATTGTTTGCGAATCTCAGAAGGTTGCTTTCAATGGAAATCTCGAAACGCTTGATGCAACAAACAACAATATCAATGTTACTATCTCAAATAACACCATTGCAAGTTCCGATGCAACAAACAGCGCCGTATTTACTTATGATGCGACAAATAAATCACTGCTCAGCAATTCTGGAAAATACATTGGAAGAACAACTAATTCTAATGGATTAGAAACAAGTACCACAGCAATGACCAATACCATCACATTTAATGGCGATGGAAACGCTGTGATTACTTCGTCAGCAGGACCTGCTCTTCAGTTTAACAAGGCTTCTAACCAGAAACGTTTCCGTTATTATACAGGAACACAAGAAGATGTCCAGCTATACAAGAAAACTGCTACAACCTCCTACGACATCACCATTGGTTCAACAGGTTATAAGACTCTGATTTCCGCTGTTAGCGCCACTCTGCCAGCAGGTGTTACGGCTTATAAAGCAGTAAGCACAAATGCAGGAAAGATTCAGCTTACATCTGTTGCATCCATCAAGGCTGGTAGCGCATACGTACTGAAAGGCACTGCATCCACAGACTACACGCTGACAGTAACTGACACTCCAGAAGAGCCCACTGGCAACATTCTTGAAGTGAGTGACGAGAACACCACCAATGGTGTATATGTGCTGGCTAATGGCACTAGCGGTCCAGGCTTCTACAAATGGGCTGGTGGTGTATTAGGCGCTGGTCGTGCCATTGTTCCTGCTTCTGCCGTAACAAGTGCCCACGACTTCCTTGGCTTTGACTTCGACGAAGAGACAACTGGCGTGAACGAAATAACGAACACGAATCTCACGAATAACACGAATGGCATCTTTGACCTGCAGGGTCGCAAGGTTGCTCATCCTACCAAGGGTCTGTACATCATGAATGGACGTAAAGTCATCGTGAAGTAATTTCCCTTAATTTCCCCTAATTTCTTTCCATATAAAAGAATAAGACAATGAAAAAGAAATATATCAATCCAGAAATAGAGGTCATCAAGATACAGACCATGCAGATGCTTGCAGCTTCAGATCTGTTAGACATTAGCGAAGAGACCATCACCGACGAGGCCGATCTGCTTGCCCCCGAAATGGACGTATTTGATATCGATGTTGCAGGTGACATCACCGACTTCGACAACTTCTAAACACTATTGCACAGGGGAGCGCGCTCCCCTGTGCAATCTGTAACATGCTTGAAAAACGATTATCTACGGTAATACTAACTATATTTATATCAATTATGAAAAAATTTTTATTAAAATCTCTATTCCTGCTATGTGCCCTAATAGTGGGAAGTATGAATGTGTGGGCGGTTCAAATTAGTGTAAACGTTTCCGATTATGCGACTGCCCAATCTTGGGAAAATGGAACCGCTTACGCTACTGTAAATATCAATTCTGATGTAGCTGCAACAGGACTTACTAATGGCAACAATAGCAAATATTATTCAACTAATAATAGTTGGAGGCACTATGAAGGTGACAATGGAACTATTACCATTTCCACGACAAATGGAACCCTTAATTCGGTTACATTTACATATGCTTCTGGCAATAACGGAGTGCTTAAATACAGTAATTCCAATGTCACTTCAGGTAGTGCCTGTTCAGCTGTAAACGGATTAACATCTGCAACATTTTCGGTAGCTCATTCCTCAGGTACAAAAAACGGAAATGTTCAAATTACAGCTATAACTGTTACGTATACTCCAAGTAGCGGTGGTGATCCAGAACCTGAAACAGTTTCTACTCCTTCTTTTTCCCCAGCAGCTGGAACATATATAACAGCTCAGAATGTTGCTATCTCTTGTGGAACTAGCGATGCAACGATATATTACACTATGACGATAGACGGCAGTAATCCTGCAGATCCCACAGCAGATGATAATTTGTATTCTACTGCCATCTCTGTCACAAAGAGTGGAACAAAGATTAAAGCCAAGGCATTTAAGAATGGAATGACAGCATCTGCTGTCGCTTCTGCCACCTATACCATTAAACCTAGCAAACCAACAATTACTGCCGCAGGAGCTACCGTTACTATTACAGCCGGCGATGGATGTGAAATTTATTATACTACTGATAATTCTGAGCCCACGGCAAGCAGTTCGCACTATACAGGTTCCCTTAACCTTAATACAAGTTGCTCTATAAAAGCCAGAGCTTATGATGCATACAATAATGCCAGTGAAGTAAGTCAGTACAATTTCGTTTATTGGCCATTGGAGCCGAAGAATATAAATAGCAAGCATTTTGTTAAAGTAACGGATGTCAGCACGCTTGAGAATGGCGATGCCATTCTAATTGTTTGCGAAAGTGGCAATGCGGCTATGAGTACGACACAAAACACGAATAACCGCGGTCAAGAATCGGTAACTATAACAAATTATACTATTGATTCTCCATCATCAGATGTACAAAAGCTCGTATTGATGAAAATTGGTAATTATTTCTATTTCTACGCAGGAACTGGCTACCTATATGCAGCATCTAGTAACAGTAATTATCTCAAGACAGAAACAACTCCTGATGACAAAAATAATGCGAAAGCTTCAATAACAATTTCTGAGGGGAATGCTACTATCACATTCCAAGGGGACAACACGCGTAATGTACTAAAACATAATGGTACAAGTTCTCTCTTTAGCTGCTATTCAAGCTCTTCAGACCAAGATGCCATCCAAATTTATAAAGAGATTCCAGTTGAGCCCTCTGATCCCGTTGTTTCTGGCTCTTCCATCACTCTCACCACTTCCGCAAATATGGCTGGATGGCGTACATATAACAACAACACATCTAACAAGTATGCTGTGGATGGAACTACAAAGGTTTACTATGTATCAGGAACAGCTGACAGTAAGGTAACACTGACAGAAATCAGCGGTGGCGTTCCTGCTAATACCATTGTTATCCTGCATCAGACTAATGGTAGCAACACGATGACTCTGACTAAGGACGACGATGCTACAGCCGTTACACCAGGCAGCAACGAGTTGCAGGTAACAACCACTACGACAGACTTGTCGGCTGGTGTATACCGTCTCGGCTATAAGTCTGGAGAAGGCAAAGGCATTGGTTTCTATAAATACGCTAACGCAAGCGCTCCTGCTGGCATTATCTATCTCACATCGATTAATGCAGCCCACGAATTCCTTGGCCTCGACTTCGACGGAGAGACAACAGGTGTGAACGAGGTAACGAACACGAATCTCACGAATAACACGAATGACTTCTACAACCTCGCTGGTCAGCGTGTTGGTAAGCCCACTAAGGGACTGTATATCGTGAATGGACGTAAAGTTATCATTAAATAATTAATGAAAAGTTAATGGTAATTTCTGTTTAAAATAAAAAGAATAGACAATGAAAAAGAAATATATGATTCCAGAAATGGAAGTTGTTGAGATAAACATAAAACACCAGCTACTGGCAGGCTCAACTAAAGATTCACATGACGAAGAGCCCGAAGAATATGGCGCTCCTCAATTCGACTTCTAACCCACTTGCGTAAAGGACTCACGGGGACAGACCCCCTGAGTCCTTTTTCTATAAGAAATCTGCAGCAACTACATCGTTTTATTGGAAAAACGCTTTTTAAAAATTATCTTTCACCTTCACCACTTAAGCGGAAAGTCCCTGTAAATAGGGGTTCGCAGGCATTTCCTGCGGGCGCGAAGGTCTCCAGACGTTTCACATCGCTTTCACAAGATTGGTGTGAAACGTTTGTGAAACGTCAAAAGCGGGGAAAGGGGCTTGAAAGCCCTGTAGATAGGGGTGTGTGAAAGTGAAAGCGATTTTTTGAAAACACTCACGCGCACGGTACACCCGCGCGCGAACATTATTATGCTCTCGCGATGGCGGCAACAGCTAATACAGCTCTGTATACAACTAATACGACAACAAGACAGCTGTTCCCGCCAAAAAGTCGTACCACTTTTCAGAAAGTCGTACCACTTTTTCACCGCTACAGCTATCTCGCACACGAGTACAGCTATCCCACGCGCAGGAACAGCTATCCCACGCCTGTATTAGCCATTCCCACGTCTGTATTAGCTGTAGTCAGAGCTGTATCAGTTGTATTTCTGCTTCATTTTTAGGAAGATATTCAAAAAGACCTAACATCCCTAACATGATATTTGCAAGTCGTTGTGATACAGCCAATTACAAAAGTCTTTTCTTTTATAGACCTACCATCATCCCTAACATGATCCCTAACATGAAAGGTAACATCTTCTAGGTCATGATCTAAGGTCTAATGTCAAGTCTGACGTTAGGGATCACGTTAGGAATCATGTGAGGTCTGATGGTAGGGATGGCGAGCCGTCCATACTCCACTTTCCCTTTATTTACGAGGGTTTCAGAAGATCTATGGTAGGGATGTTAGGTCTTTTGGCGAAAATGGTAAATCGAAAAAACGGCTGGATCACTCAGAACCACCCCACTTTCTTATATCCTCCGTCTGGCTTTGCCCCCACCTCGTAGTGAGCCATTACCGTCTGGTGTTCCAGCTCTATGATGATTTCATAGTCGTCCATAGCTTTTTTCAGTATCTTTTACTTGTTATTTCAGAATTAATGTTTATCTTTGCAGCGGAAATTAATTGGATATAAGTTATGGAAAGCGTACAACCAACTGTTTTCAACCCCGCCCAGCTCTATTTGCTTGATGTGTTTGCACGCATCAAAAGCGATGAAGAACTGAATGACATCAAGCAGCTTGTAAGCGATTATTATGCCAAGAAGCTTGATGCGCATCTTAATCAACTTTGGGATGAGGGTGTTCTTGACCAAAAGAGACTTGATGAAATTAACGATATGGATCTTCATCAGTGGCTCCGTGAGCAGAAAGAACAGTAAGAAACTGCTGTATAGACCAACATGCGAATAGTACTTGACACCAATAGTCTTATACAGAGCATTTCTCCCAAAAGCACATACCATGAAGTATGGCAGTCTGTACTGACAGGCAGAAACGTTCTTTGTGTATCCAATGAAATCTTGGAAGAATATGCAGAGATACTCAACAGACTTGCGGGGAAAAAGACTGCCGACCTTGTCCTCAATTCTATTATAGAATGTAAGAATGTCGTATTCCTTACGCCCTATTATCATTTTAACCTCATCTCCGCAGACCCTGACGACAACAAGTTTGTTGATTGTGCCATACAAGCCAATGCACGTTACATTGTCACCAACGACCATCATTATGATGTGTTGCGCCAAATTGAATTTCCCAAAGTGGGAATTATCAAATTGATAGATTTCCTGCAGATGATTCATGAATAGATTATTTTTATTCAAACGTCAATAGTTTATTCCGATAATATTCATATTGCTTTTCGCGCTGCTTCAGCTGGGCCTCCAAGTTCTGTATAGAGGCCTCGAAGGTATCGAGGATGGAGACGATGCGCTGCTGCTCTTGGAAGGAAGGGAGAGGGATGTTAGGTCTTTTGCAATTTTCCTTTTCTGACAGGGATTAATCTAATAAACAACTCTTGTTCATCCACGCCATTATGGTATATTCGTCTGGAGTTAACTTCGTCAGCAAACAGTTCAAGTTTCATATTTAATCTTTCGCTAGCAACAAGATAAGCGTAGAGAGTGCACATGGGGACAGTCCCCATGTGCACATAGGTCAGATGGAGCACCTGAAACACTATGTCTTTGAAGAGACGTGGTCTCGTCGAACAAGAGTGCACATGGGGATGAAGTGAACCCAGAAAGTTGGACACAACTTAAAGGTTCAAATGAAACGCATTTTTAGTATTGAAGAAAAGATGTCCGCTATTGGGCTAGTATT
>CADCAG010000008.1 GCA_902799355.1 uncultured Bacteroidales bacterium
AGCGTCTGTCAGCGGATGCGGGTTGTTCGTTGTTGCTACGAACGAGGCGAAGCGAGGACGGTCTTCCTGAGCGGCTCCATAGATGGGGCGCCCGTTGACCTTTGACTTCGAGAGCGTCTGCTTCAGGGCAGCATGCTGACTGGGACGGATGGCGTCGAGCTCGTCGAGGTTGACCAGCAGGTTGTTGGTCAGCGCCATCTCCTTGTCGAACTTGTTCGAGAGGTTCAAGTGGTCCAGATAGTACTGGCGCAGCTGCTGGGGCAACAGTCGACGCAGGAAGGTGGTCTTGCCACAACCTTGAGCACCGATGAGCACGGGTACGCACTCGTTGCCGTGCAACTCGTCCATCTGCAACCAGTGGGCCACCGTTGAGCGTAGCCAGATGGCCAGAAATCCTGCCTGTTCGGTGGTGATGCCAGGCAGTCGAGAGAAGAGTCGTGCCACATGGTTCTCTCCGTCCCATGCTGGAAGATGATCGAGGAAGTCGCCAATAGGATTATACTGCGGCACCTCCTCGGAGTTGACATACATCTGGATGTCAGCCTTCGGATTGCCCTCAGTAATCTCCTCGCGCAGGGCTCTGAGCACGATGCTGTTCATGGCCTCCTGGGTCAGCGGGCGATAGACGGGTTCAGCGTCTTCTCCCTCAGCCTTCTTGGCGAATTCCACTTTACCGTTGAGGATGTTGCGACGGAACAGGTAGTTCTCCGTCAGGAACTGCTCAACAACCAGTACATTCTCCTGTGAGGCAGTCATTGCCTCACCATTCACAATAGTGTTTTGCATAACAAGAAATAGTTCTTTATAAAGGTTAATTCACTCTCTGTATTCTGTGTCTGAATACAAGTGCAAAGATACAAAATTTTTCGCAGAAATCCAAGGTTTTCCCCCAGAAAATGATGTTTTTTATAAGGAAAAAAGCTCAAAAATACACAATTAATTCGATGTTAGGTATCATGTTAGGTTTGATGTTAGGTCTACAAAATAGACCTAACATAATAAACGTATTGATAATCAGTGTGTTAGTTGCTTTATGTTAGGTTGTTAGTTCTCCGTAAATAAAGACCATTAAAATCGCAGAAATCAGAAAAAATACAACTGATACAGACGTGGCTACAACTAATACAGCGCTGGCTACAACTGATTTAGTACCCAGCTACAGCTGTCTCGTGTATGGCTATAGCTATTATTTCTAGTTTTTCTATAGTTTTTTCAAAAATAATCTCCGACCTTACTTTTTCTATCCTAGTCATATCTAAACTTTTTCTTCCTTTTTCTTTGTTGTTTCTAGAATAATGATTAAATTTGCAAGTGCAATCCGAAAGGACTGCAAGATATATTGCTCAAATTCTCCTGTCGAATCACCACCTCACAATGAGAAGAGAGAGCAATCCCAATCTACATTGAAGCTGCGCATAGAGCGTAGACTTCAGTCATAGTAGATTGGGGGCTTGTGGTGAGCCTGACAGGAGATATGACGGGTCTGCGCTCTCTCCGTGTTTTAGAGTTTGTGCGACTTGTTGAATAAGAATAGTTCAAACCTAAAACAAATGAGAATGAAGAATTTGAGTATTGTATTCATTGTATCGGCAATTGCAACTTGCCTTCTTTCATCATGTACGCAAACGAGCAGGACAGATGTCGCTGCCCAAATTGCAGAGACAGAAAGAAAGTACCAAGACACAATAAAAGTTTTAAGGCAACAACTTGCTGAGGCTAATGATAAAATAGGAATTCTGAGTTATCCAGCTGACCAAAGATTATCCCACATTGGAGAATTATTTAATTCAGGGGATTATGATGGTGTTAAAAAAGAAACTGCAGAGCTTAAGCGTGTTTTCCCTAATGCAAAGGAAAACGACAGTTGTAACGAATACCTGAAAAAAATAGAGGCGATTGAAGCTGCAAAGAAGGCCGAGGAAGACAAAATAAAGGCCTTGGGATATAAGGCATTTAAGGATACCCCAACGGTTAAGTTCGGCAACGTTACATATTCATTCTCAGGGTTTACATATGGGCGCACGTTCACTTTCGAATATGTACTCGACGTGGATGAGTATTCATATGAGGTTGCTGACAAGAATAGTACCTATATACTTGCTTCACTTGCCATTTCTACAAAAGAGAACTACGCCTCTACTCCAAAAGTCTATGCCTGTGAGATAGTGGGTGGTAAATTAAAAGAGATAGATGATTTCAGAATAGAATACGCTACCTATAATACCTATGGTGCGAGCATTGGCAACTATTCCGAAACAAGCCACGATTTCTCGAAGGTTAGCTCTGTAAAATATAAAATGGCAGCCCAGATACCACAATCACAGACGAGCAAGCCCATTGTAATAATTGTGAGAAAAACTTCGGGATATTTGTCGGGTGAAATATCACTTGACGAGGTCAGAGAGAATTATGAAGTTGTCAAGATTTTAAATAGGAACAGATTATGAGCAAGATAGTGAAAAGAATTCTCGTTTGCTTAGTGATTCTCGTATCACTTAGCAGCTGTAATAACATTAAGTATCGTGAGTTATATGGTATTACGGATGAGTTCGTGGAAAAACTCCAAACGACATATCAAAGTTATGGAATGCTTGGAGGAATGGAATACACAAAATACACTAAAGATAAGGAATATAAGGTATTCCCAATGGGTCGCTTAATCAATGTGCGAATTGAGCGATATGCTAATGATGAAGAATACGAAAACCTAAGACAAGCTTTGGAATCACATTATTCTGGCGACAGAAGAGTTAATCGGATATATCGTAACCAGGCAGGAACGATTATGATTGATTGTAGAAACTAAAAATATATTTCTATGGCTATTATTGATGTCGTAAAATACGAACAACAGGAAGGTGTCATTGTACACAAGTTTCCGTCATGCGATTTATGCTGGGGATCTCAGTTAGTTGTATATCCTGGGCAAGTAGCGTTCTTTGTAAAAGGCGGTACGGTCTGCGATAAGTTTACTGACGGTACCTACACGCTTAAAAGCAATAACGTCCCGCTATTAAACAAAATTATTAATCTGCCATTCGGTGGAGACTCTCCATTCCAAGCTGATGTGTGGTTTGTAAATCTACTCCAGCGATTTAGTCTCAAATGGGGAACGGAAACACCGATTCTGCTGGAAGACCCAAAGTACGACATCATAGTACCGGTAAGGGCTCATGGTCAATACGGTTTCAAGATTAGCGATGCAGAAAAGTTTGTTTTCACTCTTGTGGGTAATATGCCTAATTTCAGCGAAATACAGTTGCAAGCATACTTTCGTGGTTTGCTATTGACGAAATTAACCAGCATCATTTCCCAGAAGATTGTCGACGACAAAATATCTGTATTGGAAATACCTACGCATTTGGAGGAGATTTCTACATTCTGCCAAGATAAGTTGACACCATTCTATGCCGAATATGGTGTAGAAATTATGCTCTTCAATATAATCTCTATCAACATTCCCGAGGACGATCCCAGTTTGAACGAAATAAAGAAAGCAAAGAATCTCTCTGCAAGATTGAAGATCGCAGGACGAGACAACTATAAAATGGAGCGTTCTTTCGATGTGATGGATAAAGCAGCAGAAAATGAGAGTGGTGCAGGTGCTGCTTTTATCAACGCTGGATTGGGACTAGGTGCATCGCTTAATATGGGTAAGCAAATGGGTGAGCAATTAATGTCCAGCGGTAATGATGTTCCACCGCCAATACCAACAAGTGTTTCCTATTTTCTTGCAGTAAACGGGCAGCAGCAAGGTCCATATTTTTTTCAACAGATAAAAGACACAATTGCACAAGATGCAAACGTTTTGAATCTATTAGCATGGAAGAAAGGTATGACTGGTTGGCAACCGCTTAAGACATTTGAAGAGTTTGCTACTAACGACAGCAGCGAATGTCCGCCTCCAATTCCCGTGTAAACAAACATATTATCATTCTCAAAAACATAAAGCATATGAAAGCATTACAATGTGAAATGTGTGGCAGCCAAGATTTGGTAAAAGACGGTGGTGTCTTTGTATGCCAGTCATGCGGTACAAAATATACCGTCGAAGAGGCTAAGAAAATGATGGTTGAAGGAACTGTCGAAGTAAAGGGTACGGTCAAAGTTGATACGTCCGATGAGTTGAAAAATCTATATGAAATTGCTCGTAGAGCTAAGGATGCTGATAATAATGCAAATGCCGCGAAGTATTACGACATGATACTTGTGAAAGACCCTGGAAGTTGGGAAGCAAACTATTATGTTGTATATTTCAAGTCGATGGGGTGCAAAATTGCAGAGATTTGGTCTGCAGCAACAGATATGGCCAATTGCCAGTCTTCAGTTATTAGACTAATTAAAGACAATGAAACAGATGAAGCTTTGCAGAAAGCTGCACTGACAGAAATATCATTGAGAAATACGATGATTTCTTCGTTGTTATTCAATGCGGCTAAAAACCACTATGAGGGAATCGATTCGAGCATTCAGCATAATTATATCCAAGAATACTGTAACAACGCATCCGCGTCTGCAATGATAATGTATAACTTTGGTGATGAAGTAGAAACAGTATTTGAAGGAAAATATTCGGATGTTTCTATTCAAGGCTGGAAAGGAGGTATCGATATACACAAAGAATATGTAAAGTATCTTCAAGATAAAACAGCTAACATTAATATAATAAACTCATATGGAGACAAAATAAGAAAATACGATAGCTCTTTTACAAATCCATATGTAGATACGTCAGCCTGTTATGTAGCAACTGCTGTGTATGGATCTTATGATTGTCCTGAAGTGTGGACTCTTCGTAGATTCCGTGACTATACACTTGATAGAACTTGGTATGGTCGTCTTTTTATTAAGACGTATTATGCAATAAGCCCTACATTCCTTAAGTACTTTGGTAATATAAGAGTATTCAAATTACAAGGTAAAATTATACTAGATCGTTGGGTAGCAAAATTGAATAATAAAGGCTACGAGAACACTCCATATAAAGATAAATACTAATATACCTAAGAGAAAACGCGAATCGGTTTCCAAAAATCTAATAATAAAGATTTCCCTGACGTTTGCTTGCAAATGTCAGGGAATTTCTGTATCTTTGCGTTCAATAAGAGTGTGAAGGAACTATGACGCGAGAAGAGATGATGGCTGCAGGGCTGGTGCCTGAGGAAACGAAGCATAACGGGCATCGCAGGGCTCATTTTCATGACTATAACCGTCCTGGCGTTTACATGATAACGATGGTGACGGAAGGACGGCAGCGTCTCTTCGGGCAGATTGTGGGACACACGAGGGGTGCAAAAGGAACGGAGGAATACCCCCATCTGCTGTGCTCGGTGCTGGGAGAACGGATACTTCAGGAGGAGATAGCAAAGATTTCCAAGTTCTACAAGATGGTGGAAGTGATGAAGGTGGCGCTGATGCCTGATCATATCCATCTGTTGCTGAATGTCAGAGGAAAACTGCCTGAGGGGAAGCACCTAGGGACTGTTATTCGCGGATTCAAAACGGGCTGCACCAGAGCTTGGTGGCAATTGCAGGACGAACAGGAAGGACAGCCCAGCGGAGAAGCACAGCCCAGCGGAAAAACACTGGGCACCGTGGGGGAGGAAACGGTGCCTGAGGTTTCTCCCTTAGGCAGCAGCAAAGGTTCCTCGGGTGGCAGTAAAGGTTGGAGGCCGGTACTTTTCGAGGCTGGCTATCACGACCGCATCATTATAAGGGATGGGATGCTGGAAAATATCTGTCGCTATATGGACGAGAACCCTTTTCGTGCACGACTGAGAGAGGAACGCCCGAACCTGATGCAGCGCCGCCTGCACCTATGGATTCATGACCGCGAATATGCTGCTTTTGGCAATCTTTTCTTGCTGAAGAATCCGGATAGGATCCAAGTGTTTTTCCATCGGAAGAACAAACAGGGGGTGCCAACGCATCTGACTCTGGAGTACGCCCAGGACAAGGAGAGATTGCTGAAACGGGCCGAGGAGGGTGCCGTGCTAGTGACACCAGGTATCTCAAAAGGCGAAAAGGGTGTTGTTGATGCAGCCTTGGACGACCATCTGCCTCTTATCCTCTTGCAGAAGGAGCCTATCTCCGAGTATTGGAAACCATCGCAAGAAAGGTTTTATGCCTGTGCTGCCGGAAGATTGCTTATTCTGGCTCCTTGGCAGATGGAGGGTGATTCGGACTATGCACGTTTCCACTCATTAAACGATTTGGCACGTGACATCTGTAATGCAACGGATACTCGGCTACTTAATCTTTCGTGATCCCGTTGGGATTCAAACCCAAGACCTTCAGAACCGGAATCTGACGCTCTATTCAGCTAAGCTACGGGACCGTGGAAATAATTCCATTGTAAAAGTTTTGCAAAGGTACAATAATTAATTGAGAATTGAGAATTGAGAATTGAGAATTATATTCTTTTAAGTGTTGCCGATATGTGCATAATGATAGCCTAAAATCAACTTTTTCTTTCATTTTGCAAAATATTTCGGCTTTTTGCTTGCTTATTAATATAAAATTAGTACCTTTGCAATCGCAAAATGTAAAATGGTTAAATTGTAAATTGTCAAATAGTCAAATATAAGATGAGTCAACTGATTAAACCAATCGACTATCAGTCCCTGCTCGACGCCAAACAGACGGAGCAGGGTATTAAGATGATTAAGGAGTTCTTCCAGCAGAACCTCTCTACCGAACTGCGCCTGCGTCGCGTGACGGCTCCGCTCTTCGTACTGAAGGGTCTGGGCATCAACGACGACCTGAACGGTGTGGAGCGTGCAGTGACGTTCCCCATCAAGGATCTGGGCGACGCATGTGCCGAGGTGGTGCACTCGCTGGCTAAGTGGAAGCGCCTGTCGCTGGCGGAATATGCGGTGGAGCCTGGCTACGGCATCTATACCGATATGAACGCCATCCGTGCGGACGAGGAGCTGGACAACCTGCACTCGCTGTATGTAGACCAGTGGGACTGGGAGGCAGTCATCACCAAGGAGCAGCGCACCATCGCCTTCCTGAAGAATGTGGTGACACGCATCTATGCAGCCATCCGTCGTACGGAATATCTGACCTGCGAGACCTATCCGCAAATCAAGCCCTTCCTGCCCGAAGAAATCCATTTCATACATGCTGAGGAGTTGCTGCAGATGTATCCTGACAAGACGCCTAAGGAGCGTGAGGATGCTATCTGCGAGAAGTATGGCGCCGTATTTGTAATAGGTATCGGTGGCAAGCTGTCGAATGGCGAGAAGCACGACGGTCGTGCACCAGACTACGACGACTGGTCGACGGAGGGCGAGAATGGTCTGCTGGGTCTGAACGGTGACATCCTCATCTGGTATCCCGTGCTGGGACGCTCGTTCGAGTTGTCGTCGATGGGTATCCGTGTGGACAAGGAGAGTCTGCTGCGCCAGTTGAAGTTGGAGAATAAAGAGGAACGTGAGTCACTATATTTCCACCAGAAGCTGCTGAACGACGAGCTGCCACTGTCTATCGGTGGCGGTATCGGTCAGAGCCGTCTCTGCATGGTGCTGTTGCACAAGGGCCACATCGGCGAGATACAAGCCTCTATATGGCCTGAAGACATGCGTGAAGAGTGCAAGAAACTTGGAATGACGCTGATATGATGTCAGGAGTCAGAAGGCTGATGTAAGAAGTTACGCCAGTTCCAGACTGAGAAGCTCCCTCAATTTCGCGATTGAGGGATTTTCTTTTTCCATCAGTTCGTACTGTTCGCGACGCGATAGGATAGGGGCTATCTCTTCCTTGTCTGCCAGACGTAGGCTGACGGTGATGGATTTGTTGTGCAGATAGGTCTTGAGTGTCGCTGCGATGCTGCCTTTTATCTGCTCCAGCTGGTCGTAAGCCACCTGGTTATCTGCCGTCACCTCGACATTGGGGAATTCGGTGATGACAGGATTCATATTCTTCATGCGCGTAGCGATGCCGCTCAGCTTCTGTGGCATGCGGTTGCACATGAGCATCCATTGCAGTTCCAGGTCTTGCTGGGTGAAGGGATGCTCCTCGTCCTTGGATATCGCATTGGGGTCAGAACCATCGAGGGTGCCAGGGATGACCGTCATCTTCTTGGGCTTCGACTTCTCGAGGATGTTCTTAAACGACATGCTGACCGTCGACTTCAGCGTGGGGCGCTTGGGGCCGGGGCTAGAGGGGCTAGAAGAACTAGATGATCTAGAATCTCTAGAGTCACTAGATGAACTAGAGACACTAGAGTCAGTAGACACCACGCGCTCAGCAGCAGCTACCTGCGGGGCTGCTTTCTGGGGCTGAACGGTTGATGTCAGTTGCTTAAACAGGGATTTCAATCTTCTGGGCTTACGCCCACTGCCAACGCTGTCGTCAGGCTGGGTAATCTGCGCTATCTCAATGAGTGTGAGCTCCACCAGCAGACGCTTGTTGCTGGACTGGCGGTAGTTGATGTCGCACTGGTTGATGAGTCGCAGCGCCTGATAGAGGAACGGTATCTGGCACTTCTGTGCCTGTTGCTGATAGCGTTCACGCTGTTGGTCGCTGACCTCCAACAAAGGCAGCGTCTGCGGGTCGCGAGCCATCAGCACGTTGCGCACATGCTTGGCAAGACCTTGGATGAGCAGACCACCGTCGAAGCCTTTGTTGATGACGTTGTTGAGCAGCACCATGATGTCCATCGCCTTGTTCTCCAGGGCGAGGTCTACGATGCGGAAGTAGTTGTCGCTGTCCAGCACGTTGAGGTCTTCGATGACCTTCTGGTAGGTGATGTTGCCCTGACAGAACGATGCTGCCTGGTCGAAGATGCTCAAGGCATCGCGCATGCCACCGTCAGCCTTCTCGGCAATGACAGCCAGCGCTTCCTCCTCGACAGTGATGCCCTCATTGTCAGCCACCTGCTTGAGGTGGTTGATGGTGTCGCGCACCGTCATGCGCTCGAAGTCGTAGATCTGACAACGGCTCAGGATGGTGGGCAGTATCTTGTGCTTCTCTGTAGTGGCGAGGATGAAGATGACATGTGCGGGTGGCTCCTCCAGCGTCTTCAGGAAAGCGTTGAAGGCTGCAGTTGACAGCATGTGCACCTCGTCGATGATGAATACCTTGTACTTACCTACCTGTGGCGGTATGCGCGTCTGCTCCATCAGGGTCTTGATGTGCTCCACGGAGTTGTTGGAAGCGGCGTCGAGCTCAAAGATGTTGAACGAGCGCTGTTCGTTGAAAGCCTGACAGCTCTCACACTGTCCGCAGGCCTCGCCGTTGGCTGTTGGCGACATACAGTTGATGGCCTTGGCAAAGATACGTGCACAGGTGGTCTTACCTACGCCACGTGGTCCACAGAAGAGGTAGGCATGGGCCAGCTTACCACTGTTGACAGCATTCTTCAGCGTGGTGGTCAGCGCCTGCTGACCTACCACCGTGTCGAACGACGTCGGGCGGTATTTTCGTGCTGATACAATGTATTCCATATTTTTTTGATAATTATGGTGCAAAGTTACGAAATAAAATTGTAACTTTGCAAACGAATAGAGAGAAAAGTATGAAAAAGATAAAATCATGGTTGCTCCGAATCTATCATATCAAGGCGTTGAAGTATATCGTCGTGACATTGATAGGTATTATTGTGATTGGTTTTGTCGACGAGAACAGCGTCTGGCATCACATGGTCAACAAACAGCGTATCAGCGAGTTGCAGGATGAGATAGACCGCTATACTGAACAGAATAAGAATGACCAGGCGCAGATCAAGGTACTTGACAGCGATCCGAAGGCTATCAAGAAGATAGCCCGTGAGCGCTATTTCATGAAGGCTGACAACGAGGACATCTTTGTGCTCAGCGACGACCCTAAAAACGGTAAAAGCATATTGAACGATGAGACAGCTGAGTAAGTGGGAGAGCTATGTGATGCTGCTGGGCGGCCTGTTGATGGTGATAGGTGCTGGCGCCAATGTGCTGTTCTGTTCGTGGGCACCCTATGTGTTTGCCCCTGGAGCCCTGTTGTTTGTCGCCATGCAGCTGCGCCAGCGCTACGAGGGTAGGGACTTCACCATCCGTCGTCTGCGTCGTATCCAGATTATCAGCAACGTGTTGTTTCTCTTGGCAGGTCTGCTGATGATTGCCAACCAGGCGAACTTCCTGCCTATCGACCAGCTGTACTATATAAAATATGTACATAACAACTGGGTGGTCGTATTGCTTGTGGCGGCAGTGTTACAGCTATATACTGGCCACCGTATTGCCAGTGAACTGGAGAAAGACACCAAATAAATGCTAAATATTTGCGCAAAAGTTTAAAATTGCGCAAATATTTTTCTTTTTTCAAGATATCATCGTACTTTTGCGTCTGAATTCGACGAAAGCGATAGCTATGAGTAAAAGTATATACACGATTCTGGCCGTTGTGACGGCATTGTTAACCTCTTGCGCCAGCTCCTACAATGTGAGTGGTACGTCATCTGTGTCTGCAATGGATGGCAGCAAGCTCTATCTGAAAGCTGTGAAGAATAACGACCTGAAGAACATCGACTCCTGTGAGGTGGTACATGGTGAATTCCATTTCGCTGGTCTGTTGGATACCGTTCGCATGGTCAGCCTCTTCATGGATGATGAGAGCATCATGCCTCTGGTGCTGGAAGAGGGAGAAATAGAGATTCGCATTGAGAATGCTGTACAGCGTGTCAGTGGTACTCCGCTGAACGATACGCTGTATGTTTTCGTCGACAAGCATAACCAACTGTCGAACCGTATGGCCGAGCTCTCGCACCGTCAGAGCCAGATGTTGCTCGACGGTATTGACGAAGAGGTCATCAACCGTCAGCTCTCTGCCGAGGCCAACGAGATTGCCGCTGAGGAAGACAAGTTGGTAACAACGTTTATCTGTGACAACTTCGACAACGTGCTGGGTCCTGGCATCTTCATGATGATTACCAGCCAGTACCGCTATCCCATCCTGACTCCTCAGATTGAAGAGATCATGTCGAAGGCTACCGATCATTTCAAGAACGATCCCTATGTGCGTGACTATTATCAGACCGCCCAGGAGAATGAGGCACGCATGAACGGCACCAAGGATATGGAAGATGTTGAGGTACCGTTGCCTGACTCTACCGCCGTCCAGCCTGCTGCTCCACTGACCAATGTGCCACAGCCATGAAGATACTGATCAAGGGAGGACATATCGTCAACGAAGGCCGTGTTACTGATGGTAACATCGTCATTGAAGACGGCAACATCATCGAGATAAGCAAACAACAACCCGAAGCATCATTCGACGAGACGATAGATGCCTCGGGTTGCTACGTATTGCCAGGTGTCATCGACGACCACGTACACTTCCGTGAGCCTGGCCTGACGGAAAAGGCAGACATCGATACGGAGAGCCGTGCGGCAGCGGCAGGTGGTGTTACCAGCTACTTCGATATGCCTAACTGCAATCCGCAAACTACCACGCTGGAGGCGCTGAAAGAGAAGCAGGCGTTGGCTCGTGAGAAGAGTCATGTCAACTACGCCTTCTTCTATGGCGCTACCAATGACAATATAGATACCTTCAGCCAGCTCGACGCTACCACCATACCAGGCATCAAGCTCTTTATGGGTTCGTCGACGGGCAACATGCTGGTTGATCGCCAAGAGGTCCTGGAGCGTATCTTCAAGAGTTGCAAGCTGCCCCTGATGGTGCATTGTGAGGATACAGACATCATCAATCGTAACATGGCCAGTGCCAAGGAGGCGTGGGGCGAGGATCCTCCCGTCAGTCTGCATGCCATGATACGCTCGGAGGAGGCTTGTCTGGAGTCAACCCGCAAGGCCGTAGCCCTTGCTAATAAATATGGTACGCGCCTGCACGTAGCGCATATCTCTACCGCCGAAGAGCTGGAGCTGTTTTCTGTGTGTCGCGATTTTATCGCGACAAAAGTAACCGCTGAGGCCTGCGTAGGCCACCTGTTCTTCACCCAGCTCGACCATGAGCGTCTGGGAACCCGTATCAAGGTGAACCCAGCCATCAAGACACCCGTCGACCAATTTATGCTGCGTGAAGCGCTCACCGATGGACGCATCAGCGTTGTGGCCACGGACCACGCACCGCATCTGCTCAGCCAGAAAGAGGGTGGGTGTGCCAAGGCTGCTTCCGGCATGCCTATGATACAGTTCTCGCTGGTCACCATGCTTGAACTCGTGGATGAGGGTGTACTCACCATCCAGCGACTCGTTGAACTGATGTGCCACAATCCTGCCCGTCTGTTTGGAGTCCAGCAGCGTGGCTTCCTGCGCACGGGCTATCGTGCCGATATCACCATCGTACGTCCTAAGAGTCCGTGGACAGTCACCAGCGACTGCATCCTCAGCAAGTGTGGATGGAGTCCTATGGAGGGTCACCAGTACCAGTGGCGCGTAGAGCGTACGCTGTGTAACGGACAAACAGTATATGCAAAGGGTCAGGTCTCTGCCGATGTCCTTGGCGAGGCTATCACTTTCTCCCACACATGATTATCGACTACGACATCCACCAACTCACGCCCTACATCAACTGGGACTACTTCTTCTACGCCTGGGGCATGCACAACAAACCCTTGGGCGAGCGTCAGAAGTTGCAGGAGGAGGCGATGTCTGTGTTGGCCGATCTGGAAGGCAAATATAAGGTTCATGCACTGTTCGTGTTGATGGATGCCCATAGCGAAGGTGACGATATCGTGTTAGGCGATGGTCGCCGTATTCCCCTGCTTCGTCAGCAACAGCCTGACAGCGAGTGTCTGTGTCTGGCCGACTTTCTGCATCCTGAGCACGACCGCATAGGACTTTTCGCTACCACCGTCGATATGGGACTGGAGAAAGACTTCGACAACGATACCTATCTGAAGATGATGGTACAGCTATTGGCAGACCGTCTGGCAGAGGCTGCTGCAGAGTGCATGCACGAGGCCGTTCGCAAGACCTATTGGGGCTATGCCCCTGACGAGCAGCTCACCATGCAGCAGTTACATGTTGAACAGTTTCAGGGCATCCGTCCTGCTGTGGGTTATCCGTCATTACCCGATACCAGTCTGAACTTCGTGCTCAACGAGTTGCTCGACTTCCACCAGATAGGCATCCGACTGACAGAGAGTGGCGCCATGAAACCTCACGCCAGCGTGTCTGGTCTGATGATGGCCCATCCGGAGGCACATTATTTCTCGTTGGGTACCATTGGCGAAGACCAGTTGGCTGACTACGCTCGTCGTCGCGGCCTGCCCGTCGAAGTGATGCGCAAGTTTCTAACCTCTAATCTCTAAAACAATGATTGCTCGTTTCGCCATACCGTTCTTCATTACCGTGGGGTTTGTCATCATTCCACTCCTGCTGTTCCTGCTCTGCCGCAAGTTCCTGCCTAACAAGCGCTATGGAACGGTAGTCGGCATCCTGCTGGCAGCGATAGAGATTTCCTTGGTGACTTATGGCATGACGGCAGGCTTCAATCAACTGGAGGTACGACAGATAGAATATGTGAGCGCTGATCTGCCGGCAGCCTTTGATGGCTACCGTATCGTGCAGTTCTCCGACGCACATGTAGGTTCCATGACGGGCTCGCGCCAGAAACTGGTGCAACAGCTCATCGACAGCATCAACGGACAGGCGGCAGACATGATTGTCTTTACTGGAGACATGCAGAACATACTGCCCGAAGAACTCATACCGCCCATGCTCTCTTTCCGACAGCTCTATGCCCGCGATGGTGTCTATGCCGTTCTGGGCAACCATGACTATGCCGTCTATCAGGCATGCGACGATGAGGAGAAGGCGCAAAACTGTCAGCTAACGAAAGATATCATCCGCAAGATGGGCTTCGACCTGCTGCTCAACGAGCACCGCATCATCCATCGCGATTCCGACAGCATCGTCGTGGCGGGTATGGAGAACTGGGGACTTGCCGAGCGCATGCCCAAGAACGGTGATGTGAAGAAAACTCTCAATTCTCAATTCTCAACTCTCAATTCTCAATTCATATTGATGCTCCAGCACGACCCGACCTGCTGGCGTGAGAAGATATTGCCTGAGTGTAACGCCCAACTGACGCTGAGTGGTCATACCCATGGCGGCCAGTTCTCGCTTTTCGGCTGGTCGCCCGTAGCGATGTCCTATCGTGACTGGTATGGCATGGCTTATGAGGGCTCGCGTGCCCTCTATGTGTCGTCAGGTGCTGGCTCGCTCATCCCTTTCCGTCTGAATCAACCAAGAGAAATCGTTGTCATAACACTTAGAAAGAAATGAAATACTTGTATAACATCTACCAACTGTTCGTTGCACTGCCCGTTACAGTGTTAATCACCATCATCACTGCCATAGAGGTAGGAGTAGGCTGCGCCATTGGCGATGGCCACTTCTGGGGTTACTATCCTGGACGTTGGTGGGCACGTATTATTACGCGCGCGTTCCTATTACCTATTAAGGTGGAAGGTCGTGAACATCTGGAACCTAACCAGTCGTATGTCTTCGTCGCCAACCATCAGGGTGCCTTCGACATCTTCCTCGTCTATGGCTTCCTGGGACGTAACTTCAAATGGATGATGAAGTACCAGCTGAATAAGATTCCGTTTGTGGGTTATGCCTGTCGCAAGTCGCACCAGATATTTGTTGACAAGCGCGGCGTCAGCAAAATTAAGAAGACGTATGACGATGCTCGCAATATACTGGAGCATGCCAACTGCTCCGTTGTTGTCTTCCCAGAGGGCGCTCGTTCGTTTACTGGTCACATGGGTACCTTCAGGAAAGGTGCCTTCGCACTGGCTGACGAACTCCAGTTGCCTGTCGTTCCACTGACCATCAACGGTTCTTTTGATATCATGCCTCGTATGCGCGACTGGCACTTTGCCACGTGGCACCCCCTGTCGTTGACCATCCACCAACCTGTCTATCCGATAGGGCAGGGTGCCCAGAACATTCAGGCAACCATGAACCAGGCCTACGATAGTGTGATGTCTGCCCTCGATCCGCAGTATCAAGGCTTCATAGAAAACCCTGATCAGTGATTTGTTAAAGAATGTTTCATATTTCTGAAGCGTCCTTATAATTTGCCACTTGTGCCCTCTAAACAGGAGGGCATTTTTATTTTATGTAACTGTTGAGCAATCTTGCAAACTTTTTGTTACATGAAATAAAGTGTGTAATTGTAAAATTTTATACCTTTGCAGCGCATATTAACCAAAATATTGAAAAAATCTTTTTTTATATCAAACCTAATTATTAACTGTTAAACAAAAGTATGTGGAATTTTAAGTCACTACAAAAACATTTTGTTTTGTTGTTCCTGTTCTGCGCGATTCCGTTTGGAATGTCGTTTGCACAGAGCACGATCAAGGGAACTGTTAACGACGAGACTGGCGAACCAGTAATTGGCGCCTCCGTCAAAGTGCAGGGAACCAATGAAGGAGCCATCACCGATTAGGATGGTAACTTCACCGTGAAGGCTTCCTCTGATGCTACGCTCGCTATTTCGTATGTGGGCTATGTTACTCAGACTGTGAAGGTGGGTGGTAAGACAAACATCACCGTCACCTTGGTGGAAGACAACACCACGCTGAACGACGTGGTTGTCATCGGTTATGGTGTTCAGAAGAAAAAGCTTGTGACGGGTGCTACCGTTCAGGTTAAGGGTGATGACATCGCCAAGATGAACACAACCAATGCACTTGAAGCTATGCAGAGTATGACACCTGGTGTACAGATTACCCAGTCATCTGCTCAGCCTGGTAAGGGTTACAAGGTTTACATTCGTGGTATTGGTACTACCGGTAATGCAGCACCTCTTTATGTAATTGATGGTGTAGCAGGTGGTAGCCTGGATGATATCAACCCCAATGACATCGAGAGTATCGACATTCTGAAGGATGCTGCATCGTCAGCTATCTATGGTGCACGTGCTGCTAACGGCGTTATCCTGGTAACAACCAAGCAGGGTAAGGCTGGTAAGATAGAACTTACCTACAATGGTTCTATTGGTTGGTCAAATGCTTACAAACGTCCACAGCTCCTCAATGCTCAGCAGTATATGACCATCATGGACGAGTACACCTTCAATACCTCTGGTCAGAAGATGGAGTGGTCAGGTTTCGTTCCTCAGGACATTCTGACTAAGGTACAGAGCGGTTGGCAGGGTACTGACTGGTGGGGCGCATTCGAGAACAAGAATGCCGTTCAGCAGAATCATTCTGTTACTCTGACTGGTGGTTCTGATCGTTCAAAGTTCGCTATGTCTTATAGCTATACAAGCAATGAAGGTATCATGGGTGCTGAGCAGGCTTCTTACTACAAGCGTCACTCTGTTCGCATCAACAGCGACCACGTGCTTCTGAAGGCTAAAGACTTCGACGCTATCACCATCGGTGAGAACATCTCTATTGGTTACAATAAGAGCCACGACCTCGCTGAGGATGGTATGTACTGGAGCTATATCCACAGCCTGCTTCAGACTTGTCCTATGATGCCACGTTTTGCTGAAAATGGCGACATCTATTATTACCAGACTCCTGATGCTGCAGGTCAGATTGCCTATGGACAGGGCTGGAACTCTTCTTTGTTCAGCAACCCATGGGAGAACCTCACTAAGGGTGGCTTTAATTCTATGGCAGAGAGCCGCAATATCAATGCCAGCGCTACTGCTTTTGCAACTATTCAGCCAATCAAGGGCCTGAGATTCCGCTCTCAGTTCAACTACACTTTGGGCGCAGGTTCATATCGTAACTATGGTGAGCCACGCTCTACTGGTTATGGTAATGCTACTACTATTATATATAATGTAAGCCAGAACGCTTGGTTGAATACTTCATTCTCTGTTGAGAATACCCTGACTTATGATCTTCCTATCATCGCTGGTCACAAGATCAGTGCCATGGTTGGTCAGAGCTTCCAGAGCAGCGCTTGGAGTGTAAACATCAGCGGCTCTAACAAGGTTAACAACGGTGAGCAGCTTGCAACTCTGAAGGGTTGGGATTCTGCATACCTGAATAACATTAAGCTGGTAAATGCTACAGATGTTACTCTGACTGGTAAGCCCAATGATGAAGAGTATCTCGCTTCATGGTTCGGTCGTTTGACTTGGGACTGGAACGAGAAGTACATGGCTACTGTAACCTTGCGTCATGATGGTTCAAGTATCTTCACCGATGGCAAGCGTTGGGGTACATTCCCCTCTGTATCTGCAGGTTGGGTAATCACTAATGAGAAATTTATGGAGCCTGTCACTGGCTTTATGGACTTCTTGAAGATTCGTGGATCTTGGGGTCAGAATGGTAACTGCGCTATCGATAAGTACCAGTATCTGGCAACTATCGCTCTGTCTGGCGAGGCTTACGACAGCGGTTACAAGTTCGGTTCTGATATGAATACTTCTGTTGCTGGTACTCCTAATGTAGGTGCTTATGCTAACATCGTACCTAATCCTGACCTGACTTGGGAGACAAGAGAACAGCTTGACTTTGGTTTCGATGCTCGCTTCCTCGACAGCCGTCTGGGTGTAACCTTCGACTGGTATAAGTCTACTACTAAGGACTGGCTGATTACTGGTCCACAGATTGCCGTTCAGGGTACTAACCCTGCCGCTATCAATGGTGGTGACGTAGAGAATACTGGTTATGAGCTCGCTCTTTCTTGGAACGACAGAATCGGTAAGGACTTCAGCTACAATGCAAGTGTAAACTTTGCTACCAATAAGAATAAGGTAACACGTATTGCCAATGAGAATCACTATATCAATGGTCCTTCGGGTGTTCTCTCACAGGGTACTGAATACTGCTACCGTGCTGAGGAAGGCAAACCCATTGGTTATTTCTATGGTATGTCTTACAGCGGTGTTTGGCAGAGTCAGGAGCAGATTGATGCTGCACGTGCTAACAAGCAGGCCGTTCTTGACAACGCACAGCCTGGTGACCTCATCTGGGATGACTGGAATGGTGATGGTGTGATTACTTATGCTGAGGGCGCTAACAGTGACCGTCACGAGATTGGTAATCCTAATCCTGATGTTACCTTGGGTATCAACCTCGGTATTAGCTGGAAGGGTATTGACTTCTCTGTAAATGGTGCTGGCGCATTTGGTCATCAGATTATGCGTTCTTACCGTTCATTCAGTGATGCTCCTTATCAGAACTATGATACTACCATCCTGGATCGTTGGGTTGGTCAGAATTCTACAAACAATCAGCCTCGTATCTCAAGTACTGGTAGCGAGAATACTAACTGGGTATCTACTCGTTATATGGAGGATGCTGACTACTTGAAGATTAAGACTGTAACTCTGGGTTACGACTTCAAGAATCTTTGGAAGGCTTGCCCATTCCAGCAGCTTCGTCTCTATGTACAGGCTCAGAACCTTTACACCTTCACCAAGTACACTGGTCTCGATCCTGAGGTTGGTAATACTGCTGGTGGTAGTGGCTGGGCATCTGGTATTGACCTGGGTCTTTACCCAACCGCACGTACTTTCTTGGTTGGTGCTAGTATTAAATTCTAATTCGACAAAAAAGTTATGAAGAAATATATTTTATCAGCATTAGTTGTTTCGTCAGCAACTTTGTTTACAGCATGTAACGATATGCTGGATACAGACCCACGTGTGACTGACATGACCACAGCAACATTCCCTGGTAAGCCTGCTGATGTAGAGTCATTGAATGCAGCAACTTACAGTATCATGAATACGCTGGGCGGCGGTGACCAAAGTGGTATTTTGAATAACCCATTCTATTGGTGGTCACTTATGTCTGATGACTGCTATGGCTCTGGTGGTCTGCAGGATAATGTAGCTAAGTCGCTGCATCATTTCACAACAGCAAGTTCCAACCAGTATGAACAGGATTTCATTCTGCTCTATGGTGGTATTTCACGTGCTAATAACCAGATTGAGACTATCGATAATGTTAAATGGACGGAAGCTCAGCAAGCACAGCGTAATCAGCTGCTTGGCGAGGGCTACTTCATGCGTGGTCTCTATTATATGTGGCTTTCTCAGTTGTACGGTGATGTACCTTTGATCACTACTACTGTTATTACTGATGACTTGTATGAGCAGAAGAGTGCTGAAGAGGTGATCTATCCTCAGATTATTTCTGACTTCGTTTCTGCTAAGAATCTGATGAAGGCAGAGCGCGCTAATGGTTCTGGTCATGCTGACAAGTATGCTGCTGAGTCATTCATCGCACGTGCATATATGTTCTGGGCCGGCTTCTATAAGGGTGTAGGCGAGCTTGCTACTCAAGACGCTACAATCAACCTTGTAAAGCAGGAAGGCTGCGATGGTGGTACTCTTTCAAAGGCTGATGTCGTATCTTTCCTGAAAGATGTTGTCAACAATGGCGGTTATAAGCTCTGTGAGGACTTCCGTTCACTCTGGCAGTATTCTAATAGTCTGCTTTGGGATGAGGCTCACGATGGTAAGGGTCATGCCTATACTTTCATTGCTGATATGAAGCGTGAGAACTGCTTCGACCAGCCTGGTATGGGTAATGGCAACACTGAGGAGATTTTCCAGATCCAGTTCATGAATGCTTCTAAGTGGGCTATCGGTGGTACCTACAACAACCCACGTATGTATTCTAACTATCTGTCTTGCTTCTGGGGTCTTCGTAACGGTGCTACCAACGATAATGGTAAGCGTGATAAGACCTATCCATTCAACCAGGGTTGGGGTCAGGGTACTCCTTCATGCAACCTGTGGGATGATTGGAAAAATGCTGAAGCAGATGGTGGCTACACTGATATCCGTAAACTTGGTACTTTGATTGACCTCGAAAAAGAGCTTGCTTCTTATACTTATGAGAAGGATGACTGTGAGGAGTCTGGTTATGGTGTGAAGAAGTATGCTGATGTCAACCTTGACGCTTGTGCTGCTGATAACGATTCATGGTGGTCTAAGTGCCCCGGTTATTCTTCTAGCTCACTGGATAACAAGCAGCAGGGTGACCACTTCGAGGACTTCTACTTGATGCGTTATGCTGATGTTCTGCTGATGCTGACCGAGCTCACTGGTGATGCTTCATATATGAACCAGGTTCAGAAGCGTGCTGGTGTACCTCAGACTGCATATTCTCTGGCAGCTGTTCAGAACGAGCGTCGTTGGGAGTTCGCACTTGAGGGTCTTCGCTTCAACGATATGCGTCGTTGGTCAGGTAAAGACGGTCACAGCGAGTCTTCTTACGCTGCTAAGGCTCTCCAGGCCCAGAAGGGTAAGCAGATCGTCTGCTTAGGTCAGAAGGGTGCTAAGCGCTCTTTGGAACACATGACCTGTTCTTGGTCTAAGCGTTATGCTGATACTAAAGGCTTCCTGCCTAAACCTCAGGCTCAGATTACTCTGATGAGCAATAAGATGCAGCAGAATCCTGGATGGGATGACAAGACTCCTGCATCAGAATGGACATACGTAGTTCTGTATTAAAATTTAATTAGTAAACACAATGAAAAAGATATTATTTTTGCTTGCTGCCGCAATATGCACTTTCGCTGCTTGTGATCCTGTTCATGAGGAGATCAGCAATGGCGGACACATCTCTGTCGATGAGTTGAAGGCAAAGACTTCTGTCACTGTTGATAAAGATGCTAATGGCAAGAATGGCAATGTTATTACTTGTTCTACCTCTGCTCCCGTAAACGCAAAGTGGGATATCGGTGGTAAGGAATTCATCGGTAACCATGCATGGAAGAAGATGAAGGTTAATTGGGATAAGGATGGTAATTATATACCTACTGATTATACCATCATTCTCACTGCTATTTGTCCTGATGGTACCCAGCTGAAAGCTGAGTTCCCTATGACGTGTGATGTCATTACCAACCCACTTCAGAAGTACTACATCTATGGTGATCCTGCAAAAACAGAAGAGGCTCCCTTCAAGCCAGGTGCTTGGGATGCTGCTGCTATGCGTTTCAGCTCTACTGAAGGTGCACATCTGCCCACGATCTCAGATGATATCTACTTCGGTCTGAAGACCCTGATTTTCGACGTATCAGATGTCACTCCAGACTTTGATCTGAAGGTCATGAATGGTTGGTGGAGTAATACCTACTACGATCACGTAAAGTGGACGTCAGGTCTGAACGAGCTTCAGATTACTCAGACAATGGCTGATGAGTGTGCTAAGGGTGGTGAAGGCCGTGACCTCGACCTCATGCTGTACAGCGGCTCTATGACTCTCAATTCAGTTTACTATGAAGAGTAGTAAGTTCTTATATGAATATGTATAATATTAACACATCAGTTATAATGAAAAGTTTTTTGAATTATAGTAAGCTGGCTATCACCACACTTCTTGCATCAAGCGTCTTTGTTGCATGTAGTGATGAGATTAGCGAAAATACATGCGATACCCAATATGTTACAAATGTGGGTAATATTAAGACCGTTGGCCAAGCTGTAGACCTGGGACTTCCTAGTGGTACAAAGTGGGCTGACATGAATGTCGGAGCTTCTTCACCTTCTGACAATGGTATCCTCTTTGTATGGGGTGACGCTACAGGTACTCAGCTGCTGGCATCTACTCCGACATCATATACAGATGTAAAAGCTATTACGTCAGTAGATGATCTGTTCGATATGTATAAAGCTGCAGCTGCAGAAACAGGAACGGTTTGTGACACCACAAATGTTACAAACATCGTTGAACCAATGATGATTGACTTGACCTTTATCGGTGACACAACTGGACTGGATTCTCTTTCAAGAGCTGCCCTTGACACTAAGAAGGTGAACACCATCAATGACTTCGTGAAGGGTAAGATTAATCTCGTGAAGACCGCTAATCCAGGTTTCCTCGAGGCCACACTTACCAACGAAGACTTCACTCTGATCATCGATTGGGATGGTACTCAGTTTGTTGAGAGAATCATCGCTTTGTCAGGTGATACCGATGAGAAGAAGGAAAGAGCAAAGTTAGACTATTACCAGAAGTATAAGTACGAAAGCAATACTACACTCCTTATTGACGTGATGGGTTCTACTTCTGTTAATTATTTCGCTTCTCCTAGCGCTAATAATTATACTGAGATCAAGGATCAGTTTGGTGTTGTAATGCGTAAGGACTATGCTGGTGGTGACATCTCTGGAACTCCTGCATATAACATTATTGCTGATGCTGACCATGATCCTGCTACCAAGAACTGGGGTGCCAACTGGACAATGCCAACCACTGAGCAGTTCAAAGAGCTGATTGATAATTGCGAATGGGAATTCACTGGCGCTGGTTATAAGGTAACTGGTCCTAATGGAAATAGCATTTTCCTCCCTGCTGCTGGTTATCGTTACGGCGAGAAGTGGTACGGCAATGGAAACGCTGGCTACTATGCATCTGGTGAAATCTTAGGTACCTACCACTTCCCATCAATGGCAGAGCAGGTTAAGGGCTCTAAGGGTGAGATCAGTGGTAAGGACAATATGCCTAACGTGTTGATCTTCCAGCATGGTCAGTTCGTAAATGGTGTAGATGTCTACAAGAACTTGAGTACCAGTTACGGTTTGTCAGTTAGACCTGTAACAAAGTAATGTGAATGTAAGTGTCTCATTACAATAGCTAACTATATGGCTGTGAGACATAGATAATCAATAATAGGCTGACTCATTTAATTGAGTCAGCCTTTTATGCCCCAAGAAATGATTTGTAATAAAAAAACATCTGATGCCGTACTTTATGGAAGTCTCTTGGCTTTCATGGCATTTGTTGTATACATACTATTCCTCAATCAAGAGGTGTTATATACAGCACACGACCGCTCCGAATTTATCTACGGAGCACCTTTCTTTCATACCCTCCTATCGAAACCTTTTGGCTTGATGCAGTATGTGGGAGCCTGGCTTACCCAACTCTTCTGTCGACCAGCCGTGGGCGCTGGTGTACTGGTGATGATATGGATCCTTATCTTCGTTGTGGGTACTAAAGCATTCCGGTTACAGGGAAGTGCCTTTGCACTAATGCTCTTGCCTGTAGCCTGTCTGCTCACATCGGTTGTAGATTTAGGCTATTGGATCTATATTTCTCCCATCAGAGGTTATTGGTTCTCCCAGTCAGTAGGTTATCTCATTATGCTACTGCTGTTATGGGCTGCACGCTGCACGCCACGCAAATGGCATGTGGTATGGTATCTGATAGGTGCTGTCATCTATCCCGTATTAGGATGGTTTGCTTTATTGTTCATCATTTGTCTGGCGGTTAGCGAAAAGCCGACATGGCGAGAGCTGATAGCCATTGTGCTGCTCTTCTTTGCTATTCCCATTTGGCATACTCAGCTATATTCGAATCTGAAATATGACGATGTCGTGCTGGCAGGCTTTCCTCGTTTCATCACTGCCAGCGACAAGACAGAGCATCTCTCCATACCGTTCTTGGTACTTGCTGCGCTGTCTGTTCTTCTGCCAATATGTAGTCGTTTCCTGCGTCAAGCAATCATTCCTGTATTATGTGCTGTTGCTGGTGCCATCTTTACATGGAATCAGATGTATCAGGACCAGAACTACATCGATGAAATGCGTATGGTGCGCTATGCTTCCAATGACAATTGGAAGGAAGTCCTGCAGATGGCTGAAAACAATATGAAACCAACCAGCACCATGGTGTTTATAAAGAATATTGCCCTGATGCATGAGGGTGGATTACTGGATCGTTCGTTCAAATTGAATAATGATGCCGAGAATATCAATAACCCAGATACCCTGCATGTTACCTTGTTGGATATTGCATCTCCCCTGGTATACTACAACTATGGTATGATTAATGAGGCCATCCGACTCTCTTTTGAGAATGCCATACAGGCAGGATTCTCGCCTTTCTATCTGAAGATGCTCTCCCGCTGTGCTTTGGCTAAAGGAGATAAGAAATTGGTAGAACGCTATACCACCATATTGAACCAACGTCCATTCTATGATAACTGGCAGCCGGCACCAGTCGCCAATAAGATTAATGAACTGCAGAAATGCTATCCCGACGAGCTCACTGGTGTTGAGAACAGCGATAGCTACCTGGTCAATGGCATCAGTCTATGGTACGAATCAGATAGCAAGGTGGCTTCCGAACAGGCACTGTTCTATGCCATGATGCGATGCGATTCACGCCGTTTCTGGCCATCGCTACGTAACTATGTGAAGCTACACATGGAAGAGCAGTTCCCGCTGCATGCCATGGAAGCTTATATTTTGTATATGGATAAGGCACCAGAAGAGAAACGTATGATGCTCCCTGTTGAGAAATCCGTTTACGAACGCTACAAACAGTTTTGGGCAGCACTGGAAACGAAAGCGAAGCCTGGCATGACTGTTGAAAAGGTAGGTGAGGAGATGCGTAAGGATTTCGGAGATACCTATTGGTGGTATAACATCTTTGGAAGAAAACCCATCAATATACAGGGTATTATTGGTCATGAATTACAATCATAAGAGAATATGAAAAGATATTTCCACTTCTATATAGTACTGTCAGTTGCAGTTTTGCTGCTTCTGTCATCGTGCGCCAGTCACCCCGATGTGCCTTCTTCAGCTAAAGAAGCCAAGTGCCTGCCTGCCATCTATCCTGATTATTGCAATGTTACTGTTCCTTGCAACATAGCCCCTCTCAACTTCATGCTTCCTGCTGACCAGTACGAGGCGTGTGTGGCACGTTTCACTACGCCTGATGGTAAACAGCAGACTTATGGCGATGGCGTGAAAGTGCAGATTCCTGAGGAGGAATGGCACGCCATGCTCGATGCCTCGAAGGGCAAGAGCCTCAAGGTAGAGGTGTGGGGTCAAAAAGGGGACGAATGGTTGGCATTTACTCCTTTTGAAATACTGGTGGCCCCAGAGCCTATCGACGAATATCTGTCATATCGCCTCATTGAACCCTCCTATGTGGCATGGACCTTCATGGAGATTGCCCAGCGCAACCTGACGACATTTGAGGAGACCCAGATATTCAATAACGAGATTACCATGAATAATAGGGAAAAGGGTCAGTGCGTCAACTGTCATAGCTATCAGAACTACAAGACGGATAACATGCTCTTCCACGTGCGTCTCGCTAATGCAGGAACAGTCATCGTCAACGATGGCAAGATTTCGAAGGTCAATCTGAAGCGTGACTATACCATCTCATCGGGTGTCTATCCCTCTTGGCATCCCACTGCCAAGCTGATAGCCTTCTCGACCGACTTGACACGTCAGGCATTCCATACATCCAACCCCAACAAGATTGAGGTCTATGACTTAGCTAGCGACCTGATTCTCTACGATGTTGAGACTGATTCTGTGAGTGTTGTCAGCAACGATTCCACACTCTTGGAGGTGTATCCCACTTGGTCGCCCGATGGCAAATACCTCTATTACTGCAAGTCTGTGCCCCTTCCAGAAGAGATGCGAGACAAAGATATCCGAACCACCTATTCCAAGATACAATACAATATCTATCGTCGTTCGTTTGATGTGGCAACGCACATCTTTGGCGACGAGGAATTGGTATATGATGCAGCATCCATTGACAAGAGTGCCACCTTGCCACGTATCAGTCCCGATGGTCGCTATCTACTCTTTGCCCAAGGACAGTATGGCTGTTTCCATATCAGACACAATGATGGCGATATCGTCTGTATGCCGTTGGACGCAGAGACTCCCACATTCCTTGATCTCTCCAACCTGAACAGTGAAGGTACTCCTGACAGCTATCCTAGCTGGTCGAGCAATGGACATTGGATAATGGTTGCCAGCCGTCGTGAAGATGGCAACTTCTGCCGTGTCTATTTCTCGTATTTCAAAGATGGCAAGGTGTCTAAGGCCTTTCTTCTCCCACAGGAAGATCCTGAACATAACACTTTCCTGTTGAAGAGCTATAATCGCCCGGAGTTCATGGTTGAACCTGTCAAAATCAGTGTCAACGAATTCAGTAAAGTGTTTGAATGAAGCATCTACATCTATTATATACGCTCCTTTTCGGTGTGGCCGTCCTTCTCTTCTTCGGACTGGCCTATCCACATCATCTGCATTATCAGGAACAGTACCAGCTGTTTCTTTTTGACAGCACCTATGTATGGGAGATTGTTCAGCAGCCTGGTGGCGTAGCTGATCTGTTGGGACGTTTCTGTACCCAGTTCTTCCTGTATGCATGGGTGGGAGCGCTGATGATTGCTGTACTACTCTCTGTGATACAGCTGCTGATGCTTCGTCTGGTCCGATGGGGCTGGCTTTATGGTCTTAGCTATGTGCCTTCGTTCCTGCTCTGGCTCTTCCTGCTTGACGAGAATGCACTGTTAGGTGGCGTCTGGGCTGTATTGCTTACGCTGCTTTGGATTTTGGGAATGGTTCTCATGCTTCCATCACCAGCAGAAAAGAAGTCACGCCGTGTTGTCCCCATGATTCTGATTGCTCTCACCATTCCTCTTCTTTATCGGATGGTGAGTCCTGATGGCCATTATCATCGATATCCAACAGCCGTTCCTACATTGCTTTATGCAGCATGGCTGTCTGCCATCGTTCTCCCACTTGTGGATCATTTCTTCAAGTCTCAAGCTTCAAGCTTCAAGTTTCAAGTTTCAACGTTCACCGTTCAAAGTATATCGTTCCTGTTGCTGGCAGTGGTGATGGGTACTATGGTCTGGAAGAATGCCAATTTCAAGGCTGAAAAGGTCATGCAGTATGACTTTATGGCCTGTCACCAGCAGTGGAATCGCATCCTGGCTACTGTCAATGCTGAAAAGCCTAATAATCAGATAGGTGTAACGGTACAGAACCTGACGCTGGCGATGCATGGACAGTTGGCTGACCATCTGTTCGAATACAACCAGAACGGTATCGCAGGTCTCTTGCCTGAAGTCCAGCGCGATGCCACCAGTCCGATGCCCACTGCCGAGGCGTTCTATCAGTTAGGAATGATAGCTATTGCTCAGCGAACGGTCTTTGAGGCTCAGGAGGCCATTCTTGATTTCCAGAAAAGTGGCCGTTGCTACAAACGATTGGCACAGACCAATCTGATTCTCGGCAGCTATGAAGTGTCACGCAAATATCTCATGGCGCTCCAGAAAACCCTCTTCTACCGTCAGTGGGCCAACGAGACACTGCCGCTGTTGGGTGACGAAGAGGCTATCGCCAAGCATCCTGAATACGGACGCCTGCGCCAGATGCTCTGTCCAGAGAATTTCTATTTTGGCGACCATGTCACTGCCGATATGCTCGAAAGTCTGTTCTTCAGTAATACAGACAATCGTCTGGCACTCGAATACCTGCGGGCCTACTATATGTTGACGGGCGATCGCGAACGTTATACTCAATTGTTACTACCCCTCCAACAGCCATGAAACAGGTTCTATATATCATCATAACGCTACTGCTGTTCGTCGCCTGCAACGAAACAGTCAACGATGCCAAGCAGGAAGCAGCATGTCCTCGTATCTACCCTGACTACATTGGGGTTACCATTCCTGTGAATATCGCTCCGCTCAATTTCAATATGGCTGATGAGAATGCCCTGCTTATGGATGCTGTCATTACAGACCATCATGGCAACAGCTTGCACAGTCAGGGTGAAGAGTCTACGGGTTTTGACCTTGACGATTGGCATGCACTGCTCAGTCAGAATCCTGGCGACTCGCTCATCGTGACAGTCTCGGCCAAATATGATGATGGCTGGCATACCTATCGCGCTTTCTCCCTCTACGTCAGTCCTGACAGTATCGACTATGGTCTCTGCTATCGACTTATTGAGCCAGGCTATGAGGTGTGGAGCAAGATGGGTATTTATGAGCGCGACCTGTCATCGTTTGAGGAACGCGCACTGATTGAGAATACCCAGTTTGAAGGGTGCGTCAACTGCCATAGCTTCAATCGTGGCAATCCTGCTGATATGAGCTTGCACATCCGTGGCCCTCATGGTGCCACACTGCTGCGCCAGAACGATGGCCCCCTTACCGCATACAATACCAAGACCGACCAGACCCTCGGCTTGTGCGTCTATCCTTACTGGCATCCTTCAGGCCGTTATATTGCCTATTCCACCAACGCCACGAGTCAGCTGTTTCATAATGCTCATCGCAACCGTATAGAGGTCTTTGACACCGCTTCCGACCTGCTGGTATATGACGTGGAGAAGAACGAGCTGTTACTATCGCCCCTGCTCAAGCAGGACTCCATCTACGAGACCTTTCCCGTCTTCTCGCCCGATGGCCGCTCACTCTATTTCTGTGCAGCTCGTGCCCTGCCAGAGGGTAGCCTGCAACTCGACTCCATCCACTATAATCTTTGTCGCATCGACTTTGATCCTGCTACAGGCACCTTCGGCGACCACATAGATACCATCATCGATGCGGAGGCTCAGCACCAGTCGTTGTCGTTCCCCCGTCCCTCCTACGACGGACGCTTCCTCTGCTATACGCTCTCTGACTTCGGACAGTTCAGCATCTGGCATCATGAGGCCGACCTCTGGCTCCTTGACCTCGCAACAGGCGAGAGCAGACCTATGGATGGCGCTAACTCTGACGATACGGAGTCGTTCCACAATTGGAGCACCAACTCACGATGGCTCGTGGTGAGTTCACGTCGTGACGATGGTCTCTTCACGCGACCTTATTTCTGTCATGTGGATGCCAAGGGCGTCGTCACCAAGGCCTTCATGTTGCCACAACGCAATCCTCGTCGTTTCTATCGTGACCGTTTCTTGTCTTTCAATGTGCCCGATTTCGTTATCCGTCCTGCGCGCTTCGATAGTTATCATGCCAGTCGCATCATCAACGATGCCCAGCGTACAGACTTTGGCGTGCGTAAGTAGCCTTCGTGAGAAAAAATAACTGCCAAGAGCGGTCCTTTTGAGTTTTTTTTCGTATCTTTGCACCAAAACGAAAAAAGACTATGGCAACAGTAGACGACAAGAAAGTGATTTTCTCGATGGTGGGCGTGAGCAAGACCATCCAGCAGAACCAGAAACAAGTGCTCAAGAATATCTATCTCAGCTTCTTCTATGGAGCGAAGATAGGCATCATTGGTTTGAATGGTGCAGGTAAGTCAACGCTGATGAAGATTATCGCCGGACTCGACCAGCAATATCAGGGCAACGTGGTGTGGAGCCCTGGTTATTCGGTGGGCTATCTGCCTCAGGATCCGCCACTTAACGAAGAGAAGACGGTCAAGGAGAATGTGATGGAAGGCGTGCAAAGCGTTTATGACGCTTTGAAGGAATACGATGACATCAATGTGAAATTCGGCCTTCCTGAATATTATGAAGACCCCGACAAGATGGACCAGCTGATGCAGCGCCAGGCAGAGCTGCAGGACATCATCGATGCTACCGATGCGTGGAACATGGACTCTAAGCTGGATCGTGCAATGGCTGCGCTGAACTGTCCTCCAGGCGACTGGTCGGTCAAGACGCTCTCAGGTGGTGAACGCCGTCGTGTGGCATTGTGTCGTCTGTTGTTACAGAAACCCGACGTGTTGTTGCTCGACGAACCTACCAACCACCTTGATGCAGAGAGCATCGACTGGCTGGAGCAGCACCTGCAGCAGTATGAGGGTACGGTGATTGCCGTCACCCACGACCGCTACTTCCTGGATGACGTGGCAGAATGGATTCTGGAACTGGATCGTGGCGAGGGTATTCCCTGGAAGGGTAACTATTCTTCATGGCTGGAACAGAAGTCACAGCGACTGGCTCAGGAGGAGAAGCAGGCTTCGAAGCGTCGTAAGACGTTGGAGCGCGAGTTGGAGTGGGTGCGTATGGCTCCGAAGGCTCGCCATGCCAAGGGTAAGGCCCGTCTGAACTCTTATGAGACTATGCTCAATGAAGAACAGAAACAGAAGGAGGAGAAGCTGGAAATCTTCATCCCCAACGGGCCACGCTTGGGCAACAAGGTTATCGAGGCTGAGCATGTGGCGAAGTCGTTCCCTGAGAAGACGCTGTTCAATGACCTGAACTTCAATCTTCCCCCTAACGGCATCGTGGGCGTCATTGGTCCCAACGGTGCTGGTAAGACTACGCTGTTCCGCCTGATTATGGGTCTCGATAAGGCTGATGCAGGCACGTTCAGTGTGGGCGAGACAGTGAAGCTGAGTTATGTGGACCAGCAACACAAGGACATCCTGCCCGACAAGTCTGTCTATGAGGTGGTGAGTGGTGGCAACGAAACCATCCGCATGGGTGGCAAAGATGTTAATGTACGTGCCTACCTCTCTAGATTCAACTTCAGCGGTGCCGATCAGGAGAAGAAGTGTGGTGTCCTCTCTGGTGGTGAGCGCAACCGACTGCATCTGGCTATTGCCCTCAAGCAGGAAGGTAACGTGCTGTTGCTCGACGAGCCCACCAACGACATCGACGTCAACACGCTGCGAGCCTTGGAAGAAGGTCTTGAAGCCTTTGCAGGTTGTGCTGTCGTCATCAGCCACGACCGCTGGTTCCTGGATCGTATCTGTACACACATCCTGGCTTTCGAAGGCGAGGGTAACGTGTTCTATTTCGAGGGCAACTACAGCGAGTATGAAGCCAACAAGGCCCTGCGCTTAGGGCTTGACGAACCCAAGCGCGCACGCTATAGAAAATTAATGGAAGAGTAAAAGCTCTTCCATTTTTCTTTAGTCAACAATCTGGGGATACTTGCGCGTCCAGCCGTCCCAGCGTAGACGCATGACGCCAAAGAATGCCTCGCCAAAGATGCCACCAGACATCTTGCTGACACCCTCCTGACGATTGACGAAGATGACGGGTACCTCCTTAATCTTAAAGCCAATCTTGTAGGCCGTGAACTTCATCTCTATCTGGAAGCCATAGCCCTTGAAGCGAATCTTGTCGAGCTCGATGGTCTTCAGCACACGACGCTTGTAGCACTTGAAACCAGCGGTGGTGTCGTGAACCTGGAAACCGGTAACGATGCGCACATACTTCGAGGCGAAATACGACATCAGCACGCGACCAATAGGCCAGTTGACGACGTTGACACCACTGACATAGCGTGAACCGATAGCCACGTCGTAGCCCTCGTCGGCACAAGCTGAGTAGAGGCGTGGCAGGTCGTTCGGATCGTGGCTGAAGTCGGCATCCATCTCGAAGATGTATTCGTAGTCGCGCTCCAGTGCCCACTTGAAACCAGCGATGTAGGCTGTGCCCAAGCCCAGCTTGCCACTGCGCTCTATAATGAACAGGCGGTCGCTAAACTCCTCTTGTGCCATCAGCCCATTGACGATAGCTGCTGTACCGTCGGGTGAGCCGTCGTCGATAATCAGAATATGAAAACACTTCTCCAAGCCGAATACGGCACGGATAATCTTCTCGATGTTCTCCTTCTCATTATAGGTCGGAATGATGACTATGCTGTCGCTTGTATGCATGGTTGCGTTTAATTTTGTTGCAAAGATACAACATTCTGCTTAAAAGCTATCGTCCTTTAACTCCCTTTAACTCCTTTAACTCCTTTAACTCCCCATTTCTTTGTATCTTTGCAACGAAATTGGTATGACGATACAAGAATTACTGAAGAAATACGCCTTGCTGCCTCAGGTGGGAGCACTGGCGAATACGTTAGGGAAAAAGTCGGTGAAGACCGTTTTTCTCGAAGGACTCATGTGCTCATCGGCACCTATGTTGTTTGCAAGTCTGGCGTCGAAGACAAAATCTTCGACCGCAGTCTTTATCCTTCAGGATGCTGATGAGGCAGGCTATTTCTACCACGACCTGACGCAGCTGATGGGCAAGGAGCAGGTGCTCTTCTTCCCCTCCAGCTATCGCCGTGCCATCAAGTATGCCCAGCGTGACAGTGCCAACGAAATTCTCCGCACCGAGGTGTTGGCACGTCTTTCAACTTTCAACTCTCAACTCTCAACTTTTATTGTCACCTACCCAGAGGCCATTGCCGAACTCGTCGTTTCTAAGAAGCAGTTGGACGATCGCTCGCTGGTGCTCAGTGTGGGTGATGTCATCGATGCCGACCAGACGGCTCAGCAGTTGCGCACGCTGGGATTCCACGAGGTAGACTACGTCTATGAGCCTGGCCAGTTTGCCCTGCGTGGCAGCATCCTCGATATCTACAGCTATAGTAGCGAGTTGCCCTTCCGCGTCGACCTCTTTGGCGACGACATCGACTCCATCCGTACTTTCGAGGTCGAGACGCAGCTGTCGAAAGACAAGTGCCAGCAGGTGACCATCGTCCCTGAACTGGTGGCTGTAGAGGAGAAGATGCCCTTCCTGTCGTTCCTGCCTAAAGATACGCTGCTGGTTGTCAAGGACTTCCTGTATGTCCGCGATGCCATCGACCGCATCTACCAGGAGGGTTTCTCCGACCAGGCGCTGACAGAGCGCATGGAGGGTGCTACAGAGCAGGAACAGCACGAGATTTTGCAGCAGATGCGCAAGGAGTCACAGCTCATTCGTGGCCAGCAGTTTACTAGTGAGGCTATCGAGTTCCGTCGCGTCGAGATAGGCCATCGTCCCTCAGGACTGCCCGATGTCACCATCGAGTTCCATGTCTCGCCACAACCCCAGTTCCACAAGAATTTCGACCTCCTGCAGCAGTCGCTGGAGCAGTATCTCGCTGATGGCTACCAGCTCTGCATCCTTGCAGACAGCAAGAAACAGCTGGAGCGTCTGCGCGACATCTTTGCCGAAAAAGGCAGTGTTCTTTTCGATTCCGTCGAAAAGACATTGCACGAAGGTTTTGCTGACAACGACCTGCGCCTCTGCGTATTCACTGACCACCAGATATTCGATCGCTACCACAAGTACAGCCTGACGTCCGACAAGGCACGCTCAGGTAAGGTGGCACTGACACTCAAGGAGATCCAGCAGTTTGAGGTGGGCGACTACGTGGTACACGTCGACCACGGCATTGGTAAGTTTGGTGGCTTGGTGCGTATGCCACAAGGCGATGGCTACCAGGAAATGATCAAGATTATGTACGAGGGTGGGGGCTCCATCTATGTCTCTATCCACTCGCTATATAAAGTCTCGAAATATAAGGCGCAGGACAATGGCGAGCCACCTCGCCTGTCGCACTTAGGAACAGGCCAGTGGGAGCGCATGAAGGAGCGCACCAAGGCCAAACTGAAAGATATTGCCCGCGACCTCATCAAGCTGTATGCTGCCCGTCGCAGGGAGCTGGGCTTCGCCTTCTCTGCCGAGTCGTTCATGCAGCAGGAGCTGGAGGCGTCGTTCCTCTACGAGGACACCCCTGACCAGCTGAAGGCCACCAACGATGTGAAGGCCGATATGGAGAAGGCACAGCCCATGGATCGTCTGGTCTGTGGCGACGTAGGCTTTGGCAAGACAGAGGTCGCTGTACGTGCCGCTTTTAAGGCGGCGTGCGATGGTAAGCAGGTGGCCGTTCTCGTACCCACCACGGTGCTGGCCTATCAGCACTACCAGACCTTCACCTCACGACTGAAGGATATGCCTGTCCGTGTGGACTACCTCTCGCGAGCCCGTAGCACCAAGCAGACCACGGCACTCCTGAAGGATCTGGCTGACGGCAAGGTAGATATTATAATAGGTACGCACAAACTCATCGGCAAGTCGGTGAAGTTCCGCGACCTGGGACTGCTCATCATCGATGAAGAGCAGAAGTTTGGCGTCTCTACCAAGGAGAAGCTACGCCAGCTGAAGACCAATGTCGACACGCTGACACTGACGGCAACGCCTATACCGCGTACCCTGCAGTTCTCGCTGATGGGTGCCCGCGACCTGAGCATCATCCAGACGCCACCGCCCAATCGTTATCCCATCCAGACGGAGATTCACACGCTGAGTGCCGAGATTGTCGCCGACGCCATCAATTTCGAGATGTCGCGCAACGGACAGGTCTACTTCGTTAATCCACGCATCAACGACCTCACGCGCATCCGTGAGATGATACAGAAGTACGTGCCCGACGCCCGTGTGGCAGTGGGTCACGGACAGATGAAACCAGAGGAGTTGGAGAAGATTATCTTCGACTTCCAGAACTACGACTACGACGTGCTGCTCTCTACCACTATCATCGAGAACGGCATCGACATACCTAACGCCAACACCATTATCATCAATGGTGCCCACCGTTTCGGACTCTCCGACCTGCACCAGATGCGTGGCCGTGTGGGGCGTGGCAACCGCAAGGCGTTCTGCTACCTGTTGGCGCCACCGTTGGCTGACCTCCCTCAGGAGAGTCGTCGCCGCCTGGAGGCCTTGGAGACCTTCAGCGACCTGGGCAGCGGCATCCATATCGCCATGCAAGACCTTGACATCCGTGGTGCTGGCAACCTGCTGGGTGCCGAGCAGTCCGGCTTCATCGCCGACCTGGGCTACGAGACCTACGTCAAGATTCTGCAGCAGGCGGTGGTGGAGATTCGCAATGAACAGACTCACCCCCAACCCCTCCCTGTGAGGGATGGGAGTGGACACTCCCAAGGGCAGAATGCAGATGCCAGAACTATTTACTCCCCTCCATTACAGGGAGGGGCAGGGGGGTGGGTCTCTGACTGTTCTCTCGACTCCGACCTCGAGCTCTACTTCCCTGACCAGTATGTGCCATCGGATTCTGAGCGCATGCTGCTCTACCGCGAGCTTGACGGCTTGCAGACTGACGAGCAGGTGGCAGCCTACCGCACCCGTCTGATAGACCGCTTTGGCCCTGTGCCTCACTGTGGCGAGGAGCTGATGCGTGTCGTTCCCCTGCGTCGCATCGGACAGTCGCTGGGCTGTGAGAAGATAGTGCTGAAGCAACAGCGCATGACGCTCTATTTCGTCACGCAGAACGACAGTCCGTTCTATCAGAGCGAGGCCTTCGGACTGCTGCTGGACTACGTGGCCCACAACCCTCGTCGCTGCCAGTTCCGCGAGGTCAACGGCAAGCGCTCAATGGTTATCGGCGACGTGCCCACCATCGAGGAAGCCGTACAGATACTGACATCAATCAATAAGAGTAACTAACTATAAACTATCAACAAGAAACATGAAAAAGAGATTCCTATTAGCATTGCTGGCCACTGTTGGCATGCTGCAGACTGCGGGTGCCGCTGAGCGCCTGACGAGTCCGAAGGGTGACATCGTGGTAGTGGTCGACGTGCAGAACGGCAAACCCACCTACGAGGTGTCCTTGGGTGGTGTACAATTCCTGAAGCCCTCGCCACTGGGACTGCTGACCAACTTGGGCGACTTTACCGAGGGACTGACGCTGGCTGGCTGTGACAGCAAGACTCAGCACGACGAGTACTGGCTGAAGACCACCAAGCAGAGCCACATCAGCTACGACGCCACTGAGGCTGTATGCCGTTTTGAGAAGGATGGCAAGCAGGTGATGGACATCCAGTTCCACATCACCGATCGCGACGTGGCCTATCGCTACAAGCTCTATCCCAAGAAGATTCGTGGAGGCGAGACGCTGGTAGCTGTCGTCAATGGCGAGGCCAGCGGTTTCGTCATGCCTGATGGCACCACCACCTTCCTCTGTCCGCAGTCGGGCCCGATGAATGGCTTCGCACGCACCTCTCCTTCTTACGAGACGTCCTACACCCTCGATGACCAGATGGGTAAGAACGGCTGGGGTAATGGCTTCACGTTCCCCTGTCTCTTCAAGACGCCTGCTGGCTGGCTGTTGCTCAGCGAGGCAGGCACGGATGGTGGCTATGTGGGTTGCCGCCTGCTCAATGCTGGTGGTAGCAACTACAAGATTGGCTTCCCCCAGGAGGGTGAGATGAACGGCTTTGGCACTACCTCAGCCTCAGTCTCTCTGCCCTGCGAGACGCCTTGGCGCACCATCACCCTCGGCACCACGCTGGCTCCTATCGTGGAGACCACCGTTACCAACGACGTCGTTCGCCCCAAGTACCAGGCCTCTAAGGAGTATGTCTATGGCAAGGGCTCGTGGTCGTGGATTATCGGCATGGATCCCAGCTGTAACTTCGACGAGCAGAAACGCTACATCGACTTCTCTGCCGCTATGGGTTGGCGCTCTGTGCTGGTTGACGCCCTGTGGGACGTGCAGATTGGCTACGAGAAGATGGCCGAGTTGGCACGCTATGGTCGTGAGCGTGGGGTAGGGCTCTTCCTGTGGTATAACAGCAACGGCTCGTGGAACGATGCTCCCCAGTCGCCCAAGGGCAAGATGGACAAGTCGGCCGCACGTCGTAAGGAGATGGCGTGGATGAAGGACAACGGCATTCTGGGCATCAAGGTCGACTTCTTTGGTGGCGACAAGCAACCCATGATGCAGCTCTACGAGGACATCCTCACTGATGCCAACGAGTTTGGTCTGCAGGTAATCTTCCACGGCTGCACGCTGCCTCGCGGTTGGGAGCGCATGTATCCTAACTACGTGGCTTCTGAGGCTGTCTTGGCTTCTGAGAACCTCCACTTCGGACAGGGCGCCTGCGATGCTGAGGCCTTCAATGCCTGCATCCACCCGTTCATCCGTAACACCGTGGGCTCTATGGACTTTGGCGGTTCTACACTCAACAAGCACTACAACAAGGACAATCAGCACGGCACCACGCGCAAGACCAGCGACGTCTTCGCACTGGCTACTGCCGTCCTCTTCCAGTCCAGCGTACAGCACTTTGCCATGGCTCCCAACAACCTGGAGGATGCTCCTGCATGGGCTGTTGACTTCATGAAGCAGGTGCCCACCAACTGGGACGAGACACGCTTCATTGACGGCTATCCTGGCAAATACTGCATCATGGCCCGTCGTGCCGGCACCAAGTGGTTTGTCGTTGGCATCACCAGCGACGGCACACCCCTGCAGAAGAAGATAGACACCAAGGCTTTCTTCCCCAAGGGCACGAAGCCTACCGTCTATACCGACGCTGACGCCATCGTGATTTTCTAGGATCATGGGGACGGTTCTGCCGATCACAGTCGCTTTGCGACAAGGATCAGAGAGTCCCCAGTGATCCGTTCTTTAAAATTACAATTCTGTCAATTTGTCGCCCTTGTGTGACAGATTGTCAGAATTTTCGTCTTGGCATGTACCTTGCATATTGTTGGATGAGCGCCGATAAGGCAATCAAACAAATTAACAAACATGTACAACTAAAAAATATAATTAGGAGGTAACAATTATGATGCCAATGATGAGAACAAACAGTTGGATTCCTACAGTGTTTAACGATCTCTTTGATACGGAGTTCATGCCAAAGTGCAACGCTACGGCTCCCGCTATCAATGTGAAAGAATCGGACAAGGCGTATACCGTAGAGCTCGCTGCTCCGGGTATGAAGAAGGAAGACTTCAACGTACATATCAACGATGAGGGTAACCTGGTCGTCAAGCTGGAAAGCAAGCAGGATCATAAAGAGGAGGACAAGACCACACGCTATCTGCGTCGCGAGTTCAACTACTCGAAGTACGAGCAGACCCTTATCCTGCCTGACGACGTCAAAAAAGACGCCATCTCAGCCAAGGTAGAGCACGGCGTACTCACAGTCGAACTGCCCAAGATCATTGAGGAGAAGGTCAAGGTCTCTCGCCAGATTGATATCGCATAATCCGCTGGCTAGACCGCAAAAATCTAGAGCCCTGCACGCCCCACCGCCTGCGGGGCTTTTTCGTGTCCCAGTAAATAAATCGTTCGTAAAGATGCCGTTTTTCCATTTTTATTTCTTATCTTTGCAGCGTGAGATATCTAATGATTATTCTACTTTTCTTGGGATGCAGCCAGCTCGTCGTGGCAGAAAGTGCCGACAGTACAACGCTGCAGCCTAAGTTTGCACTGACATATTCTGGAGAGCTGCAAACCGACTTCAAGACCACCTGCATGGTCCATCTCTTTCAGCTTCACGCTGAGCTGCCCCTGTCGCACTCACTGTCCTTTCTGGCTACCTCACTCAGCGTCGCCTCCACACAAGACGAGCTGCTCTTTGAGAATATGACGGGCTATTCTGATCTTGATGCCTACGACAAGTCCTTTGCACTCCAGAAGGCTGGTCTCCAGTGGCGCATCAATGACCGCCATACCCTTTTTGCTGGCGTTCGCTGTATGGACGAAGACTATTTCTGCAGTGACGGCCTCTCCCTCTATACCAGTCCCTCCAGCGGTCACTTTCCTATCCTCAGCTGCAACTACTTCGTTCCCACCTATCCCTTTGCCGCTATGGGCTTGCACTACACTTATGAGACAGATCGTCTGAGCCTGCAGGCTTCCGTCTATAACGGTACTGCCAGTCAGGGCTTTACGGGTCGCGACAATGTCTTCCGCTTTTGTCCCAAGAGCGATGGCCTCTTTGCCTTAGGCCAGGCAGAATACCGCTATCGCGACAGCCGCTATTTCCTGGGCGCCAGCCTCTATAACGCCTATGAGTACGACCTCTATTTCGATGGTGAGGCATTCCAGGAGAAAACCCTCGGGCGCAAGACGTACCCCACCGCGTGGGCTTATGCTGAACAGGCCCTCTCATCCCGTTGCATGCTTATAGCAGCCTATGGCCATTCTTTCAGCAGCGACGACCTGCTTCGCAACTACTACGCCGTGGGAGCGCAATATGCCTTGGGCAAGGTTCGATTCGGATTCTATTCCGACCATGTCCGCATGCTGGGCGTCGACGAGTGGAACACCGAGTTGGTATGTAATATCGACCTCAACGACTACCTCTCCGTGAAGCCAGTCCTCCACATCCTGAACAGCGACAGCAAAACCCAGTGCATCGGCCTCCTGCGACTGACAGTGAATTTAGATCATTAAGAACATAAAACTATGAAAAGATTACAATGGATGATTTGTCTTCTGTTGCTGACCACAGCGATGACGGTGGTGGCGCAGAACCAGCAGGCGACGGGTGCGTATACCGATATCTATAAGGAGTATACGGACGACCCTGACGTGCATATCTTTACCAGCAATATTGACTATACGGAGTTGGCCAAGGAGATTACGGCGGGCTGTACGGACGACTACCAGCGCGTGAAGGCCATCTACGAGTGGATGTGCAAGAACATCGACTACGACCTGTCGTTCAGCATCCATAGGGCCGACAGTTGTCTGCTGATGCGTAAGGGTGTGTGTCAGGCTTATTGCGACCTGTTTTACAGACTAGCAGAGCCTCTGAAGATTCGCGTGGAACCCATTGACGGCTATGCGAAGGGCATGGATGGAAGAATCGCCAAGGACGGTCATACGTGGCTGTTTGTCTATACCCAGGAGAAACGTGGCATCTTGCTAGACCCTACATGGGGAGCTGGCGGCATGGTGGATGGGCAGTATGTGAAGAATGCCGACTGTCTGCTGTGGTTCAATGTGGAGCCGGAATGGATGATGCTGACGCACTATCCGAATCTGGAGGTCTACCAGCTGATAGACCAGCCGATAACGATGAGGGAATTCCGCGACCTGCCCATGCCTAATCCGCTATGGCGTGAGTACGGCCTCGATGGGAAGACGCTGTTCCGATTGGCGAAGGAAGGTGCATTGTCGCTGCCCGTGTTCTACAATGGTGGAGAGCGTCAGTTTAAGATTGTGGATATCCCCTTATGTGACTCGTTGACCATCGGCCAGGACTACACGTTCCGCATTAAGATGTTGAACGACAGGGCGTTCTGCGTGCGAAACAACAGGGAGTATAACATGAGTGCTGACTGGCAGTCGGAGGGTAACGGCGTCTACTCCATCAACTTCATGCCTCGCGATAGCGTTAGGCTGACCATTGGACTGAAAGACCCCGTAAAGGCCAACTACTGGAACACCATGCTGGAATATCCCATCAAGCCAGCTACGGCTGCCGACTGGGCGAGGGTAGAGCAGAGGTATCCGCTGTGTGTGCCCGATGCGAGGGCTGTGGGCACGATCGACGGTCCTGCATGGGAGCAGGCAGGCTACGATGGGCATCGTCTGTTGCAGATTATCCGTGAGCAGAAGATACAGGAGTTGCCCACCATCTACAGCGACAAAGGCCAGAAGTTCAAGATTGTCGAGGTGCCCATGAACAAACAGCTGAAGAGGAATCAGGAATACGTGTTCCGCATCAAGCCCGAGTCGGGCATGGAGTGGGCTGTCGTCAACGGTAGCGAGTGGTTCAGGGACTGGGATGTCGAGAATGGCGTCTACACGCTGGAAGTCACCCCTCGCAAGCTCGGAATGATGATGCTATGCGTGAAGATGAAAGGTGACCAGTCGCAGTTCGTCTCGTGCCTGATGTATGATGTGACGAAGTAGGATTTGTTTGAAAAAGTCCAAATAAATTTGGTTTTTCGCTCGGTTTGCACTACCTTTGCAGGTCGAAAACGAATAAACATATATAATATATAATAATGTATAGGACAAAGACATGTGGTGAGCTGCGACTCACCGATGCTGGTCAGCAGGTAACGCTGGCTGGATGGGTTCAGAAGACCCGTAAGATGGGCGGTATGACGTTTGTCGACCTGCGCGACCGTTATGGCATTACGCAGCTGGTATTCGACGAGTCGAAGGATGCTGCACTGTGTGAACAGGCAAACAAGCTGGGTCGTGAGTGGTGTATCCAGGTGACGGGTATCGTCAGCGAGCGTCAGGCTAAGAACCCGAAGATGGAGACTGGCGACATTGAGATTCTGGCTGCCCAGCTGAACGTGCTGAGCGAGAGTCAGACGCCTCCCTTCACCATTGAGGACAATACCGATGGTGGTGACGACATCCGCATGAAGTACCGCTATCTGGACCTGCGCCGTAGCTGCGTGCGTAAGAATCTGGAGCTGCGCCATAAGATGACCATCCTGATTCGTAACTTCCTGGACTCTCTGAACTTTATCGAGGTGGAGACGCCTATCCTGATAGGTTCTACTCCTGAGGGTGCTCGCGACTTCGTGGTGCCCAGTCGCATGAATCCAGGACAGTTCTATGCACTGCCCCAGTCGCCACAGACGCTGAAGCAGCTGCTGATGGTCTCTGGTTTCGACCGTTACTTCCAGATTGCTAAGTGTTTCCGTGACGAGGACCTGCGTGCCGACCGTCAGCCTGAGTTTACACAGATTGACTGCGAGATGTCATTTGCTGACCAGGAGGATGTGCTGCAGATCTTCGAGGACTTGGCACGTCACCTGTTCAAGGAGGTGCGTGGCGTAGAGCTGCCCCCATTGGAGCGTATGACATGGCATGAGGCTATGCGTCGCTTTGGTTCTGACAAGCCCGACCTGCGCTTCGGCATGGAGTTTGTGGAACTGATGGACGTGCTGAAGGGTACGGGCGAGTTCCCTGTCTTCAACGAGGCAGAATACATCGGTGGTATCGTGGTTCCTGGCTGTGCAGAGTATACCCGTAAGCAGCTCGACCAACTGACAGACTTCGTGAAGCGTCCGCAGGTGGGTGCCAAGGGTCTGGTATATGTGAAGTTCAACAGCGACGGCACTGTGAAGTCGTCTATCGATAAGTTCTATCAGCCTGAGGTTTGGCAGCAGCTGAAGGAGAAAACGGGTGCCAAGGATGGCGACCTCGTACTGATTCTCAGTGGCGACAAGGCCAACAAGACACGTACCCAGCTCTGCACGCTGCGTCTGGAGATGGGCGACCGTCTGGGACTGAGAGACAAGAACGTCTTCAAGTGCCTGTGGATTGTCGACTTCCCCCTGTTCGAGTGGAGCGATGAAGAACAGCGCCTGATGGCTACACACCATCCGTTCACGCTGCCTAATCCTGACGATATCCCCTTGCTGGATACCGCTCCTGAGAAGGTGCGTGCAGTGGCCTACGACTTCGTATGCAATGGCATCGAGGTGGGTGGCGGTTCGCTGCGTATCCACGACGGCAAGCTGCAGGAGAAGATGTTCCAGATTCTGGGCTTCACACCAGAGCGTGCCATGGCTCAGTTCGGCTTCCTGATCAATGCCTTCAAGTACGGAGCACCCCCTCACGCTGGTCTGGCCTTCGGCCTCGATCGCTTCGTCAGCATCATGGCTGGTCTGGACAGTATCCGTGACTGTATCGCCTTCCCGAAGAACAATTCAGGTCGCGACGTGATGCTCGATGCACCAGGCGAACTGGACCCCAAGCAGTTGGAAGAATTGCAGCTGAAAGTGGAGCTCAACAGCGAGGAGTCAGGAAACTGATTCTTGCGGAAAAAGTTTTGCTTCACTTGACGTAGGTCAAGAATTGAGCGAATAATTCTTAAAAATAGTTGTTTTACAGACAATTAATCGGGAAAAGTAGTTAATTTTGCACCGCAAAGATAGGATACTATTTTAAGCGTATAATTATTTTAAACAACTATGGCAGAAAAGAAAACTACAAAGAAGGCTGCTGCTCCTAAGGCTGAGGAGACTAAGAAGGCAACCGCAAAGAAGGCTGCTGCTCCTAAGAAGGCAGTTAAGGCAGCTATCGCAGTAAACGCTGAGAACGCTGGTTTCAAGGCAGGTGATGTTTATCAGGCACTCGCTGCTGCTGAGAAGGCTCTGACTGTTAAGGAAATTGCTAAGGCTGCTAAGATCAGCGAAGAGGAAACTCTGCTGGGTCTGGGCTGGCTCTTCAAAGAGGGCAAGCTGGCTGCTGCTGACGAGAAGATTACTCTGGCTTAATATAGAGTATTTAAGAACAATAGAAAGAGGCTGGTGTGCTATACGGCGTACCGGCCTTTTTTTTCACTCTCAACTTTCAACTCTCAACTTATCCTTGACATACGACCAACAGATACTGAAGATTCTCACTGAGGCTGGTGAGCGGGGTATAAGCGTGCAGAATATCAGCAGGCACGTTTATAACCTGAACTGTACCTTTTTCCATCAGCCGGACTATGAGGAGGTGCGTAGTTACGTGCAGCAGTATATGCTCAAGAATTCGAAGTCGCAACAGTCACTTGTTGAGAGTACAGGTCAGCGTGGCTGTTACCGTCTGAATACAACGGGTTCGAAGGATGCCCAACAGCTGATGCTTCAGTTTCGTGATGAAACGGTAGCTAATGAGGAGCCATCCGTGTCGCAGCAGGACTTGTCGCTCGACCTATTTGATGGTGTGATATAATTGGTGTAGCTGTTCGGCCGTCTTGCGCCAGGAGAAGAGTTTGGCGCGCGCTAATCCCACTTGCTTTTGTTGTTCGTAGAACGTCTGGTCTGTCTCCAGACGTAGCATCATCTGTGCTATCTCGTCACTGCTCTCAGGATTGATGAGGATGGCGTCAGGGCCACCAATCTCAGGCATGGACGATGTGTTGCTGGTGATGACAGGTGTGCCGCAGGCCATCGCCTCCAACAGGGGTATGCCGAAACTCTCTCGCAGGGAGGTGTAGAGGAAGGCAAAGGCGTTGTTGTAAATCTTGGGAAGCTCGCTATTGGGAATGTAGCCAGGCATGTCGAGCATGGGCACGATGTTCTCGATATGGTTGCGGCTGATGATGTTGTTGAGATAGTTTCTGTCGAGGTCGGCCATCAGCAGGCGACGCTTGACAGCCGACTGCTCCAGGTATTTGGAGTAGGCCACCAGCGTACGCTCCGTATTCTTCTTAGGGTCGGTGTTGCCGAGGAAGAAGAAAAACCCCACCCCCAGCCCCTCCCGAAGGGAAGGGGAGGTGAGAGGCTGGAACCAGTCGTTATAGCCATTGTATATCATCGCCATGCGCTCCTCAGGGATGCCCAGCTTGCGCATGATGTTGTCTTTCTCGAAGTTGGAAACAGTGATGATACGTTGACATTTGGACAGGATGCGGGGTACTACCAGTCTGCGGTAGAACCATCCCATATTCTGATAGAGCGACTTGTTGCTCTTGTCGCGAGGCTCCAGGAAGATGATGTCATGAAGGGTGAGCACCAGGGGAATGTCGCACCAGATGGGTGCCGTATTGCTGGTGCAGTGGAGCAGTTCTACGCCATACTTCTTGGCAGCACGAGGCAGTGCCCACTGTTCCCAAAGCGGGTAGGAGGGACAGCTCAGCTCGACGATGTGCACGTTGGCAGAGTCTTCTGCACAACGGTCTTCGCCAGGCTTGACGAAGACGTAGTACTCGTCGTCAGTATGCATCTGTTGCAGTTCCTTGATTTCCTGCAAGACGACATAGTCCATGCCGTGCTTGTTCTTGCGGAAAATGCGCTGGGCCTCGATACCTATTTTCATGGCTATTAGCAGTTAGCAGTTAGCTGTTTGATGACTTTCGCTGGAACACCACCAACCAGCGAGTTGTCTGGCACGTCCTTGGTGACGACGGCACCTGCTGCTACCACACAGTGGCGACCAATGGTGACGCCAGGCAGAATGACGGCGTTGGCACCAATCCATACGTCGTCGCCAATGACGACAGGCTTCGTGCTGACACCTTGCTCATCGATGCGTTTGGTGACATCCTCGAAGTTGTGGTTGAGGGCTGTCACCGTGATGCCTTGTGCCAGGTTGACGTTGTTGCCTATGCAGACAGGACCAATGACTGTGCAGTGTATGCCGATGCGTGTATGGTCGCCAATGGTGACGTCGCCCACGGCGTTGTTGATGCAGCAGAAGGACTCGATGACGCTACGCTTGCCCAGCCAGAAACGACGATAAGGTGGCGTGTCCATGCGAGCGCTCCAGTAGATTTTCGATCTACTGCCACGATGCTGGTAGAGAGGTGCCAACAGACGGACGTACCATCGCGGACGCGCGTCGCGCTGGTTCATGATGAGGTAGTCCAGGAATCGCTTCAGGCGTGGTGAACGCTTCAGTCCCTCTCGTAGTTGCTCTTTGTTTGTTTCCATTTCTGCGTACAAAAATACGGATTATTCTTCATTCGTCCAAATTTTCTCCGTAGTTATTTTCTTATCAGCGTAGAGCCCATCTCTCCCAACTGTACCACATAGACGCCTTTGCTGAGTGTGGGCAGGGGCAGGGTGACATCCTTCTGTTTGGCATTGACGCTGGTTTGGTAGACGCGTGCTCCACCAGTGGTGTAGATGCTGACAGCAACGGGAAGAGTTGGCACATGGTCAAAGACGATGTGCAACAGTCCGTCTTGCGCCCAGATGCGTGCATCGTGGGGCTCGTGCTGGCTGATCTCCTTGATGGCTGTGACGCCCAGAATGTCCAACAGACCACGATAGGCATCTATCTCGCCATAGCCGTAATAGTTGTTCGGATAGTCGATGCCTTCCTCCGGATGGCGACAGGTGCGTTGCAGCACGCCCACGATGTCGTCGCGTGTTAGGTCGGGCTTGGCCTGCAGCCACAAGGCAATGACACCTGCAACCACAGGACACGACATCGAGGTGCCTGAATCAATGTGCCAGGGATAGGTGCGTCCGTCGACCTCTACATGTGCCACGTCGTTCTTGGCAGATGTGGGGTGTTCCTCCAGATAGTAGCTGTTGTATGACGCAATGATGTTCCTGCCAGGCGCTACCACATCGGGCTTGATGCGTCCGTCAAGGGTGGGGCCTACTGACGAGAACGGACTCCACAGTCCAGCCTCTTCGTTGGCGTAGATGTTCGTTATCCATTCGCCGTCCATATTCTTGTAACAGGTGCGGTGGGTGGTAGACCCTACCGTGATGGGCGCTGTCATGCAACCTGGTCCGAGGATGTTATGACTGACAGAGGCATCGTTCCACTGCGGGTCAGTGTCCAGGTTCGCCAGCGCATTCGATGCGGAGCCAATCACTGACGCCTGCTGATCCTTGCCGCCAATGACGATGGCGATGGGTGGCAACTGACTGATGGCTTTGTTGGCGTTCATCAGCACCATGGAGATCATGCCTTGCTGGTCGAAGGCCGATGGGTAGCTTTCGATGGCAATAGCCAGCGTGTCGTTGTCGATGAAGAGTGTGTCGACGAACAGGTCGTTCCAACGCTTGTCGTCAGCAGCAATATGCAGCTGGTGGGTGGGCGTGTCGCTGTCTTTATAGGCATACAAGGAGAGCGCTACGGGTTGCTCGCTCTTGATGCGGTAGAGGGGCGCTTTGCTACTTGTGTTCAGGAAGGCGCCAGCCTGTTCCTTGCCTACGGGCTTGTCGATATAGGTCAGCTTCCTGCTTTCGTTGCCTGCTGAGGCGACCAGTATGCGTCCTGGTCCGATGAGTCGCTCCAGGAAGTCGTTATACAACAGGTCGTCCTCGTCCATATAGGGCGTGTAGCCCTCGCTGAACGATACCACACAGGGTTTCCCCTGCTGCTCGGCATAGTCGAAGAGGTATTTGAATCCTAAGGCGTCAGTGGCCGAGGTATAGAGGTCGTAGTCCTGCGCGTCAATGAATTCCAGATCGCTGGTGACGGCATTGGCTACCAGACACAGGTCGCTCTCGTAGGCAATGCCTCGATAGGGTGAGTCGTAGCCGCAGCCTGCTGCGATACCTGCCGTATGGGTGCCGTGACCCTGTGTCTTTCCGTCGACGGCACAGCCCAGTGCCAGGATGTCGTCCTCAGTGAGAAACTCGTTGCCTACAGGCAGCTTGCGGACTGAGACGTCGTCGCGCTTGGCCAACTGATCCCAGAAGGCCTTGATGCGATACGCGCTGCGTGACACATTATTATAAAAGGTGGGGTGGGTGAGATCGAAGCCGACATCCTCCACTCCTACCACGACACCAGCACCTGTGAAGGCACTATGCTGTGGAGTCGTTTGGTAGACAGGCAGAATGTTGTTGACCTGTGCCACTGTGTCGAGTGTCACGTCAGCACGTTGGTTGGCCTCTACACGCAGTACGGTGGATTCTTCGATGAGCTTGCCAATCTGCGATATGGGGATGGTGATGATGCTGATATCACCCAGCTGGGCATAGATCGTGCCATCATACTCTACCAGCTTCTCATTGGTGAGCGTCTCGCTGGTTTGCACGAAGACGGTGGTCAACCTGTCCTGCTCGTCGTCAGCACGTCGCGTAGCTTCTGACCGCTGACCGCTGACCTTCTCCTGCAGCCATATCGACAGCTTGCCCTTTTGCGCACTGATGGTCAGTGGCAACAACAGGAAGAAGATGGTCAGCAAGGTATTCCTATAGCCCATAAGAAAACAGTGTTTTTTATCCGATGGTAATGATGTATCTGCTCATGAATGAGGCACCAGGCAACAGGTGGTTCATCAGCGGCTTGTCCTTGAACTCACCACGGAAGTCCCTGGGGTCGCCCAGTCCGTACCACGGCTCTATGCAGACGAAGGGAGCCTGCTTGCCGAAGGGACTCCAGAAGGCGCAGACAGGAGCCTTGTAGTCTACAGTCACTGCTGGGTCGCCATTGGTATCCAACAACATGGCGCGGTGGGTCTGACACTTGTGAATCTTCACACTGTCGCTGCGGAAGAAGTTGTTGTTGATTTCCAGGATGCCCATGTCTGCATCCAGCGGTATCTCTATCATGTCGTGACTGCCGTCAGCATAGCTCTTCAGAGAATCCATCGGCTCCTCATTGTCCAGCTTGATGACGCCTTCCAGCTTGCCGCCAGGCATGTTGAAAGCAGGGTGGCCGCCTATCTGGAAATGAATCTCCTGACAGTCCGTATTCTCCACGTGCCAGATGACGTGCACCTTGTTGCCTTCCAGTCGGTAGCTGATGGCCAGATTGAAGCGGTAGGGGTACACCTTCTGCGTCTCTTCCGACTCGTGCAGCGCCAGCGTCACCTTGTCTTCCGACTGGCTGATGACAGTAAACTCTGTGTCGCGAGCAAAACCATGGCGCGGCAGGTGATATTCCTTGCCATCCACCACGTAGGTGTTATTGTTCACACTGCAGACGATAGGAAACAGGATAGGCGAGTGTCTAGGCCATTCAGGGCCTGCCTGCCACATATACTCTCTGCCCTCATTATCTTTCACACTCTGGAGCTCGGCTCCCAGTTCAGCCACCTGTACGGTCAGCTGTTCGTTCTTCAGTTCTATCATAGTAGTAATTATTTCTTTTTGCAAAGATACGAAAGTTTTAATAGGTTTAGTAGGGATTATCAGATGTAAATCATCGTAATTAAAATAATTTAACATGGTTCCTACTTGACAATTAAGCTTTTTCTTTGTATCTTTGGCGTCGAATATGCGAGTCCTATTTATAGCACTTATCCTCCAGATGCTGTCCACAGCTGTCCGTGCTCAGTTTTCAAGCACCTTGCTTGAACGCTATAATATGACGTGTCTGGACTTGACCAGTGGACTGCCGCACGACCATGTGAATCATATCTTTGTCGATAGTCAGGGCTTCGTGTGGGTGTCAAGCTATGGAGGTGGCGCTGTGCGTTATGACGGATATACCTTCAAGGCACCTCATCAGGGAGACAGTCGCTCGTGTCTGGGCTTTGCAGAAGACCACCATCGTCGCCTGTGGATAGCCTACGACGAAGGTACCGTTGTCATTGACCTGAATACCATGCGTCGTGTGACTCCCTCGTTTGGCAAGAAGGACATTGGCAACTTGCTCCTGCAGGCGACGGTGAAGGTGTATTGCGACTCTAAGGGTGCCATGTGGCAGATAGCTCGTGACACCATCTACCGCTATGAGTTCGACAAAGAGGGTAACGTCTCTACTATCAGTCGTTGCCGTTATCAAGGCAATACTCCCGATATCACCATTCGTGATGTGGACAATAATGGTAATGTGTGGGTTTCCACCTTGTTGGGTATTTCACGCCTCACCGCTGCAGGCAAGACGTTGAAGATGACGCCCATTCATGCTGTCCTGCAGACCCTCAAGGGACTTTTCGTCACTGACATCCTCCATCAGGGCAGCAATGTGTGGATAGCCACCAATCAGGGACTCTATGAGTATAATCTCTACGATAATAGGCTCCGTTCTTTCTTCCATACCCCAGATGAACATTCTTTGTCACATAATCATGCCACCTCGCTGGCGCTGACCTCTGACGGGAACCTGCTGGTGGGTACGTTGAAAGGAATATGTATGTTTGATGCCAGCCGTTCTGCCTTCTACCATTGGAATTCTTCAACAGTAGGATGTCCATTGCCGAGCGATTTCGTCCGCTGTCTGCTTAACTATGAGGGGCAGCTGTGGATAGGTACGGAGACTGCTGGTATTGTATGTCTCTCGCCTAAACCACTGCTATTGAAGAACTACGTCCATCAGGTCAGTCAACCGCTGTCGTTGTCGCCGAATCCAGTGAATGCGATGTATGCCGCTGCCGATGGTACCCTTTGGGTGGGAAATGTAGAGGGTGGACTGAGCAGGCGTGTAAAGGGCGAGCAGGGTACTGTCTTCCAGCATTGGACTACTGCCAACTCTGCTTTGTCGCATAACTCTGTGTCAGTGTTGGCACCTGACAAACATGGCCGCTTATGGATTGGTACATGGGGTGGGGGCGTGAACTACGTGGAGATGAATGATGAAAGCGTAAAGATTAAGAATGTGACGCTCCCTGCCGACATCAAGCACGAGACCCGTTATGTGGGAACCTTAGCATACGATTCCTATAATGATGCACTATGGATAGGTTCCAATGATGGCATCTTCCTTTATGATCCGAATACAGGCAGGATAGAAGACCCGTTCTCTGGCAATCGTCTTATCAGAGGATGTATCGGCGCCTGTATCGATCGGGCTGGTCATCTGTGGATAGGCAGCATTACTGGTGTATGTGATATCAATCTCCGCTCTGGCCAAAAAGGACATGGCAACTTCTCCTTCCGCCACCTGCGCAACAAACTGGATAAGCCCCAGTCGCCCATCATTGACAGGATAACCTGTATCTGTGAGGCCAAAGATGGAGCATTGTGGCTGGGAAGTGACGGCTACGGATTATATCGTCGTGTGGTTGGACAGAAAGGTCAGGAGTCATTCCAGGTGCTGACAGTAGATGATGGATTGGCTAACAATTCCGTCAAGGGTGTCGTGGAAGACAACCAGGGACGACTATGGATTACCACCAATAACGGACTGTCTGTGTATGACCCCAGCCAGCACACCTTTATTAATTATGGAGAACATGATGGCTTGCTGTGTCAGCGCTTCTACTGGAATTCTGCTGCGAAGAGTCCTGATGGTACCGTCTATCTGGGTAGCACAAAGGGACTGACGGAGATACGTGGTGAGAATATGGATGCCGTCTATCCTGAACACCTGTCTTTCACAGGCTTGATGGTCGATAATCAGGAGGTGACATCTTCTAACAGCGCTGTTCTCGACTTTGACATCTCGTATGCCAAGAAGATTCGCCTACACGAGTCTAACAAGTCGTTCTCACTCAGCTTCTCTACGCTGAGCTATGCGGGTGAGACGCAACATTATATCTATAGACTGAAAGGCTTTGAGGACGAGTGGATAGCACTAAAGCCCGGTGAACATACAGTGAGGTTTACCAGTCTGAAGCCTGGCACCTACGTCTTCGAGGTAAAGAATAGCACTGATGCAGGAGAAGATGGGCAGACCATCAGCATCGAGGTCGTCATTGCTCCATATTTCTGGAAGAGCTGGTGGTTCTTACTGTTGTGTTCCATCGTGACGGTGGTTGTTACTCTCCATCTCTATAAGAAACGTGTAGAAACGCTCCGCCGACAGGAAGCTGAGAAGCTGCTGATACCTATCAAGAAGGTGTTGGAGGACTCTGACGCTCCGGAAGCGCTGCAGGTTCGTATTCAGAATATCCTGCACCACCATGAGCGTATGAAGGAGAGCCGTCAGCGTAGTGTGGAAACGGATAAGCAGCAGACGCAGCCTGCGAAGAGTTTCATGGAACGTGCCACCGACATCTTGGAGCATCACTATATGGACAGCCAGTTCGATGTCTCTGAATTTGCTGAAGCGATTGGTATGAGCAAGAGTTTGCTGGCCAAACGTATCAAGGAGGAAACAGGTCAGAGCACCAGTCAGTTTATCCGTAACTATCGCCTGAGCATTGCCCGCGAACTGATTCTTGAGAACTATGCCAACCGAAATATTATGGAAATTGCCTATAAGGTTGGCTTCAACGATCCCAAGTATTTCACCCGCTGCTTTACCCATTTGTACGGCTCTTCTCCGAGTACGTATAAGGCTACAAGGTAGATAAAATGAGGGGTGGACGATTTTGTCCACCTTTATTATTATTTTGTCCACCTTGATTTATGTCAAGAGCTGTATATTTGCAGCGAAAATTCAATTACATAACAATTTAACATAACCTAAAAACGTTACACATGAGAAAGAAAATGTTATTCTCGATGATGTTTATGGCGGGTGTAGCCGGAGGCCTTGCTGCCTTTCCTACTCCAGCGATGGCATCAGTGACACAATCCCAGACGATTAAAGTCAGTGGACAGATTGTGGATCAAGACGGACAGCCACTCATTGGTGCTACCGTCAAGGTAAAGAATGCGAAACTCGGTGTTGTTACCGATTTCGAAGGAAATTTCACCATTGATGTTGCTTCAAATGGCGTTCTTGTAGTCAGCTATGTGGGCTATAAGGATCGCGAAATTGCGGTACGCGGACGCGCGAGCCTCGGACAGATTCAACTAGAAGACGACGCCAACATGTTGGAGCAGGTCGTTGTCGTAGGTTACGGTACACAGAAGAAGGCAGACCTGACAGGTTCTGTATCTATCGTGAATGCCGAAGAACTGAAGCGTGTCTCTAACTCCAACATTTCTTCAATGCTGGAAGGTAAGGTCGCTGGTGTACAGATTACTTCCGACGGTCAGCCTGGTGCAGACCCGACGGTGCGCATCCGTGGTGTCGGATCATTCGGTAGCACCGCTCCGCTTTATGTTGTCGACGGTGTACCCGTAGGAACCACCATCCGCGACTTCTCACCAAACGATATTGAGACCATCCAGGTGCTGAAGGATGCTTCTGCAGGTGCCATCTACGGTTCTCGTGCTGCTAACGGTGTGATCATTATTACCACCAAGAGCGGTAAGAAAGACCAGCCTCTGAAGGTGGATTATAAGGGTTACTTCGGTATTGACAAGGTGTCCAGCGACGTATATGACGTGATGAATGCCAGTCAGTACAGCCAGTACTTAGGTCAGGCATGTGCCAACTCAAACACTGCTCTGGCAGGTGGCTACAGCCTGAATCCTACCACAGGCCGCTATCAGTTCCAGGACAACACCGATACCGACTGGTTCAGCGAGGTCTTCAAGACCGGTACTCGTCAGAACCACAACATCAACCTGAGTGGTGGTAGCTCATCAAGCACCTACAACGTAGGTCTCGATTACTTCCAACAGAAGGGAACCTTGGAAGGTGCAGGTCCTAACTACCAGCGTTTCACCGCGCGCGTGAATAATACTATGGATACGAAGTTCGTCAAGTTCCGCACCAGCCTTGTCTACTCGCACTCTGACCAGGACGGTATGGGTCTGTCGAACGCTTCAGAGTATGTACAGGGTCTGTATGGTGACGTCACCAACGTGCTGCGTGGTACTCTGCTGATGCAGCCTACTATCAAGGCTTACGACGCCAACACATGGGTACTCGACGACAAGGTAGGTTCTGCCAGCAGCTACCACTACGATGCCTACGGATATGGTGTCTACTACGATACTATCCATGGTGATATCTCTGCTTCTAACCCCTTGCTGGTCAACAACCTGCTGACCCGTAACACCACAGTAGACCGTATCACTGGTACTGGTTCTGCTGATGTTGACCTGCTGAAGATGATTGGTATGGAGAACAAGAACCACAATCTGACCTATCGTCTGAACCTTTCTTATAGCAAGACACACGCTACCGACAAGACATGGATTTCTGCATGGATTCAGTCAAACCGTGTCTATCTGGACAAGTCTAACGAGAAACTGACCAAGGGTACACGTGAATATACCGAGTTCCTGGTAGAGAACACGCTGACCTACGACGGAACCATCGGTAAGCACCACATCAACCTCTTGGGTGGTATTACCTATCAGGAGAACCACACCAACAACATTACCGGTTGGGGTGTCAACTTCTCTGAGCCTTACTATCTGCAGTTGCAGAATGGTGCAGAGACCTTCTCCAGTTCTTACGAGGACAAGACCGCTATCACGTCATTCCTGGGTCGTTTGAACTACGACTACGATGGCAAGTACCTGTTCTCTCTTGTCGTACGTCGCGATGGTAGCTCACTGCTTTCCAAGGACATCCGCTGGGACACCTTCCCCTCTGTATCAGTAGGTTGGCGTTTCGATAAGGAAAATTTCTTCCCCATCAGCCGCGACATCGTCAACATGTTCAAGTTGCGTGCCAGCTATGGTGAGCTGGGTAACGTGATGGCTGTTGCTCCTTATGCTAATTTGGCAACACTTGCCCGTAACAACATGACCTACTCATTTGGCAACAATGCCGTTACAGGTTCTGCTATCTCTAACTTCGTCAACCCTAACATTGCTTGGGAGAAGAAGAAGACCACCAACTTTGGTATCGATATCGCTATGTTCAACAACCGCTTGGAGTTCACTGCCGAGTATTATCAGAACAAGTCTGAGGAACTGCACTACAACGTTCCCGTTCCTGCCAATGCTGGTGTAGCCAACACCTCAGTGACCATGAACGCTGCATCGATGGAGAACAGCGGTTTCGAGTTCTCTGCAACCTATCGTAACAACGACCACCCCTTGAAGTGGCAGGTTAGCGGTAACTTGAGCACCCTGAAGAACAAGGTTACCTCTCTTGGCTTCGGTACCGAGCGCCTCATCCAGGGCTTCTGCATCACAGAGGTTGGCGAGGAAGTCGGTAAGTTCTACGGTTGGCAGTATGGTGGTATTATCCGCAACCAGGGCCAGCTGAATGCACTGAACGAGGCCGGTCGTGTTACCCACAACAATATCGAGATGGAGAAGCAGAAGGCTAACCCCTCCTATGTTCCCGATCTCTATGCAGAGGGTGAGTGGTCTTATCAGCAAGGTGCCAACATCGGTGACTGCTGGTACTACGACACCAACAACGATGGTAAGGTTGACGCAGAAGACCAGACTGTTCTGGGCAGTGGTATGCCAAAGGTGAACTTCGGTATCAGTGCTCGTCTGGAGTATAAGGGCTTCGACCTGGCTATCTCTACCTATGGTGCACTGAACTACCACGTAACAGATGATATCTATAACAGTCTGAACTCCAGCTATGGTCCTGGCAACAAGGACGTCAAGGTTCTCAGTGCCAACCAGTGGTCTGCAGACGGTAAGGAATACCTCTCTGATGTTCCGCGTACCTATTATACTAATAATGCTACTTTAGGCTGGAACGACCTGTTCAGCGATCGTAAGATTCAGAACGCTGCCTACTGGAAGATTGCCAATATCGAACTGGGTTACAACATTCCCGACAAGGTCTTCAAAGGTGTCATCACCGGTGCCCGTGTCTATGTATCAGCCCAGAACCTTTACACCTTTACCAGCTATAAGGGCTACAACGTAGACTACTCTACCGCTAACCCCTTCACTCCTGGCTACAACTTCTGCTCATTCCCCAGCGCTCGTAGCTTCATGGCAGGTGTACTCTTCTCGTTCTAATTAGGTTGAAGAATTATAAACTGAAAAAAACGAAGTTGAATTATGAAACTATATAAATTATCACTCGCCCTGATTCTGGGCCTTGGTATGCTAACCTCTTGCAATGACAAGTTGGATATCAGCAACCCCAACCAGCAGACATCAGAGACCTTCGGCAACACTGTCGACGAGCTCGAGGAATGTGTCATTGCTGCCTACAACCACATCCGCATGGAGGGCACCTATGCCCGTGTCGGATACACTATTGATGTCACTCGTGGCGATGAGGTGTGGAACGCCTCACAGGTATGGTACCTGCCTTTTGACGATTTGAACGACCCCGTTACAGACGAGATCAATCAGTGGTCATGGCGTGACTGGTACTACACCATCAACGTCTGCAACTTTATCCTGTCGCACACCAGTGGTGACAACAGCTCGCTCAGTACGAAGATGCAGCACATCAAGGGACAGGCCCTCTTCATCCGTGGCTTGGCCTACTACAACCTCGCCGGTTACTATCAGAACCCTGCTCTGATTACCGACTATTCACAGTATGGTACACTCGACGGACTCTATGCCAGCAACCACGCTGACGGCGATGCAGACGGCAATGCCCAGTACGACCGCGTACTCGACCAGGTAGAGGCTGACTTCACGGAAGCTATGTCTTTGCTGCCTTTAAAGACTGAAGGTGGTGAGTGGGCTAAGGGCCGTGCTACAGCAGGTGCTGCTGCCGGTTACTATGCACGTACACTGATGGTTCGCCACAAGTATGCAGAGGCTCTGACCGTTCTGAAAGACATCATGAGCACTGCTGATGGTGGTAATGAGAAATACGGCACCTACAAGCTCATGGCTAACTATGGTGACAACTTCCGTGAGGGTTCTGAGTATGAGAACAACGACGAGAGTCTCTTCGAGATTCAGTTCCTGGACTACGGCACACAGGGTGTTGACGACGAGTGGACACCAGTAAATACCAGTCCTAACGCTACACAGGGTTCTGCTATCGAGAGTAACTACGGACCTGGTGCCTTTGGTGGCTGGGCTGACCTCTCTGCCTCTCCTTGGCTCTATAACCTGTTCAAGGCTGAGCGTACCACTGGCGGTAGCCTCGACCCACGTCTCTATTGGACTATCGGTACTTACGAGCCTGAGTGGGACGGCAACGCCATGACTCTCGGCAACGTATGCTACACCACCACGATGACAGCTACCGATTTCGTTGTCACCAACAATGACAATGGTGGTCTGCCCATCGCCAAGAATACCAACCTGCGCACAGGTCTGTACGACAAGGTGGTTACAGGTCTGCACGATGGTATCAACCTCCGTCTGATGCGCTACTCTGACGTGCTGCTGCGCGCTGCCGAGTGTGAGAACGAGATCAATGGTCCTACGGCCGACGCCTTCAAGTGGATTGACAAGGTGCGCAACCGTGCCCAGCTGGCCAACCTGGATCAGAGCAAGTTCAACACCAAGGACCTGCTGTTCGAGCAGATTGCCAATGTGGAGCGTCCTAAGGAGTTCGGCTGCGAGTTTGGTCGTGGCTTTGACCTCATCCGCTGGGGCTTCTTCTATGCTGGCGACCGTCTGAACCAGTTGAAAGCCCATGGTGCCTTCAACGTATGGAAGAAGGCTGACTTCGATGCAGGCAAGTACACCTACACGCCGAAAGATCCCGTTGATCCTTCTTCTTGCAGCAAGAGCTCTTTCAACTCTTATGTACAGGGCCACGAGTTCCTGCCTATCTTCCAGAACACGCTGAATGACAACCCCAACCTCACAGGTAACTCTGCCAACAAGAGCACGAGCAATGCCAGCTATTTCAGCAGTAAGGGTTGGACCATTCACCAAGTTCCTACTAATAACTAAGGAATAGACTATTTACAACAACTGAAAACAGAAAAGATTATGAAAAATCTAAATAAAATAGCAACTGCTTTCTGCGCAGCAGCCTTAGGAATGCTTACGCTCACAGGCTGTGAGGGCAGCGAATTATACTCCATTGGTGCTCCCGACTGGATTTCTGACAGAGTAGACTCTATCAGGAATGCTCAGCAGGGTGGCGAAGAGGAAGAATTGGTAGGTATGCAGGAGGATGTTTACACCGTTGGTGCTGCAGACTTTTCTACAGGCTGGTGGGCAGCGTTCTCTAAGTACTATCAGATTCCTGACGGTGAGAAGCTCAATGTGGTGTTCAATCTGAGCATTAATCCCAATGCCACGAACACCTATAAGAACTTCGCCATGATTATCTCCAACGACGTTGACCGTGGTGGTAGTGGATATAAAGAGTATGGAGCCATCCGTTACGACAACCAGCCCAGCGGCAACTCTGAGTGGGGCGATTATATTGATCGCAGCTTGATTCAGAGCAATCTGACCTTTGGTTCTGATACCGACAAAGGTATAGAGAAGTTGGCTGGACGCGTTGTAGTTACTATTGACCGTACAGACCCCAATGTCTTCTTCGTCAAGATAAGCAATGGTACTGTGATAAAGACCTATACCCAGCCTACCGCATTGGCAGCGCTGAACCCTGATGGTACAAACAGTCCCATCCGTATATTCTTCGTTCCCGAGGGTTCTTGCATCAACTTCCTGCAGGCCAACATCGAACCGATTGGCGGCTACACCTCTGCTGAGGACAAGCAGCCTGTATCAATGACTTTGAGAGGTGTACCCATGAAGATTCTCCAGGGCACTTCTGCTGAGGAGGCTTTTGCTAACGTCACCGCTACCGTGCAATACGAGCAGGGTGTTACGAAGGATGTTACTGCTGACGAACTGTCATTCACCACAATTCCTGACATGTATTCAACAGGTAAGAAGACCTTGGTAGCCGCTTACAATAAGACCTATAAGGGCGAGGGCGCTGCAAAGTCTATTATGGCAACTGCCGAATTCATGGTTGTTGACAAGATGTACACCTGCGTAGGTGCTTCAGACAACTCTTCTCCATTCTTCGGTGACAGATCAGGTCTGATAAAGGTTGCTGCTGGCGAGACATTTGTGTCTACCTTCACGAACTACAATGCTGGTGGCACGAACAACTGGGAGAACTTCCTCGTCGTGCTCTCTAAGGGCGACCTTGGTCTCGGTGCCGATGGTGAGTATGCTGTTCTGCGTGCCGACAACTTCGGCTGGGGTAATGGCTACGGCTCATGTACAGCTACCTGCAGCCACACTGACTGGGATGCTTGGCGTGCAGCCATGAATGGTGCCAAGGTGACGTCTTACGTTACTAACAATGGTAATGGTACTGCTGATGTGAAGTTTGATATCGTGGGTTCTGACAACCAGAGCTATACGCAGACATACACAGGTATTACGGTTAGCGATCCTAACGACTTCTACATGTCGTTCACCATTGAGAAGAGCCACATCGAATTCGACGATGTAGTAGGTGCAGAAGACAACAGTTCACCATTCTTTGGTGCACGTTCTTCACTCATTCAGATTCCTTCTGGCAAGACCTACACCCGTCGTTTCATCAACTACAGCGCTGGTGGCACGAACAACTGGGAGAACTACCTCCTCGTGCTCTCTAAGGGCGACCTTGGTCTCGGTGCCGATGGTGAGTATGCCGTTCTGCGTGCCGACAACTTCGGTTGGGGTAATGGCTACGGCACATGTACAGCTACCTGCAGCCACACTGACTGGGATGCTTGGCGCAATGCCATGAACGGAGCTACGGTAACTGTTTCTGTCACCAACCATGGCTCTACAGCTGACGTGAAGTGTGTATCTGAAGGCGTCGATGGCAACACTTACACCCAGACCTATACTGGCATTAGTACCATCGTTGCTGGTGACTTGTGGATGAGCTTCACCATTGAGAAGGCTCACATCGTATTCGAGTAATCAAATGAAAGAACATTCTAAAAAGACAAGTAATTATGAACAAGAATAATATGAAATACTGGATGATGGGAATTGCCTGTGTAGGCATGCTGTCCACAGTCACAAGCTGTAAAGAGGACGAGTACCCTGACAACTCTATTCCTACACCACCAGCAGCTATTGCTCCCACAGAACCTACTACTCAGGTTCTGTGGCCCAGCAACCTGCAGCGCGTCAGCGTTCACGACCCCAGCGTAGTCTATGACCCCTCTTCTTGGTCATACTACATCTTCGGTTCACACCGTGCTTATGCCAAGTCACCCAACCTAATGACGTGGACTACTGTATCAGTGCCCTGGGGTGCTAATGGCGTCACTGGCGTTGGCAACGACGTCGCCTTCCTGAAGCCTGAAGTCACCAAGGTAAAGAAAGGTGGCGCAGACGTCGACATGCCTGCATTCAATGCTTTTGAGTGGTCGGGCACAGCCAATCCCAACTGGAGTGTTGACGGCAACATGTGGGCTCCTGACGTGGTTTACAACAAGGAGATGAAGAAGTGGTGCATGTACCTCAGCATCAATGGTGACAGCTGGTATTCCAGCATCATCATGCTGACCTCTGACTTCATCGTAGGTCCTTACACCTATCAGGCTCCTGTTGTTATCAGTGGCTTCAAGTCTGGCGATACCTACAAGAAAACCGACCTCGAGATTGTTCTTGGTGCTCAGGAGTCGCTGCCCAGCCGCTATGCTCCCAGCGACAACTATGGCAACCACTGGCCTAACGCCATCGACCCCTGCGTGTTCTACGACGAACAGGGCAAGTTGTGGATGTCTTACGGTTCATGGAGTGGTGGTATCTTCATGTTGGAGTTGGACGAGAAGACCGGTCTGCGCGACTACGACGTAACCTATGCTGAGAGCGAGACTTCTGATCCTTACTTCGGTAAGAAGATTGCCGGTGGTCACTATGCTTCTGGCGAGGCCAGCTATATTGAGTACATTGGTGGTTACTACTATCTGTTCATGAGCTACGGCGGACTGGCAGCAGGTGGTGTTCCCACAGACTACAACAATGGTGGTTACCAGATGCGCGTGTTCCGTTCAGAGAATCCTGACGGACCTTATTTGGACAGCAAGGGTAGCAATGCTATCTTCACCAGCTATGCACTGAACTTCGGTCCTAGCGAGAACGATGGTAACCGTGGCGTCAACATCTTCGGTGCCTACGACTGGTCAAGCAGCGACATCCAGGCTTCTGGTGCATGGGCAGAGCGCTCACAGGGTCACAACTCTGTCATTGCCGCTCCTGACGGTCGTGCCTACGTGGTTTACCACTCTCGCTTCCAGGAGCAGGGTGAAGGTCATGCAGTACGTGTACACCAGCTCTTCCAGAATGTTGACGGATGGCTCGTTGCTGCTCCGTTCGAGTACACTGGCGAGTTGGCTAAGTCTGCCGACATTGCCGCTAAGCAGCTGATTGCTACCGACCAGATTGCAGGCAACTACAAGCTGTTGGCTCACCCCTATGCACTCGACCACACCAAGAAGGAAGTGGCTGTTCCTGTTGACATCACGCTCAACGCTGACGGCACTGTCACTGGTACCGGTACTGGCACATGGAGCGCCACCGAGGGTAAGTCTTACTTCACCATCAAGTTGGGTGCTGACGAATACAAGGGTGTCATGGTTCTCCAGACCTTAGAGCCCACCAACAAGCAGGTACCCGCCTTCACTTGTCTGAACCAGGCAACAGGTATCACCGTTTGGGGTTACAAGGTTACTGAATAAGCAGTCTATTCACCTCTCTCCTTGCTCGATGAAGTGGGTGAGGAGAGAGGTACTTAATAAATCAATACTTTTTATCAATAACAAACTAAAAAACAAACTACAATGAAGAAAATCTTTACTTTTATTACCGCTGTACTTTTTAGTACAATGGCGATGGCTGGCACAGTAGGCAATGAGGACAACACCACAGGCTGGTGGACGGCATTCTCCGACTATTACACCCTTGCCCCTAACAAGACGCTGAAGCTGAAGTTCACCAACTACACCAGCAAGGCCAACAACTGGAACAACTGGCTGGCCGTAGTGACTACCGATGCAGATCGCGGTGCAGATGGTTATTCAGAGTATTATGTGCTGCGTGCCGACAACTACGGCTGGAATAGTACCACCAATACTTTCGATAATCAGACTTGGTTTACCTCACTGACCAGCAACTACAACTGGGATACTTTCAAAGACGACATGGATGGTTCAACGGTTAATATGACCATCATTCGCGTAGGTGCCAGAGTGACCCTGCATGCAGATATCACTACTGTTGGCGGTGTTGACTACTTTGAGGAATTTGTGATAGACTGTGGCGATGGTACCCAGAACATCCGTGCTTTCCTGACTACCGATGGCGGACACTTGGTTATCGACGACGATGCCACGACGATTACCGACTCTGAGATGCCTGAGACCATCACCATTCAGGGTACCCAGATTGGTGAGACCGACTTGACCACAGGCTGGTGGAGTGCATTCTCTGACTATTACAAACTCGCAAAGAACCAGGTGCTGACACTGCAATTCATCAATTATACCAACAAGGTAAACAATTGGAACAACTGGGCATTGGCAGCTACAACGGATGCCGACCGTGGCGACACAGAAGGCGGATATAAGGAGTATTTCGTCGTTCGTGCTGACAGCTATTGCTGGGGTGCATATGGAAACTCTAATGATAACGCTGATGTTTATGTGTTGACCAACAACTACAATTGGGATACCTTCAAGGACGACATGCATGGCGCTAAGGTAAATCTTACTCTGACGCGTAACGGCGCTCAGCTGACAGCTCATGCAGACATCACCACTGCTGGTGGTACGAATTATTCCGAGAATCTGGAGGTTGCCAACTGCGACGATGGCGAGCAGAACATCCGTGCCTTCCTTGTCATTGAGGGTGGCTGTATCGACCTCATCAGCGCACAGATTACTGGTGGCGTTGACGGTATCGAGAACGTCAAGATGAACAACAATAGCAACGGCGTGCGCTACAACATCGCCGGACAGCAGGTGACCGCTGACTACAAAGGTCTCGTCATTGAAAATGGCCGCAAGGTCTTGAAGAAGTAATATACACAGCATGAGAAGGCTTCTTTTGTTTGTGATGCTGGTAATTGTCGGACAGTCGGCAATGGCCCAGGGTAATCGACACCGTATGGTGCCGATTACCACCGACAATCCTATGGTGCACGACCCCGTGATGGCTTTTGAGGATGATGTTTATCACCTCTACTGTACAGGCATCGGCATCCAGCACATGACCTCCAAGGATCGTCGCACATGGACGATAGACCCCACACCCGTTATAACCGTGATGCCACAGTGGACACGCGACTCGGTGCCTGGGTTCGAGCACCATGTGTGGGCGCCCGACGTCATACGCTGGCACAACCGCTGGTGGCTGGCCTATAGCTGTTCTACGTTCGGCAAGAACGGTTCAGCTATCGGACTGCTTAGTACGCCGTCGCTCTCTGCACCCGTCTGGAATGATGAGGGCTGCATCGTCTCCTCTCGTGAACATCGCAATAATTGGAATGCCATTGATCCGTGTTTTGTCATTGACGACAATGACCAACCCTGGATGGCGTGGGGCTCGTTCTGGGACGGTATCCAACTGATACGTCTCGACAGCACCATGCATGTCGCTAAAGGTGAACAGTCGCGCACCATTGCCCGCCGCTATTCGCCTACAGCCAAAAATGTCCCTGCGAATCCTACGTCCAAGTATGCGGGCACCAATGCCATCGAGGCTCCCTTCATCTACAAGCATGGAGGCTGGTACTACCTCTTTGTGGCGTGGGACTACTGTTGCCGCGGCTCGCTGAGCAACTACCGTGTAGCGGTGGGACGTTCCCGCACGGTCGACGGTCCTTACCTCGACCGCAATGGTGTAGACATGCGCGAGGGTGGGGGTACGCTCTTCATCGAGGGCGACAAGAAGCAGTATGAGGCTGCTGGCCACTGTGCTGTCTACCGCTTTGGCGATGAGGATGTCTTCATCTGTCATGGCTATAGCATCGAACACAAGGGCGCCAGCATACTCATGCAGCGCCCCATACGTTGGACTGCCGACGGTTGGCCCGAGGTCTACAACCCACAGTTCCGCAACCCGATGCTTTTCTCCGATGTTCCCGACCACGACATTATCCGTGTCGGCGACACCTATTACATGGTATCCACGACGATGCACTTTGCACCAGGTTGTGGCATCATGAAGTCAACAGACCTCACCAACTGGCAGGTCGTCAACTATGCCTACGACGCGCTCGACGAGGGCGACAACTTCCGACTGCTCAACCGACAGAGCGAGTATAGCAACGGACAGTGGGCTACCAACCTGCGCTACGATCCTTACGAGAAGCTCTACTATATGATGATGACGTGCAACACGACGAAGACGACGTACTTCTATGTCACCGACGACATAGAGAACGGGCGCTGGCACATGTCGAAGACAGAGATGTGCTACGACCCCGGACTGCTCTTCGAAGACACAGGCAAGGAGATGAAGAAGTACGTGTTGCACCCTGCCACCACCTTTGACGACCACGCCATGTATCTGCGCGAGATGAAGGTCGACAAGCAGTGGAACGTCACCGTCAGCGAGCGTCGCAAGGTCATCGACTACGCCAATCTGCAGAACCCTGCCCGCGGACTGCGTGCTGAGGGCTACCACGGCTACAAGATTGGTGACTATTACTATATCTTCATGATACAAGGCATGGACGGTCAGCGCCAGGAGATTGTCTGGCGCTCACGCGACTTGTTCAATGGTCCTTGGGAAGGACGTCTGGTGTTCGGTGGCGAGATGGTCGACGAGTTTGGCCATACGCAGATGCTTACCAACGGCATTGGCCAGGGTGGCGTCGTACAGGCTGCTGACAGCACGTGGTGGTGCTTCCTCTTCAAAGACTACGGCAGTGTAGGGCGCATGCCTGTTCTGTTGCCTATGACGTGGAGCGCCGACGGCTGGCCCATCGTGGGCACTGGCAAGTCGTCAAACAGCCTGGCTGCTGGAAAGAATATGACGACTCCGCTGATGGTCGACCTGCCTGCCCAGAAGGGCATCGGCATTGTGCTCAGCGACGACTTCCTGTCGTGGAAACCCGCCAAGAGCAAGAGCCGCTTTGGATGGCGGTGGAAGAACAGCCTCTTGGGCAACAAGCGTCAGGGGTGGCTCAGTCCCGTATGGCAGTGGAACCACGTGCCCGACATGAAGAGCTGGAGCCTCACTGAGCGCAAGGGGTGGTTGCGACTGAAGACCACTGCTGTCGCTCACCACATCCGTGATGCCCGCAACACACTGACTCAGCGCACCTATGGACCTACCTGTCAGGGCGAGGTGCTCGTAGATGTCTCGCAGATGAAAGACGGCGACGTCGCCGGACTGGCATGCTTCCAGAATCGCTATGGCTTTGTGGGTATTAAGAAGGAAAATGGAAACTACTATATAGTCATGCACAAGGCCATGTGGAAGGACGATGCTGTGGGGAAAGAGATGGAAAGATGTAAGATGGATGATGGCAGAAGTAAGATATACCTCCGCTTCGAAGCCGACTTCCGCAATCTGACAGACAAGGCTACATTTGCCTACAGTCTGGACGGCAACGAGTGGCACGCCATTGGCGACACGCTGCAGATGTATTACGACTGGCCCGACTTCTGCGGCTACCGCTTCGCACTGTTCCACTATGCCACGAAAGAGGCGGGCGGCATTGCCGACTTCGACTACTTCCGCGTAACAGAGTAGGAGATTCTCCTACAATATAAAACATACGACGGGAAATTGCGTTATGATAATACTAAAGTATACAGATATGAAGAAAACCTTATTGACAATGGCTTTCGCCATGAGTGCCGCATGGGGTGCTATGGCTCAGAGTGTGATGGACGTAAACACCAAGAAACTGGGGGCACCCATCCAGCAAACGATGTATGGAATCTTTTTCGAGGACATCAACTATGCTGCCGATGGCGGACTGTATGGTGAACTGGTAAAAAACCGCTCGTTCGAATTCCCACAGCAACTGATGGGCTGGCAGTCCTTCGGCTGTGTAGAAGTCAAGGACGATGGTCCCTTCGAGCGTTGTCCACACTATGTGGTGCTTAGCGACCCTGGCCACAACGACCTCCGTTCGGGACTCGTCAACGAGGGCTATTTCGGCATTGGCGTAAAGAAGGGCGAGCAGTATCGCTTCTCCGTATGGGCAAAGGCTCCTAAGGCAAAGGCTACCATCCGTGTGCAGCTCATTGACGAGCACTCTATGGACGAGAAGCAGGAGTTTGTGGAGCAGAAGTTGGACGTGACGTCGACCACATGGAAGAAGTATACCCTCACGCTGACCTCTACCAAGACCATGAAGCATGCCAAGTTGCGCATCTTCCTGGTTAATGGTTCACAGTCATGCGTAGCCCTCGAGCACATCTCGCTCTTCCCCGTGAATACCTATAAGAACCGTGAGAACGGCATGCGCCGTGACCTCGCTCAGGCACTTGAAGACCTGCACCCCGGCATCTTCCGCTTCCCTGGCGGATGCATCGTTGAGGGCAGCTCACTCGACGAGCGCTATCAGTGGAAGAACAGCGTAGGTCCTGTAGAGAACCGTCCGCTGAACCACAACCGTTGGGAGTACACCTTCGACTACCGCTACTTCCCCGACTACTACCAGTCGTATGGTCTGGGCTTCTTTGAGTTCTTCCAACTCTCTGAGGACATCGGTGCCGAACCGCTGCCCGTCATCTCGTGCGGTCTGTCGTGTCAGTTCCAGAACCCTGACCCCACCAAGCCTGGCGTACACGTTGCTCTCGACGACCTCGGCCCCTACATTCAGGATGCCCTCGACCTCGTGGAGTTTGCCAATGGCGACGTTACCACCAAGTGGGGTAGGGTACGTGCCGACATGGGCCACCCCGAGCCTTTCAACCTGAAGTATCTGGGTGTGGGCAATGAGCAGTGGGACTACGACGAGGAGCATGGTGGCTACGGCCCTGTCTTCACAGCACGTCTCAAGAAGTTCAGCGACGCGCTCCGCAAGAAGTATCCCGACCTGAAACTCATTGGTACCACAGGTCCTAACAGTGAAGGCTGGGACTTCGACCTCCTGCAGCCCCGCATGAAGGAGCTGAAGGTAGACCTCTACGACGAGCACTACTACCGCGACGAACAGTGGTTCCTCACCCACGGTCTGCGCTACGACTCCTACGACCGCAAGGGCCCGAAGGTGTTTGCCGGCGAGTATGCCTGTCACGGCAAGGGCAAGAAGTGGAACCACTACGAGGCAGCCATCCTCGAAGCCGCCCACATGACAGGCTTTGAGCGCAATGCCGACATCGTCCACATGACGACTCCTGCACCGCTCTTCGCTCACGTCGACGGCTGGCAGTGGCGTCCCGACCAGATATGGTACGACCAGACACAGATGTTCAAGACCGTCAGCTACTATGTGCAGCAACTCTATGCCACCAACAAGGGCACCCACGTGCTCTCGCTGACCACTCCCGCAGGCAAGAAGGCCGTGCCCGTAGCTGGCCAGGAAGGTCAGAACGGACTCTTCGCCTCTGCAGCCTACGACAATGCTGCCAACGAGGTAATCGTCAAGGTGGTCAACACCTCCAAGCAGGCACAGCCTATCACGCTGAACCTCAAAGACCTTACGGGTGCTACCACCGCCAATACCATCACGCTCTCTCACAAGGGCATGGACGACGAGAACAGCATCCAGCGTCCTGAGTTCATCACCCCCAAGCAGGGTACCATCGCTGTAGAGGCTGACAAGAAACAGAGTGTCATCAACGACCAGCTGCCTGCCATGTCGTTCCGCATCTATCGCATTGCAAAGTAATCGAATCTCTGTGAAATAATCAGTAAGGTGTGTCCTGTGTGGGCACACTTTTTTGTTAGTTTTCAGGCCATTAGCCCGAATTGGTGGATAAATACTGTTGAAAGATTGTATATAAGCCCATTTCCACGCTTTTGTCCACCTTTTTTGTCCACTTGTCCACCTGTATAATAATAATGTAGACTAATTTTGCAGCAACAAAACTGCTTAAACAAACATGCGAAAAATTTACTACTTACTACTAATGATGTTGGTGCCTGCCTGTGTGTCTGCGTATACACAGGCTCGCATCAGTGTTCATGATCCCAGCGTTGTCTGGGACCCCACATCACAGAGTTATTATGTGTTTGGAAGTCATCAGGCTTGGGCAAAGTCTACTGACCTCATGAACTGGAGTACCGTACCCGTGGCTTGGCGTACTGAAGCCAGTGCCAGTGTGACGTGCGAAACGGCTTTCAATCAGAATGCTACGAAGACGGTGAAGATTGGTGGCGCTACGGTCGATTTCGGTAACTTCGATGTGGAAGCATTCTCTGCCGGAGGTTCTACTTACGATATCAGTGGCAATCTCTGGGCACCCGATGTCATCTATAATAAGAAGATGAACAAGTGGTGCATGTACTTGAGCATCAATGGTGACAATGCCAATTGCAGCATTGTTCTGTTGACCTCCGATAAGATCAGTGGTCCTTATCTCTATCAGGGCCCTGTGGTATTCAGTGGTTTCTTTAATACCTCAAAAGCGGCTGTCAGCTACAAGAAGACAGACCTGGAACTGGTTCTTGGCGACCAGGCTTCTCTGCCCTCACGCTATGCTGTTGGCAATATTAGTGGTTGGCGCCAGCGTTGGCCCAATGCCATCGACCCCTGCGTGTTCTACGACGAGGAGGGCAAGCTGTGGATGTCCTACGGCTCGTGGCATGGAGGCATCTGGATGCTGGAGCTCGACGAGAATACTGGTCTGCGCGACTATGATGTAGACTATACCTATACACAGGGTTCAAAAGGTGCCGACGATGTTCGCGAGGATCCTTATTTTGGTAAGAAGATTGCTGGTGGCCGTCATGCCTCTGGCGAGGCCTCGTACATTAAATATATAGATGGCTACTACTATCTGTTTGTAACCTATGGTGGACTGAACGCTGATGCTGGCTACCAGATGCGTGTGTTCCGCTCCACCAGTCCCGATGGTCCATATGTGGATCCTTATCATTCTGCAGGCATTGCTATCTATGATGAATATCGTATGAACTATGGCCCTGACGGTACTCGTAAGACCGATCGTGGTGAGAACATCTTCGGAGCCTATGGCGATTGGGGCTTTATGGCTACTGGCGACAACTCTGAGCGCTCTCAAGGTCACAACTCTGTCATCACGCAGGGCGATCAGACATTCATGGTCTATCACACTCGTTTCCAGAACCGCGCCATCACTGAGGCTCACGAACTGCGTGTCCACCAGGTCTTCGTCAACAAGGACGGCTGGCTGTGTGCTGCTCCGTTTGAATATACTGGCGAGACTGTTACCAACACAGATATCAAGACCACCCAGCAGATTGCTACGGCCAACATCCCTGGCAACTACAAGCTGCTGCTGCACACCCTGAATCTGGATCATAAAAACAAGCAGCTCACCACACCTGTTGATGTCGAGCTTAAGTCTGATGGCTCTATTACTGGCGACATGACGGGTAGCTGGAGTGTTACCGCAGGTACCTCTTATATCTCTATTACTGTTGGCGGCAAGACCTACAATGGCGTGATGGTAGAGCAGACGCTGGAGCCCACAACACAGAAAGTGGCCGCCTTCACGGCTATGGCCAAGAGCAATGGCAACACCCTCTGGGGTTATAAGGCTCCTGCCTCACAGACCATTGGCGCCACGACGAAGGGGTGGGGCGATGCAGGTTGTTTCGTAGGCCCTTACACCCTGAAATCTAACCAGACGGTGACCTTCACCTTCTCTGTCGACGAGACGAAGGGCGCGAATTCTTATGAGGGTTATGTAGGTATTATCACAAAGACCAATGCTATCACTTGGGGCGAGAACCAATATGCCTTTATCCGTTCCGCATGTGACTATAAGGTTGGAGCAGAAGCCAACTGGAACACAGGTGCTACCTATAATGTCAACAACTATGCTGGTGCCGATGCTGACGCCATCGAGGCTGCCAAGATTGCTCATCTCCCAGGCGCTATGGTGACCATGAAGATGGAACGCCATGGCAGCGAGGTGCTGGTGACCACAGACATCACGAAGGCGGGCACTACCTATCGCCACTACTATGTGCAGGACCTTGGCACCACGGCCGATGTCTATGCCTTCCTGGCTGCTGATGCTGCTGTGCTGACCGTCTCTGGTGTAGAGACCACCACTTCGTCCTATCCCACCATCACGGGTACGCTGCATGGACTGGAGAACAATACGGGCGCATTCGCTGCAGGTTCTCATACAGACATGACGCTGGCTGCCGGTAAGAGCTTGAAGCTTCAGTTCAAGAACTACACCAATGGCTTGCAGGCTTGGAACAACTGGATTCTCGAAATTCAGAAGGGTACCAAATATCTCGACCTGCGTGCCGACAACTATGGATGGGGAGCCTATTATAATGCTGCCAATCTCACGCTGGAGAACTATATCGACTGGGCCATCTTCAAACAGAACATGAATGGTGCCGACATTGAGATTGTCATCTCTCGTGAAACCAGCAACACCCTCTCGATTGTCGCCAAACAGTCGTTGACCAACGGTAGCGTAGTCACTGAGCGCTACAGTGTGACCAACACCGACTTTGCCTCTGGCGACGTGACAGTACGTCTGCTCACAGAAGGTGCCCACCTCGACCTCCTCTCTACTGAGACGGGTGCCAGTGCTCCTGTCAGCGAGTACGGCTGGTCTACGTTCTGCAGCACCACAGCCCTCGACTTCTCTCAGGCTCCTGAGGGTCTGGAGGCCTATGTCGTCACTGCTCATAACGGTGGCTATGCCATACTCTCGCCTGTCACCACTGCCGTTCCTGCCAATACCCCATTACTGCTCAAGGGCGATGTCAGCAAGATCTACATCGTTCCCACTGCCACCAGCGCTACAGCTCCTGCTGTCAACCTGCTAAAGCGTGGCACAGGTGCCTCTGTCAGCCCTGAGTCTGGCAAGACCAAGTACGCCCTGAGCACCACTGGCATGAATGTCCAGTTCAAGAAGATTACCTCTGCCCGTACCATTCCTACTGGCAAGGCCTACCTCCAGTTCGACGAGGAGGTCGCTGCCCGCGAGCTCACCTTCGACTTCGGTAGCGAAGAAACCACTGGCGTAGCCGATGTAAGAAGTAAGATGGCTGATGGAAGAAGTGAGTATTTCAACCTCGCTGGTCAGCGCGTCGCTAATCCTACCAAGGGACTGTATATCGTGAATGGCAAAAAGGTATTAGTCCCCTAAGTTAGGGGACGACAGGGGTCTGAACAAGCGCAGACTCCGTAAACAAGTCAAACTATAGAGGGGGACTGAAACCGCTTGTTCAGACCCCCATCCCCCTAACTTAGGGGGCTTGTAAAACAATGAAAAAGACATATATCAATCCCGCAATGGACATCGTAGAGATCAAGGCCGCCAACCAGCTGTTGGCAGGCTCTGTAACCCTGAATGGCGAATTGGGCAGTACCGATCCCATCCTCGCTCCTGAGTTCGACGACTTCGACCTCACCGATACTGATGTCACCGACTTCGACAATTTCTAATACTAATCCTACTACTCATTAATACATACTTAAAAACTATGAAACAAATCTTTAGAAAAACAATCCTCTTGCTATTTGGAGGACTATTCATGAGCTCTGCTGCGTGGGCAGATGAAACGATTGGTGCTACAGATAAAGGATGGGCAGATGCAGGTTCATACTCTTCTGCTTATACAATCTCATCGAACAAGACGTTGACCCTAACCTTTACGGTAACCAACTATTCTGGTGATTGGGGCGGCTATGTATTTAGCCTTACAAATAACACAGTTAGTGCGCCACAAATTGGTGGTAATAATGGCTATGTATGGTTCCGCTCTCCCGATTTTGCTTGGTATAAGACCAATTGGAATACAGGTGCTGTTGTCAGCAATACGAATACTAAAGGTAGCTTGTCACAATCTGACTGGCAGGCATTTGTTAAAGATGCTACTGCCGTCATGGCTATCCAGCGTTATGGCACTCAGGTGTTCATAAAAACAACTGTCACAAAAGAAGCCACCTCTTACACTCACTATTTTGTGACAGAGATTGGTACGACCAAGGATGTCAAGGCTTTCCTTTGCGCTGATGCTGCAGTCATTACTATTTCGAATGATGCAATAACAGACACAGGAGATGTTGATGCAGTAACTGCAACAATTGGTGCTGTTGAAAATAATGGAGGCTTTGGTGCTTCACCTGTTACTACACTTGAGCCTGAGAGCGTTTTGACAATGCACTTCACGAATCATTCCGCAAAGGCTGATAATTGGGATAACTACGGCATAGAATTGGCTTACAATGGCAACTATGCTGACATCGTTCTTGGAGGCGCCAGATGGGGAACATTGCTTGTAGACGCCGAAGGTGATCCTGATACGACACCAGTAACCAACAAGGAGGAAACTTTTAATTCCTTTGCTGATTTCTTAAATAAAATGGATGGCGCAGATGTCACACTGACCATCGCTCGTAGTGGAAGAGTTGTAACAATTACAGCAGTTCATACGCCAGCAGACAATAGTACACCGTTTACATTGAAATACACGATTGAACCCAATGCCACTGCATTCCCCAACTTTGCTACGGAGAACATTTCAGTGAATTTAACGACTGACCATAGTCACATTACTTACAAATTCCCCGTTACCAAGATTAACACTATTATTAGCGTATTGAACTGGGCTACTTTCGTTAGTGACTATCCTCTTGATTTCACAGGCTCTGAGGTTAAGGCTTATGTTGTTACGGGTGCTTCTGGTTCTGCTATCACTAAGACAGCAGTTACAAAGGTGGCAGCAAACACTCCACTGCTGTTGAATGCACCTGCAGAAACTTATACAATTCCCGTTGCTACGAGTGGTACAAGCTACTCTGGAACTAACAAACTGGTTGCTGGTAATGGTTCTACAATTACTTCTGGCACAGGGGCTGGCTTCAACTATGTACTTGGCGAAGAAGGTGGCAATGCTATGTTCTTACTTATCAATAGCACTTCTGCAGTTGTTCCTAAGGGCAAGGCTTACCTCGCATTAGGTGCAGCTCCTGCTCGTGGTCTCAACCTCTTTGACGATGAGGAAACGACTGGCGTGAATGAAGTGAAGACTCAGAAGGTTGCCGGTGAATACTTCAACCTCGCTGGTCAGCGCGTAGCTCAGCCCACTAAAGGTCTGTACATCGTGAACGGTAAGAAAGTTGTCATTAAATAATTAATGAGAAATTAATGGATAATTAATGGAAATTAATGTTTAACATAAAATGAAGTAACAATGAAAAAGAAATATATTATTCCCCAATTGCAAGTAGTTAAGATTGCTACACAGCAGATGCTCGCTAGTTCACCTGGAATCGGCGGAGACTACGGTGGTGGTACTGTATATAGCCCAGGTATGGAATTAGATGACGATTATTAATAGTTAGGTTTTATATAGAAAAAGATTTAGTTGAATTGTAAGTTAGTTAGTTAATTTTGTATTTCTGTCCCATCAGTCGTGAGATTGGTGGGACAGTTTTTTTGCCTTTTTCTTGTTTTATTCTGGATTATTTTCTAAATTTGCAGGTGGTACATGAATTCCCTACAAACAAATAACAAACCCTATTAATGAAAAAAACGATTCTTTCTTTGGCGCTCGTAGCTATCTGTAGCTCTGGCGCTCTGGCACAGGAGAAACTCTTCAACAGTGCCAGTGTACAATCCCCCATCGTCCATAGCGACGGTAGGGTGACGTTCAACATCTATGCCCCCAAGGCCGTCAAGGTCGAGGTCACGGGCGACTTCCTGCCCACCCAGCAGATTGACGTCCCTGGCTATGGCAAGTACGATGCCCCAGGTGTTGCCGAGCTGGTGGAAGGCAAAAACGGCGTATGGAGCTACACCACCGGCAAGCTCGCCCCTGAGATGTACAGCTACACCTTCAACATCGACGGCATGACGGGCGTGAAAGACCCTGCCAACATCTACGTCAATCGCGACATTGTGTCGTTCACCAACATCTTCATCGTCAGCAGTGAGAAGGGCGACAAGGGCGACCTCTACCGCGTCAACGAGGTACCCCACGGCAACCTCTCGAAGGTGTGGTACCCCAGTCCCACGCTGAACATGCAGCGACGCATGACCATCTATACACCCCCCGGCTACGACAAGGGTGGCCGCTATCCCGTCATGTACCTGCTGCATGGCTCTGGTGGCGACGAGAATGCGTGGAGTGAGCTGGGTCGTGCTGCCCAGATTCTCGACAACCTCATCGCTACGGGCAAGGCCAAGCCCATGATTGTCGTCATGCCCAATGGCAACCCCAACTGTCAGGCAGCCCCTGGCGAGTGGTCCTTCGGCATGTATACCCCAGGCTTCCGCGATGGAGGCAATGGTCCTAAGACACCCGCTGCTGCCACCATCCCTGCCAGCTTCATGGACATCGTCAACTATGTCGATGCCAACTATCGCACCATCAAGAAGCGCGACAGCCGTGCCGTCTGCGGACTCTCCATGGGTGGTGGCCACACCTTCGCCATCAGCCTGCTGTATCCCACCACCTTCGACTACTACGGTCTCTTCTCTGCTGGCCTCCATCTGGGCAAGGACTTCAACATGCAGCAGCCCTTCTCCGAGCAGATCAAGGCCGACCCCGATTTCGCCCAGCAGTCTGCCCGTCTCTTCGGCAGCAAGCCCAAGCTCTATTGGATGGCCATGGGCAACACCGACTTCCTCTATCAGAGCACTGTCGACCTGCGTAACTACTGGGACACCAAGGGTTACAAGTACGAGTATGTCGAGACCGACGGCGGCCACATCTGGCGCAACTGGCGCATCTACCTCACTATGTTCGCCCAGAAGGTGTTCAAGTAACTGCTAACAGCACTTCACCATACCAAAGACTCACGGGGACAGACCCCCTGAGTCTTTGGTTGTCCCATCAGTCGTGAGACTGGTGGGACTTTTGATACTTCTTTCCGTCAACGATATAGATACCGCGGGAGGGGTGGCTCACGCGTCTGCCGCTCAGGTCGTACACAGCATGGGACTTCACGCCTTCATCGTGGCGCAAAGGGGTGGGGGCGATGCCTGCCGCCTGCTGACGCAGTGCCTTCATGTCGTCGCGCGTCAGTACGAAGTCGTTCGAGAAGGCCTCGTTCCACCATGCTGCATTACAGTTGCTGTGGTTGGTGCTTTTGAAGTCGGTGCTGCTGGGATTATTGGTGCGCGCATAGTCGTACCAAGGCATGAAGAACAGCCACTTGCTGCCAGCATTCCATTGCGTGCTGATGGTAGGCACGTTGCCACACTCTGTCAGTGCTACGAATTTGGTGGGTGAGTAGTCGCACTGGCTGCAGCGATATTTGAGTTTCCAAGCCATTTATTTACTTAAAATCGGTTTTGCTGGGGCAAAAATACATAATTCTGCCCGATTTTTTGTACTTTTGCAGCGAAATTACAAGAAAAAAAGCAAAAATAATACGATAGATATGACAGAGAAAGAAAAGATGCTTGCAGGTGAGATTTATTCTGCGGTTGACCAAGAGCTGTTGGAAGAATTAACCGCAACAAGGGAAAAGATCTTTGAGTATAACTCGCTCCGGCCATCTGAGACCAAGAGGATGAAGGAAATCATCAAAGAGTTGTTCGGCCACGTGGCTGATGATAATTATCTTATCAACCAGCCGTTCCGTTGCGACTATGGTAAGCAGATAAGCATCGGAAAACGCTTCTTTGCCAATTTCAATTTTACAGTTCTTGACGAAGCACGCGTCACCATTGGCGACGACTGCTTCATCGGTCCAAATGTCAGTATCTATACTGCTTGCCATAGTACTGACCCGATTGAGCGCAACAGCCGGCAAGAATGGGCAAAGCCTGTCACCATAGGAAATAATGTGTGGATTGGCGGCAGCGTCACCATTCTCCCAGGAGTTACAATCGGTGATAATGTGAGCATTGGCGCAGGCTCGGTGGTGGTAAAGGATATCCCATCGAATACTGTTGCGGTTGGTAATCCCTGCAAGGTAATCAAAAAAGTATGACTGACTATGACTCCATCTGGCGAACGCAAGACGAAATCCGAACGGTAGTGAACGCCGTTCTAGGTGAATGTATCTGGGACCTCAGGTATAACGACCGACGCATGGCCATCGAGCTGGAGCTATCCGTCACACTTGACGATGAACAGGCCAGCGACCTCTGTTGCCAGTTCTCCCTCCCCGCTGACCATGAGGGCATCGGTAGTAAGGGCTCGAAGTTCACTTTCTATTTGTAGGAACATTCGTTCACGATAACAAGGCGTCTCTAACAAGGGGCGCTTTTTTGTCTTGGCAAAGTTGAACGACAGTGATTACTTTTGCCGATGGTAACCCGACCATTCGGGAAGTAATCACTAAATTCTATCTACAATGAAAAAGTTTTTGAGACTATTCGCCCCCATGGCTCTGCTCCTGACGGGCTTGCAGCAGGCAACGGCTGCCAGCCTGGCGACATACTGGAATATCGTGAAGAGTAATTCAAAATCCTATTGCGGTATTATCTACCTGCTGACGGGTGACGAAAGGTTGGCCTATCAGAGAATTTAGGGAGTATCTCCAGGCGGAGGCACCCACGAACTTCAGCTCTTGACTGACCTTCAAGTCCATCCCCAATGTTATTACGACCTGGTCAACATCATCCGTGAACACAAAGAGGTTTTTCCTGCCTGACACAGTTCTCCAGTCGCCTACCTCTACATCCCCAGAAGTCTTTGAAAACAAAAAAAAACTCATCCGCTTATTGGTTTTAAGCGGATGAGTATACTCGTATTTTGTATTAAATATATAAAAAGAATATGTATTTAAAACCCATATAATTCGCCATTTCCATCTTCAAGTGCTGACATAATTCTATCTTCCTCAGTCATATCCATTTCCGCACACCGGCGTTTTTCATATGATTCATAAACATTACTCATATATTCGTCATAATCCTCTTGGCATTCTTGTTCCTTTTGATTCTTATCTTTATTACGTAGCTGCCAATAATGCTCCTCATTGTTAAAGTTCAAAAATTGCCCCACTATAGGTGAATTTATCGCTATATAATGTTTATCCAGTGTTTCTTGTATTGTAGGACGAAGTTTATTATCAAAATTCGCAAAAACAACGATTTGGGAAAATTTTATGGGATTCCCTTCGTCATCTCTTTGTACTTCACCAACATGTTCTCTTGAACAGAGCTCATTTTCAACATCATCCCATGTGTAAATATGATACAATGGGATATTGGGTTGAATAGCAATTCTATCAACTGTATGAAGGCTATGTGATTTCATATCCATCTTTAAGAAATCATATGCAGATTCATCATATATAATGCTAAATAGCAATTCTCCATTATCATATTTTCCATACTTGGCTACAATGAATCTGGAATTATTTTTGCGATTCCTTTTCTTTATTACGCTAAGTAATCGACAGTTCCAAGTAAGTTTTTGAGTAATTGAATAATCCATAATATAAATGAGGATAAGTCTTACTTTTTACTATCGGAAAATAATTCTTTTGCAGCAGCATAACCTCGGTCATCAGGCATAACAGGTACAAAGTGATCGATTGTAGACGCATTCGTGTAAATACAATTTCCTTTAGAGTCATAATCACAAATAGAAATCATACATTCTTTATTATGTTCGAAATCATATTTTATCCTCATGAGTGTATAAGAATAATCCGTAAATTTCACACTATTTTTAGAACGAATAAGTTTGTCTTTGATAATATCTGCATTACTTCCAGATTTCAATTTTTGTTCAAACGTAAAAATATAACAATCTTCCCTCTTAGAATATTCATATGTTGTATGTATTCCATAAATATACTCATCGTCTTCCCCTAGTTTCTTAAAATCTGACTGACAGGAGAAAAACAATACGCCAAATCACTAGTGTCCGGTTAAATTCTCTCGAATATTAATTAAATATTTAAAAATCAATGAGATACAGCGATTTTAAAATTTTCCGATTTGATTTTGTATCT
>CADCAG010000009.1 GCA_902799355.1 uncultured Bacteroidales bacterium
ACCTTGAACTCACGCTTCAGACGGTCGATAATGATATCGAGGTGAAGCTCACCCATACCTGAGATAATGGTCTGACCACTCTGCTCGTCGGTACGTACGGTGAAGGTGGGGTCTTCCTCAGCCAACTTAGCCAGACCGTTGTCCAACTTGGCAACGTCAGCCTGTGACTTAGGCTCTACGGCGATAGAGATCACGGTGTCGGGGAAGGTCATTGACTCCAGTACGATGGGCTTCTCCTCGTCGCAGAGGGTATCACCAGTACGGATATCCTTGAAACCTACACCTGCGCCGATATCACCAGCGTCGATAGAGTCCATAGGAATTTCCTTGTTTGAGTTCATCTGGAACAGACGGCTGATACGCTCCTTCTTGCCCGAACGGGGGTTGTAAACGTAAGAACCGGCCTTCACGCTACCAGAGTAGACGCGGAAGAATACCAGACGACCCATATAGGGGTCAGTGGCAATCTTAAAGGCAAGAGCTGAAGTGGGCTCGTCCTCGCTGGGTTTGCGACCCTCTTCCTCGTCAGTGTTGGGGTTGGTACCCATCACCATCTCCACGTCAACGGGAGCGGGCAGGAAGGCACAAACATAGTCGAGCAGGGGCTGAACACCCTTGTTCTTATAAGACGAACCGAGCAGCATAGGTGTGCAAGCCATTGAGATACAACCCTTGCGGATAGCAGCGATGATCTCGTCCTCAGTGATTGAGTTAGGATCGTCGAAGTACTTCTCCATCAGGGCCTCGTCATACTCAGCGGCAGCCTCAAGCAGCTTGTTACGCCACTCGTCGCACTCAGCCTGCAGGTCTGCGGGGATGTCCTCAATGTCATACTCAGCACCCATGGTCTCGTCGTGCCACAGGATAGCCTTCATCTTGATAAGGTCTACCAAGCCCTTGAAGTTCTCCTCAGCACCGATGGGCACCTGGATAACAACAGGGTTAGCACCCAGGATGTCCTTCATCTGCTGAACAGTCTCGAAGAAGTCAGCACCTGAACGGTCCATCTTGCTGCACACCATCAGCAGCAGAGTAGGTAGCAACAGCTCCGTCGAGCACACGCAGTGAACGCTCTACCTCAGCGGTAAAGTCAACGTGTCCCGGAGTGTCAATCAGGTTGATCTTGTACTCCTTACCATTCCACTTCCAGTTACAGGTGGTAGCAGCAGAGGTAATGGTGATACCACGCTCCTGCTCCTGGGCCATCCAGTCCATGGTAGCAGCACCATCGTGCACCTCACCAATCTTGTGCGTCTTACCTGTGTAGAACAGGATACGCTCAGACGTGGTGGTCTTACCGGCATCGATGTGAGCCATGATACCAATATTGCGGGTCAAATGTAAATCGCGATTTGCCATTTTCGTTTATCCTTTTATTTACCTTAAAACTAAATATTAGAAACGGAAGTGAGCGAATGCACGGTTAGCCTCAGCCATGCGGTGCATATCCTCCTTACGCTTGAAGGCACCACCCTGGTTGTTGAAGGCGTCCATGATCTCGGCAGCCAGCTTGTCAGCCATAGACTTACCGCTACGCTTGCGGGCGAAGCTGATCATGTTCTTCATAGAGATGCTCTCCTTACGGTCGGGACGAATCTCGGTAGGCACCTGGAAAGTAGCACCACCGATACGGCGGCTCTTTACCTCTACCTGAGGAGTGATGTTGTCGAGGGCCTGCTTCCAGATCTCCAGAGCTGACTTCTCCTCGTTCTGCATCTTACCCTTAACGGTCTCGAGTGCATTGTAGAAAATCTCGTACGAAATAGACTTCTTGCCATCGTACATCAAGTGGTTCACAAACTTCGACACTTTCTTGTCGTTGAAGACTGGATCGGGAAGGATCACACGCTTCTTTGGTTTTGCTTTTCTCATTTTTGTTGTTTGAATTAATGTCTGCTTGGGGCTGTTTTTTCTAACGTCTTCAACGCTCGCTCATGAGCATTTACTCAACCTGTCTATAACAATATCTCCAGCAAAACGGTTATTTCTTTTAAATTTTGGTAGCAGCGGGAGAACCACTGCTCGCGCTCCTTTAAGGCTTTCTAATCTTCTCCGATTATTACTTCTTAGCCTTAGGACGCTTAGCACCATACTTAGAACGACGCTGAGTACGGCTTGCTACACCGGCAGTATCCAGAGTACCGCGAACGATGTGATAACGTACACCGGGAAGGTCCTTTACACGACCGCCACGAACGAGCACGATGCTGTGCTCCTGCAAGTTGTGTCCCTCTCCGGGAATGTAACTGTTGACTTCCTTCTGGTTAGTCAGACGAACACGGGCTACCTTACGCATAGCCGAATTAGGCTTCTTGGGGGTCGTTGTGTAGACACGAACGCAAACACCACGACGCTGAGGACATGCGTCCAGCGCGGGTGACTTGCTCTTGTCAACGAGCACCTTTCTGCCTTTTCTTACCAATTGTGAAATTGTAGGCATAATTGTTTGTTTTTTAATTAATTATATATTATGTATATGTTATTTTCAGACACACTACACCCACACTTTGGGCGCTTTTGGGGTGCAAAGGTACTAACTTTTCCCCTTTCTACCTAATATATAAGAGTTAAAAAGACGCTTACCTAATGCTTTTTAACATTAAATAAGCGTTTTAACAATAATTAGCTACGGTTGCAGCTACTTTTTTCTTTCAATTTTCCTTTCCTACAGGGAATGGAGCTATCGTTCTTGACTCCTGCTGGGGTATTTTGATGGCTCCGAACTCGCGTTCATAACGCACGATATTCTCCTGCAAGGCAGCCAACAGGCGCTTGGCATGTTCAGGTGCCAGGATAACACGACTCTTCACCTGAGCCTTGGGCAGACCAGGCAGTACACGGGCGAAGTCGAGGATGAAGTCGGAACTGGAATGGGTGATGATGGCAAAGTTAGCATACTCACCCTGAGCAACCTCCTGAGGCAGCTCTATCTGCAACTGTTTCTGATTGTTGTTATTGTTCTCACTCATAGCTAAATCATTATTTGTTGGTACAAAGGTACAAAGAATCATTTACAATACAAAATAAAATGGGGATTTTCCTTAAAAAGTCTTTCCTTTGATGGTTTATATAAAAATAATGTGTACATTTGCACACGCAAAACTAGCGATGAATAATATTCTAAAAAACAAAGCAATGACGGAACTGATAAAGAATAAAGAGGTGGGTGGCGAACGCCCGCTATTTGGATTAAAAGACACGCGCCTGGAGAACATCACCATCACGGATGGAGAGTCGGGCATCAAACAATGCCAGCACATGGAGGCTGCCAACTGCCGCTTCTATGGCAAGTACCCGTGGTGGCACGTCGACGGCGCACTGATAGAAGACTGTTACTTTGCCGAGGGGTCGCGCTCGGCCATCTGGTATACCAACGACCTCGTGATGCGTCGCTGTCGCATCGATGGTCCTAAGTTCTTCCGCGAGATGAAGAACGTAGAGCTGGAGGATGTGGAGATCATGGATGCTGACGAGACCTTCTGGAAGGTCGATGGTCTGCGTCTCAAGAATGTCAAGTTACATGGGGGCACCTACCCTTTCATGTTCTCTAAGAACATCTATGTAGACCACCTGGAGAGCGATGCCAAATATGTCTTCCAGTACTGCCAGAACGTAGAGATCCACCATGCCAACATCGTCACCAAGGACTCCTTCTGGGAGTGTGAGAACATCACCATCTACGACTCCGTGCTCGATGGCGAGTACCTGGCATGGCATTCCAAGAATGTCCGTCTGGTCAACTGCCAGCTGGCTGGCGAGCAGCTGCTCTGCTATGCTGACAATCTCATCCTCGAGAACTGCACCTTCGACAAGGCCTGCGATCGCGTCTTCGAATACACCACCGTCCATGCTGACATCCGTGGACATATCGAGAACATCAAGAACCCAACGAGTGGACATATCGTTGCCGACAGCATAGGCTCCATCACGCTCGACCAATATGTCAGGAAACCCAACGACTGCGAGATAGAGGTTAGAGGTTAGAGTTAAGAGGTAAGAGGTAAGAGGTAAGAGGTAAGAGTTAAGAAAGATAGTTAAGCGGTAAGAGGTTAGCGGTTAGAGGTAAAATATGAAGTACAATTTTGATGAAATCATTGTACGACGCGGCACAGGTTGCGTCAAGTGGGACGAAAGCGAAGAGGGGGTTATCCCCCTCTGGGTAGCTGACATGGATTTTGCTGTAGCGCCAGCTATCCAAGAGGCCGTGCGCCAGCGTGCCGAGCACCCCATCTACGCCTATACGCTGGTGGGCGACGACTACTACGAGGCTATCATCAACTGGTTTCAGAGACGTCACGGATGGACTATCGCGCGCGAACATATATTATATACGATAGGCGTTGTCCCTGCCATCTCCTGCACCCTGCAGGCTCTCACCATGCCTGGCGAGAAGGTCGTCATGCTCAGTCCCGACTACAACTGCTTCTTCAGCAGCATCCGCAACAGTGGCTGCGAGGTCAGCGAGAGCGTGCTGCAATACAATAGCAGCAGCCATCGCTTCGAGGTCGACTGGGAGGACTTCGAGACGCGCTGTGCCGACGAGAAGACCACCATCTTCCTGCTCTGCAATCCCCACAACCCCACGGGTCGTGTGTGGCATCGCGACGAGCTACAGCTGATGAGCGACATCTGTCGTCGCCACCAGGTACGCATCGTCAGCGACGAGATCCATGGCGAGCTCATCATGCCTGGCAACACCTTGGTACCGATGGCTACTGTCGATGCTGACGCCATCATCCTCAACTCTCCGTCGAAGTCGTTCAATACCGCTGGTCTGCAGATTGCCAACATCATCTGCACAGACAGCGAGAAGCGCCGCCGCATCGACCGCGCCATCAACATCAACGAGGTGTGCGACGTCAACCCCTTCGGGCCTGTCGCGCTTATCGCCGCCTATAACGACAGCGAGCAGTGGCTCGACGAGCTCAACGAGTACCTGTGGGACAACTACTCCGCGCTGTGCGATTTCGTCGCACAGCACCTGCCCCAATGGAAGGTCATGCCCATGGAGGGCACCTACCTGGCATGGGTCGATGTATCGCAGTGTTGCGATGATGTCGCAGCCTACTGTGACGACATCCTTGAGAAAGCGAAGGTATGGGTGAATCCTGGCACGATGTACGGGCCACAAAGCGGTGAAGGCTATCTCCGCATCAATCTTGCCTGTCCACGCAGTCGACTGCTAGAGGCCCTTTCGCATATTGCGAGGGTGATGTTCTAGTATCTGCTTGCGCAGCGTCGACATGTCGATGTGCGTATAGATCTCCGTCGTGCCGATATTCTCGTGACCCAGCATTACCTGGATGGCACGCAGGTCGGCACCACCTTCCAACAGTGCCGTAGCAAACGAGTGGCGCAGCGTATGGGGCGAGATGGTCTTCTGGATGCCTGCCTCAGCAGCCTGCTGCTTAATCATGATAAGTATCATGGTACGTGTCAGGTGTGCACCACGACGATTCAGGAACACATAGTCTTCCTCACCAGGTTTGATGGTCATGTGGTTACGATCGTCAAACCACCACTCCAGCTCCTTGAGGGCCTTGGGCGAGATAGGCACCAGACGCTCCTTGCTGCCCTTACCCATCACACGCACATACTGTTCTTCCTGATAGAGATTGGTCAGCTTCAGGTTGACCAGTTCCGAGACGCGCAAGCCACAAGAGAACAGCACCTCGATGATGGCACGGTTGCGATGACCCTCCCATTTGGAGAGGTCGATGCTGGCCTCTAGGGCATCCACCTCGTCGGGTGTCAGCACCTCGGGCAGGTGGTGACCTAAGACGGGCGACTCCAACAGTTCCGTAGGGTCGTCATCACGATAGCCATCCAGCTGCAGGAAACGATAGAACGAGCGCACACCACTGAGTATGCGGCACTGCGAACGCGGATGAATACCGATGTCATGCAGTCCTGCGGCAAAGTGCTGCAGGTCTGTCAGCTCCACCTCCAGCGCGTGCTTGCCCTCCTGTCCCAGATAGTCCAGCAGTTTCTGCAGGTCGCGCACATAGGCATCCAGCGTATTTGGCGAGTAGCCACGCTGCAGTTTCAGGTATCGCTGATAGGCGCGAACGATATTTGTGGGCGTTTTCTTGCTTGTTTCCATTTATTTTCTTACCTTTGCCGCCACAAAGATAATCATTATTTTTGAAATATGAAAATTTTAATCATCAATGGTCCTAACCTCAACCTGCTTGGCGTCCGCGAACCAGGCATCTATGGCTCGTCATCTTTCGAGCAGTACCTGCCTCAGCTGAAGCAGCAATACCCCACTATCGACATCGAGTACTTCCAGAGCAATGTCGAGGGAGAGCTCATCAACAAGATGCAGGAGGTAGGCTTCTCGTACGACGGCATCGTGCTCAACGCAGGTGCCTACACCCACACGTCAGTAGCCCTGCACGACTGCATCCGCTCGCTGAAGACTCCCGTCATCGAGGTACACATCTCTAATGTCCACCAGCGCGAGGAGTTCCGCCACCACTCCATGATTTCTGCTGCCTGCAAGGGCGTCATCTGTGGTTTCGGACTCGACAGCTATCGTTTGGCGATAGAAGCGCTCATATGCCCCCTAAGTTAGGGGGCCACAGGGGTCTGAACAAGCACAGGCCCACAATGGCATCATGAGTAATTGGAAAAAAAACAGCTCCTCTTCAGACCCCCAACCCCCTAACTTAGGGGGCTTGGAAGATTATATCCTCACTCATATTGAGCCAGAGCCTGAATACTTATATAAGCTCTGGCGCGCCACCAACATCCACATGCTGCACGGCCGCATGGCATCAGGCCATCTGCAGGGTCGTCTGCTGAAGATGCTGGTACAGATGATTCGTCCCAAGAACATCCTCGAGGTGGGCACCTTCAGTGGCTATTCCGCGCTCTGCATGGCTGAGGGACTGGATGCCGACGGACACCTCTACACCTTCGAGATCAATGATGAACAGGAGGACTTCACCCGTCCGTGGATTGAGGGGTCGCCTGTTGCTGACAAGGTGTCGTTCATCATTGGCGACGCCATCACCGAGGCACCCCGTCTGGGTGTCACCTTCGACATGGCGTTCATCGATGGCGACAAGCGCACCTACCGCGAGACCTACGAGATGGTGCTCTCCATCCTGCGCCCAGGTGGTTTCATCCTTGCTGACAACACGCTATGGGACGGCCATGTCGTCGACCATGCCTACGATCGCGACCCACAAACCAAGGGCATCGAGACCTTCAACGACTTCCTCACTCACGACACCCGTGTCGAACAGGTCATCCTACCCTTACGCGATGGTCTGACGCTCATTCGCAAGCGCTAAATAGCCGTTTGTCAGCAAAAAGCATGCGTTTTTGCATTTTTTCTTCGCAAAATGTTGCGTGTTTCAATATTATTATGTACTTTTGCTTACTTTTTGTAAGTAAACGATATCAACAACAACTATACTATGGATAAAATTGACAATCTCGACAAGAAAATCCTGAACATTCTGTCACAGAATGCGCGCATTCCTTTCAAGGATGTGGCAGCAGAGTGCAACGTGTCACGTGCCGCCATCCACCAACGTGTACAGCACCTCATTGAGAACGGTGTCATCATGGGCAGCGGCTTCGACGTGAACCCCAAGAGTCTGGGCTATTCCACCTGTACCTATGTAGGTATCACGCTGGAGCGTGGTTCCATGTACAAGGACGTGGTAGAGTGCCTACGCCATATCCCCGAAGTCGTAGAGTGTCACTTCACCACAGGCCCCTACACCATGATGGTCAAGCTCTATGCCCGCGACAACGAGCAGCTCATGCACCTGCTGAACGGACGTCTGCAGGACATCCCTGGCGTGGTGGCTACCGAGACGCTCATCTCCCTGGAGCAGAGCATCAAGCGCGATATCCCCGTACATTTCGAAGACTAACAGAATCAGATGACTACAAATCCTTTTGATTGGCAGTCGCAACTTGTTGCGTCAGCCTATGCTGCCTTTCCAGAAGCTCCACGCAAACCCGTCATTGGCATTACGGGCAACTATGGTGAACTCACCTGCAAGCTCGCCGAGGGCTACTACAAGTCTGTCGTGCGCGCTGGTGGTGTACCTGTCATCATTCCGCCCCTGAGCGATACCAGCGTCATCATCAACACCCTGGAACACCTCGACGGACTCATCCTCAGCGGTGGTGCCGACTACGACCCGCACTATGCTGGCGAAGAGCCCTGTCCGCTGCTGGGCACCATCAACCAGGAGCGCGACCTTCCCGAGTTGTTCATCACCCAGCTGGCCTACAATCGTCAGCTGCCCATCCTCGGCATCTGTCGTGGCATCCAGACGCTGGCCATGGTGCTGGGCGGCCATGTCCGTCAGGACATCAGCGACATCCGGCAGCATAACCACTCGCAAGAAGAGGCGCGCGATGTCGCCACCCATAACGTCTTTATAGAAAAGGACTCCACCCTATATAATATATATAGGGACTCTGGGTCCCCCCTCCCTTTGGAGGGGGCTAGGGGGAGGCTCCCCGTCAACTCCTTCCACCACCAGGCTGTCGACGACGCAGGCCCTCGCTTCCGCGTCATCGCCCGCTCTGACGATGGCATCATCGAGGCCATGGAGAGTACGGAGTATAAGTCGATACTGGGTGTGCAGTGGCATCCGGAGTGCTTAGAGAATGGGAAGCCCATCTTCCAATGGCTCGTGGGCGAGGCCATGCAGTATCGTCAGACCTGCGACACACATCGTCGTGTGCTGACCCTCGACACCCACTGCGACACCCCCATGTTCTTCCCACAGCATGTCGACTTCGGCACGCGCGACCCCAAGTTGCTTGTCGACCTCCACAAGATGACGGAGGGTCACCAGGACGCCACCATCATGGTGGCCTACCTGCCACAGACCATGCCCCTTGACGAGCATCCCAAGCAATATACTGACGACATATTCGACAAGATAGAGGCCATCGTCGCCAAGCATAGCGAGCATGTCGCCATCGCCCGCACCCCCGACGACCTGTGGCTGCACAAGCACCAGGGCAGGAAGAGCATCATGCTCGGCATCGAGAACGGCCATGCCCTTGAGGGCAGCCTCGACAACCTGCGCCACTTCGCCCAGCGTGGCATCGTCTATATGACGCTGTGCCACAATGGCGACAACGACATCTGCGACAGCGCACGTGGCGAGCATACCCATGATGGTGTCAGCGCCTTTGGTCGTGAGGTCATCAGCGAGATGAACCGCCTGGGCATCATGGTCGACCTCAGCCATGCTGGCGAGAAGAGTTTCTACGATGCCTTGGAGCTCAGCAGCACGCCTATCGTGTGCAGCCATAGCAGCTGCCGCGCACTCTGCGACCACCCGCGCAACCTCACGGACGACCAGATGCGGGCTCTTGCCCAGCAGGGTGGCGTCATGCAGGTCACGCTATACCATGGTTTCCTGGTGAAGGATGGCGAGGCGACACTCGACGATGCCATGCGCCACTTGGAGCATGCCATCGACATCATGGGCATCGACCATGTAGGACTGGGTACCGACTTCGACGGCGATGGCGGCATCCGTGGCTTGGCGAGTTCGGCAGAGTTGCTGAACTACACCCGTGAACTACTCAAGAGAAAGTTCTCGGAAGCTGACATCCAGAAACTCTGGGGTGGCAACTTCCTGCGCGTCATGCGTCTTGTGCAACAAAGTCGCGCTTAGCTGAATATTACTTGTATCAACGTCTGTCCGACGGCCTGCAGCGTATTCTTGTCAATATGCTGCATGTCGTCGTTGATGGTGTGCCAGGTAGGTCCGAAGTTGCTCTGCTCGCAGTCGGGATAGTGGTTGATGATGTCGATACACGGTATGCCGGCCTTCTCGTTGACAGGCAGGTGGTCGTCCGTCACGCCACCGCCATCCTCGGCAGGGAAGTAGCTGCCATAGCCTGCTGCCTGGGCGGCCTGCCACACTTTCTCCACGATGTTACGCGCATACTTCATCGAGAAGTACTCCTGATAGAAGCGGGCACTCTGTCCACCCACCATGTCCAGCAGGATGCCATATTGATAGCTGTTGGCTACTGGCTTTTGGCAATTAGCTGCCCAGTACTGGGCACCCAGCGCCCACGAGTCTGCGTCGCCATCGTTCTCCCACTGGGGTACGCCCCAGTCTTCCGCGTCAAAGCAGATGAAGTCCACAGCCATGTTGGCCGAGTCGTTCTCTTGCAGCAGACGGGCTATCTCCAGCATCACGGCAACCCCCGAGGCACCATCGTTGGCAGCCATCACGGGTTTCCTCCAGTTGGCAGAGTCAGGGTCGTTGTCTGCCCAGGGGCGACTGTCCCAGTGGGCACAGATCAGGATGCGTCCTGCTGTCTGCTTCTGGCTTTTGGCGATGATGTTGGTGCTCTTCAGGATGGTGCCGTCGTAGCCCTTCAGGTCAGCCTTCTGCAGCTCCACCTCGCAGCCATACTGGCGGAACTTCTCTGCAATCCACTCGCCACACTCCTCGTGCGCCTCACTATTCATCGTGCGTGGCCCGTACTGGCACTGTGCCGCACAGAACGCATACGCTGAGTCGGCACTGAACATGACGCTCACCGCCTTCTGCTCCTCACTCTGACTCTTCTTCGTCGTGCCGCAAGCCACCAGTACCACTGCAGCAACAATACTCAAAACATATTTCATCTTTAACCCTTCACCTTTAACCTTTAACCCTTAACCTTTACAACTGTCCCGCTTCCACCATCAGCACCACGCGCTCTGTCAGGCGGTCTACGCCCTCAGGGTCGTACTCCTTCTTCAGCGACGCACCGAAGGCCCAGGCGAAAGCCTGGTAGAAGCCCGCCTTCACGGGGCCCAGGAAGGCCTGCACCAGCTCATAGCCCGACGAGTGGCTCTCGCGGTATATCAGCTTGATGAGCAGCTTGCCCTGCGAGTATGTCAGCTTCTTCATGCGTGGCTTATACTCCTGCATGACGCTCTTCTCCACCCTTTTCATGTGCTCTTCGCGCGCCTGCTTGGTGGGCAGCGTCTCCAGGAATTGCGCCGTCTCCATCATAATCATGCGTGCCTCCTTGGCGATGGGCAGCACCGTCTTCACGTTCTTCACCAGTCGCATGTAGGCGCCCTGTTGCTTCTTGCTGCTGAACGTCACGGGCGGGAACACGTAGACGTTGTTCATCTCCATATACTGAATGCTGTCGCCGTCTTCCAGCACCTTACCCACCTTCACGGTAGGTACGAAGGTCGGACTGTCCATGTCCACCTCCTGCCGCTTCTTGTCCTGCGCCATCGTGCCCAGAGCAAAGAGCGCCATGCCCATCGCGAGCAGCATTCTTCGTTTCATGGCTGCAAAGTTACGAATAAGCGAGAAGAAAACCAAAACAATTTTGAGTTTTCTCGAGCGTGAGTAAGTTCGAACTTTAGTTCAAAGGTACGAATAAGTGAGAGAAATGCAAAAGAAAAGCCAAGAAATTCTTGGCTTTTCACTTTCTTAACGCACTGTAGGCCTTCTTACCTCAGCCTTCAGCCCTCTTACTTCATCCTTTAGTTGGCTTTCTTCTTCCCTCCCCACGTGATGTTCAGACCCATGTTGAAGCAGACGTTCGAGTCGAGGGGTATCATCGACTTACCCGTCTTGCCCATCATGTAGTCCATGCCGATGAAGAAGTTACACCAGCTGGGGTGCAGGTTCAGCACCCATCCCATCTCCGTGCTGAAGGTCGAGAAGCCCAGGTTCAGGCCACCGCTCAGCCACTTCGCAGCCTTGTAGTTGGCACTCAGGCGACCCTCCGTCCATGTGTACTGGTCGTCGCCATAGCGGTGGGTATAGAGGAATCCGAACGACAGCCTGTCGTACATGGGCAGCGGATATTCCACACCCATGCGCAGCGTGGCGCCGATGCCGTGTGTCGTGCTGCCACCACCCTCTTCGGACTTCACCTCCAGATTGGCAAAGTCGGCCAGTCTGTCCTCCACATCGTCCATCTGGTCATCGATGCTCTGGTAGGGCGAGTCCTTCTTCACTGCCAGGTTGTTGAAGCCATCAAACTGGAACGTGTTGCCTGACGATTCAGCGACCATCTTGTTGCCATAGCTGATGAAGCCCACGTCTGTCAGCGCCATGCTCACCTTCATGCCGTCGAGCCATGCCAGCGAGAAGTCCTTGAACTCGTAGACGGCACCCAGATCCAGTCCCATGCCGAAGCCGTTGAAGGGCTTCATGTCGTCCGTATTCACGCCATCCACCTTCTTATAGGTGCCTGGCTTGCTCTTGTATTCCGCCACCTTCTCCTTGAAGGAGCCGCCCTTCATGTTCACCTCCGCACGGGCCTTGCCGTCCAGCAGCCAGTGGTCGCCTTCCAGCTTGGCATGTACGCCGCTCATCGTCACGTTGGCATAGGCCTCGCCAAAGAGCAGCTTCACCTTGCCACCCACGCGCCAGTGGTCGTTGAGCTTCCGTGAGTGTCCGAAGGCCACCTCCATGAAGCTCCACGCCTGCATGCCCATATCGTCAAACTGGTAGTCCTTGTTCTTCATCTCCTTGGCAAATTCGAAGAAGTCGTAAGGCACCGAGACACCTGCATAGGCACGCTCGCGCACCTCGATGGTGTTATAGCCGTTAAAGCCCTTGAAGCCCACCGATACGATGGGGATGTCCACGTTCAGCAGCATGGTGTTGGCACCCTTGTCCAGGTTGCTCAGCGCCTCGCTGGCCGATATGGCGGGGTGCAGCAGCGTGGCTGTCTTCTTGGCGTTCTCGTGTCCGGCCATGCCGTAGTACGGGTTCTTGTAGAAGATGTCACCCACACCCAGCGAGCCCCTCAGCTGCATGCTCAGGTTACCCACGATGGGCACGGCGATGTAGTTCGACTCGTTACCGATGGCGGGGTTCATGTCGTGACGGTAGGAGTAGCCCTCTGTGAAGTATGCCGAGTTCAGTTCCTGCGCATTCACCGCACAGGTTGCTGCCGTCATCATGGCGGCCAGCATATATAGTCTATAAGCTCTCATAATACGCATCCTTTCTCTTTACTTTTTGTCCAAATTGATTGTTACCTTACCGTTGACGCCGATGCGCAGGTCGTAGATCTTGATGATCTGCGCCTTGTTGCCCACCGTCTTGTCATAGCCTGTCGCCTCGTCGAGCACATATTTCTCGCCGCTGTTCAGCGTATATCCCGACTTCTCCGTCTCCGCTGTCACGTGCAGGATCAGTCCGTCCAGACGCTTCATGGCACCCTCGGCAGCCGTGATGACCACCTTCAGGTCCTTCACGTCGTCCGTGCCGATGGCCGATGGGATGTAGTATCCCTTCGCATCCTGGCTCTCCGTGGTCACCTCTACCTTCACGTCGCTCATCACCTTCTTGTTGACGTCGATGGCCACCGGATCCAAGTAGAGCTTCATGGGTGTGCGGTTGATGACCTTTGCGTTAGCCTCCACCTTCGTACCCTTCAGCAGGTCGACGTCCTTGTCGTTGATGTCGCTGTTCCACTCGTTGATGGTGTCGTTATAGACGATGGTGCTTCCTGCGTCCATGTTCAGCTCAGCCACGAAGTCGTACGACGGCTTCAGCTCATAGCTGCGGCCATAGCTGCTCCACGGCTCGTTGGGGTTGCACAGGTCTATCTTCGCAGTATATGTCTGGTCGCTGGTGCTGTTGAAGGTAAAGCTCAGCGTCTTTGGAATCTTCTCCAGGATCTTGGCGATGTCGTTCTCCGACTCCACAGGCTCCAGGGCTCCCGTGCCGTCCTTCACCACGTACTGCACGCCAGCCTCGTTGCCTGCCTTGCGGCATATCACGATCTTGCTGATGGTCGACGACGTGATGTCGCCCGTATGCTCGTTGATGCGGATGGGGCTGCCGTTCTGTGTCTTCGTCAGCTGCATCACCTTCTTTCTGCCGTCCTTGTACGTTGCTATCAGCTGACCGCTGATGAAGGCACGGATATTGATGTTGTTCGACACCGTCAGAGCGATCGTCGGGTTGTTCAGCAGTATCTTCACCTTCTCATCGTTCAGGAAGTCCGGCACGTCGTTGCCGATGTTCACCGTGCTGTGCTGCTCCTCGATGTCGGGGTTCAGCCTGCCCTGCACCTCCGTCACCACAATCTGCTGTCCGAAGTCCACCTCGTTGATGGTGATGTCCGTCGTGCCCGGTGTAGCCTGCTTGAAGTACTGGTCGTTCAGTCTCAGCTGCATCTTCACGTCACCGTTCATCTTGATTCTGTTGCCCACCACGCGCGAGTAGACCTCTGTCGACGACGTGTCGAACTTCTCCAGGCGCTTCAGCGGCAGTGTCAGCTGGTAGCTGCCCGATGCCGTGCTGATGTTCTTCAGCTTCAGGATGTAGTAGTCTGCCGACGAGTTCCAGTCCACGTCGTAGCCCGTGTCGTCGATGACGAAGAATCGCGGCATGTACAGATCCATGTCGAACTGGCTCACCAGCGACTTCATGCTGCTCAGGTTCAGTCCGATCTTCACGTTACCGTCCAGCGCCGCATAGTCTATGTCGATGATGGCGTCGTCCTTCTCCGTGTCCACGGTGAATGTTCTGATGGGCTGAGGAGCGTCAGCAGGCACCAGATACTGTCCCTGCCCCGGAATGATGGGAATACCCGTCAGGTTGCTCTTCGGCGTGCTCTCCACCGTCAGCACCTGCTCTACGGTAGGCTTGGCGGCATCTATCACGTCACTCTTGCGGAACTGGTAGTCGCCCGTTGCCGTCGTCTCCACACAGTCGCCGTCGTTCAAACTCAGAATGTCCGCCAGCTTGATGAATGACGTAGAGCTGGCAGGCAGCGTAAAGTCGTCCGAACCGATACCGATGTTAGCGTCTATCTCGTTGAGGTCGATGCTGTCATCTGTCGAACAGCCCGTCAGGGCCACAGCACCAAACGCCAGTGAGAAGGCCAACAGGAATGGTCTCATGTCTGTAGTTTTTTTCATAATGATTTGTATTTATTTGGGTTAGTAATGATCACTTTCGCCATTTCGTTCTAGGCTCTGACTGCAAAGATAAACATTTTCTAGTAAAAACAATACAAAAAGAGTAAAAAATTGCGATTTATTTTATTCTTTCCTCGCTATATTGTAACTTTGACTCCGTCGAAGGTACTTTTGTTCGAAAATGCAAAAAGAAAACATATTTTTCTTTTGCATTTTGCTCACTTATTCGTACCTTTGCGCCTTGCTTGAGATCATTATTGTAAGATGAGACAGCTATTATTATATTTGCTGATATTAATGACCTACCCTGCCTTTGCCCAAAGCGACTGGCAAGAAGCACTACGTGAGTGGCTAACGGCAGAGGATATGGAGGAAAGTTACGGCGAAGAACTGATGGAACAGCTGGAAGAGCGAGTGCTCTCGCCCATCAACCTCAACCAGACGAGCCAGGAAGAACTGGAGGCCCTACCTTTCCTAACTGCCCAACAGGTAGAAGGACTGATAGAATACCTGGACCACTACCACCCCATCCGCTCACTCAGCGAGCTACAGATGGTAAAAGCCCTCGACTACCACACCCGCCGGTTGCTCACCTATTTCGTGGTGGCAGGCGAGGAATGTCAGACATCTTTATGGCCTACGCTAGAGGAGCTGAGGAAGTATAGTAAACACCAGTTTACAGCTACGGGCAAAATACCTTTTTACGAACGCAAGGGAGACATAAATGGCTATCTGGGATACCGCTATCGCCACGACATACGTTATCAATATACCTACAGCAACCGCATCAAGGCTGGTATCACCGCAGCACAGGATGCTGGCGAGCCGTTCTTCTCGAACAAAAACAGCATGGGCTACGACCATTATAACTACTATGTGCAGCTACGCGACTTCGGGCACTTGGAAGAGCTAAACATAGGACACTATCGTGTGCAGATTGGCATGGGACTGGTGATGAATACACGCATGCAGCTGGGCAAACTGACAACGTTGCAAACCATGGGGCGCAGTCAGCACACGGTGACAGCCCACAGTTCACGGTCGGCCAGCAATCACCTACAGGGCATAGCCGCTACAGTACGGTTCTCGAAGCCGTGGCGTATGACTGCTTTCGTCTCGCACCAAGCCATCGATGCCACGCTGAACGATAATGGTTCTGTACGTACCTTATTATATAGTGGCTACCACCGCACCGTAACTGAGATGGAGAAGAAGCACAACACTCTGGAAACCGATGCCGGGGGCAGCATCGGTTGGCAGCAGGGCACGTGGCGCATCCACGCCAATGTCGTTTTTACCCACTATGACCGTCCTCTACAGCCTCAGCAGAATGCGAGCTACCGCATCTATGCCGCCCAAGGCAACGACTTTCTGAATAGCAGTGTGGACTACGGTTGGAACAACTACCGCTGGGCTATCAGTGGTGAGACGGCTCTCAATCAGCGGGGTGGGTTGGCAACAATACATACCGTCAGTTGTCGCCTTACCGACCAGTTCTCGCTGATGGTGCTGCATCGCTACTACGATAAGCGCTATACCGCCCAGCATGCAAACAGTTTCCGCGAGGGCAGCAGTATACAAAACGAGCACGGCATCTACATCGGTTCCACATGGCAACCCTCCCGAAGCTGGCTTATACAAGGCTATGCCGACTACGCCCATTTCAGCTGGCCGCGCTATCAGGTGTCAGCAGCCAGCGATGCCTTCGATGCCTTATTGTCGACGCGCTATACAAGAAAGCAGTGGACGTGGAACGTGCGCTACCGCCTGCACATCAAACAGCACGACAACGACACAAAGGAAATGATTATCAACGAGACCAGCCACCGCTTACGAATGTCTACCGACTGGCAGTTATCACCAATGCTCATGTTACACACGCAAGGTGACGGTGTCTTGGTCAACGAGGCGGGCAACAACAGTCGCGGCATCATGGTTAGTCAACAGACCCGTTGGCAGTACCGCTGGTTGCAGGTGACAGGACAGCTAGCATGGTTCCACAGCGATAACTACGATAGTCGCCTCTACCAGTATGAACCATCGACGCAGTATGACTTCTCCTTTCCTGCCTACTATGGCCACGGCATACGCTATAGTCTCATGGTGCATAGCGATATCGGTAAGCATGTAACGTTGGCAACGAAACTTGGCGTTACCAACTATTTCGACCGTAGCATCATAGGCACAGGATTGCAACAGACAGACCAGTCCTCCATGGCCGACCTGCTGGTACAACTCCATATAAAGTTATAATTACTCCTGGCGATAGAGCGCTGCGACCTGCTGGGCGACATCGTTGCCCTCGAAGCGGCGGATATACTCACGGCTGCGCTGGATGCGCTCCTGGCGACCACGGGAGCCTCGCAGGGACATCTTCAGGGCCTCAGCCATGCCAATGACATCGTCGGGGCCTACATAGCGGTTGTAAGGGCCTCCAGCCTCTTCGAGGCAGGAACCGGTACAGGCGACAACGGGGAGACCAGCGGCAATGGCCTCGATGATGGGGATGCCAAAGCCTTCGTAGCGCGAGGGATAGACAAAAGCCTCTGCCTGGGCATAGATGGCGGAGAGGTCGTCGTCAGGGACGCCGCTGAGCAGGTGGAGGCGCTCGCTATGGGGCAACTCACGGACATAGGGGGTCTGACGGCCTACGGCAACGAGGTGGACATCCTGCGGCAGGAGGTCGACAGCCTCGACAGCGAGGGCGAGGTTCTTGCGGCGCTCGATGGTGCCGACATTAAGGACATAGCGCTGGGGGAGCTTGTAACGCTCGCGGACAGCGGCCTTGCGCTCTTCAGCGACGATGCCTGAGAAGCGGGGCGCGAAACTCTGGTAGATGACGCTGATACGGTCGGCATACTCTGCCCCACCCAACTCGAGGATGTCCTGACGGGTGCGCTCGCTGATGGCAATGATATGGTCGGCCTCGCGAAGGGCCTGGCGGAACTTCCACTCGTAGATCTTGGTATCGAGGAAGTGGTAGTATTCGGGATGGCGCATGAAGATGAGGTCGTGGATGGTGACGATGCCTCGGATGCCTGCCTTGCGGAGTCCCATGGGGAGCTCGCCAGAGAGGCCGTGATAGACGGTGACACCATCGCGCTGCAGGTCGGCGACAATACTGCGGGAGCGCCACCACGCCTTGCGGAGGGCGGAGGGGCGACCCTTGGGATAGCAGAACTCGGCGCCTTCGATGATCTGACCACGGAGGTCGTCGCGACCTTCGTCGGGGGCATAGAGGCGCAGCTGCATGTCGCTATCGCCCAGGCGGATGAGGTCGTTGACAAGGGTGCGGCCATAGCTGCCGAGTCCCGTGCCATTGCGCACGATGCGCTTAGCATCAATACCTATTATCATGGGAGTTAAGAGTGAAGAGTGAAGAGTTAAGAGTTAAACATATTCTTCGCCATACTTAATCAATACTTCGTTGACGTACTTGCGCACCAGCGCTGAGGAGTCTTCCTTCTTGGAGATGAGCAGCACGTTGCCTTCCTCGGCAACGATATAGCCGTCGAGACCATTGATGACGCCGAGGCGACCCTTGGGGAGCTTGATGACATTGTTGTGGGAGTCTTCGAGCATGACCTCGGAGTCGACGACGACATTGTCCTCGCCGCTCTTGCTCATGAACTCATAGACGGCATGCCACGTGCCCAGGTCTGCCCAGCCGAAGTCGCACTTCATGACATAGACGTCGCGGCTGTGCTCGAGGATGGCATAGTCGACGGAGAGGTTGGGATAGCTGGGATAGTGCTTGGCGACATAGTCGAGCTCTTCCTCGTAGCTGTAGGTGGGGTTCTCGACCTTGAGGTTGCGGAGCACGGTGGGGAAGATATGCTCGAAGGAGTCGGTGAGCTTGCGGCAGTTGGACATGAAGATGCCCGTATTCCAATAGAACTCGCCACTCTCCATGAACATGGTGGCGAACTGGCGCTCGGGTTTCTCAGTGAACGACTTGACCTGGAAGACGTCGGGCTTGCAGCTGAGGTCGCCCATCTGGATATAGCCATAGCCGGGCTCGGGGCGCGTGGGCTTGACACCCATGGCCAGGAGGACATCGTTCTCGGAGACGTAGCTGAGACCCGTCTCGAGGCTACGCATGAAGGAGGCCTCGTCGACGACGAGCTGGTCGGAGGGGGTGATGAGGATGTTGGCATCGGGATTGATGCGACGGATGCGCATGGTGGCCCACGCCACGCTGGGGGCGGTATTGCGATTGACGGGCTCTACGAGGATGTGCTGTTCGTCGACATCGGGGAGCTGCTCGTTGACCAGCGAGAGGTATTCCCTGCAGGTACATATATATATATTCTCGTGAGGGATGACCTTGACGATGCGGTCGTAGGTGGTCTGTAGCTGCGTGCGTCCAGTGCCAAAGAAATCGATGAACTGCTTGGGGCGGTCCTCACGGCTGCTCGGCCACAAGCGACGTCCTTTTCCTCCCGCTAAGATGACGCAGTAATTAGATTTTGTTTTTTCCATTCGGTATGTAGATTTGTATTTCGACCACTAAGGTACGGTTTTTTTACTTACAAAACAAGAAAAAGCAATTATTTTTTATTTTTTTCCTTAATAATTTTGTTTTTTGCTTTCTTCTTTGTACCTTTGCACGCGAATTTTGCGGAAGAGAAGCCCAGATGGCGGAATCGGTAGACGCGCTGGTCTCAAACACCAGTGGGGCAACCCATCCCGGTTCGAGCCCGGGTCTGGGTACTAAGGCTTCAAAAAAATCAAAACAAGAAAGGGAACCTCTTCGGTTCCCTTTTCCTATTATGTTATGCGATAGCTTACGCGTCGATGTTAGCGTAGGTAGCATTCTTCTCGATGAACAAGCGGCGGGGCTCTACGTCGTCGCCCATGAGCATAGAGAAGATCTCGTCAGCCTCAGCGGCATTCTCGATGGTGACCTGCTTCAGGAGGCGGTTCTCAGGATTCATGGTGGTCTCCCAGAGCTGCTCGGGATTCATCTCACCAAGACCTTTGTAGCGCTGTGTGTGCAGGGCGGTGGCATTCTCGTCGCCAGCAACATACTTGTCGATGAACGCCTGACGCTGCTGCTCGGTATAGCAGTACTCGGAGAACTTCTTGAAGGTGCACTTGTAAAGCGGTGGTGTAGCGATGTAGAGGTGACCACCCTGAATGACCTGTGGCATGAAGCGGTAGAAGAGAGTCATGATGAGCGTGTCGATGTGAGAACCATCGACGTCGGCATCGGTCATGATGATAATCTTGTCGTAGCGCAGCTTGTCGATATTGGCCTCGCGGTCGCCCTCGCCATCCACGCCGAAGCGAACACCGATGGACTGGATGATGTTCATGACAGACTCGGCCTCGAAGACGCGGTGCCACTGTACCTTCTCGACATTCAGAATCTTACCACGCAGAGGGAGGATGGCCTGGAAGTGACGATCGCGACCCTGCTTGGCAGAACCACCTGCGGAGTCACCCTCGACGAGGAAGATCTCGCACTGCTTGGGGTCTTTCTCTGAGCAGTCAGCGAGCTTACCAGGCAGACCACCACCCGTCATGGGGTTCTTGCGCTGTACGCTCTCACGAGCCTTGCGGGCAGCGATACGGGCGGTAGCAGCGAGCACGACCTTCTCACAGATCTGCTTAGCCTCCTTGGGGTGTTCCTCGAGATAGTTGGAGAGTGCCTCGCCCACAGCCTGCTGTACGGCACCAGCAACCTCGGAGTTACCCAGCTTGGTCTTGGTCTGACCCTCGAACTGGGGCTCAGCGACCTTGATAGAGATAACTGCTGTGAGACCCTCGCGGAAGTCGTCACCAGCGAGCTCAATCTTGGCCTTCTCAATCTGCTTGGAGATATTGGGATCCTCGTCAGCATACTTCTTCAGCGTACGGGTCAGCGCCATACGGAAGCCCTGCAGGTGGGTACCACCCTCGATGGTGTTGATGTTGTTGACATAGGAGTGGATATTCTCGCTGTAGTCGGTATTGTACATGACAGCGACCTCGATGGGTACGCCCTGCTTCTCAGTCTTCAGATAGATGACGTCGTCGAAGAGGTGGGTGCGGTGACGATCAACGTAGCGCACGAACTCCTTGAGACCCTCCTTGGCATGGAACACCTCTTCGCGGAGGTTGCCATCCTCATCGGGACGCATATCCTTCAGCGTGATGGTGATGCCTGCATTGAGGTAGGCGAGCTCGCGCATACGCTTGGCAATGATGTCGTACTTGTACTCGGTGGTGGTGAAGATGCTGCCGTCAGGCCAGAACTGCTGGCGTGTACCTGTCTGGTCGGTGTCGCCGACAATCTTCACGTCGTAGAGGGGCTTACCCTTCTCATATTCCTGCTGGTAGATATGTCCGTTGCGGAACACCTGCGACATCATGTGGGTAGACAGTGCGTTAACACAGCTGACACCCACACCATGCAGACCACCAGAGACCTTATAGGAACCCTTGTCGAACTTACCACCAGCGTGGAGCACGGTCATGACGACCTCGAGGGCCGACTTGTGCATCTTCTCGTGTTCGTCGACAGGAATACCACGTCCGTTGTCCTGAACGGTGATAGAGCCATCTTCATTGATTGTTACCTCGATGTGTGTACAGTAACCCGCCATGGCTTCGTCGATAGAGTTGTCGACAGTCTCATTGACGAGGTGGTGGAGACCCTTCTCACTGATGTCTCCAATATACATGGCCGGACGCTTGCGAACGGCCTCCAAACCCTCGAGCACCTGGATATTGCTCGCGGAATAATTCTGTTCTTGATTCAGTTGTTCTTCTGTCATTGTCCTATTTTTGCAATTTGGATGCAAAGATACAAAATAAAGACGAGATAAACGAATGTTTATCTGCTAAAAAAGCACAAAAAACGTGAGTTTGTAGCAACAAAAAAGCCGCGAACCAATGGTTTGCGACTTTTTATGCTTTTCAGTCTTATCGGGTGCTTTTTACAGCTGGCTGATATGAGCACACAGACTTGACTTGATGTTGGCAGCCTTGTTCTTGTGGATGATGTTGTTCTTAGCCAACTTATCCAGCATCTTCTGTACGGTGGGGTACAGCTTGGTAGCCTCGTCCTTGTTGGTCATAGCGCGGAGCTTGCGCACTGCGTTACGCATGGTCTTGGCATAATAGTGGTTGTGTTCTGCCTTTTTCTTGTCCTGACGAATTCTCTTCAGGCTTGACTTGTGGTTTGCCATTTTTGTTTTTGTTATTTAAAAAGTTAATGTAAAGCTTGTGGGTCTTGCGTCTCTTGCGGACTGCCCTGGGCGGACCTCTTTCGAAGCCCTCTGACACCGTGTCCCCATTGCTGGTAGCACTTGGCTGTGCAGATGCCAGATTTCGTAGTCCCTAGGAGAGTCGAACTCCTCTTTAGAGAATGAAAATCTCTCGTCCTAACCGATAGACGAAGGGACCCCTTTCGCTGCGATAGTGAACAATGAAAAATGAACACCATGCGCAAAAGTGGGTGCAAAGGTACTACTTTTTTCTTAATTCAGCAAATTTTATTTAAAAAAAAATGCTGATTTCCACCTTTTTTATGTAATTTTGCCATCGATGCTGATAAAGACTGAGGCCATTGTACTGCATTCTTTCAAGTTTGGCGAGTCGCGCCTAATTGTGGAAATGTTTACCCGCGAGGTGGGTAGACTGTCGTTTGCCGTACCCATTCCGAAGACGGCGAAGGGTAGGCTGAAGAAGCAGTACTTCCAACCCATGACGCTGTTGGAGGTGGAGTGTGACGTGCGCCAGCGCGTCCAGCTGCAGAAGCTGAAGGACGCCCATCTGCTGGCAGCCTACACATCGATACCCTTCTCGCCTGAGAAGCTGGCCATCACGCTGTTTACAGCCGAATTCCTGTACCATGCGCTACGCTCCGAACAGCAGGACGAGTTGCTCTTTGCCTATATCAGCAGTTCGATGCAGTGGTTGGACGCGGCACCTGCGGGCTATGCTAACTTCCACCTGACATTCCTGATGCACATGAGTAGGTTTTTAGGGTTTTATCCGAACCTCACCCCCGGCCCCTCTCCCAGAGGCAGCCTCACCCCCAACCCCTCTCCTAAAAGAGAGGGGGGCTTGAGCAGAGAAGGGACTCTATTCTTTGATTTGAGGGAGGCACGGTTCTGCAACACGGCACCCCTGCATCGCGACTTCCTGCAACCTGAGGAGGCGGGCATGATACAGTTGCTGATGCGCATGGACTTTCCCACGATGCACCTGTTCAGACTGTCGCACCAGGAGCGCAACCGCATTGTCGACGTGCTGGTGCAATACTACCGCCTGCACATACCACAATTCCCAGAGCTGAGAAGTCTCAGCGTGCTCCAGGAATTGTGGGCATAGTGGGCGGCAGTGCTATCCGAACCAGTGCTGGTCGCTACGCTGCTGAACCTGCGAGTTGAGACGCGCTTGCATCTCGGCAACGCGCTGTGCCAACTCCTGGTTGCGCTTGGTGAGCCGCGTGTTGACCTGGCGCATCTTTTCCACCTGTTCGATGAGATGGGTCTTCTCGGGGTCTACATAGCGAGCCTTGTAGCGGCGCGAAGCCACCACGCAACGCCAGATGATGAACGACAGCAGCAGAAAACTGACAAGCTGGATGCCCAGCGTGACGATACCACTCTTGCGAATGCCATGGTTCAACTTGCTCATCATGACGGTGGCATCCTCCATCGTCACGTCGGCAAAGAGCACGCCAACGATACGGCCGCTCTTGTCGGTGACGGGAATGGAATAGGTGCACATGAGCACGTTGAGCCCACCTTCGCCGACATACGCCTCCGTCCACTGGCGCTGACCAGCTATAGCCGTCTTGTACCAGTCGCGCTGGGTATAGTCCAGCGACGGGATGTGCGTGCGTATGTGGGACTTGCCCGTACGCTTGCCCTTGTTGACGATGCTGGGCTGGTCGTCGTAGGTATAGGGCAGGAAGAGTCCGTTGCGTCCCTTGTCCTTGTAGTAGTTGGGGACGAAGGCCACGCCGACGCCGACGATGTGCGGATTGACCTGGATGATGCGAGCGGCGATGCTATAACTGGTCTCGGGAGTGCCCAGCGTCAGGTGGATGCTGTGCTCCGCATTCTTCAGTGCCGTCTCCACCTCTGTCTTTACCGTAGCGACACGCTGACTTTCCTGCATGTCGCGCTGGGCCTTTGCCAGCAGTTCGTTGCGTGCGCCATTGCGCGCCATAAAATACTGCGCTGCTCCTAACACCTCTATGATAATGGCGGCAGCAACAATCAGCGTGAGAGAGTATCTGCTAATCTGTGTCATGGTTGGTTAAAGAGTTGATTACTTGTTGTCGACGACCTTTCCCTTCTCAGGGTGCTTGTACCAGTCCTTAGCCTGTGTATGGTCACTGGCCCAGATGCTGAAGTCCGGATAAGCCGCGTTGACACGCGTGCGCTCGGTAGGCCACTGCCACTTGCCAGGGATGACGATGCCGTGGGGGTCGGTACCTGCTGCCGAGACGTGGAGCATGTAGAAGTCGTGCTCATAGGCTCCCTGCATCTCTTTTCTGACCTTGGCACCGAGTACGAAGGAACACGTCTGGAAGTCGAAGCCTGCAGGTTTCTTAACGGTGGCCTTGAAGGGTTCAACGGTGCGGGTACCGTTACCCGTGTTGACCATCTCACCCGAGCTGGCGTTCATCAGCTTATGCAGTTCATTGGCATCCTGTGAATGATCGCCCTCTGCAAAGACAGGCTGGTAATCACTTATCGACTTGCCATTCTTATTCTCGAAGCCCAGCCACAAGTCGCGCGTAGCACCCAGTGCCACGATGGTTATCTCGAGCATAGTGGGGTCGTCGGCCTTCTCGTTGACCTCGATGACGCAGTCGTTCATGTCGTAGTCGCAGCGGTCTTCACCCTCCATGGTATTGTCTTCCCAGGCATACGTCCACACCTGCGGTATGGTGGGCTCAGGCTTGACGGGGACAACGGTAGCCTTCTCAACGCGGTCCTGTCCGTAGGGCATCCAGTAGATACGGTCGTTATAGTCCCAGTCGTCGCCATCCTCGCAGGCCACAAAGACATAGCCGTTGAGCATAAACACCTTGACACGCTGTCTGCCGGTCTCGTCGAAAGGATTCATGCCACGTGCCAGATGGAGCTCGAGGATGTCGCCGCCCATGAACTCCGTGATGTTCTTGTTGCCGTCGCGTGCATACAGGTTATGACCTGTCAGGGCATACGAGTTCTTCACTTCCTGCTTGGGGATGTCCTTGTCCAGGTAGCTGTCTACGATGAGGTAGCGCTGCATATTGTCAGTCTGTCCCTCAGGGTACCAGTCGTACCAGATGTTGTCCTCGTCGCTGCCATCGCCGCTGATGAAGTGCAGGGAGAGGCTATAGGTGCCATAGGGGTTGCGACGCACCTGTACCGTATTGAGGTATTCGGAAGCACCAACCAGCGAGCTGTTGTCTTGGCCGTCGGGCAGAATCTTACACACCGCACTGCGGAAGCTATAGAAGTCTTTGATGGTCTCCTCAATATAGACGGGCGGGTCGATGACGAAGTCAGTGCCGAAAGCATCAGCAGCGCGGTGCAGGGCAGGAGCCTTAGCCTGTTCGGAAGCGTCGTCGAACGACAGCGACGTGTCCTCACCAGGGGTGAAGGGGCGAGCGATGCACTGTCCGTCCTTGGTGATGCAGGCAGCATATAACTGGTTGGCAACGGCAGGCGCGCGGAACGTCATGGTCACCGTCTGGTCGTTGGTGACAGACTGCACAGCCAACAGGTTGGTGACGTCGACATAGGGGTTGCCATCGAGGATGGTCACCTGTGCGATGTTCTGCAGGGTTGCATTGGCAGTAACCTTGATGCTATACTGCTGACTCATGGTCCAATCCTGTTGTCTGTCGATGGTGATGCCCAGCTGTCCCTCGGCATAGCGGATGCGGTCGTCGTCAGTCACGCTATAGGGCTTCTTGAGAAAGTCGTCAGCGTCTTGCTTACAGCTGGTCAGCATCGTGATGCTACCCACCAGCAACAGGGTGGCAAGCATCCATAAAGATTTGTTTTGTCTCATTGTTGTTATGTTTTATGTTATTATTCTTCAGAACGAGAGGGTGACCTCCTTGCTGTCACCCGCAGCGATGGTGAGTGACTGCTTGAACGTATATACCCCACCCTTCTGGGCACTGTAGTAGCGCACATGGGGAGTCTCGCCGGCACTGGTGAGGAAGACGGTGAAGGGCTGGCCTACCGTTCCCACGCCACGACAGTCGTCGCCCACGAAGACTGCCACGAAGTCGTCGTCGCTGGGGGTGAAAGGAGCAGTGTCGGGCAGCTTGACTGTCAGGTCGCCCTGTACGGGATAGCGCGAGCTGCCCTTTATCAGCTGCGGTACGAAATCTTCGTCGATGCCATAGGTGATGTCGGACGCAAAGGTCTGTGTGGCGCTCAACTTAAACAGATGATGAATCTTGGCGGCATAGTAGCACAGCGAGAACGACACGTCGCGATCGGTACTGTTGCCGTCAATCTTCAAGACGAAGTAGCATTTACCGCTGTCGGACTTGTGAAGTGGGGCAGGCTTGGCACGGCACTCGTCGCCGATGAGCACCGTCATCATGTCGTCGTCACTAGCGTAACGTGCCAGCTGCTCTTCGAGACACACCATGATAAACATCGAACTCTCATACTTCGACGGGTCGGGAGCTTGCCATGTGGGCACGGGGTCGTTGGCCATCATGTCAATGGTCCAAGACGGTTTCTCCACTGGGGCAAAAGAAGAACCCTCCAACTTGTCGCCATCATCGCTGTCTGACGAGCAGCCCCACAGCATGGTGAGGACTGCCAGCAGCATACAATACTTTCCTATTTTCATTTGATTACTTGTTTATGTCCGTTATAAATGTAAACACCACGCTGGGTGGGAGTATTCTGTAACTTGATGCCCTGCAGGGTGTACCAGCCATTCTGCGGCAACTGGTTGACAGCCACGAAGCTGATTGTCGTGGGCGCAGCAGGGGTACCCTTGATGCCGTCGGCCTCGTAGGTCATCACCTCGCTCGTGGCGGCAACGATGTCGCCCTGGCGCTCGATGGCGAAGGTCAGCGGTGTGGCGCCCTCGCCCTCGATGGTGAGGAAGAAGAGCTGGTCGCTGTCAGTCATCGCCTCCTGACTGCCTACCACCTCGCCATTGGCATAAGCCACGAGGCGGTCGCCGTCTTCGAGGGTCACGCCATCGACCTTGGCAACCATGTTCATGGTGGTGGCGAAGCGTGACGCCTTGCTTGTAGAGCTGCTGATGTCGATGAAGGTGGTACCTGGCTCATAGTACGGATAGCGGAACGAGCTGCTGCCCTTGCGCTGGCGGAAGAGCATGTAGCCCTCGCCAGGCTTCATATACTCCAGGGTGCCGAGCCACTCGCCACCGCCTGCGCCGTCGCTGGCAAACATGGCAAACTCGTGCTGGTTCTTGAGGACGTCGCCAGGAGTAGCCTCGTTAAAGTACTCCGTGAGCGCCGTAGAGATGGGCAGGTTCACCATCGGCGTGTAGCCAATGCTGTTCCATCCCTCCTTGACATGGATGGTGCGCTGCTCGGGATCTCTGAGACTCGTACCCCAGATGTCGATGACGTGGTATTCCTGCACCTTGACACGGTAGCAGTATTCGGGCGACAGGCTCACCTCACCGATGTTCTTGTTGGAATTGCTCAGCCACTTGCCATTCTTGAAGACCAGCGTGAGGTCTTCCGAGTCCTCAGTCATGATGTCGCCCTCCTGCCACGGGAATGCGTTGAGCACAGACGACACACGACTCAGAGCGGCGTTGTTGACATTGTATGATACCCAGTTCCAGCCCTCTTCCAGTACCATCTTCTGCAGGTACAGGTCGTTGGCATCCATTATGATGGGATTGTCGATGCTACCCACGATGGACTGGTCGCCAAACTTGATGCTCTCGGAGGTCGTCAGCTGCATGGTCTTGCCCGTGCGGTGGTGCCACAGTCGGAAGAACAGCGGGGTAGCCGCAGTGGTATTGTCATAGATGGTCAGGTAGATCATGCTACGTCCTGTCTCGGCATCGTACTTCACATAGTTGCAACCCATGCAGCGGCCCGTCTCGTCGAAGACACCTACTCTGTCGCGCGAGTCGGTAACGATGGTACCTCCGACATAGACCTGCCCGACGACATTCATCGAGTAGCGCATCTGGTCGGATCTGACAACCCAGTAAGGAGGCTCACCCTCGACAGTGATCTCTAACAACAGGGCTTCCGAGAGACCATTCTCGTCAGTCAGGTAGATGATGTGGTCGTAGTTGCCCACATTGACATCCTTGCTGATGGTGAAGGTCACCACGTCTTCGCCTTGTGCCTCGACGATGTCACTGGTCTTGTCGAGGGTCATCCAGCGAGGCAGGTTCTCGATGGTATAGGTATGCGGTGCACCACTCTGGTTGATGATAGTGAGTCGCAGCTGGTGTTCGAAGCCAGCATCCAGCGTCTCCTTGCAGCGCTTGTTCAACCAGGTCAACGGGTTGCGGTTCACGAAGAAGGTCTCCGTCTTGGGCGACGCCATGTAGTTACCGTTCCTGTCGGGGATATCGGAAATGGTGACATAGATATTGCGCTTGTTGATGCGGCGGTCCATCTCGTCGACGTTGACCATCAACTGGTTGTCGCGACCCACAAAGCTGAAGTTCAGGTTGCGCAGTTCCTCATAGGCCTGCACAGGTGCGCCATTGTTTCGGTCGACGCGAGCCAGCAGCTCGTCGACAGGATCAACGAAGATGGTGTCGCGCTTCTCGCTCTCATTACCATCGTCGTCATACTTCACCACCTTGCTCAGCACATAGGGTTCGAGGGTAAGTTCACCACTCTTCTGGCGCTCCTGATGGTCGAAGTCGACATAGGTTATCAGACCTTTCTCCTTGCCGCCAGGCGACTTGGTGCTGTAGCGGTGGATGAGCGTGAGGGGCAGTGCCTGTCCGAAGAGTGTCAGACCATCGATATAACCCGTCAGGGCATTCTTCTGTCTGATGAGGTCGCTGTTGATACCCTCTTCCTGCCATACCATATTGCCCAGGTAGAAGCGAGGTCCCGTCATGCCGCCCAGCGAGTCAGTAGAGAACTGTGCCTTCAGCAGGTTGTCCACATAGATGCTGGCGACTTGGCGCTCGCGGTTGACAGTCATAGCATAATGGTGCCATGCGTCGTCGCAGAGGTTGTCGCCCAACGTATACTCGTTGCCGTTGGTACGATATTTCAGAGTCTTGCCCTCGATGCCGATGAAGAACTTCTCCTTGGCATTGACGTCTGTCTTGTTGCCAGAACCATTGCAGAGCAGTGTGCCATCGTGCTCGTTGGTCTTAAACCAGAACATCAGCGTATAGTCTTTCTCATCGTCACGAGACAGGAAGTCGCTCTTTACCTGCACGCCCTTAATCTTCTCGGGGTCCTGAGGCTGCGTCTTGTCGAACTTCAGCGACATACCCCTTGGCTGTGCCCACGAGGCACCCTCCAACAGCAGGTGAGCACCCTGTGCATAGTCGCTGGCATAGTCGCCCTTACCCTCATTCATCGGGTAGTAGTCTACCAGTCCCTTCTCGTAACCCGTCAGGAGCATGTTGCCATAGCTGTTGAGCGTGATGAGGTCGAGGGCACGGTTCCACACACGACCCTGCAACATACGGCCCTTGAAGTAGCTGCGGATGGAGTTGCCCTGCTGCTTGTTGGCACCAAAGATGAGCGTTCCATAGCCACTATAGACCACATTCGAGAGCGAGTCGTCGAGGTTCTTGCTATAGATGTACAGCATCCTACGTTCGTTGTCGAGTACCAGTGCCACACGCTGGTAGCCCGTAGTAGCGATAGGTATCTGACTCTCCTTCTCCATATCGTCGACGACTGCCTTTAGCGTCTTATTCTTGGTAAGCCACAGTTCCAGGCGGTTGCCGTCGCTGCCATGCGAGAAGATAGGCATGTCCTCGTTGACATCATCGGGCTTGATCATCACCTCGACAGTCACATTCTTATCAGCAAAGTTGCGACGAGCCTCACTCTCGGCATAGCCCTTGCCACCAAACTGCAGTGCAGGGGCTTCCTGGATGGCGCCTTCGTTGGTCTCGCCCTTCACCTCGAAGTTGGTGGTGGCCTGCAGGTAGTTACACTCGATATTCTCGGAGAAGTTGAAAATGATGTTATCGCCTGCTTTCATGATGCCATCCTTGGGGTCAGCTCGACCAAAGAGCTGCGGACGACGGGTGTCCTTGACGCCGCTGAGCACCTTCGACGAGTTCGTCAGGAACGAATTGCCGTTTCTGCAGAACAGTACAGCACGCAAGTCGTAGGCTTTCTCCATCACCTTACCCTCGCCAAAGAAGCGTGTGGTGATGTTGCCATTCTCAGGAATCATCTCCTTGGTACCGCTGGCAGCGGCATAGATGGTAGAGTCGGCATAGTAGCCGCAGAGGTTGGTCCAGTAGTCTTCGCCACGTGTCGACTCCTTATATTGGAACTCGATATGGTCGAAGTTATGCTGGTTCTTGTTGAAGCCGCCAATGATGACGGGCAGATACCAACCCTTCTCACTATCCTGCGGAGCGTCACAGTTCATGATCCACTGGTCGCCAGGTGTCGTGATAGCGATAGAGCCTGCTGTCTGCAGGTAGTGTACGTCGAAGGACACCTCCTGGAAGGTCTTGAGGTCATCAAGCGAAATGAGACCGATACGCAGTCCTGTGTAGTCGAACTCCTCGCTGGCATAGACCTCAAGGGTTTTTTCGGTAACACGACCTGGCGACACCTCGACAGTGCGTGCATCACCAGAGAGGGGCACACCATCGATATACATCTTGGCACCATGAGGATTCGCAAAATCGGATGAATAGAGGTTGAAGTACGGATGGGCAGCCTCGGGCTGTTCACTCTCGTTGGAGAGGAAGACCTTGAAGCGGGCGGGTTCGCCGAAGGGCACACCACTGATGCTCTGCTTGTCCATCTTGATGACGGGGTTCTCTATCTTCTTGGTACGCTCGTCCAACACTGTTCCTGGGTTGTGGAAGTTGGTGACGCGCTCACCCTCCCAAGGACGGCAGGTCGCTCCAGAACGGGTGCGATAGACGAAACTCGTCGAGTGGGTATAGTTCTTGAGGTCCATCTCGCGCTTCAGGTATTCGTAGTTATAGTCAGTCTGCGCGAAGAAGTTGTTGCTGACAAACACATCCTGTACGCCATAGCCGCTCAAACCTTCAGAGGCGGTCTTCACACGATAGACGTCAACGTTCAGACTGCTGTTCTTATCCATGCTGATGGTGAAGGACTCCTTACGGCTGTAGGCAGTCGACTCGGTATGTTTGGGCTTCACATTGAAACTCATGGATGGCACCAATCCGAACTTGAAGGTGACACCTATGGCCTCCACCTCAACAGTCATGCGACCTGTCTCGTCACGACCCGTACCTGTGGCACCCTGTGTGCCACCAGCCTTCGTGGACAATACGGAACTCAGAATCTTGGCTACCGTAGGACCGAGGATGGCAACAACACCCAGGGCGGTATCGCCTGCCGTGCTGTCAAAATAGCCTGCCGTCATCGGGGTGATGGGACTCACAAAAGAGCTGGTGTTGGAATAGTCGCTGGAGAACGACTCGCTATAGTTAAGCGAGGTGGCACCATCGATATCGAAGTTCTGCACCAGATCGGTGGCAGCCAACTTCTCCTCCTCGTTGCGGGCTATCATCTCCATCCATGCCACCATGATATTGTGGTAGCGGGCAACCTCGTTGACCAGCAGTCCGGACGTCTTGCCACTGGGCTGTATGACCTCGTAATCCACGCCGAAGTCGTCATGGTCAGGAGCCACCTTCGACCAGTAGACCACCTCGCCAGTGGCATCAGCACGCTGCTGAGCCTCTTCCTTGGTGCCCGTAAACAGCAACGAACGGCACTGCTCCAGCAGGGAGGGGATGAGCTGGTCGATGATATAATGTTGTGAGTGGATGAAATTCGACTTGATGACGGGACCATAGGTGATGACCTCGTCACGTACTAAGTGCAACAGTTTACCCTGGTCGTCAAGACCTTGGGCAATCTCTATCGCGCGACCAGCTTTCAGCTGTCCACCCATCTGGAGGAAGACGCTGTCAGGAATAGCACGAATGGCTGTGGCGGGCTTCACCACGATATTCTGCTCGACACCCATATACAGGTCGGCGTTGGCACCTACGAGGGTCTTCACACTACTCGTCGAGATGTCCTCGGTAGTGGTCATCGTATAGTTAAAGGCACGATTGCCACTGCCCGACCATACCAGGTCAATAGAGGTAGACAGGGAGTTGGAGGCAATGACATTGAAACCACCTACGCCACCTGCACCCATCGGTGCTGCCACCACACCAGTAAAACTGTTCAGACCACTACCGGCACTGATGGTGAACGCCACGCCTGCATTCCACGACATATCCATCTGATAGGAGTACTTCAGCGTAGAACCCTTGCTCAGCGTAGCTTTCGACGCGCCTCCAGGTGGGTCACGCAAGATGTCTACCAGTTGTGGTGTCGAGTAGCTCAGGATTTCTTTGGCACCTTGTAGCTGCTTAATATTAAGTATGTACGCGCGCAAGGGAGCGGCCTCAAAGTAGGTGCCGTCCATCTCCAGCGTCATCGTGACAGTGCGCAGGGCATCTTCACCTGTCAGCAGATAGGGCACTTGGGCAGCCTCCAAAAGGTAGGTACCCCGACCCAGACTGTCGAGTTGCAGCGTGTCCTTGTGGGTAGAGCTCACCATACCGTTATGAATGGTCACCACACCACCAGAGAGGTGGATGACGTCGATGGTGTCGCTCTTCGTGTTGTTATTATAGTAGTACTTCTCGGTAGCGGAGATGTCCAGAGGATATTTACGATCAATGCTGAACACGGGGTAGCCGAAGGTGTACTTGGTCTCCAAAGAGTCTCTCTTGCCCACGGGCCAGTTTTTCTTCTTGACGGCATAGGCCAGCGCCAGCTTCTGATTGTCGCCTGCTAGGGTCTTGAAGTTGTAGTAGTGGTCACCAAAGTATTCGAAGGGTTCGAAGCCCTGCTGCTTATAGTCGATGAGCACTGGCGAGTGGTAGATGCGCTTATACTGGGCATGATAGTTGACGATGGCTGTCGTCACATCCACCTGCTCAGCGTTCTTCCACAGACCCTGGATGGTATCTGAGTGGGCCGTCAGCGAATCGGAGAGGTCGATGACATCGCCCACCTGTCCGTCCTGGAACAGCGTAGCATAGCCCTTGGCATTGATCTGCTGAATCTTCCACTTCACAGGAGGCAGAAGAACTTCATACTCACCTGTATGCTCGTCGGGCATTACCACCATACGGTTGATGGTGGTATGTACCTTCGTCTTGTACTCGTACTTCGTGTCGTGAGCCTGGTGCTTGAACTCCTCGTCGCGTTCTTTCTTGTTCTTGTCCTTGATGTCCCATACCAGACGTGAGGCGTTGTCGCCTTCCAAGACGAAGACCATCTGCAGATCGTCACCCAGATTGTTCTTCGAGAGGGAGTTGCCCAGAGGTATCTCGCCCTGGTCCTTACCACCTGCCACACGTCCGATGAGCTTCACGCGGGTGTCGTCATAGAAATAGATGCCAGCCTTGTCGGCAGTGATGGTATAGGCTTTCTGAGAGTCGGGGTCTTTATCGTTCTCATGATAGTAGCCACCACGATAGAAGATGTGGCCGTCCTTCACAGCCTGGATGCTGTCGTGGGCACCTGCCAGCATGTGGAAGGAGAACTTACCCTCATGGTCAGTCACCACCTTGCCACCTGCATGGTGTACCTCATAGCCGTCGACGAGGAATGACACGCCCTGCACAGGAATGCTGGTACCATTATACTGCACATAGCCAGAGAACTTGACGCCCTTGGTCATCACGAACTCTACGTTGGCGACCTCATTGCCGCCAGGGGCTGTGCCAATGCTAATGGTCTTGTAGTCCGAGAAGCCGTTGAGGTTGGGAGCAATCTTGTAGTTGGTCTCCGTACGGTTGACATAGGGCAGGTCGTTGAAGATGAAGTAACCGCTCTCGTCAGTCTTGACAGTCTTGACAGTACCATCAGGATAGGTGGCGATAACCTCTGTGCCAGGAATACCTGTACCATCCGCAAAGTGGAAGAAACCCGAGATGTTGGCAGTCTGTACACACTGACCTGGCACTACCTTGGTATCGCTACTGGTACGTCCCTGACAGTCGTTCACACCACGTACCTTATACAGATACTGGTGGACGGGCGAGGTGGTCTTGTCCTCGTACTGGGTCTCTGACAGCTGACCAACAATCATTTCGAAGTTGTCGGGCTCCAGCACATCGCTACGCCATACCTCATAATAATCTACAGGGTCATCCGTCAGGTTGGCCCACGTCAGCACCACAGAGCACTGCTGGGTCTGTGCGACGAGTGAGTTCTCGTCGATCTTACCCAGATTCTCATAATAGAAGGTGGGCAACTGAGGAGCGGTAGTACTGATATTCACCTGCGACTTGTCCTTCATGACGGGTACCACCTGACCGTCTTTATTCTTGGTCCAGTAGCCAGGACCTAACAGGCTGACCAGCTCATCGGCCGTCTTACCAATCGCATTGCCAATGGGGGCAGAAGCCATCTTGGGCACTGCCATTTCTCCCTTCAACTGCCAATTGCTGGTACCCAACCGTGCCACGAGGTCACTAGAAGACATTGACGTGGCATCAGTGGCTATGTGATTATAGCTCCAGTTGTTATTCGTATCAAAGCCGAAACCATTCTGATTGTCGCGGCAAAAGCCAACAGCTTTGTAGTTCTCGTAAAGACCATTTTCCAAGCAATTGCTGATGTTGATGGATGAATAGCTTGTATAAGCGGCAAAGGGAGCACAGTAGCTATTGCCACTGTTAGAACCTATGAGCTTGCCATCGAAAAGGCAATTGGTGATGGTGTTAGTGGCTGATGGATTATAGCCTATGAAACCAGCAACTCTTTCGCCAGCCCCCTTGATGGTAGCCGAAATCCAGCAATTGCTAATAACGCCATTGCCTTCAATATTGCCATAGCCCACCAGTCCTGAAACGAAATTTCTACCAGACACATAACCTGTCACACGCAGGTTCTTGATGGTGTAATTCTTGACATACATGAAGGGCGCATAATAATCTGATGAGGTGAAAGAATTCAGATTCAGCGTATGACCATTGCCATCGAAGATGCCAGTATAGTGTGCTTCAAGACTGGTTCCTACTGCCTGACCAATAGAGATGTCTGCAGCCAGCACGGCATTCACGCTCCTCTGACCTTTGGCATCTGATACCTTTCCAATAAAGGTATTCCAGTCTTGAAGGGATGAAATGACGAAGTAATCGATATACTCGTTATATTCCTTGGTACTGTAGCAGTTGATCAAGGTAACATGGCTTTCGTTACGTGACCAGGTGGCACAGCCGTCCACCTTGGTGCTGATTTCGGAGGGTGTGAAGAAACAGTTCTCCAGCGTTGCCTGACTTTCGTTCCAGCCAATGAAACCACCATTCATGTTGCAATCGGCACCCTTGAAGCTGCCATCAAACACGCAGTTACGGATGGTGAGCATACCACCGTAGTTGACACAGACGAAACCACCATTGGTAGCATCGCCATTGACCTTGCTGATGAGTTCCATCGATGAGCGGCAGCCCTCAATGAGGACGACAGAGCCAGTCAACACGTGTGACACGAGACCACTGGCAAACTTTCTGCTAGTGGTAATAGAACCATTGGTGTGCAGGTTACGGATAACTGCATTACCTACATTACGGAAAGGAGCAATACGTTCCATGTCGCCATTGTTCACGTTAAAGGTCAGCGTGTGACCATTACCTTCAAACACACCTTTGTAAGGGGTAGTTGACGTCTTACCGATCATCTCTGACACCGTGATATCGGCCATCAGCATGGCATTGACAGGTGAATTACCCATTTCGTTGGCAACCTTTTTGGCAAAGGTACTCCAGTCGTCCGCAGTATATATCTTGAAATACGATACAGCTTCTAAGGGAAGTTGTGAGGTGCCGCGATCGACCTGGAATTCTATCTTATAGTTCACACAGGAGCGGTTCAGCGTCACCACCTTGCTGCATGCTGCCATTTCATCGTTGGTAAGCACATAGACGATAGTGTCTACTGGTGCACCAGCACGGTTGGCTGAGGTGACAATCATCTTCATCTTGGCACGACTGTCCCACACGGCACCATACTCATCAGCATACTGCCAGTCGACCTTGACGGTGTGGGCTGTCTCGTCTTCCCACTGGGCTGTATAGTCCTGAATACGCAGCAAGTGCAGAAAGTCTACCGCATAGTCAACAGTCGCTGAAGCGACATTGTCTTTGACGCCCCACAACTGCTGGGCAGAGGCACGTATCACGACATATTTCACTTGATGAGCATCCTCGCTGAGCATCTGGGGCGTCAGCGCGCTGATCAGCGTCTCGTCGTTATAGGTATAGATAGAGTCGCTGCTGTCCATCACCACGGAGCCTATCTGCTGCATGTCGTCCATCTTGCCCGTCAACGAGCGCATGACCACAAACTGGTCACCATCAACGACATCATTGTATTTTGCATCGTGGACGTACCACTTTAACCTCAACAGGCCAGCATACGACAGCGTGTCTTTCTTGAAGCGCAGCATCTCTGCCGACAGCTTGCGGGGATTGTGCATCACGGCATCGTTTTTCGCATCGTAGGTAGTTATCACTTCACCCACCAACAACTTAGCCTTGATAGTCATGTTACGGTGTGCCTCGGTAGCAGGAATCTTGATAAAGCCAGCATAGGTATTCTTGGCCATCTCAGTACGGCCAAGGTCCTTAAACTTGCCGTTTTCATCGGTATAGCTGACTTCAACCCATTTCACCTGCTGGTCGCAGGAGAATGGAATCTTCAGGATATTCAACTCATCAGACTCGGTGCCTGGCACAGGAGCATAGGTCTCGAAGGTTGCGTCCAGCACGTTCTTCTTCAACACGGGCACGGCCTTGCCACCAACAATTTGCCATGAACCAGCTTTCTCGGCGTTCATCCTTTCGACAATCGCATTCTGGTCCTTGACGTTTCTGTGGTTGGCGTCTTTCATCTCACCCCAGTCATGGGAAGAGAGACAGAGGGTACTCTTGGCATTGCTACCCCACCATTTGTCAACACTGCTGTCACGGCAAAAGCCGCCAGAACTTCCTGAAACGGAATAGACACCATCTTCATAGGCACGGTGGAAAATCCAACCACCTTCACCACCCCAGCCAATAAAGGCGCCAGCATAGGTATGATCTTTACTGCTACTGGTCAGTGAACCATCGAAACGACAGTCGTTGACAAACATGTCGGCATTACCGCTATGACCCAGGAAGCCACCCACATAGCGACTGTTAGTAGAGACGCTGACAGACACCCATACATTCTCGAAGTAGATAGTGGGCTTGTTAGCTACGCCACCAACAAGTCCGGAACTGTGTATTCCTCCTTTTACATTACCCGTCACATGCAGGTTTCTGATGGTCGTCGCTGCCACCACGGGGAAGGGGGCGCCATAATCATTTGTACCATTGTCTATATTCAGAGTCAATGTATGGCCATTGCCGTCAAAGACACCTCTGTAGGGGCTGGTAGACGAGCCCACAGAAGTCGTCACGGTGAAGTCGGCATCCAGGATGGCATTGACATCCGACTTTCCACCAGCCTCAGTAACCAACTGCCCCAGACGCGTCCAGTCGTCAGCACTACGCAACACGTAATAGCTGATACCGTCGATGACGATGGTCTCGTTTTTATTGTCTGCTGCCAATACTTTCGATGGTAACAGGGCTAACAAAGCCATCAAGAAAACAAGCACCAAATATAAGATTTGGCGAGACGACAGGTCTTGCGCACGATGTAATTTACTTTCGTTCATCATTGTCCTTTATGATTTAGTTTTTGGTATACAATAAGGAAAGTAGGTGCATATGAGCACGTTATAATCCGCAAAAATAAACAATAATTATGAAATGACAAAGGAAAATTGTCATTTTCTTGCATTTCATAGATAAAAAAGGTGCACCCAACTACAGACGGCCTGCTAAAGCAGCTCGGGCAACTGGAAGAGTTTGACGCTATTTGAGCCTTTAATCAAGATGTACCGATGCTGTGGTTGCTGCTGGGCAATCGCTGTTTTCACTTCCTCGACGTCGTGAAAAGTGCGGAACTTGGATGAGGTCTTCTCAAATTCTTCGCCCACCAGCCACACCTCGTCAAAGTCGGCATTTTCCAGTTGACTGACAACCTTCTGGTGCTCCTCGTCAGAGACATCGCCCAGTTCGCCCATCTTACCCAGAATGGCCATCTTGGGCGATACCTCCATACGCTTGAAGTTGTCGATAGCAGCAGCCATTGACGTAGGATTGGCGTTGTAGGCATCGACGATGAGATGGTTTGTCTCCGTCTCTGTCAGCTGGGAGCGATTGTTGGTGGGCACATAGCTTGCCAGTGCGTGGTTGATCTGCTCGAAGGGCACATTGTTGACATAGCCCACAGTGATGGCAGCCAGCATGTTGTCGAGGTTGTATGCACCAATGAGGTTAGTCTGTACCTCCATCCATTCGCTGACATATTTGGCATCGTGGTCTTGCTCGCGCCAGCGGAATTTCAGGAAAGGAGCGCATGAGATGACTTCGCCACGAATGAGGATGTCCTCGTTATCGCTCTGGCCGTAATAATAGATGTCTGGATTGCCTCCTCTTTCTTTCACCATCTTCATCAGATACTCGTTGTCGCGATTGACGAAGATGGGACAATCGTGAGCGATGAGGAAATCATAGAGTTCGCCCTTGGTCTTACAGACGCCTTCGAAGGAACCGAAACCCTGTAGGTGAGCACGACCCACGTTGGTGATGAGACCACAGGTGGGTTCGGCAGTCTCCACCAGCGTTTTGATATCGCCAGGATGCGAGGCACCCATTTCAACGACTGCAATATCGTGGTCATTGTTGAGGCGGAACAAGGTCTTGGGCACACCCACGTCGTTATTGAAGTTACCCTCCGTAGCCATCACGCTATAGCACTCCGAGAGTACGGCACGAATCAGTTCCTTCGTAGTGGTCTTGCCGTTGGTACCCGTAATGCCAAGCACAGGAATATCAAACTGGCGACGATGCTCGCGGGCCAGGTCTTTGAAAGTCTGCAGACAGTTGTTGACGAGGATAACCCCCTTCTTATCCCCCGAGGGGGAAGAAGCCTCCCCTCGGGGAGGTTGGGAGGGGGTCTCATCCACGATGGCGTAGGCACAACCTTTCTCCAGCGCCTGAAGAGCAAACTGGTTACCATTGAACGACTCACCCTTCAAGGCCAGAAAGATGCTACCCTCAGGACAGTTACGCGAGTCAGTAGTGATACACGGATGCTGCTGATACAGCTTATAGAGCTCTTTGATATCCATTCCCTTAATGATTATTTGTTCTTTGGGGCGCAAAGATACTATTTTCTTCTGAAACTACCAAATGTTTTTTGAAGTTAACCTTAGTCACCAACCCTTTCTACGATGAAGTCACAAGCTGAGAACCATTTGCTGGGCTTACCGTATTGCTGGACGATGGCGCTATCAAGAGTGACACCATAAGTTAGTTTGTTGTTAGTGATGTTATTGGGCACGGTGATGTCATCGAGATAGATACGGTTCCATCCGTAGCCCACTCCACCATGGGCTGTGGCCTTGTTAACATCGAGTGCAAGGATATCCCCATTGGAGTTTGCTGCCTTTGAGAAGCGGTTGAGGGCTGAGAACCACACGTTACCACCCGTATCACCATCGGCAGGAATCTCCTTCTGGATGGTTTTGTCGCCCACCTGTGCAAAAACCACGATGCCGGAGTGTCCACTATTGGTCTGCTTAGCACGTACTACTGCCGATACACGATAGCGGCCAGGACGCATGTTCTCGAGTGTGTTCTCCATGCGGATGCCGTCGCTGTAGTTCTCGCTTCGCACATGGAGATAGCCCGTCTGCTGGTCTGCGGTATAGTGTTCGCCACGACCAGTAAACATATCCTCATGTTGATATACTACGGGCTGATGGGTAAGCTTCCAGTGGTTGCGGTTCAGGTAGTCCTGATCATTGTCGCTAAGGCTGTCAATCTCAGCAGATTTGTTACACAGTTTCTCAATCATGAGCTGGGCACCTTTGACCTGCTTCTTCAGGTCATCGGGCATGTCTTTGGCAATGTCGTTGGACATATTCATCAGCTTTTCAGCCTGATGGTGAGAGAGCATATAGGGGTAGCTGTCTATCTCTTTGTTGAGCGTGTAGCAGATGGCTTTCTGCTCAGTAGAAGTAGCGGTGCCGCCTATACCCGTCATAAGCCAAAACTTGGCCTTCAGAGCCTCGTAGCTGGTCTTGAGATTGAGTGTCTTGGGCTCGTCGTAGAGCTTCTGTGCCATGGTGATGAAATTGTATTGGTAGAGCTCGGCCAGTGTGTCGGTGTCGAGGGCTTTAGCACGTTCAGGTTCCTTTTTGCGCATTTCAAACAGCTGGTTCTGTGCCACGCTGAGCGCCGTGTTGGTACGGTCGAGGTATTCGTCGGGATCATAAGACTTCACCTGCGGAGCCTTCAACTTCGGACAGTGGAACTCATACATAATGCCTCTGGTCATATAGTATTTGTGCTTATTATCAAGGGGCTCGTCTTCCTCATAGCTAGCCCATGAGAGCAGATAGGTAGAGCGAAAACCGTCGTCATCCTTGAAGCCGATGATGCGCACGTTCATGGAGGGGTGAAGCTGGAGTGGGAGGGTCTCACCACTCTCACCGTATGCGATGCTGACACCAGGGAAGACTGCCTGCTCGTCACCTGCCACATAGCTGTAGTAACTGGAGGCCCGAGGTGACTGTTTGTCGTAGGCGTCGAGAATCTGGCGTAAGGGCAGATTGGGGTCATCGGGCACATTGTGGAACTCGAAGCTCCAACCGTCGAGGTAGTTGGGGCCTATGTCTGCCCTGTTCTTCCCAAGTGGTACTACGTGAATCTTGTTCTTGGGTACCAGACCGCCGCCGTCGAGGGCCGTATAGATGATGCTGAGGCTGTCCTTACTGCCAGGAACCCACATGGACGAGATATATTTGGGTTGCCTGCGGTCGAGTGTTTCCCTGAAGGCCGTATGCATGGCCTGTGCGTGTTTGTTCTCCTGAGCGTGGAGACTAGTTATGCTGATGGGTGTCAGCAGGAATGCTATGGTAATAATAAGTTGTTTCATCTTTTTATATTATTCGTTATTTTAGAAACTAATGTAATTAGCGGTACTATCGTTTTGTATCTTGTTCATCGCCTCTTCCGCTTGTTTGCCAACGATGCGATATACCATCTCTTGTAGACGGGCGTCGGCAGCGATGAGTCTTTCTACCTGTGCCGAACTGACGCTATCGTCTAGCTTTTCCATTTCAGACTCAAGACGTGCAATGCAGTCGGCGAGGTTCTCAGCTGATGAAGCGGAGCTGGCTGTTTGATGATTAGTCCGCTTGCTCGTCTGGGGCTTAGCGTGAGCGACCTGAGCCACAATAGCTTCCACCGTTTTCTCTGTGGGGGTGATGGCCTCATGCTTTGGCAGGATGCTATCCTTGGCGACTTCGGTTTTCCCTGCCACCAGTGAAGGCTGTTCAGCAGTACTTCTTCCGAGATGGAACACTGCGAGCAATACGATGCTTGCAGCAATACCAGCCATGAGCCATCTGAGTGCAACGATCTTTGGCTTCTCCCTGACAGTCTTGGGAAGCATCTTAATCTTCTCATTGTCATCCTTGATGGGTTGTTCTGACGTTCCGTCTTCTATCTCAATGTCCACCTGTCCGTTATCGAACAGCGTGAACATCTCCTTATATTCAGCCCACTCCTCGTCAACCTCGTGGGTGCGGAAGTACTGTGCGAGCACCTCTTCCTCAGCAACGCTGGTTTCGCCAGCCATGAACTTGCTGAGCAGTTGGGCTATCTCTTGTTTGTCGTATTGTTGTCTCATTGTTGGTTCCTCCTCTTTAGTTTGTTGAGTAATTCGTTGCGGGCTCGTGAGAGCAGTGTGGAGACTGATGACTGTTGTATGCCTAGGATGTCGGCTATCTCGCCTAACTCGCGGTGTTCCAACTGACGCATCCTCAGCACCATCCCCGCTGTCGAAGGCAGACTGTCTATCTGTTCACCTATCCAGTGTTCCAGTTCCGTGTATTCCAGATGGTCGTGCAGCGAGTCTTCATCTATCAGCGGTATCGTGGCGGCCATATCGGCATGCTGATGCGTCGTGCGCCACCTGTCGATACACACCCTTTTGGTGGTAATCACAGCCGAAGCCATCAGGTGAGCCTTATCGTTAAGTTGTTCATGCAGGCTCCACAGCTTCAGCATCACGTCTTGCGCAATATCCTCCGCATCGTCTTGGGCATATCCGAACTGCCCAGCTATTGACACGGCTTTTGCCCGTGTTTCACCTGCCAAATATGTAAACTCTTTTTGTGTCATTACACATATATAACGAAGAACTCATGAAAAATTAAACAAGAAATCATATTTTTTTTAATAAAAAGAGAAAAATCTTTTGTTCTGCGCTAGACTTTTTGTAACTTTGCGGCTAATATGGAATACACGCTGAATTGCAACGGGAAATTGCTGGAGCTGAAGACGCCGCAAGTGATGGGTATACTGAATGCTACGCCCGATTCATTTTATGCAGGTAGCAGGATGCAGACGGAACAGGAGATCGTCGAGCGTACGCACCAGATATTGGACGAAGGAGCCGCCATCATCGATGTGGGCGCCTGTTCGACACGTCCTGACAGCGAGCCAGCGACAGAGGCTGAGGAGATGGAACGTCTGCAAATGGCACTTTCCATCGTGCGTCGCGAGGCTCCAGAGGCAGTAATCTCTGTAGATACCTATCGTCCTGACGTTGCCCGTATGGTGGTTGAAGAGTTTGGTGCAGACATCATCAACGATGTGGGTGCACCTGTCAACTGTCATTTGTCAACTCCTCAACTCGCCATGTTTCGCATGGTCAGCCGTCTGGGTGTACCTTATATATATATGTCGCGCAAAGCAACGATGAAAGAGGTGCTGCTGGACTGTGCAGAGGTGGTGGACACCCTGCGCTCGATGGGCCAGAAGGACATCATCCTGGACCCTGGATTCGGCTTTGGCAAGACGGTGGATGAAAACTACAAGGTGATGAACGAACTGGAGCGTATGCAAATGCTACATCTGCCTGTGCTTGTTGGTATTTCACGAAAGTCGATGATATATAAGTTGATGGGAACCACCCCAGAGGAATCTCTGAATGGGACAACAGTCCTCAACACTATCTCTCTGGTGAAGGGTGCCGACATCCTACGCGTTCACGACGTAAAAGAAGCCGCGGAGTGCATTAAGCTTGTGACTGCTATAAAATCGCAGCAAACAGTAAAATAGTCAAATAGTAAAATAAACAAGGTGTTTTTCGAATTTGGAATAAAGGATATTATTGACATCGTACTGGTCGCCCTGACCTTGTTCTATGTCTATCGCCTCATGAAGGAGTCGCGCTCGCTGAACGTCTTCATGGGTATTCTGGTGTTCGTCGTCTTCTGGCTCGTCGTCTCGCAGGTTCTGGAGATGAAGTTGCTGGGTAGCATCCTCGACAAACTGGTATCGGTGGGTGTCATCGCCCTCATCATCCTTTTCCAAGAAGACATCCGCAAGTTCCTCTATAACCTGGGCGGTCACCAGCGTATGCGTGCCCTGCGCCGCTTATTCTCGAATGGAGAGAAGAAGCAAAACTCCGAGCAGCTGAAGCAGATCATCATGCCCATCGTGATGGCATGTATGTCGATGAGTAAGAAGAAGGTAGGCGCACTCATCGTCATCCAGCGTGCCACACCGTTGGACGACATCGTGGCCACAGGCGAACATATCGACGCCAACATCAGTCAACAGCTGATGGAGAACATCTTCTTCAAGAACTCACCCCTGCATGACGGAGCGATGATTATCGTACGCAACCGCATCAGGGCAGCAGGCTGCATCCTACCTGTCAGCCACAGTCTCGACATTCCCAAGCACTTGGGTCTGCGCCACCGTGCTGCACTGGGCATCACCCACGAGAGCGACTGCATAGCCATCGTGGTCAGTGAGGAAACGGGCAGCATCAGCGTCGCCATCCGCAGTGAGTTCCAGCTACGCCTGTCGGCAGAGAATCTGGAAAGCATCCTGACACAGGAGCTGGCATAGACATCAAACAACGAAGATACAATATATATCATATTTTTAAACAGACAAACTATGGATTTATTAAGTCAAATCGTTGCGCGTGCGAAGAGTAACAAGCAGCGCATCGTGCTCCCTGAAGCAGAAGAGGAGCGTACTCTGTGTGCAGCCGACAAGGCTATGGCTGATGGACTGGCAGACATCATCCTGATTGGCAACCCCGCCAAGGTAGATGCTCTGGCTAAGGAGAAGGGGCTGAAGAACATTGGCAAGGCCACCCTCATCGACCCCGAAAACTATGACAAGAGCGAAGAGCTGGCAGAGAAGCTGGCCGAGATTCGCAAGAGCAAGGGTATGACCATTGAGGAGGCTCGCAAACTCATCAAGAATCCGTTGTACCTGGGTTGTATGATTATCAAGACCGAGGGTGCTGATGGTCAGATTAGCGGTGCACTGTCAACGACTGGCGACACGCTGCGTCCTGCCCTGCAGATTATCAAGTGTCAGCCCGGCATTACCTGTGTCAGCGGTGGTCTGCTGCTCATTTCTAAGCAGAAGCAGTATGGTGAGGATGGTGTGCTCGTTATTGCTGACGTAGCTGTAACCCCCATGCCCGATGCTAACCAGTTGGCTCAGATTGCCGTCTGCACCGCTCAGATGGCTAAGGCTGTTGCTGGCTTCGAGGATCCCCGCGTGGCTATGCTGAGCTTCTCGACGAAGGGTTCTGCTAAGCATGAGGTTTGCGACAAAGTCATCGAGGCTACCAAGTTAGCCAAGGAGATGGCTCCTGACCTGAAGATTGATGGTGAGTTGCAGGCTGATGCCGCTCTCGTACCCTCTGTTGGTGCCAAGAAGGCTCCAGGCTCTGACATCGCTGGTAAGGCCAACGTGCTGGTATTCCCCAACCTCGAGGTAGGTAACATCGGTTATAAGATGGTACAGCGCCTGGGCGATGCTATTGCTATCGGTCCTGTGCTGCAGGGTATTGCCCGTCCTGTCAACGACCTCTCTCGTGGCTGCTCTATCGATGACATCTACTACATGATCGCCATCACCGCTTGTCAGGCTATGGACGCGAAAAAGTAAAACATTAAAGATTAAACATTAATATGAAGATATTAGTATTAAACTGTGGCTCATCATCTATCAAGTACGCACTGTACAATATGGACGATAAGAGCGTGATGACCAGCGGAGGTGCTGAGCGCGTAGGTTTGGACAATGCCTTTGTGAAGATTAAGCTGGCCAATGGTGAGAAGAAGCAGATCATGCACGACATCCCTGAGCATACAGAGGGTGTGAAGTTTATCTTCTCACTGCTTACCGACCCCGAGATTGGAGTCATCAAGAGTCTTGACGAGATCGACGCTGTAGGTCACCGCATGGTGCATGGCGGCGAGAAGTTCAACAAGTCTGTGCTGCTCACTGACGAGGTGCTGAAGGTCTTCGAGGAGTGCTCTGACCTGGCTCCTCTGCACAACCCCGCCAATCTGAAGGGTGTCAACGCTGTGAAGGAACTGATGCCTGGTCTGCCCCAGGTCGGCGTATTTGATACCGCCTTCCACCAGACAATGCCTGCCAAGGCTTATATGTATGCCATCCCCTACGAGCTGTACGAGAAGTATGGCGTGCGCCGCTATGGTTTCCACGGCACCTCACACCGCTATGTGTCAGCCCGTGCCCTGGAGTTCTTAGGCATGAAGGCCGAGGGTACCAAGATGATTACCTGCCACATCGGTAATGGCGGTTCTATCGCTGCTGTTCTCGACGGCAAGTGCATTGACACCTCAATGGGTCTCACCCCACTGGAGGGTCTCGTGATGGGTACCCGCTCTGGTGACATCGACGGTGGTGCTGTAACCTTCCTGGAGAAGAAGCTGGGTCTGGATGCTGACGGCATGTCGAACCTGCTGAACAAGAAGAGTGGTGTTGCCGGCATCACTGGCGGCTCCAGCGATATGCGCGACGTAGAGAATGCAGCCAAGGCTGGCGAGCCCCGTGCCGTGCTGGCTCAGGAGATGTATTTCTACCGTATCAAGAAGTATATCGGTGCCTATGCTGCCGCTATGGGTGGTGTCGATGTCATCGTCTTCACGGCAGGTGTCGGCGAGAACCAGATAGGCATGCGCTCGGAGGTCTGCAAGGGCTTGGAGTTTCTGGGTGTAAAGTTCGACGAACAGAAGAACAACGTCCGTGGCGAAGAGGCTATCATCTCTGCCGACGACTCCAAGGTCAAGGTTGTCGTCATCCCCACCGACGAGGAGCTGATGATTGCCACCGACACCATGAATCTGCTGTAAGCGGTTCCCCCGTTTACACCTATTAATAATATAAGCGAGGCTGTTCAGAGCCTCGCTTATTTATTTACCCGATGGTCTTGTAGAGTGTCGATATGTTATGGTGCCCTTCCAGGACGTCCAATATCTCTTCTTCTGTGGAAAGGTTGAAGTCGCCAGGAATGGTGTTCTTCAGCGCTGCCGCTGCTAACGAGTAATTCAGCTGTTGCTGGTAGTCGTCAGGGAACAGACTGATGGCGTGCAGCCAACCTCCCATAAAGGCGTCACCCACTCCTACGGGGTCTATGACGTCAGGGATGTCGATGATGGGAGCCTGCAACAGCTTGCCGTCAGTCCATAGCAAACCCGTCAGCGTGTGGTGGTTGGAACTGACAATGTTACGCATACCCATCATCCAGTGTTTCAGACGCGGATACTGGGCATGCAACGCTTCGAACCACTCGCCATACTCCTTCATCTGCATCTGAAAGTGGGAATCGGTAGCAGTGAAGGGTGGCTGCGGATGCTGCGACAGCCATTCGAACTCAATGGCATCGCCAAACATCATGTCACAGCGCGACAGCATCTTGCTCAGCGTCTTGCGCGGCTCTGCACCCTCATACTTCCACAGATTCTTGCGGTAGTTGATATCGAAACAGACGGTGACACCCAACTCATCAGCCACATCAAGGGCCTCAAAGGTAGCCTCAGCAGCCTGTTGCGAGATGGCTGCAGTGATGCCCGACACATGGAAGTAGTCACAGTCTTTCAGTATCTCGCGCCAGGGTATCATGCCTGGCTGCAGGTCATAGTAGGCTGAGCCAGAACGGTCGTAGATAACCTTGGCAGCACGCATGCCGGCAGCTGGTTCAAAGTAGTAGGTGCCGATGCGCTGGCCGCCATAGAGCACCTGACTGGTGTCGACGCCCAACTGTGCCAGGTTCATGGCTCCGGCATGTCCCACTGGGGTGTCTGGCAAGCGGGTGATATAGGTCACCTCCTCGCCCTGGGTAGCCAGCGACACAGCAACATTAGCCTCACTGCCACCATACTTGCTGGTAAACAGGTCGCCCTGTGTCAAGCGCAACTGTCCGGGTTTTGAGAACCTGAGCAGCAGTTCTCCGAATGTTACGATTTTCTTTTTCATTGACTTGTTCAGTATTTTGTGTTTGTAGATGTCACGGACGGCTCTCGCCCTCTACATATTCCTCCAGGAACATGTGTTCACCATCATAGACCGCATAGGTAAACTGGCTAATCCAATCGCCTAGAATCATTAGACGGGTATTACGTGCCAGCTTGATATCAAGCTCGATATGGCGGTGACCAAAGATAAAATAGTCGATATTGGGATGGTCTTCAATATATTTCTTGGCATAAAGCACCAAGTGCTCCTTGTCTTCACCCAGATAGGTTGGTTCGTCTTTTTCCTTATGCTTGATATAGCTATGCTTGGCCCATGTCAGTCCAAAGCTGACGCCCCAACGGGGATGCAGCGCAGAGAAGAGCCACTGGCACACCTTGTTGTGGAAGATGGCACGAATAACCTTAAACGACTTATTGGGGTCGCCCATGCCGTCGCCATGAGCCAAGAAGAACTCATGGCCATAGATCTCGGTAGTCTCTGGCTTTTTATGCAGGATGACGCCACACTCCTTTTCCAAGTACTCGTAGGCCCAGATGTCGTGGTTACCTATGAAATAATGCACCTCGACACCCATATCCGTCAGTTCTGACAACTTACCCAGGAAACGGGTGAAGCCCTTGGGTACCACATATTTGTATTCGTACCAGAAGTCAAACATATCGCCCAACAGGTAGATGGCGGCAGCCTTCTCCTTGATAGAGTCAAGGAAGCGCACCAAGCGACGCTCCTGCGTACGCTGATGGGGCACAGCCAGCGAACCGAGGTGGGCATCGGAAAGGAAATAGACGTTCTTCATTTTTTCACTATTCACTGTTCACTATTCACTAGTCGAACCCCAGTTCGACGCGTGCTTCTTCACTCATCATGCTCTGGTCCCAGGCAGGTTCAAAGACCAGATTGACATTAGCTGTCGTGATGCCACTGACCGACTCTACCTTGCTACGCACATCCTCGAGGATGAAGTCGGCAGCAGGACAGTTGGGAGCAGTGAATGTCATATCCATATCCACCGTACCATCGTCCTGCACATCAATCTTATAGATCATGCCCAGGTCGTAGATATTGACGGGAATCTCTGGGTCATAGACCGTTTTCAGCACATCGACGATGCGCTCTTCCAGCTGTGTTTTCTCTTCTTGTGTCATAATATTATCAGTCTTCTGGTGCAAAGGTACGATTTTTTTTCGTATCTTTGCAGACGAAACTAAAAAAATTACGATGCTACACCCAGACATTTCCGACGAACAGGTTCTTGACAATGCCGGTATCCGCGTGACTGCCGTACGTCTGCTCATCTGGCGCAAGGTGCGCCACGAGTTCAGCGACGCCTTCAGTCTGGCTGACCTGGAAGCGGCCCTGCCCACCGTCGACCGCTCTACTATCTTCCGTACGCTGACACTGCTCTCAGAGAGCCACCTGCTGCATGACATCGACGACGGCTCGGGTTCACAGAAATACTGTGTCTGCCATCTGGACGACACACGACAGTGTTATGGTCATGTGCATCTGACCTGTCGCTGTTGTCATCGCACCTTCTGCCTGAAAGACGTACACATCCCCTCTGTACCACTGCCTGCAGGTTTCCAGATAGAAGAGGCAGAATATGTGGTGAAGGGAATCTGTCCGCAGTGTAACAGCAAGATAAAATAATCAATACTGACCGTATATGAACTTGAACGAACTCATCACTTCCGTAAACGACGCCATATGGGGCTATGTACTCATTGTGGCACTGGTAGGCTGTGGACTATGGTTTACCATCAAGACACGCTTCGTACAGTTCCGCATGGTGGGCGAGATGTTCCGACTGCTGACAGACTCGGCGGTCAACACCGTAGGAGAACAAGTAGAGGAGCACAAGAAAGGACAGACCAGCAAACACATCTCTTCATTCCAGGCCTTTGCGGTCAGTGTGGCCACCCGTGTAGGAACGGGCAACTTGGCGGGTGTAGCATCAGCCATTGCCATTGGTGGTCCTGGTGCCGTCTTCTGGATGTGGCTTATCGCCTTGATGGGTTCGGCAACAGCTTTCGTCGAGTCGACACTGGCACAATTGTATAAGCAACCCCACAAGGACTCGTTCATTGGCGGTCCGGCCTACTACATCCAGAAAGGTATGAAGAAGCGCTGGATGGCCATCACCTTTGCCATCCTTATCACCTGTCAGTTTGGCCTGTCGAACAACTCCATACAAGCCAACACCATCTGCGGAGCTATGCAGGAAGCCTTTGGCTGGTCACCGCTGTGGGTGGGCATCTCTTTGGCGGCAGTGGGTTTGTTCATCGTCTTCGGTGGCATTCAGCGTATTGCCCAAGTCAGTGCTGTGCTGGTGCCAGTGATGGCTGTCGGCTATCTGCTACTGGCTATCGTCGTCATCATCATGAATATCGATCTGATACCTTATGTGTTCAAGATTATCATTGAGGATGCCTTTGGTATCGAACAAATAGCGGGTGGCGGTATTGGTGCTACCATCATGAATGGTGTCAAGCGCGGCCTTTTCTCTAACGAGGCCGGAGAAGGTAGTGCACCCAACGTGGCAGCAACAGCTACCGTGTCGCATCCTGTCAAACAAGGTCTCATCCAGGCGTTGGGCGTCTTCACGGATACCTTGTTGGTATGCTCGTGTACGGCCTTCATCATCTTAATCAGTGGATTCTACAAGTCGCCAGAGCTGAACGGCATCGCTCTCACACAGACAGCTTTGCAGTCGGAGGTGGGTGCCGCAGGACCTGTATTCATCGCTATAGCCATCCTGCTCTTTGCCTTCTCCAGCATCATCGGCAACTATTATTATGGTGAGGCCAACATTCGCTTCATCACACCCAGCAACACGGTGATGACCATCTACCGCATCTGCTCGGCAGGTGTCATGGTTGTCTTCGGTGCCATAGCCAGCTTTGAACTCGTCTGGAACATCGTCGACTTCTTCATGGCCTTCCTCACGGCATGCAACCTCATCGCCATCGTCTTCTTAGGACGTTATGCTTTCCGTCTGTTGGACGACTATCGCCAACAGAAACGACAGGGCATAAAAGAACCCGTCTTCCACCGCAGGCAGCTGCCTGAGATAGAAGACGAGATAGAGTGTTGGGAATAAGTATCCCTTAGTTCATAGCGAAGAATGTGCCATTGGCAGCCATGCGAGCGTCATAGACACCAACCTCGTTGAGGGTGAAGTTACGGGTCTCGCCATTGACGTTAGCCTGGATGCTACCGTCAGCATTGAAGCGGAAGAGCTCCTTCTGTACACCATTCTGCTCAACGCTCCAAGAGTCGTTCTCCTCGTCGTGGATGAAGTAAGTAATCTCACCGGTAGGAGCCTTTACCTCGTAGCCGTTCTTCAGGGTGGTAACAGCATAGTAACGACCATCCTGACCCATCACCTGCTGGGTCTTTCCGATGTTAGAAGCCATGGGGTTGCTGCCAGACCAGAACTCGATGGTGTTGAGTACCAGAATGTCAACAAACTGGCAGATACCACCAACGATGGGAACCAGGAAGAAACCAACGATGGCATTAACGAACTTGTTGCTGGTCATGTGATTCTGCCAGTTGATGTACTTGTTCCACAGAGCGTACTTACCGACGAAACATGAACTGAGCAGGAAGGTTCCTGCGAGGAGGCATGCAGCCACTTTCAAACTGATTTTTTTCATTGTTGTTAGTTTTTAAAGGGTTTATAAATAAAAAACAGCTTCATTTCCCATATTAAATAGTAGGTCTAGAATCGAGAGGTTAGCCTGGAAGCCATGCTTCCCTTCGAACACCTGCCAGTAGCGGCGAGGTTGGAAGTCTTCATCAGGCTGTGGGTGCTTGGCATTGATGACTTCTCTGTAATCATCGATATCCGATGGCTGACGACTGAAGTCTGTTGTATAGCTAACCTGGGGATGAATATCCAGCAGGTTACACACCGTCTGACGAATTGCCTCGTTGAAATCGACCAAAAACTCATATTTCTTTTCAAAGAACAGTCGGATGTCATCAGCATAGTAGTCAAAGAACGGGCTCTCATTATAGGCACTCTGCAGGGCGTTCCAGTGTATACGTCGCCAGTTGTTGTGGTCACTGATACGCAGGTCCTTGACTTTCAATATTTCATTTTTAATGTTTAATGTATCATGCTCTACCGGTACCGTCAGTGCTTGCAGACCGTTGGCAGTAGCTATCACGCAACGGTTGCGATAGGTCTGCTTTTGGTAGGAGTCATACTGTTCTATCAGCGTCTGGTCATAGCGATACAGTTTCTGGTACCACTGGATGGGACCAAAATAAGTAGTCTGTAACAACGCTGTACTCATTGCAGTCTGAGATTTTTACGGTTATACAATACAGTGATGACTTCTCCGATGATGCTACTCTCTGGGATGAAACCCAGATGGCGCGAGTCGGCAGGATTCTGTTGGTTCAATGCCTCCAGCCAGTAGTAGTCAGCTTTAGCGCAGGTCTTCAGTCCAGGCACGACAACATTTCCTTTGTGTGTAGGAATGGTGTCACCGGGTACCGCCTTACAACGGGCGATATATATCCCTGTGATGGAATCACAAGGCACAGTGAACGCCACGATGTCGCCCCTCTTCACTGGTTGGCGCAGCAGACGGCTATAAGGCAACAGGCCATGTCCCTCGATACGCAGTCCGTAGCTGCAACGGTTCACCAGCAGGCAGTCACCATGTTTATACAGTGGTGCCAAGCCATTGCCTGTGACGCTATGTATGGAAAAGACCAGAGCACGGAAGCCTAGCATCAGTGCGAAAGCTGACGCCAGTACTATCACGTTCTTCAGCCATTTTGCCATATATCTTACATCTTCCGTCTCACAGCAAACATCTACTTGATATTGTCAACAAAGCGGAACAGGCGACTCCAGCGTATGCCAGAGAGACCGCCACGGTCCGGATCACTACTCCACCAGATGAAGATGGGCTTACCTACGATGTGGTCTTCAGGCACGAAGCCCCAGTAGCGGGAGTCGAGCGAGTTGTGACGGTTGTCACCCTGCATCCAGTAGTAGTCCAACTTAAAGGTGTACTTGGTGGTCTCCTTATCGTTGATGAATATCTTTCCGTCTTTCACCTCCAGCTTATTACCTTCATAGGTGCGAATAGGACGCTCGTAGATAGGCAGATTCTTCAGCGTCAGCTCGATGGATTCGCCCTTTTTCGGTATCCAGATGGGGCCGTAGTTGTCGCGCGTCCAGTGCATGTTACCATTCAATGGGTAGATGTCCAGCTCGTTGGCATCGGTATTCAACGTGATGCTCTCCACAATATCAGGGCGCTTCTTCAAGATGTCTGCCGTCTTATTGGTCATTGGCATATATCCGTAGTTATTGAGGTCCTTCAACTCTTCCATCGTAATACCCCACTCCTGCATCTCCTCATCCGTGAAGTGGCGCTTCAACTTCAGCTTGTAGGTATACTGCACATTGTCTGGCTCCTTATTGGCCTTACCATTGATATAGATGGTGCGGTCTTTGATTTGCAGTGTCTGGCCAGGCAGACCCACACAACGCTTCACGTAGTTCTCACGACGGTCAGTAGGACGGGTATCGATGAGACCATACTCCTGGGGATTAGCCTCGATAAGCTGCTTACCGGCCTGGTAGATAGTATTGAAATAGAGGGGCAACAGCTCCTGACTCAGCGAATCAGGATTCGGTCGCTGTGGATAGGTCTGGTAACCTATCTGGTAGCACAGCTGGTAGTAGTCGTATGCCTGATATTGCTGTGCCGAACAAATGGTGTCACCTGCAGGGAAGTTGAAGACAACGATGTCGTTCAGCTGAATCTTTCCCAAGCCCTTGACGCGACGATAGTCCCAATGGGGCCACTCGATATACGACTTACAGTTGTAGATGGGCATGGTATGCTGGGTCAGTGGCATCGTCAACGGAGTCTCAGGAATACGCGGACCATAGCTGACCTTGCTGACAAACAGGTAGTCGCCTGTGAGCAGTGACTTCTCCAAAGAACTCGACGGAATCACATAGTTCTGGAAGAAGAACAGGTTGATGAAGTAGACGGCAACCAGTGCAAAAACCAGTGCGTCAACCCACGACATGACAAAGTGCACGGGACCTTCCGCGTCCTTCCACCACTGCCAGTTGATCTTCTTAGTGATATAGACGTCATAGATGAAGGGCACCACAAGGAGTCCCAACCATGACTCTACCCAGTAGAGGAACAGCAGATAGCACAGCAGAACGACACTGAACTTCGCCCACTGCATTTTCATATTCAGCTTTTTCTTTTCTCTCTTTTCCATTAGAACTTAAACATGTCGCTGATGGTTAATAATCCCTGGTGATCCTTGGTATATTCGGCAGCAAGTACTGCTCCAAGGGCAAAGCCCTGACGCGAATGGGCATCGTGGGTGATGGTAATAATGTCCGCCTCCGAGTCATAGCGGATGGTATGGATGCCAGGCACCTCGCCACGACGGATATGGTCTACACGCAGGTATTTCTTATCGGTGGTATCTTCTTTCCACGCCTCCTTACGGTCTATGTTCTCCACAATCTGCTCAGCCAGCGTGATAGCCGTACCACTGGGATGGTCAAGCTTATGGACGTGGTGGGTCTCTTCCATCTCTACGTCATACTGTGGGAACTGGTTCATGATTTTGGCCAGATACTTGTTGACGGCTGAGAAGATGGCAACACCAATAGAGAAATTAGATGCCCAGAAGAGCGTCTTACCCTCTTCAGCACATGCCTTACGCACCTCGTCGCCATGCTCTTTCATCCATCCTGTAGAACCTGACACCACCTTTACGCCTGCTGCCCATGCCTTCAGGTAATTGCCATAGGCTGCCTGTGGAGCAGTAAACTCAATGGCAACGTCAGCACTCTTGAAAGCCTCACTGTTAAAGTCCTGCTGGTTGTCAATGTCAATAATACTTACAATCTCATGACCACGGCTGATAGCTATCTGTTCTATCATCTTACCCATCTTACCGTAGCCGATTAATGCTATTTTCATGTTCCTTATTGTATTAATACCGTGCAAAGTTACGAAATAATTCACAATTCACAAGATAATTCACAATTATTTAGTATCTTTGTACCATGATTAATAAACAAACGTGGGAATTCATCCGCCAACACACTGCTGATGACGTGCGCAAACTGGCATTGCAGGGCACTAAAGATAGCGACGTAGACCTGCCGATGGCACTGCAGCAGATAGCTGGACGACAGACCGCCCTGAAGAAGTTGCCGTCATGGGCAGCCATAGACGGCGTTCTCTACCCGCCACATCTCAATATGGAGCAGTGCTCCAGCGAACAGACAGCACGCTACAAGGCACAACTGGCAGGTAGCGGAGATACGTATGTAGACCTGACAGGTGGCCTGGGTGTCGACTTCTACTGGATGTCCCAGCATTTCAAGCAGCGCTACTACATCGAGCAGAACGCCGAGCTCTGCACGCTGGCCGAGCACAACTTCCACACACTTGGCCTCGTCTGTTCTGTATGTTGCTGCACTGCAGCAACATACTTACCCGACATTCCCCACGCGGATGTCATCTTTCTGGATCCTGCCCGTCGCAATGAACATGGTGGGCGCACCTACGACATCAGAGACTGCACGCCCAACGTCATGGAACTGCTGCCCCTCCTGATGGAGAAAGCCGACAAGGTGATCCTCAAGCTATCACCCATGTTCGACTGGCGCAAGGCTGTCGACGACCTCCGGCATGTCACGGAGGTACACATCGTCAGCGTGGACAACGAATGTAAGGAACTGCTGTTGGTATTGGAACCCATGGCCCAGCCCTTGCGCCTGGTATGCGTCAACAACGACCACCTCTTCGAGGTTCCCTCAGCCTTCCCCCCTCAGCCCTCATCCCTCAGCCTTCAGCCCTCATACCTCTACGAGCCCAATGCCAGCATCATGAAGGCCGGATGCTTCACGGCACTGCTACAGCACTACCCCGTCCAGGAGGTATCCGCCAACTCACACCTCTTCCTATCTTCCGTTGAAATCGAGGATTTTCCTGGGCGCCGCTTTCAAATTTGCACCATTTCATCGACAAATAAGCAATCACTCAAAGAGGCGCTGGCAGGCGTTGACCGTGCCAACATCACCGTTCGCAACTTCCCCATGTCCGTCGAACAACTACGGAAAAAGCTCCATCTGAAAGACGGTGGCGACACCTACATCTTTGCCACAACAAAGGCCGACGGAACGCACTGTCTGTATATTTGCCGTAAAATTGGTTAAATATTTTGGGAATCTCAGGCTTTTTCGTTACCTTTGCATGATATTAATCATGATTTGAAAAATGCCATCAGTAGAGATTCGGAAAGTAATCAACAGGAAGGAGCTTGACGCCTTCATCCAACTCCACTACGACCTGTACAAGGGCAACGAGTATGATGCCCCCAACTTGTACAGCGACGAACTACACACGTTAAGCAAAGATCGCAATGCTGCCTTTGAGTTCTGTGAGGCTGAGTATTTTCTGGCCTACCGCGACAACAAGGTGGTGGGTCGTATTGCTGCCATCATCAACCACCGTGCCAACGACAAGTGGGACCGCAAGAGCGTGCGATTCGGCTGGGTAGACTTCATTGACGACATCGAAGTTTCCAAAGCACTGTTCGATGCCGTTGAACAGTGGGGCCGCGAGAAAGGCATGACAGAGATGATTGGCCCATTGGGCTTTACAGACATGGATCCGGAAGGCATGCTCATTGAGGGCTTCGACCAGTTGGGCACGATGGCCACCATCTACAACTACCCTTACTATCCTCAGCATATTGAGCAGTTGGGAGGCTTTGTCAAGGACAACGACTATGTAGAATACAAGCTCATCGTTCCTAAGGAAGGCATGCCCGAGAAGTTCCGCAAAGTGGCTGAGATGGTGATGAAACGGTATAATCTGCACCCGATGCACCCCAAGCGCAGTCAGGTATTTGGCAAGGAGCAATATGGTCGCAAGGTACTTGACGTCGTCAACAAGTCGTTTGGTCACCTCTATGGCTATTCGCAGATGACGGAACGCCAGATTGACGAATACCTGAAGATGTACTTCCCCATGCTCGACATGGATATGCTCTGTCTCATTGAAGACTGGAACACACCCAACCACGAGGTGATTGGCGTAGGCATCTCCATCACCAATATGACACGTGCCCTGCAGAAGTGTAAGAACGGTCGTCTCTGGCCCTTTGGCTGGTGGCATTGCATGCGTGCCCTGAAGTTCCACAAAGCAGAGTGCCTCGACCTGATGCTTATCGGCATCTTGCCAGAATACCAGCAGAAGGGTGCCAATGCCCTACTCTTCTACGACCTCATTCCCATCTACCAGAAGTACGGCTTCAAGTGGGGTGAGACCAATGTAGAGATGGAGACCAACGAGAAGGTACAGAGCCAGTGGCAGTATCTGGAGCATATACAGCATAAACGTAGAAGATGTTACAAGAAGACCCTGTAGACTCTCCCCCTGCCCCTCCCTGAAGGGAGGGGAGTGATTACATAAGAATATAGAAATCAAAAGATATGGATAAAACTGATAATATTGGAGTAACTACTCCCCTCCCTAACAGGGAGGGGCTGGGGGGAGAGTCGCCCGTAGAATATAATGACGACAACATCCGACACCTCTCGGATATGGAGCACGTGCGCACCCGTCCCGGTATGTACATCGGACGACTGGGCGACGGCTCACTACCTGAAGACGGTATCTATGTGCTGTTGAAAGAAGTCATCGACAACTCTATCGACGAGTTCAAGATGAAGGCTGGCGACCGTCTGGAGATAACCATCGACGACAATCTGCGCGTCTCTGTCCGCGACTATGGCCGCGGCATTCCGCAAGGCAAGCTCATCGAGGCTGTCAGCGTGCTGAACACCGGTGGTAAGTACGACTCCAAGGCCTTCAAGAAGTCGGTAGGTCTGAACGGTGTCGGTGTCAAGGCCGTCAATGCGCTGAGTACCCATTTCGAGGTAGCCAGCTATCGTGACGGTAAGGTGCGTCGCGCCACCTTTGAGCGCGGCATCCTGCAGACAGACAAGACAGAGAATACTCAGGACGAGAACGGCACCTATATCTTTTTCGAGCCCGACAACACGCTGTTCAAGGACTACACCTTCCACGACGACATCGTGGAGAACATGTTGCGCAACTACACCTACCTGAATACGGGTCTGGCCATCATGTACAACGGGCGTCGCATCCTGTCGCGCCATGGTCTGGAGGACTTGCTGAAAGACCGCATGACCAACGATGCCCTCTATCCTATCATTCACCTGAAAGGAGAGGACATCGAGATTGCCTTCACCCATTCCAACCAGTACGGTGAGGAGTACTACTCCTTCGTCAATGGTCAGCATACCACTCAGGGCGGTACCCACCAGAGTGCTTTCAAGGAACATATCGCCAAGACCATCAAGGAGTTCTTTGGCAAATACGAGTATGGTGACATCCGTACGGGTATCGTCGCCGCCATCGCCATCAATGTTGAGGAGCCCGTCTTCGAGAGTCAGACGAAGATCAAGTTGGGTTCTACCCAGATGGCACCCGATGGTGATACCATTAACAAGTATGTCGGCGACTTCATCAAGCAGCAGGTCGACAACTACCTGCACATCCACCAGGATGTCGCTGAGGTCATCGAGGGTAAGATCAAGGAGACCGAACGCGAACGTAAGGCTATGGCGGGTGTCACCAAGCTGGCCCGTGAGCGTGCCAAGAAGGCTAACCTGCACAACCGTAAGCTGCGCGACTGCCGCATCCACTTCTCGGATGTGAAGAACGACCGTAAGGAGGATTCATGCATCTTCATCACGGAGGGTGATTCAGCCAGCGGTTCCATCACCAAGAGCCGCGACGTCAATACGCAGGCCGTCTTCTCGCTGAGAGGAAAGCCCCTTAACTCCTTCGGACTGACCAAGAAGGTGGTCTACGAGAATGAAGAGTTCAACCTGTTGCAGGCAGCCCTCGACATCGAGGAGGGTCTCGACACCCTCAGATATAATAAGGTGATTGTCGCTACCGATGCCGATGTCGACGGCATGCACATCCGTCTGCTTATCATCACCTTCTTCCTGCAGTTCTTCCCAGAGCTTATCAAGAAAGGTCATGTCTATGTCTTGCAGACCCCGCTGTTCCGCGTTCGGAACAAGCGTACCAAGATCAAGAACAAGCAGGTGCTGGCCGATGAAGATGCTAAGAAGGCTGACAGCCAATCGACCAAGGCCAAGAGCGATTTCATCACCCGCTACTGCTATAGCGAGGAGGAGCGCCAGAAAGCTATTCAGGAGCTGGGTCCTGACCCCGAGATTACACGATTCAAAGGTCTTGGCGAGATCAGCCCTGAGGAATTTGCCGGTTTCATCGGTCCTGACATGCGCCTCGAACAGGTCACCCTCCATAAGAACGACCAGGTACAGAAGCTCTTGGAGTACTATATGGGTAAGAACACCATGGAGCGCCAGAACTTCATCATCGACAACCTCGTCATCGAGGAAGACAAACCAGAGGATTACGATTATGAATAAACATATTCTGTATGCAGCCATAGCATGGCTGCTTACGATAACAGCCACTGCCCAGGTACGTATCAAGACGGGCAACGACTCCCCACTCCGCAAGCTGCAGATAGCCGAACTGGCTGTGAATGGTCTGTATGTAGACAGTGTCGACGAGAACAAACTAGTAGAGGACGCCATCCGTGGCATGCTGGAAAAGCTGGACCCCCACTCTACCTACTCAACCCCCAAGGAAGTCAAGGACATGAACGAACCCCTGCAAGGTAACTTCGAGGGTATCGGTGTACAGTTTAATATGGTAGAAGACACGCTGCTCGTCATCCAGACGGTCAGCGGTGGCCCTTCCGAGAAGATGGGCATTCTGGCTGGCGACCGTATCGTCACTGTCAACGACACCGCCATTGCTGGTGTCAAGATGTCGAAAGAGGAGATAATGAAGCGCCTGCGTGGTCCCAAAGGCACGAAGGTACTGCTGGGCATTGTCCGTCCGGGCATTAGCGACCGCCTCACCTTCACCATCACCCGCGACAAGATTCCTGTCAACTCCATCGATGCCACCTATATGATACGTCCTGGTGTGGGCTATATCCGTATCGGTAACTTCGGCATGACTACCCCTCACGAGTTCAACAATAGCCTGAAGCTACTGTTATCTCAGGGCATGCAGACCCTTGTCCTCGACCTTCAGGAGAATGGCGGCGGCTACCTGCAGGCAGCTGTAGAGGTCGCCAACGAGCTGTTGAATAGCGGCAGCCTCATCGTCTATACCGAAGGACGTCGCGTAGACCGCACGGACTATACGGCACGTGGCGGTGGTCTGTTCAAGGAAGGAAAGGTCATCGTGCTGGTTGACAGCTATACCGCCTCGGCAGCAGAGATTGTCTCCGGTGCCGTTCAAGACCACGACCGTGGCATCATAGTGGGTCGTCGCACCTTTGGCAAGGGATTGGTACAGCGCCCCATCGACCTGCCCGACGGTTCTATGATTCGTCTGACCATCGCCCACTACTACACACCTTCCGGCCGCTGCATCCAGAAGCCTTATGAGAAAGGCAAGAAGCTGGACTATGCCATGGATGTCAACAACCGCCTGAAGAGTGGTGAGCTGATGTCGGCCGATAGCGTCCATTTCAGCGACTCGCTAAAGTACTACACGCTCCGTGAGCACCGCGTGGTATATGGTGGTGGAGGCATCATGCCCGACGAGTTTGTACCCCTTGACACCACCAAATATACGCGATTCCATCGGGAACTCGCTGCCAAGTCGATACTCATCAATCAGAACCTGCGCTATGTCGACGGCCATCGCAAAGAGCTCCATAAGCAGTATCCCACCTTTGCTGAGTTCCAGGAGAAATATACCGTTCCCAAGAAGGTCATCGACAACATCCTGTCAGAGGGTAAGAAGCAGAAGATTACCCCCAAGGACGATGCCGAGCTGCAACGCACGCTGCCATATTTGCAACAGCAGCTGAAGGCACTGATAGCGCGCGACCTCTGGTCGATGAATGAGTATTTTGCCGTCATGAACGAACAGAGCGACATCGTGCAACGCGCCCTGCAACTGATAGAGAAATAGAAATATCGTTAACTTAAAGAACAATACAAATGATGAGACTAAAGGACATCTTAAACGGACAGCTGAATGCTGCCGAGTGGGAAGCCAAGGGCTATGAGCTTCCTAAATATGATATTAAAGATGTACGCGAGAAGACTGCCAAGAATCCTACATGGGTACACTTCGGCGGTGGAAACATCTTCCGTGCCTTCCCTGCTGCCATCCTCAACGATGCGCTGAACACTGGCAAGTACGACCGTGGCGTCATCGTTGCAGAGACCTTCGACTTCGAAGTCATCGACAAGGCCTACGCACCCTACGACAACCTGTCGCTCTGCGTCAACCTCTGCTCCGATGGTTCTATCGAGAAGAAGGTCATTGCCTCGGTAACGGAGGCTCTGAAGGCAGACCCACAGTTCCCCGACTGGAACCGACTGGTAGAGATCTTCAAGAATCCTTCCCTGCAGATGATTTCGTTCACCATCACCGAGAAGGGCTATACCTTCAACGAGGCCGACCTCGCTCGTGGCATGAATCCCCTCTTCGCTATGGGTAAGGTGTGTGCACTCTTGCTGGAGCGTTATAAGGCAGGTAAGCTGCCTCTCACTGTTCAGTCTATGGACAACTGCTCGCACAATGGCGACAAGGTGAAGGCAGGCGTCTTTGCCTATGCTGAGCGTTGGTTGCAGGACGGTCTGGTAGAGCAGGGCTTCCTTGACTACCTGAAGGACGAGACGAAGATTACCTTCCCCTGGTCTATGATTGACAAGATCACACCACGTCCTCACGAGAAGGTTAAGGAGCTGTTGGCTGCCGATGGTTTCGAGGATAATGACTATATCGAGACCGAGAAGCACACCTTCACAGCACCCTTCGTCAATGCAGAGGAGGTGCAGTATCTGGTCATCGAGGACCACTACACCAACGGTCGTCCGCCACTCGACCTGGGCGGTGCCCTCTATACCACTCGCGAAACCGTCGACAAGGTAGAGACCATGAAGGTCACCACCTGTCTGAACCCGCTGCATACCGCCATGTCCATCTATGGCTGCATGCTCGACTACACCCTCATCTCTGCCGAGATGAAGGATGACGACCTGCGTGCCTTTATCCAGAAGATTGGTTATATGGAGGCCATGCCCGTCGTTGTCGATCCAGGCGTGCTGAACCCCTACGAGTTCATTGGTGCCGTGCTCAACAAGCGTCTGCCCAACCCCTTCATGCCCGACGCTCCCCAGCGCATCGCCTGCGACACCTCACAGAAGCTGCCCATCCGCTTTGGTGAGACGCTCAAGAAGTATATCGCCCGTGGCCTCGACAAGTCCAACCTCGTACTCATCCCCCTCACGCTGGCAGGCTATGCCCGTTATCTGAAGGGCCTCAAAGACGACCTCACCGCCTTCGAGCCCTCTCCCGACCCCATGTTGGCAGAGCTGCAGGCTATCGTCGCTCCCCTGGAGATTGGCAAGGCCGATCAGGACTGGAGTCCGCTGAAGCAGCTCTACAGCCGTAAGGACGTCTTCGGTCTCGACCTCTATGAGGCAGGCCTTGGCGAACAGATAGAAGGAATGGTCAAGGAGCTCTATGCTGGCAAGGGTGCTGTACGTGCCACACTGCACAAGTACGTTGCCGCACGTTAACTCCGACACCGTTACCGATATATACGCATTAAGGGCTCGCAGTGATGATTGCGAGCCCTTAACAGTTGACACGGGTCTGTCCCGTGTCAGCTGTTACTGTAACGCTGCAATCTGCTCAGGGGTCAACTTGCCAGTGTCGATATAAGACTGCTTGATTTGATAGATCTTCTGCTGCAAGTCTTCAGTCATCGTGTAATCCCATTGCTTGGCTTCTTCGTTGGTTACCCACTTGCCGCCGTTGTTGTGGTTGTTGTCAATACAGTACAGCGGCATATCGGGATGATACTTTTCGATGGAGTCCACTCGGCCCTGGAATTGTGGGAATACCGAGATATAGGCCTCACAAGTCACGGCACGGTTCGCACTGATCAGTCGCTCCATGCAGTTGGTATAGCCCGTCTCGGCATCGTTATAGACAAAAATCAGGGACGACTTGAATCCTTTCTTGTCCATATCCTCCACCACCCCGTTGAAGTATTTCAGATTATTGTAAGCACCTTCAGAGACCACACCAGACTCTTCGACCAACTTCTTCAGGTCGGGATTGTTGTTGATACTGGTCGTCTTGCCGCATCCGTACATGCCCATCGTAAAGAGAATGGTCTTGTTGTTAGCCGCGGCGGCGCGGTCCATCAGACGAACCAGCACCACGCTGTCTATCACCCAGCCGGCTTCCCTGTAGTCAAACACGTTCAGACGCGTATAGCCGATGCAACTCAGCAGGTCTCTCGTTATGTCAGGGTCCAGCAGATTACCGCAACTGGCCATATACACGTTCACCAGCGAGTCGATATGTGCTTTTGTCCACTCCACAGCAGCTTCGCCTGTGAGAACAAGGGGCTGTTCTGGTCTGGGAACATTGTTATCGTCCTTGCTACACGACGTCAGAGCCGTCGAGCTGCTGATGGCCAGGACGAGGGCCAGCATACATAGTTTGATTGCTTTCATTGTTTTATGTTTTTAGTTATAAGTTGTAGCACACGGTTTATGGCGACAAATTTAATAAAAAAAAATCCAAAGTGCAATACTTTGGAGTGATTTTATTGAAATTAGACCTTGTCCTGATTGGCGATAACCCAGCGATAAAGGTTGCAGCCCGCGAAGTTACCCAAGACTTCAGCGATGTAGACAATCAGAAGCTGAGTGCTGTATAGCTCTGGAACTGCCAGGAAATAGAAAGCATCAGCTATGGAGTGGGCAAAACCACAGAGGATGAAGACAGGGACGCCAAACAGCAATGGTAGGAACCTGCCTTCTCTGCCAAACTGGACGGCGGTGGTCATAATGAAACCGCAACCGATAGCAAGCAGGAAACAAGCCCATGGTCCTTTTGCCAGACGTGATTGTACAATAGCTATGTCAGGAGTCAGAATATCTGGCTGAGCATAGGAGGCTGCAAGGGCTGTGAGTCCGCAGGCGATGATGTTGCCGATAAGAACAAGGAGCAGCATGCTCCAGTCGCCTTTGGCACGAATAAACCCTGCAGTTCCTGTATATAGTTTCAGCTTGTAGTGGACTACAGCAAGAAGTCCAAAAGCAAACAAGACGGCACCTGCTACACCGCCTACACGAAGATTGACAATGCAACCGATAGAGATACAAAGTCCAGCAAGAATAGCTGACCGAAGAATTGCAAGCTGTTTCATGGGTGCAAAGTTACGGAATAATTTGCAAAAAAAGAGAGGATTATATGGGAAATTCATGAAAGTGACATCAGAAACAAAAAAGCGGGTCGGTTCCGAGTTTCTACTGGGGTGCCCATGGGAGCCCATGAAAAACATTTTTGCATGAAAACAAGTATCACTGTCACGCGTAAATCGCTGCTTGACAGTTTGTTAGGTGTGACACTTGTTTTTGATAATTATAAATCAAAAATATTGTTAAATCCAACCGTATTCCCACTACTTTAAGCCTTGCAAAATACGCTGTAGAGCCCTTCCTGCCTGCATTTCCCGCTTTGTCCGAGAACCGTCAAACAATTGTCCGACGGCCGTCGGACATATCAGCGACATCCATCGCACAAAGCCCGTGATGCTACCCCCGCGCCAGGGACAACAGTTACAGCAATAGACTGAAAACAAGTGTCACGCCTAATACACACATATACAGTACGTTAGGCGTGACGGTGACAGTTGTATACAGGGTGCTACTACAGCTGTCTCGCGCGTGGCTACAGCTAACTCAGAGCTGGCTACAGCTAACTCAGAGCTGGCTACAGCTATCTCGTGACTTAGAATTTTTATGTGCGAAAAACGGGGAATTGTTTTGTGTTTTGCAAAAAAAGTCATACCTTTACAGCCAGATAACTGATAACTGAATATCGAAATCAAGAAAATAAGACTATGAACAAGAATGAGAAATTCGTTGTGACCATCAACCGTGAAGTAGGAACTGGTGGTCGTACTGTTGGCCGCAAGCTGGCCGAGAAGTTGGGTGTGAAGTACTATGACAAGGCTATTATTAACGGTCTGACACAGAAATTCGGTCTGTCCAAGGAACGTATCGAGGAAATCAAGGCGCAGAAGAAGTCGTGGTGGAACGACATTAACAACTATTATAACACACTGGTCAACAGTGCAGCCATGCCCATGGAGGCCGAGGTGAAGCTGGACAATGCCAGTCTCTTTGAGACGGAGAAGCAGATTCTGCAGGAGGCGGCCTCACAGTCTTCGTGTGTGGTAGCAGGACGTACGGGCTTCATGGTGTTCCGTGAGTGGCCCAACCACCTGAATGTCTTCATTCAGGCTTCTTTAGAGCACCGTGTGCAGCGTGTCATGCGCCGACAGAACGTCAACGAGAAGGAGGCTCGTGACATCATAGCCAAGATGGACTCCAGTCGCGAGACCTATATCAAGAAGTATGAGGATACGTCGCGCTATGATACGCGCAACTATCAGCTTGTCATCTCGATGGACGACCTGAGCGAGGACGATGCCGTTGATATCATCCTGGACTATATCAACCGCACGAGTAAGTAAGCACTTCTGGCTGAGATGATAGAAAAGAATAAGTGCCCAACGCAAAGCGTTGAGCACTTATTTTATGTATTGTGGGTTAATGACTTAGAAGAAGTAAGCCAGAGAAACCTGCCAAGCGTTGAACTTAGCGTCAGCAACCTGCTGGATAGTCTTATTAACGCTCTCAAACTCACCAGTTGTACCCAGAGCAATGTTGTAGTTCAGCTTAGCCTGCAGCTTGCTCAGTACGGTAGCACCGATACCGATGTTAGCACTGAAGGTTGAGCTCTTCAAGGTCCAGTCAGCAACTCCATAGTTCTTGTCGCCACTCAGCTTGAAACCGAACTGGGGACCAGCAAAAGCGAATACCTCGGCAATAGAGCCCAAACCGATACCATAGCGTACGTTGATGGGAATCTGGATAGACTGTGCCTTAACAGTCTCATCACCAGCCTTACCTTCACGCTGGTCGTAGAGCGCAGAAGCGTCGATGCCCAGACCAACAATGGGAAGAGAGAACTTTACGGTCGGACCTACGAAGAAACCTGTGCGGCTCTCGATAGCGCCACCAACATTATCAGCAGCATCCTTAACAGAAACGTTTGACATGTTCAGACCAGCCTGGATACCCCAGCTAAACTGTGCTTTTGAAGGCATTGCGAAGGCAACAGCCATCAGCACTACAGCAAATAATTTTTTCATAATCGATTGTTTTAAAAATGGTTTTACTTGTATCTGGCGACAAAAGTAAGCATTTATTCTGACATTTCCAACAAAATTGCCAATTTTTTAATGGCGCTGGCGTCTTACAGACATGCGGGCAGTACCAGAAGACGATGAACTGCTCTTTGCGGGCTTTGACTTTTTGACAGTGCTCTTGCTGGCGCGGGCAGTGGTGTTACGCTTGGCTTTCTTGGCAGCCTTCAGGTCTTTGGGAGCGTTGGCTACAGAGTCCAGAGAGTCCTTGCGGTGCTTGTCACCAAAGATGTTCTGCTCGAAGGCCTTCAGCTCTGCCTCGATACGCTTCTGTTCAGACGTTAGCTTAGCGGTGTCACCTTCGCAGATCTGTGCCAGCGTCTTGCCCAGCATGTTGTTGGTCTTGTAGATGGTGCCCTCGTAGCGGTTCAGCGTGAAGTAGTCGTCCATGGACATGGTAGCAGCATTGTTCAGATTGCTGGTCATCACAGTCTGACGACTGAGATACGGCTCCAGATCGGAATACTTCACCCAGAACAACGGATATTTCGAAGCCTCGCCACCAAAGTCGTCTTCACGCAACATGACAGGGCAGAGGCTGAGCACCTTGCGGTGGAACGAGGAGTTGGCCTGGTCGTAGTAGGCGCTCTCCTTGAGGTAGTAGAGTTTGACCTCGGCTGATGGGATGTCGCTATTCTCTACACGCAGCTTGCCGTCCTTCTCTTCATAGAAGATATGGTAGTTGTCGAGCACGGTCTTCATCTTCACACGTGCTGAGTCCGTGAACGACTCGTTACCGTCCAGGCGGTATTCATAGACGGGGATGTAGTTGTTGAGTGCCAACTTAAAGATATAAGTGAACAGGTTGACCTGCTTATCCATCGGCTCTACGGGATAGTAGAGTCCACCATTGGCATCCTTGTTGAGGTCGATCTCACGATAGATGTCGCGACGCCATACCACATCCTCAGGCATGTCAATAGCCGTGGGGAACATCAGACGGGCACGCATCGACATGCCCTGACTCTGCTGCGTCTGCTTCTGGCCAGCCTTCTGAGCTGGTCGCTGTTGCGTCTGCTGCTGGCGACGTGCCTTGGGCTGAGCCATTGCGCTTCCAGCCATCAACGTTATCATCAATAAGAACAATACTCTTTTCATATCGTAATATATTCGTTTAATTCGTGAAATTCGTGGTTCACTTAACAATCACCTCCATAGCACTCTTCAGTCTGCGCTGTATGCCATCAGGACCGACGGCCACAACACCGGTGATATAGAAACGGCGGTTACGTGGCAACTTGCGGAAAGTGTCTTTTTGGCGAGCAGAGAATCTGTCACCATCGCCTACCATTGGTACGGAGTTACCCATGTTGTCATGGAAGACGGTTTCGAACGATACTACCTTGAAGCCGATGTCGAGGATGCCGTCATCAATGGCAGCACCGATACCGTCAACACCCATCAGCTGAGCCTTCGACAATCCACCGCCCTTATAGCGAATGGGGCTACCCGATTCGTCCTTCATGGCGATATATGGTGTAGGATCAGGCAGACGGCGCACACGGAAGGTGAACTGTCCCATCTGCTGGGCACGGCCCGTATTCGTAGAGGTCACGGTAATCGTTACGTTCTGACCAACGGTTGTAGGACGGGCAATATAGCGGCCAGGACCTACAGGCTGCAGGGTGCCACCAGTCATCGTTGCCTGTACCTTGTTGACAGGTACGCCAGGCACTGATACGCTCAGCGGGTTCGAATAACCAGCATAGAGCACGTTCATCAGGTCGGCGCTGACCGTTGCCGATGGGTCTACTACTGTATATTTCTGTTCAAAGTCGCGCTTGATGATTTCACCATTACCATTCACCATCTGGATATGTCCGTTCAGCGTGAAGTCGCCTGTACGACTGGTGATGGTCTCATAGAGTCCACCAGGCAGGTTGACCTCCTTGCCTCCGATGAATATCTGTGGAACCTGTGTGGTGTCGACGGCAGCCATCACGATGTGTGCCGCGAACTTGTCGCCACGCACGATGGTCTGCGAGTTAGGAATGACGAAGGCGTTCAGGGCATTCACACGGATATCCTTCACGTCGATGTTGCTGACCAGCGTATGCAGCACCTCACCCTCCGCATAGCGCACGTCGTTCTGCAACTTTGACAGCAGCGTGACGGCAGCAGCGGCAGGCATCGACTCGAACATATACTCCTGCCAGTTCTTGCCCAGCGTCTGCTCGCTCTTGGGAATCTCAGTCGTCAGGTTCGAAGCTATCATCTGTTTCTGGTGGTAGTCGTTGACCATGTTGAGCATCTTGGCGCGGTAGTTGTTGATAGCATTGTACAGCTCCTTGCCACGACCACGGCTAGGTGACAGCATCACCTGATTGGCAGCCTCCAAGTCCTCCTTGTTACGCAGGTTGCGAGGGTCGCCGTTCTTGCCGTCAGCCTCAATGGCGATGGCTACCTTCAGTTCTTCGGCCAACTTGTAGAGCTTGTTGCTCATCTCCTTGACCTGTTGTGACTTGTCGTACCACTGTTGAACCTTCTGCGGGTTCTTCTTCATCTGCTCGGCAAAGTCGTCATATATGGCCTGGTTCTCCTTGGTGGCATTCATCGTGGTACGCTTCAGGCTCTCCTCTACAATAGAGAAGCCGTTGAGCACCTCGTTAGAGACGTTCAATGCCAGCATCGCCATCAGTACCACGTACATCAGGTTGATCATCTTCTGGCGCGGAGAAACCGGTCTTTTCTTGATTGCCATTGTCTTACCTCTTACTTCTTACATCTGACTTCTCACCTGCATGGCCTCAATCATGCGAGCGTAGATCTTGTTCAGCTCTACAATCTGCTCAGCCATGTGGCGTGTCTGCTCGTTAATCTCGTCGATGGTGCTAATCTGGGCACTGGCACTCTTCAGCTGCATCTCATAGACGCGGCTAATGCCTGTCAGCGTGCGGTTCAGGTTCTCCATCTCCTCAGAGTCGCGTGTCAGGCGCTGGCTCTGGGCAGATACCTCAGCCAACATCTCCGTCAGACGGTTCAGCTCATCGATATAGTTGCTGGTAGCTTCCTTCATCTCTTCGCCCATGGTAGGAACAGTCTCAGCAGGAGCACCGCTAACAACAGTACCACCACCAACGACTCCACCACCGATGACTCCACCACCGATGACACCGCCACCACCAGCAAAGCTGATAGCACCACTTCCAGCGTGGTCAGCAGTTTCGCTGCTGACATCAGCGCCGCCTACGGCACCGCCGCCACCATTAATAACAATGGTACCGCCATTGCCACCAATGATGCCACCGCCGACTACTCCACCATTCACGACAGGATGCTCAGCACCCTCTTCATCGGCCATGTGGACGTCAAGATCCATACCGTCTGTCGTCTTGTCGAACGGACGGTCGAACGCTGAGATAAAGAATACGAAGACCTCCGTACCCATACCCAGGAACAGGAAGAAGTTGGCACCTGGCAGGTGGGTCAGCTTAAACAGCGTACCCAAGATAACGATAGATGCACCCCAGCTATAGGCGTAGTTCAGGAAAGTCTGTCCTGCCACACTGTCCATCCACTTCTGCAAGCGGTAGACGAAATTCAGTTTACTATACGTTGTCATTACTTCTTTCCTTTCTTTACTTTAATCTTGTCACTGGTGGTATTGGCCAACGAGCGCACACAGCGGAAACCGATGTATGAGCGCGGCTGATTCTGGTATTCGTACGAGCGCCATGCAGAGCGGATATAGCTCTCGGGGTCTTTCCATGAGCCACCGCGTACCGACTTCTTCTTCAGGCGGTAGGGGTCTTCCTTGGCAGCGTTGTAGCTCAGCTGCGGGTTGATGTCGTTCATGGCTTCTACACCAGCCTCGGTATAGATGGTTGAGCACCACTCGGCCACGTTACCCGCCATGTCGTACAGACCATTGCTGTTAGCACTATAGATACCTGTGCGGCTGGTAATCAGGTTGCCGTCCTTGGTGTAGTTACCGTTGTCGGGCTTGAAGTTGGCATAGAAACAGCCATTGCCACTGGCTACATCCTCATTATCCCAGGGGAACTCGTTCTGGTCCTTGCCACGGGCGGCATACTCCCACTCAGCCTCTGTCGGCAGACGATAGCGCTGTACGTAGCGGGCTGCGGCACCCAGACCTCTCAACAGATACTCCGTACGCCAAGCGCAGAAGGCGTTGGCCTGTTCCCATGTCACACCCACGACGGGATAGTCGTTGTAGGCGGCATTTGAGAAGTAGTAGCGCATGTAGCTCTCGTTCTCCGCATTGGGGAAGTCGTTGACCCAGCAAGTGGTATCGGGGTAAATGTTCACAATATATGTGTTCAGGAAGTCCCATGGTCCCGTATGCTCACGGTTGATGGTCTCACGGACTATCTGTCCCTCGTCATTGATATAGGCGGTATCCTTCGAAATCCATATCTGCTCGTTGGCATTGGGACGTATGTCAGTATTCAGCACACGCTCCTCAGGGTTGGTACGATACTTACGCTTGGCAGCCTCCGTATAGTCGTAGATCTCGTAGCGATAGTTCATCTGACGCCAGTCGAGCATCTTCTCACCAGTCACAGGATTGGTGGTGTAAAGACTCTCGATAGCACGCTGCTCGTCCTCGTTAGGCTTGCGGGGCAGCTGCTTCTTCCAGTTCAGGTGAGGCTTCACGGGGTCGCCGTTCTTGTCTTCCTCAATTTTGTACGTCTCGTCGCCACCGTAGGCAGGGTCTGCCAGACGCTCGCGCAGAATACTGTCGCGTACATAGTTGACAAACTGGCGGTACATGGAGTTGGTAACCTCACGCTCGTCCATCCAGAAACCTTCTACTGAGATGTCGCGTACAGGTGTCTGCTTACCCCACAACGAGTCGTGCTTGTCGATACCCATGCGCAGATGACCGCGTTTGATCAGTGTCATACCGTAAGGTGCGGGCTCGCTGAAGGCACGGCCGCTGACACCCGTCACCTCGCCACCAGCCGATGATGCCATCTTACTGCCGAAACAGCCAGACAACAGAACCACCATCGTGGCGCTCAGTGCTATACTAAGTAATTTTTTCATATTCTTGTTTTATCTTCTTTAACTTCTTTAACTCCTTTAACTCCCTTAACTCCTTTAACTCCTAAAGAATCCTCACACTTTGATGACGGTTGCGTCCTTTCTTCTGAAAGTTCAAATCCGTCTGGTAACCCACAAACAGCTCGTGTGAGCCGTTGCCAATCTTCAGTACCGAAGTATAGACCTCGTAGCTGTAGCCGATGGTGATGCCGTGGAAGAAACCACCGATGAGCGCTGTCACCGAATTGGAAGGGCTGTAGCCCAATCCCGCGTACATCATTTTCTGCTCGTGCGTGTACTTCAGGCGTGTCGTCACGTTCACACGGTGGCTGGTACCATCGGTATGTGCCAACACGGAGGGGTGTATTGATAACAACGGATTGCGTAGCTGAATATTGTATCCCGCTGTCAAATAATATGCGCTACTGATGTTCAGAATGGAGCGGTCGCCCAGCTCTATCTGTGGTGCTGTGAGGTGTAGAACAGAGGCTCCGGCATACCACTTGCCGCGTGTGTAGTACAGTCCTGCAGAGAGGTCAATGGCCACACCATTCGCGTCGGTTTTTGAGAAGGCGGGGTCGTTGCTGTTCTCTAAATCGACACTGCTACCCTTGAATTTCTCGCTTAGAATGCCACCTTGCACGCCAATGCTCAGCATGCCACCCAGCAACGGCTGTTTGAAGGCATACTGTGCTAGCAGGCGCTGGTGTGAGAACAGGCCAATCTGGTCGTTCACCAGCTGTACACCAACACCGTGGTAGCGCCCCATCATGTAGAAGGGCATGTCTGCTCCGAAGTGCATCGTTTTAGGAGCATTCTCAAAGCCACTCAGCGTCATGGCATAGGTGCCCGTCACGTTCAACTTGGACTGCTTACCCACGGCAGCAGGGTTAAATGACGGTTCCATCGCCCAGTAGTGGGCGAAGGACGGCTCTTGCTGGGCTCTGATACCTGTCACTGCCAGCAACAGCAAGATGATGAATGTTGTTTTTTGCTTAAGCACGTTGATAATAACGATGTTCCACCTTATTTATTGCATATAGACAGATGATTTGTAATTTACACTTTGCATTTTGACCATGTCGCCGAGTGACTGTGGCGGTGGAATACTTAAAAACCGTGAAAAGCGATTAATTAATTACCTATAGGGCTTTTGTATTTCAAGAATTCTGACTACCTTTGTGGACAGTTTAATATTTTCACCTATTTAAATAGATTTCAATTATGGTAAATTACAAGGATTTGGGTCTCGTGAATACTCGCGAGATGTTCAAGAGAGCAGTTGCTGGTGGCTATGCCATCCCCGCTTTCAACTTCAACACCATGGAGCAGATGCAGGCTATCGTAATGGCTGCTGTTGAGACAAAGTCACCTGTTATCATGCAGGTTTCTAAGGGTGCTCGTAACTATGCCAACGCTACCATCCTGCGCTACATGGCAGAGGGTGCTGTGGCTTACGCTAAGGAGCTGGGCTGCGCTCATCCTGAGATTGTGCTGCACCTCGACCACGGTGATAGCTTCGAGCTCTGTAAGGATTGTATCGACATGGGCTTCTCCTCAGTGATGATCGACGGTTCACACCTCCCCTATGAGGAGAACGTTGCTCTGGCTAAGAAGGTCGTTGATTATGCTCATCAGTTCGACGTAACCGTTGAGGCTGAGCTCGGCGTACTCGCTGGTGTTGAGGATGAGGTCAGCGCTGCTGAGTCTCACTACACCAAGCCTGAGGAGGTTATCGACTTCGCTACCCGCACTGGTTGCGACTCGCTGGCTATCTCTATCGGTACTTCTCACGGTGCTCACAAGTTCACTCCTGAGCAGTGCACACTGGTAAACGGCGTACTCGTTCCACCTCCCTTGGCATTCGACATCCTCGCTGAGATCGAGAAGAAGCTCCCCGGATTCCCCATCGTGCTCCACGGTTCTTCTTCAGTTCCTATGGAAGAGGTGAACACCATCAACAAGTTCGGTGGCAAGCTCGAGGCCGCTATCGGTATTCCTGAGGAGCAGCTCCGCAAGGCTGCTAAGAGCGCTGTTTGCAAGATCAATATCGACTCTGACAGCCGTCTGGCTATGACTGCTGCTATCCGTCAGCACCTCGCTGAGCATCCTGGAGACTTCGATCCTCGTCAGTATCTGAAGCCCGCTCGTGAGAACATGAAGAAGATGTACATCCACAAGATTGTGAATGTGCTCGGTTCTAGTAAGCGGTTACACCTATTTATATATATAAAGGCTTTCCGAATCGGAAAGCCTTTATTATTTTGTCGTTGTTTCGAAGCTTCGATATTTCGAAACTTCGATGTTACGAAATTACTTACCCATGTCAGCGTGGATCTTATCAACAGAACCAGTTGTCGGATTCAGCGTCATGTGGGTAACATAGCGCTTGAAGAGCGAACCGCTTCGTAGCTCTACAAAGCCGAACTGAGCGGCATAGAGTGGGAAGGTGCCGATGAAATGGTTGTCACGGTGCAGCGTCAACTTGATGAGGGCAGGCACGTTAACATAGAAACCGCCTTCTTTCTTCTTCTCGTCGATATCGTACTTCTGGAAAGTAGTACGGTGCGTGTCCTCAATAGACATATAATAAGGTATACCCGAGAGGTCGTCCTTGTCAACAAGACCCATCTTCTTAGAGAGACGGAAAATGACTTCGCGTTCTACCTCCTTCTCCGGACATATCACGAGCATCTGCTCCAAGGTGTCGCGGGTGGTGGTTCCAGTAAACAGTGTCAGCAGAATCTCACGCTGCTTGTCGATCTCATCAATCATGAGCTGCAACTGCTGCTCGTCCTGAGGAATGTCTTCTGCCTCACCAGTGATGAGAGCCTGACGGCGCTCCTGCAGTTCGATAATCTGGTCAACGGTGAGCTCGGCCATCTTGGCAGTACTACCTGCTGACAGTACTTCCGCATTGAGGTACTGCTTGGGGTCTGGCTGTACGGGCTTGGGACCTGGCTTGAATGGCACACGTGGCTTCACCTTCTCGGGCTCTGCATTGATAGACTGCAGTATACCGTCCTCCGTCATGTGGAACTCTGCATTCTCGCACTTGCCGCCCTTAGTCTTCACATAATAACACTTGGTGGTGTCGATGACGCCAATCTGTGTCAGACCGTAGTTGACAATGCTATAGGTCACCTCTTCCTCTTGACCGATACCGCGCAGACGCAGGTATTTCTCGCCATATTTGGCAAACAGACCTGGGGTGTACGTCTTCTTCTCAATGAGCAGGTTTAACTCAATGGCTGTCTTAGGCAAATAGTAGATAATGCCATCGGCCGTGCGACCGGGCTTCATCGGTGATGTCTGTAGCTGTGCCATTGCTACTGTGCTGCATAAGAGCATGGCTGCAAAAAGTAATTTTTTCATGTATCTATCGTTTTTTATTCTTTCAGTCTTTTGAACGCTCGTGGTAAATATTGGATGATATCACTGGCCAGCAAGCTTTCTTCGCCCAGTTCGGCAGCAGCTAGATCGCCAGCAAGTCCGTGTAGATAGACGCCCACCATACAAGCCTCTTTAGGTTGGTAACCGCGCGCCAACAGTCCGGTGATGATACCCGTCAGTACATCACCACTGCCTGCGGTAGCCATACCGGCATTGCCAGTGGGGTTGAACATCACATGGCCGTCGGCCATACAAATAGCAGTATAATGCCCCTTGAGGATGACGATGCCTTGCAGGCGCTCAGCCAGATTGCAGGCCTTGGTCAAACGCTCATAGCTGTCGGCAGAGTGTCCTTCCAAGCGGTCGAATTCCTTCGGGTGGGGTGTCAGAATGATTCCTTTTGGTAGCTGTTGGAGCCATGCGCGGTGGTTGGCCAGGATGTTGATGGCATCAGCATCGGCAACGATTGGACACTGCGTGCGTCGCAGCTGGGCAATAAGGGCAATGGCTGTCTGTTCGCTCTGTCCCAGGCCCGGTCCGATGCCCATGGCATTGTATTCTTCCGTATCTACTGACTCAGCAAAGATAATCTCTTCAGCGCCTGTCTTGATGATAGCCTCGGGAACAGACTGCTGAATCATGGGGATGTTACGTCTTGGAGAGTTGACAGTGAGTTTTCCAACACCTGAGCGTAGACAGGCTTTGGCAGCCAGTATCGCAGCTCCAGCCATACAGTAGCTGCCCGCAATCAGCAATGCGTGGCCCATCTGTCCTTTGTGAGCATAGGGATTGCGGGGTAAGAGACTATTGCGTATGTCGTTCTCTTCAATAACAGTATAGGAAGAATCCATCTTCTGGATGCCTTCCTGGCTGAGCCGGATGTCGAGGACCCGCAGCTGTCCGATGAACTGTTGGTTTTCGGCAAAGAAGAACGACAGTTTGGGCTGTTGCAGGGTAAGCGTTAGATAGGCACGGATGATGTTGGCTTTGATATTGTAGGTGTTATCTTCAGCCATCAGTCCTGACGGTGCGTCAATGCTGACAATCTTTGATGGTGAGGCATTGATGTATTTCACCAACGAGGCGAAACCACCAGCCAACGGCTTATTAAGACCAGAGCCGAACAGGCCGTCAATGACCAATATCTTCTCGTCGAGCACGGGTGGGTCAAACTCTTGGGTGACCTCAAAGAACTGTTGGATGTGCTTGTTTTCCTCCAACAACTTCTTGTTGGCAGCACAGTCGGGTGAGAGATGTCCACTGATGTTGAACAGATAGGCGACAATCTGATAGCCCTGGTCAGCCATCATGCGGGCTATGGCCAGTGCGTCGCCACCATTGTTGCCAGGACCGGCAAATACCACAATAGGCGTAGCAGTACCCCACAACTCAGTAATGGATCGCGTCATCGTTTGGGCAGCGCGTTCCATCAGATTGAGACTTGAGATAGGCTCGTTCTCAATGGTGAATTTATCCAGCTCTTTAATCTGAGCACTCGTGAATATCTTCATTCAGTATGCAAAAATACGAAAAATATGTTATACAATACCTATATTTGCGAAAAAAATTGTAATTTTGTGCCAAAATTCATGTTTTTTAAAAATGAGCATAGTTAAAATCAAGGACAAAACGTTTAAAACGTCGATATCTGAAGCTGAGATTAAACAGCGTATTAAGGAGTTGGCTGCACAGGTCAGCCGTGACATGGAAGGTAAGAATCCACTCTTCCTCGGTGTGTTGAACGGTTCGTTTATCTTTGCCGCTGATTTGATGCGCGAGATGACAATCCCCTGTGAGATATCGTTTGTCAAGTTGGCTTCTTATCAAGGCACCATCTCAACAGGTAAGGTGAAGGAGGTAATTGGCATCAACGAAGACCTGACAGGTAGGACAGTAGTCATCGTGGAAGACATCGTCGACACCGGCGCAACCATGAAGCAGATGATGGAGGCTTTGGGTACTCGTAATCCGGCATCGATAGATATCTGCACGCTTTTCGTCAAGCCTGACAAACTGAAGGAACCTATTGATATCAAGTATGCAGCCTTCTCTATTCCCAATGACTTTATCGTGGGTTACGGATTGGACTATGACCAGCAAGGCCGACAGTTGAAAGAGATATATACTTTGGTAGAATAAACTAAACTATGCTATGAGGCAAATCAAGTTACCCCACCTGCCTAGTGATGTGGAGTCCCGTAACAAGGACCTCATGACCGACTTGTGGTATAAAGGCAAAGAAACACAAATCAAACAGGACCAAAAAGTAATAAAAATCAGGATGAAGAACATTGTAATTTTCGGTGCTCCCGGATCTGGTAAGGGAACACAAAGTGATTTGATGATTGAGCACTACGGGCTGGGACATATCTCTACCGGTGACGTGCTCCGTAATGAGATTAAGAACGGCACAGAGCTGGGTAAGACCGCTCAAGGTTTTATTGACAATGGTCAGCTGATACCCGACGACCTGATGGTGTCAATTCTTGCCAAGAAGTATGACGAGTTCGGCCGTGGTCATAAGGGTGTTATCTTTGACGGTTTCCCCCGTACCATCCCACAGGCAGAGGCTCTGAAGAAGATGCTCGACGAGCGTGGCGACAAGGTGGCTGCCATGATTGAGCTCGACGTCCCTGAGGATGAGCTGATGACCCGACTGATTAAGCGTGGTCAGGAGAGTGGTCGTGCTGACGACAACGAAGAGACCATCAAGAAGCGTCTCGTGGTCTATCACTCACAGACACAGCCGCTGATCGAGTGGTATAAGAAGGAAGGTCTGCACCACCATATCAATGGCAGTGGTACGCTGGAGCGCATCTTCGGCGACATTCAGAATGTAATCGATAACTTGTAAATGGAAAGTAACTTCGTAGACTACGTAAAAATCATGTGTCGGTCAGGCAAGGGCGGTAAAGGCTCTATGCACCTGCGTCATGTAAAGTATAACCCTAACGGCGGACCCGACGGTGGTGACGGCGGTAAAGGAGGTAGCATCATCCTGCGTGGCAACCACAACTACTGGACGCTGCTGCATCTGAAATACGAACGCCACATCTTTGCCGAACATGGAGGCAATGGCGGTCGCGACAAGTGTCATGGCACCGACGGCAAGGACATCTATATCGATGTTCCTTGTGGTACGGTGGTCTATAATGCCGAGACGGGAAAGTATGTCTGCGATATTACCTATGACGGACAAGAGATAGTATTGCTGAAAGGTGGACGCGGCGGACTGGGTAATTTCCAGTTCCGCTCGGCTACCAATCAGGCTCCACGTTATGCACAACCTGGAGAACCCATGCAGGAGATGACCATCATCCTGGAACTGAAGCTGTTGGCTGATGTCGGCTTGGTGGGCTTCCCCAATGCGGGTAAGTCGACACTGCTGTCGTCGCTGTCGAATGCTCGTCCGAAGATTGCCAACTATCCCTTTACCACCATGGAGCCTTCGCTGGGCATTGTGGGCTATCGCGACAACAAGTCGTTTGTCATGGCGGACATCCCAGGCATCATTGAGGGGGCTGCTGACGGTAAAGGCCTCGGATTGCGCTTCCTGCGCCACATAGAGCGCAACTCGCTATTGCTCTTTATGGTACCTGGTGATACTGACGATATCAAACGTGAATACGAGATACTGCTCAATGAGCTGGCACAGTTTAATCCGGATATGCTCGACAAGCACCGTGTGCTGGCCATTACCAAGTGCGACCTGCTGGACGAGGAGCTGGTAGAGATGCTGCGCGAGACGCTGCCTCAGGATCTTCCCTGTGTCTTTATCTCTGCCGTAGCCAATCAGGGACTCGACGAACTGAAGGATGTGCTGTGGCGTGAGCTCAATGCAGAGAGTAATAAGCTGGCTGCCGTCATGGCAGAAGACACACTCGTACATCGCGACAAGGATATGACACGCTTTGCCGAGGAACTGGCAGAAGAAGGTGAGGACGAGGATATCGAGTATGTGGACGACGTAGAGGATGTTGATGACTTCGAAGATCTGGAAGACTTGGAAGATTTTGAATACGAATAAGTCCATGAAGATACGTCATCTCTCTCTTATCGTTGCTGCGATGGTTGCTCTGTCGTCATGTGCACAGACGCAGTTTACGGCGTTGGAGCAACAGCAGATCAGCATAGAAGACCCGAGTCTCTTTGAGAAGTCGGAAGCCTTTACCGTTGATTTCAGCAGTGGACGTGACCGTGACTACTCCTTTCCCTTGCCTGTCGGTAAGGCGAAGGTGATGTCAGACTATTCCGTAGAGATAGAGACTACACGAGGTGATGCTGTCAAGTCAATGTTTGCCGGCGTGGTACGTCTATCGAGATACAGTGCCACCTTTGGACACGTTATCGTGGTGCGTCATGGCAATGGCTTGGAGACGATGTATGCCAATAATGCAGAGAACCTGGTGAAGTCAGGCGACCGCGTCAAGGCCGGTCAGACCATTGCCATCGTGGGTGCAGAGAAAGGACGTACGTTCTGTCGTTTTGCTATCATGGTCAATGGTAGCCGTATCAATCCTTCCATCATCTTTAGTCCAGAGAGTCACTTGCTGCGTCAGCAGGTCGTGCTGTTCCAGAAAACTGCCAACTGGAAAGTCAATGTCAGCGTATTGAAAGAACCGATGCTGGAGGCTCCAGAGCCAGTACAATGGTGGAGTTATCCACTGCCTGGTGCCAAGGTGATTAGTCCGTTTGGCAGCCGTGGTGGTCGTCGCCATACGGGTGTTGACCTGAAGACGGTCAATAAGGATAATATTCTCGCTGCCTTCGCTGGTGAGGTGGTTTTCTCAGGTCCTTTCGCCGGTTATGGCAATCTGATAAGAATACGCCATGACAATGGCCTGGAAACCTATTACAGCCATAACTCCAAGAACTTGGTGAAGGTGGGCGATCAGGTAAAGGCAGGACAAATCATTGGGCTTACCGGGCAGACAGGTCGTGCCTCAACGCCTCATCTGCATTTCGAGACACGTATTGGTGGACAGGTTGTCAATCCGAACCGTTTCTTCGACCACGACACGCATACCCTCCGCTTAGAGGCATTCAACAAGAAGCGTGACGGATACGTCATCAAGCGCTAAGAGATGGTCGTAACACTCCCTTAACGCCTATTACTTCTCTTTCTTCATTCTGATACCGACACTGGTGATGCCGGGAAGTATCTCACGTTTCATGTCGTGGTGTACCTCTAAATGCAGTGAGTCACCACGTTGAAGCGGTAGTGTCTTCAACGGGAAAAGATACTGGTATTGGCTGACACCTTGTCCAGTGGCATTACCACGCTCATCGATGAGATTGCAGTCCAGGGTGTCGGTAGTCGCCACTCCTGAAGGATAGATGGTCTGCTCCACGATGAGTGTCAGTCGCATGAAAGGATATTTATTGCTGATGCGCATGGCCAGCTCCTCTTGATAGGTGGCATCCGCGTTGATATTGGCAATATTGAAGGTTATCCGGTCATTCTTCTCCCAACCACTCTCGGAAATGTCTTCGTAGTGGTAATAGACGGTAGACTGCTTACATGCTGTCAGCAGACATACGGTCACAAGGAGGAGAAGGGAACGACACCTATTGGTCATTGCGGGGAGCTTGTGGCTTGCGGTTCTTCTTTTTCTTTTTCTTCTTTGAACGGTCAAAGCGTGCGATATTCTCCTGCGTGGCCAAGTCGACAGGACCTTGTGCTGCCTTCTGACCGCCATCAATCGTCAGACTGTCGGGCTTCTCGCCTCGACGGTTCATCTCTATAATCTGCTTGGCACGTTCTGCCGTGATGGTCTCCAGGTTGGCAGCGATATTCTTGTCGGTAGAGTAGGTGATAAGACCTGCCAGGATATCAGCCTTGAAATAGTAGTAGTCGGCATCCTGTGTCTGCAACTGGATATCCTTGGAAGGCAACTGGCGTCCGGCTTCTACATAGTCGTCGACCTCATAGTTCAGACAGCATTTGAGCTTGGCACACATACCTGCCAGCTTCTGTGGATTCAGCGAGATGTCCTGATAGCGGGCCGCCTGCGTACCGACACTGACGAAGTTCTTCATCCATGTGGCACAGCAGAGCTCACGACCGCAGGGACCCGTACCACCAATGAGACCAGCCTCCTGACGGGCACCAATCTGCTTCATCTCAATACGTACATGGAAGGTGGCAGCAAGGTCCTTGATGAGCTGGCGGAAGTCGACACGCTCGTCAGCGATATAATAGAAGATGGCCTTGTTGCAGTCGCCTTGGTATTCCACGTCGCCAATCTTCATCTTCAGTCCCAAACCCTTGGCAATCTGGCGACTCTCAATCATGGTGGCGTGCTCACGACTCTTGGCCTCCTGGTATTTCTCCATATCCACCGGACGTGCGATGCGATAGACGCGGCGAATGTCGTCGAGTGACTTGAGGTTGGCCTTCTTCATCTGCATCAGTGCCAGACGGCCTGTCAGCGATACGACACCGATGTCGTGACCTGGATTGGCCTCGACAGCAACGATGTCGCCCTTCTTCAGTGGCAGATTGTTGACATTATGATAGTAGCCCTTGCGGGTGTGCTTGAACTGTACCTCTACAAGGTCGGTAGTGTCGGTATTTCCTGGCACGTCGGCCAACCAGTCGTAGGTATTCAACTGACGGTCCTGTCGGCCTACGGCATGTTTGCACAGTCCGCGGTCGCAACCAGTCATTATCATGAGTTCTTTCTCCATATAATAATTCTTAATTCTCAATTCTCAATTACTTCTGTATCAGTAGTACGATCATCTGCAGGGCCATGTCAAAGAACACAATCTTGGCATTGGCATTCTGACCAATGTCGCGGATGGCTCGGTCGATGAGTTCCGTGATAGGCAGGATGTTGGCTTCGTTGATGAAACGGGCGAAGTTGCGTGCAAACTCCTCTTCACGCTGTGACATATAGCAGAGCTCTTCCTGTCGGAAGTTGTACATGAAATTCTCGCGGATGAGTCGAAGGAAATAGGTGAGGAAACGCTTCTGGCGTTCACGGCCCATCGATGCCAACTGTTCGCTCCACTGCTTGAGTTCCTTAATCTTACGCTGGTAGGCCAGTCGCATGAGTGCCTGAAAGAGATCCAGGAACAACTCGTTCTCCGTATCGGCTGTGAGCAGTTCCATGGCTTGTCGCCAGCTGCCGTTGGCCATACGACTGATGCGTTGTGCCATGTCATCGCTCAGCCCACGCTTTTCTTTCAGTGCCTGACAGATGCTGTCGGTATCTATGCGCTTCACGTCGATACGCTGCACACGGCTGCGAATCGTCTCCAGCAACTTCTCCGGCTCTTCGCATACCATGATAAAGATGGTCTGCGAGGGTGGCTCTTCTAACAGCTTGAGTATCTTGTTGGCGCATTCGATGTTCATGCGCTCTGGCAGCCAGATAATGCTGACCTTATAACCGCCCTGGCTCGATTTCAACGATAGCTTGCGAATCAGTGCATCGCTCTCGCCGGCAGTGATGATAGCCTGTTGGTTCTCGCCACCCATCTGCTCCAGCCAGTCAGTCATGGTGAAATAGTAGCCGCTCATAACCATGTCGTGCCACTCCTTGGCAAAGTCGTCGCTGACGGGCTTGTGGTCGCTACCCATCGAGGGTAACTTGATAGTAGGAAAGGTGAAGTGCAGGTCGGGATGTTCCAGCTTGTCAACCATAGCAGAGGGCTTTTGGCCGTTAGCTGTTAGCAATACTTTGGCGAAGCCGATGGCCAAAGCCTTTTTGCCACAACCCTGTGGGCCACATAACATCAGGGCGTGGGGCAGGCGCTCCTCGCTAACCAGCTGCATCAGTCGCTGCTGTATGTCCTGTTGTCCTATGACCTGCTCAAACATTATAGCAATCGTTTTGCAATTTCTGCTACTGAGTCGACAGCCGACACCGTATAGAAGTGGATATTATGGATGCCGGCATCATATAGCTCCTGACACTGGGCGGTGGTCCACTCGATACCCAGCTGGCGGGCTTGCTCATCGGTCTTACACTTCACGATCTCCTTGGCCAGTGCCTCAGGGATGTCACAGTGGAAGGTCTTGGGAACGACGGTCAACTGGCTGAGCTTAGCCATGGGTTTAATGCCAGGTACAATGGGGATGGTGATACCCATCTCACGAGCTTTCTTGACGAAGCTGAAGTATTTCTGGTTGTCGTAGAATAGCTGGGTGACTGCGTACTGTGCGCCCAGGTCCTGCTTCTGTTTCAGATACTCCATATCGCGCTCCAGGTTAGGGGCCTCCTCATGCTTCTCTGGGTAGCAGGCAACGCCGAAGTCGAACTTCGGACCAGGATGCTTGATGGGTGTGCCATCAGCAAAGAAACCTTCATTGAATCGTACTACCTGCCGAATGAGGTCTGTGGTATGGGCATGGCCACCGGGAGTAGGCGTAAACTGGCTGTCCTCCTTGGCCTTGTCACCGCGTAGCAGCATGAGGTTGCGGATGCCTAAGAACTGCAGGTCCAGCAATTCATATTCTATCTGCTCAATAGTCTGTCCACTGCAGATGACATGTGGCTCTACAGGGATGTCATAGCGGTGCTGGATGGCTGCTGCTATGGCAATGGTGCCTGGACGACGGCGAATGCGCTGTCGCTCATATTGTCCGTTACTCAGCTCCTTATAGACATACTCCGAGTGGTGGGTAGTGATGTTGATAAAGGCAGGGTTGAACACGGCCAACTTGTCGATGGTCTGGAACAATGCCTCCGTACCGTTGCCTTTCAAGGGCGGCAGTACTTCAAAGGAGAAACGCTTCTCGTCAGTATTGAGTTTGATGTAGTCTGCTACTGTCATTTTATTTCTGAACCACTTATAAGCTACAAAATTAGTTAAAAAGTTGCAAACGTACAAGGAATTTCAGATAAAAATGCTACTTTTGTAATCTATTAACGAAACTATTAACGAAACAACCAATTAAAAACTATGAAACGAATCCTTGTTGCAGAAGACAATGACAGCAATTATCTGCTGATGACATTTATCCTCAAAGGACATTATGACTTTTTCAGGGCTATTAATGGACAAGAGGCTGTAGACAAAGCTACTACCGAACATCCTGACATGATACTGATGGATCTGAAGATGCCCAAGATGGATGGTTTAGCTGCTACCAAGCAGATCAAGGCGCTACTGCCCAGCCTCCCGATTGTCGCATTGACAGCCAATGCGTTCGATAGTGACCGTCAGCAGGCTATGGAGGCAGGATGCGACGCGTTCCTTTCCAAACCCGTTAGTGCTGTCGACTGTCTGAAGACCATCGAGAAATTGATTAAGTAGTTTTGTGCATCCACAAACGATAGGGGTTTTTGCGTAGCTGGCTGTTGTAATAGCGACGGTCACCAGTTACCTCTTTCCCGATGAAATGGGGAATTATTGGCTGTTCGTCAGCTGACGAGAGCTCTACTTCAGCCATGACAAGCCCTTCATTGTCGCCAAAGAACTCATCGACTTCAAAGGTGTGTTCACCGCTCTTGACGAGCCAGCGGACTTTGTCTATCAAGCCAGGCTCACAGAGCGCCATCAGCTGTTTGGCATCGTCCAGTGGTATCTCGTATTCGAATTCAGAGCGTGCCAACCCACCATCTACCGAAGGTCCCTTGATGGTCACATAGGCATGCTCGTCTCTGATGCGGATACGCACGGTGCGACCACGCTCACTACAGATATATCCCTGACAGATGTGGCTTTTAGAAAAAGCCTCGTGCTTGTACGAGTCGTCAAGCACGAGGAACTTACGTTCAATCTCCAGCGCCATATTACGCCATCATTGAGAAGGTCCAGATCAGGTAGACAATTGCGAGGACGATGAGTCCACCGAAAATCCAACCGACTACTTTCTTACCTTTTTCTTCTTCCTTCTTAGCGTAAGCTTCACGCTTTGCATTTACTTTCTTGTTCATAGTATTTAATGTTTTCAGTGATTAATTTTCGTCTGTTACTGGGAACTCCATCAGGTATGCCTTGATGAAGTCGTCGAGCTTGCCATTCATCACACCGTCGACATCACTGGTCTGGTAGTTGGTACGATGGTCCTTGACACGGCGGTCGTCGAAGACATAGGAGCGGATCTGTGAGCCCCACTCAATCTTCTTCTTGCCAGCCTCAATCTTGGCCTGAGCCTCCAGACGTTTCTGCATGGCACGGTCGTAGAGTTGTGAACGCAGCAGGGCCATGGCACGCTCCTTGTTCTTGGGTTGGTCGCGGGTCTCGGTATTCTCGATGAGGATTTCCTCTTCCTCGCCAGTGTCAGGATCGGTGTACCAGTAGCGCAGACGGACACCTGACTCTACCTTGTTGACGTTCTGACCACCGGCACCCGAGCTGCGGAAGGTATCCCACGACAGCTTGGCGGGGTCTACATACACCTCGATGGTATCGTCGACGAGTGGGGTCACGAAGACGGAGGCAAAGCTAGTCATGCGCTTACCCTGGGCATTGTAGGGCGACACACGTACCAGACGGTGTACGCCATTCTCGCTCTTCAGGTAGCCGTAGGCATATTCGCCCCCTTCTATCTGCATGGTAACGCTCTTGATGCCGGCTTCATCACCATCCTGGAGATTGGCGATACTGACCTTATAGCCATGGGCTTCGGCCCAGCGCTGGTACATACGCATCAGCATCTGTGCCCAGTCTTGAGCCTCTGTACCACCAGCACCCGAGTTGATTTTCAGCACGCACTCCATGGGGTCTTCCTGCTGGCGGAGCATGTTTTTCAGCTCCAAGGCCTCGATGGCCTCGACGGCTTTCTGGTAGTTGGCATCCACCTCCTGCTCGGTGACCATCTCCTCCTTATAGAAATCGAAGGCCAGCTGCAGTTCGTCAGCAGCGGTACGTACATCTTGGTAGCCGTCAATCCATTTCTTGATGGCCTTGACCTTTTTCATCTGCTCCTCAGCACGCTTCTGGTCTTCCCAGAAGTCAGGAGCTTGGGTACGAAGATCCTCCTCTTCGTACTCCATCTTCTTTTCGTCTATCTTCAGGTACTTGTACAGTGCATCCGCACGGTCAAGCACATCCTTTAACTGATCTTGTGTTATCATATTTTATTCTGCGTACATCGCGTCAATCTCTGCTTTGTAGTTTTCGTTGAGGACGCGGCGTTTAATTTTCAGCGTGTTGGTCAACTCACCCTTCTCCATAGACAGGTGGTGGGGCAGTAGGGTAAAGCGCTTCACCTGTTCGTAGTGGGCCAGCTGCTGCTGGAGAGTGTCGATACGCTCATGCATCATCTCGATGATACGGTTGTCGGCACAGAGCTGTTCACGGGTTTCGAAGGTGATGCCATGCTCACGGGCATACTCCTCCAACAGGGAGTAGACTGGTACGATGAGTGCTGACACGAACTTACGCTGGTCAGCAATGATGCATATCTGGTCTATGTATTTGTCTACCAGCAGTTTTGACTCAATCATCTGCGGTGCGATATACTTGCCGTTGCTGGTCTTGAAGAGGTCCTTGATGCGCTCTTTCAAGAACAGCTCGCCATCTTTCAGGTAACCGGCATCACCTGTGCGGAAGTAGCCGTCTTCTGTGAATGCCTGCTTGGTAAGGTCCTCACGGTTATAGTAGCCGATAGTGATCGTCGGACCCTTAAGCAGGATTTCGCCCTCTTCGCTGACCTTGATGTCAATGCCCTCGATGGGTTGTCCTACTGAACCAACGGTATATGGCTCACCAAGATGGTCACACGATACCGTTGCCAGCGACTCAGTGAGACCATATCCTACCACCATGTTAATACCGATGGAATGGACGAATTCTTCTACATATTCAGAGACGGCAGCACCTGCTGTGGGGAAGAAATGGGCATTCTCCAATCCCAGCTCCTTGCGTACCAGTGAGAAGATTGTACGGTTTATCATTTCGTATTCCAGATGCAGTGTCACAGGTGGCTTCTTACCCTTGCTAAGGTATTCGATGTTATGGCGACGACCTACCGACAAGGCGTGCTTGAACAGTCGGCGCTGCATGCTGCTGGCATGTTCTATCTTGTCCATGACACCCATATATACCTTCTCCCAGAAACGGGGAACGGCTGACATACAAGTGGGATGGGTGTCACGCATGGACTGCTGCACCTCCTGTGGATGGGTGTTGACAATCATCCTTGCTCCTGCATAGAGGCAGAGGATGGCCCAGCCGCGCTCGAAGATATGCGTGTAGGGCAGGAAGTTCATGATGCGGTCGTTCTCGTTGACGGGAACACATTTGCCATTGGCAATCATGGCGGCATGGAACTGTCCGTGCGTCAGGATGACACCCTTTGAATCGCCTGTTGTGCCACTGGTATATAGGATGTTAGCGATGTCGTCATCGTTGGCTTGGTTTTGCAACTTCTCCACTTCTGTCTGGCGTGGCAGATTTTCGCCAAGCTTCAGGAAGTCTGCGAAATAGATGGCGCTGGACTCATGTTCCGAAATCTTTACCATCGGGTCAAACACAATGATGCGTTCCAGAGTGGGACATAGTGAGAAGATGCGGCGTGCCTTGTCATACTGGTCCTGTTCGCCAACAAACAGAAAGCGTATCTTGGCGTCGTTGACCATGAACTGTATCTGCTGCTCAGAACTGGTAGCATAGAAGGGAATGGTGACAGCACGGATGCCCCAGGCGCCGAAATCGCATTCTATGTATTGTACGGAATTCTGTGAGAAGATACCAATGTTCTCTTGTACCTTCACACCCAGATTGAGCAAGGCGTTGCTGACCTGCATAACGGTCGCCGACACCTGATTCCAACTGAGCGATTTCCACTCCTTACCGCCGAAATCCTGATAAATCAGCATCTCGCGATCGCCATACTTCTTTGCCTGCTCATGCACCAGCACAGACATGTGACAATTTGCTTGCATAACTCTCTTATTTATTAATTAGGTGCAAAGGTACAAAATAATTCATAATTCATAATCCATAATTCATAATTATTTTTTAATTTTGCACAAATATATGGATATGGAACAATTAACCAACGAGGCCGTAGAGCTGCTGAAACAGCTCATCAGCACCCCTTCTGTCAGTCGTGACGAGGCGGCTGCAGCTAACATTTTGGCCGATTTCATCGGGAAATGCGGACTTCCCTGCCAGCGTATCGGTAACAATTTGCTGGTCAGTGAACAGCTGGACGCTGAGAAACCTACCGTTCTGCTGTGTGCACATATTGATACAGTGAAACCTGTCAGCACATGGACGCGCGATCCGTTTACGCCGACTATTGAGGGTGACCGCCTCTATGGATTAGGCAGTAACGACTGTGGTGGTGGCTTGGTGAGTTTGTTGCAGGCCTACCGTTGTCTTCGTGGGAAAGCCACGAAGTACAATCTGGTGTATCTGGCGTCGTGTGAGGAAGAGGTCAGTGGTGCCAATGGCTTTTCTCTGGCATTATCCCATCTGCCGAAGATAGACGTGGCCATTGTCGGTGAGCCGACAGGCATGCAGCCAGCCATTGCCGAGCGTGGACTGATGGTTGTCGATGGCGTGGCGCATGGAAAGAGTGGTCATGCCGCCCGTAATGAGGGTGTCAATGCTATCTATGAGGCGCTGGACGACCTGGTGTGGTTGCGTGACTACCGTTTCACCAAGGAGAGCGCGCTGCTGGGTGCTACCAAGATGACGGTGACGGTGCTGAATAGTGGCACACAGCATAATGTGGTACCCGACGAGTGCCGCTTCGTTATCGATGTGCGTCCTAATGAGCATTATCAGAACGAGTACCTCTTCGTCTTCCTGCAGAAACATATGAAGAAGTGTGAACTGACAGCCCGTTCGTTCAGGTTGCGCTCTTCACATATCGACGAACAGCATCCGCTGATACAGCGTTGTAAGGAGATGGGTATGCAACCCTTTGGCTCCCCCACACTCAGTGACCAGGCACTGATGCCATTTCCTTCTTTCAAATTGGGACCTGGCGACAGCGCACGCAGCCATAGTGCCGATGAATTCATCGGAATCAGCGAGATAGCGAATGCTATTTCCACTTACGTTGAAATAATCACCGACCCAGCCAACTCTCAGGGTTGAGCTTGGCAGTCTCCTTACGCAACTGGAACTGCAGGATATTGTCGGTGCCTACACGGCCTAATGTCTGACGGGTGCTGACACGCTGGCCACGGTGTACATTGACGCTTGCCAGGTTACAGTATACGGAGATGTAGCTGCCGTGGCGCACCATGACAACCATGGTACCACCGAAGCTGAAGACACCGCTGACCTCGCCATCAAAGATGCTACGAGCCTGGGCGCCATTCTCACCTTTTATATTAATACCTTTGTTGTCAAGCGTCACATTATGCAGACCTTCTACGTTGTACTGTCCGAAATGGCTGACGACACGGTAGGCTCCTGTGATAGGCATGGGCAGACGGCCACGGTTGCTCTCGAAGTTGCCGCTGATGCGGACATCCTCTGAAGGTGCCGTCATCGGCATGCTCTCTGCCTTACGCTGGGCAGCGACACGTTTCTCCTCAGCTTCACGCACACGGCGCTCAGCTTCCTCACGGCTCTTCTTGTCCTTGGCAGCCATAGCCTCAGCGCGGGCTTTCTCCTCACGAGCCTTGGCTTCGGCGAGTTCACGCTCACGGGCGGCAGCCTCTGCACGACGGCGGGCTTCTGCTTCAGCACGGGCTTTCTGGCGTGCCACCTCCTCAGCAATCAGTCGGTCAATCTGAGCATTCAGCGCAGCATCTTTCTTCTTCTGCTGGGCAATAATGCTCTGGATGGTTTTCTGCTCTTTCTGCAAGGTCTTTACCACGTTCTGCTGCTCGGTCTGCTTGTCTTCCAATGCCAGACGCTCGCGCTCACCTTTCGCCAGCAGCTGTGCCTTCTGGTCTTTGGCAACGCTGATCTCCTGGAATTTCTTGTTGACCTCTTCCTGCTGAGCCTTGACCTCGTCGCCCTGTACATGTTGGTAGGCGGCATATTCTCGCATGAAGCGCAGGCGACGGTACATCTGTGCAAAGTTGTCGGCACTGAAGATGAACATCATCTGACTCTGTGCAGAGCGGTTGCGGTGCATGTAACGCATCGACTTCACATATCTCTCCTTGCAGTCAGCCAGCATCTTCTGTAGCTCGTCGAGTTGCAGACTCAGCGTTTCGATTTCCCCATCAAGATTAGTGATGTCGTGACGGATTGTATCGATGGTACGGCGCTTGCCGGCAATCTCCGTATTCAGAATCATCAGGTTCTGCAGGCGCTTCTTGACATCCTGCTGGGTATTGGCCAGACGGCGCTCCTGCTCCTTGATTTGCTGCTGAATCTGTTTGCGCTCCTTCTCCAAGGCCTGTACGGTGGTAGGCTGCTTGGTAGACTTGCTATTCTTCGTTGTTTTCTTGTTCCTGCTGTTCTTGTTGGTGGTCGCAGTCTTCTTGGCCGCAGGCTTACGACGCTGTTGTGCCTGCGGAGTAAGGGCAAAGCCCAATAAGAGTAAAAGTATAATGCCTATCCGCTTCATTCCTTCTGTTTAGAGTGACATAAAGCGACGCAGAATTTCGTCGACAGGCATCTGACGATATTTTCCGGAGAGCACGGTACGGGTCTCCCAGTCTTCGTCGTTATCCACATAGTTCAGCTTCATTTCCAGTTTCACCTCCTTGTCAGGAGTGCTGAAGCTTACCTTGTGGTCCATGGGGAACATCTTACGGTTGTTGGCCTTGAAGTTGCTATAGTCCCAGTTGAGCTGGTAATTGCCACGGAGGTAATTGTTATAGAGCACATTAGCCATCTTGATACGTGCCGTTTCGCGCTCTGTCAGCCAACGATATGACAGGACGTCGTTCTCAAACGAGACAATGACATCGTTGTCTACACCGGCATCCGTAGTAAACTTCTTCAGGTTTCTCTCCGTCAGGCGTGACTTGCCAGGCTGGAAGAGCTCGTTCCAGAACAAGGCCTGCAGCATGTAGAAGTCCACACCGCTATGACGGAAGAAGTCCAGTTGGGCATAGGGCACCTTCAGGTACTGCTTGTTGATGCGGTCAACAATGAGCACATAGTCCTGCGTAAACTCCAGGCGACCGGCTTCCACGAAACCGAACGCCATCAGCTGCAGGCGGATGACATCGTCGCGCTTCATCTTCAGGTTACCCGTTAGCGTCATCTGACGATTGCCTAACTCCACGGTGAATTTCAATTTGGAGGTGATGAAACGGGTTGACTGCGCATTGTCTGTTACTTTCTGCAGATAGGCTTCTTTCTCTAAGGAGTCTGTCACAGCAGCAGCTTTAGCAGCTATTTCTGCTTTTGCTGCCGTTGTTGCCTTTGTCGTTTCCGATGCTTCGTCTTGCAACTGGCCCGACTTGCGTCCAAGGCCCCGACTACTGCCGCAGGATACTACCAGTATCGCAGCAATAACCATTGCGGTCATCTTCCAATAACGTAGTGCTTTCATTCTTTGACGTATTTTTTGAGTTTAATTTTTCGGATTAATGTCTGCAGGCGGTCGTCCTTGAGCTCTGAATCGGCCGAAGCACGCTCCAGCGCCTGTTGCCAGAACTCGAGAGCTTGCTGCTTTTCGCCAGCATGGTAATAGATGTCGCCAGCGTGCTCCAGCAAGACGGCTGATGCGTCACTGTCGTTCTCCAGCGTAAGGTCGATATACTTGCGGGCCTCGTCGTAGCGCTTCTGCATGAAGAGGATCCATGCATAGGTGTCCAGATAGGTGGCGTTCTTCGGCTCTGCCTTGATGGTGCGGAACGACATGCGCTCGGCTTCATCCAGACGGATGCCTTTTTCGCTGAGATAGTAGGCGTAGTTATTCAGACAACCGATGTTGTCGTCTTTCCATACCAGACAGGAGTCGTAGGCAGCAAAGGCTTCCTGTTCCATACCCTTCTGGTGCATGATGTCACCCAGTACGGCGTAGAAGTCGCTGACGATTGACGGGTCGCTGTCGCTGTTGATGACGTCGATGCCGTTCTGAAAGGCGTTGAGGGCGTCGTCGAGCTGTCCCTTCTGGTAGTATGCTATGCCCTGATAGTAATAAAAGGCCATTTCATCGGGATTATACTGGCGGGCAGCCTTGCATAAGTCGATGACGCGGTCGCGGTCTTCAGCCTGCCAGGCATAACTCACCAGCTGCATGCGGGCAGCAGCATGGTCGGGCGACATCTCCAAGACTTTTTCCAATACCAGGCGGATGCTGTCATTGGGCATCTTCTTCATGTTCATATACGACGCACAGAAGAGTGCCATGTCGCTGTCGCTCTCAGGCATGTCCAGCAGACGGTGGAACAGCTGCAGCACACGGGTAGAGTCACCGCCGTGCTGCTCGCTCTCGCCAATAACCTGTCGCATCAGTGCCACACGGTCGTCTGTCGTGGCATTCTTGTTGAACAGCACACGCTCTATCATGCTGTTGGCATTGGCTGAGTCCTTCTGGTCGTTATAATAGGCCAGCAGCGCCATCTGCGCATTGCGGTTCGAAGGCTCTTCCTTCAGCACCTTGTCATAGATGGCTACAGCCCTTTTCTTCTGTCCGTTGATGTATAGCGTATTGGCATATAGGCAACGGTAGTTGTTGTCGTTAGGATACTGGTCGGCCAGCGTCTTCATCTCAGCAATGGCAGCCTTCTTATCGCCCTTCTGTGAGTAGAGGTTACTCTTGGCATACGACAGGCGCTCACTCTTACCCTCGATGGTCTCCAGACGTCCTAGTGTACGGATGGCGTTATCGTAGTCGCCCTGCTGTTCATACAGCTGTATCAGCAATCCCAGCACATCGTCGCGGTCGCGACTCTTCTCGCAGAGCTTCTCCAAGGCCGTAATGGCTTCGGGATATTTTCGCTGAGTCAGATAGGTGTTGGCCAGCGTCTCCAGATAGGTCACGTTGTCGGGCTCCAGGTCCACGGCACGTTGGCAGTATTTCAGTGAGGTGTCTTTCTGTTTCAGTCCAGCATAGTACTGTGCCAGATAGTAGTAGGCCTCAGAGCGTGTGGAGTCGATGTCGATACAGTGGCGTAACAGGTCAAAGGCAGCATCGTTGTTGCCCTTCTCCCGCTGGCAGATAGCATCCAGGAAAAAGGCGTCATAGCGCCTTGCCGTGTCATCTTGTGCCACAGCACTGATGGCCATGACACATAGCATGCCTGTTATGTAACACCACTTCTTCATTTCACTCCTGTATGGCCGTAACCGCCTTCGCCGCGTTCTGTCTCGTCGAGTTCCTCGACAACGACAAAGTCACCCTGCTCATGGCGGGCTATTACCATCTGGGCGATACGCTCACCGTCGTTGATAACAAAGTCCTCCTGCGACAGGTTGATAAGCACCACGCCAATCTCTCCACGATAGTCTGCATCGATGGTTCCTGGTGTGTTCAACACCGTCAGTCCATGTTTCAGGGCCAGACCACTGCGTGGACGCACCTGTGCTTCATAGCCCTCTGGCAGGGCGATGTGCAGACCTGTAGGTATGAGGCGACGCTCCATAGGATGCAGGGTAATGGGCGCATCAAGATTGGCGCGCAGATCCATACCGGCACTCTGTGGCGTAGCGTATGCAGGCAACTGCTGGTGCCCGCGGTTGACGACTTTAATTTTGATCATTTCGAAACGTTTCGTATTAAATAATGTGCAAAAGTAGTCATTTCTCTCCAAACAGACAAATAATTTCTCATTTTTCATCTGTAATCTTTAATTTATTGTTACCTTTGCACTCATTATGGAGTGGAAACAACTTATATCAAACAAGCGACTCGGTCAGGAACAGCGCCATACGGAGCGCCATGATGACCGTTCAGAATTCAAGCGTGACTACGACCGTCTCATCTTCTCGGCACCCTTCCGTCGCCTGCAGAACAAGACGCAGGTGTTCCCCTTGCCGGGAAGCGTCTTCGTACATAACCGTCTGACTCATTCCCTTGAGGTAGCCAGTGTTGGCATGTCGTTGGGTAATGATGTGGCTCAGCGCCTTATCGATATGCGCCATCCGGAATTGCGGGGTACGCTGTTTGAGGAGATAGGACAGATTGTGTCTACCGCCTGTCTGGCCCACGACTTGGGTAACCCGCCCTTTGGCCATTCCGGTGAGAAAGCCATCCAGACATTCTTTACAGAAGGTCCTGGCAAGGAACTGCAGAAGCAGGTGTCGCCGGCTTTCTGGGATGACATCACCCACTTTGAGGGTAATGCCAACGCTTTCCGCCTGTTGACCCACCAGTTCAAGGGCCGTCGCCCTGGTGGCTTTGTCATGTGCTACTCCACCATTGCCAGTATCGTGAAATATCCCTTTGCCTCGTCTGCTGCCAGCAAGAAGGGTAAGTTCGGGTTCTTCCAGAGTGAACAGGATACCTATAAGAGAATTGCCGATGAAATGGGCATTATTTGCGTTTCCAAGCCTGGTGAACCCCTGCGTTATGTGCGCCATCCGTTGGTATATCTCGTGGAGGCTGCTGACGATATCTGCTATGAGATTATGGACTTGGAGGATGCTCATAAGCTGAAGATTATCACCTTTGAACAGACCCAGCGCTTGATGCTCGATTTCTTCGACGAGGAGACGCAGCAGCACATCCTGCAACGCATAGAGAGTGAACAGCTCACCGATAAAAACGAGCAGATAGTCTATCTGCGTGCCTGTGTTATCGGTAAACTGGAGAATGAATGTGTCAACACCTTCATAGAACATGAGGACGAGATACTGGCAGGCACCTTTACGGGCAGCCTCGTAGACCATATCAGTCCTTTGCAGCGTGAGGCCTATCGTCGTTGCGCTGAGATTTCCGTGCAGCGCATCTATCGCAGCCGTCCTGTACTCGATGTGGAGTTGTCGGGTTATAAGATTATGGAGACACTCATGCAACAGATGGTGGAGGCCGTCATGCACCCGGACCGTTACTATTCGCAGCAGCTCATTGGTCGTGTGTCCAGCCAGTATCATATCGACGACCCCGACCTGGAGGTACGCCTCATGGCCGTCATTGACTACATCAGTGGCATGACCGATGTCTATGCCCTCGACGTCTATCAAAAGATTAACGGTATCTCCCTTCCTATTATTTAGGCACTTGCAGTGTGAAGCGGCAACCGTCGTGGTAGCTTGCATCGTATGTCAGGTCACCGCCTAAGCCTTGTGCGTGACGCTTGGCCAGCGGCAGGCCGAGTCCCAGACCTTCGGACAGGTCGTCGACTTTCATGAAGGGCTTGAAAATCATGTCCTGTGCTTCACCGCCAATGCCAGGGCCAGTATCTTCTACAGTAAAGAAGATATTGGAGAAAGTCTCAGTGATGCGTAGCTTGATATGCTGGCCGTCAGAGTATTTGGCAGCATTGAACAGCAGCTCACGGAGGGTACGCATCAGGAAGATGTGGTTGGTCTTGATGGTGATGCTGTCCGACACCTCGCTCTCAAACTGGATGGTGGCCTTCGGGAAGCGCTCCCGTGTATAGTCGATACACTCCTTGCCGACGATGTTACATACCACCTGGTCGTTCTTGTCAGCAATCAACTCGTGGGAAGTACCGTATTCTGAACTGTCAGAGAGCATCTGCGCCATGCGGTTCAGATGGATGGCATTGTGGGTCATGGTATCGATGATGTCTGCCAGCTCTTCCTTCCTGAGCGGGTGCTGGCCTTTACACTCATGCTGGGTCTTGAGATTGTCGCCAAGCACATCGGCAAAACCCATCGCGATGTTCAACGGTGTACGCATCTGGTGTGACACATTCTGGATAAACAAAGCCTTATTCTTGACAGCCTCTTCAGCCATTGTCATGGCCTGCGCCAGTTCCTTATTATGCTTCTGGGTCTCCTCGGCAGTCTGGTGAATGCTGCTCACAGACTCATGGAGCGACTGTTGCATGACCACAAAACTGTTTTGCAGACGTCCTATGACATCTTGTCGCTTAGAGTGGGGAATGCCATCGTCGTAGTGGCCGTCAACAATCTTTTTAGTGAGCACCAGCAGCTGGCTGAGGGGCTTGACGGTCTTCCTGGTTACCAAATAGCAGATTCCCAGGATGAGTATCAGACCGACGAGCAGCAGGCCGCTAGCCCAATAGAGCAGCTGGTTGTAGCTCTTCAGAATCTCATGTTTCGGACATACCAGGGCGAGGTTCCACTCCGTGCCTGCGATGGCATTATATACGACAAGGTTACCCTTCTCCTCACAGCGTTCGTCATTCTTTATAAACCGTAAGTAGGAGTGGGGCGTCGGCAACTCTGTCTCGCTGATCGCTGTGGCCAGTTTTTGGAAGGCAAGGGTGGCAGTGACGACTCCTTTGATGGGGCCTCCGTCAGGACGAAGGGCCTTGGAATAAGTGAAGACGGTGTCGCCCGTAGCAGTGATGCTCATGGCACTACCTAGCGTAATTTGTGCGATTTCAACGGAATCTGTAGTGATGTGACAGGTGTTGACGGTGCGGTTGAGAAGGGCAATGCGAACACTGATGGACTGTAGTGAGTCAGCGCGGAAATGCTCCTCCATCAGCCAGCTGTTGGAATTGATGGCGTTCTCTACCAGATTGGTAGTACTCTTGACACGCTGTGTGGCGGTGTTGAGCACGCTGGTGACCTGCTTCACGGTCTCTTGTTGGATGATGCTTCGTGAATAGAGGAACAGGATGCCCAGCGCCAATACGAAGATGGGCGCGGCAGCCAGCGTGATACCAATGCTAAGCTTAGCGGAGAGCTGTCGACGAATCTTATTCATGGACATCCTCCTTTCCTGTCTCCTGTTCTGCAGAGTCTATCATGTGGCCAAGCAGTTCAATAATCGTCTCTCCCTTCTGGTGGATGGCACTGATCTCTTCATTGGCCTCCTCAAGACTGATGGTATGATAGTTGTTGCAAAGGGTGTTCACGTGATTCATGAGGGTGTCGGCAGGTTCCAGCATCTGGTAGGTCATCTGGTGCAGGAAGGCCGTCTTCATGCGGTTTGCCTCCTGGGCTTTTCTGTTGGCCTGCTGCAACTCCTTGCTACGCTCCTTGAGTTGGGCATTCATCTGCTCTAGCTCTGCCATTCGCGTGGCCAGCGATTGCTGTAGCTGCTGGAAGTTCTCCTGCAGCTGTCCGACCTCGTCATAGCGCTCTGTGTCAGGGATGGTACGGCTGTAGTCACCTTGGCTGATTTTTTGTGCTGCCCTGGTGAGCATATTCAGCGGCAACAGCTTACGGTGGGTAAACAAGGTGCTGAGTATGACGGAGAGCAGCAAGCCCACAAAGGCGATACCTATGACGAGATAGAGCAGGCGGTTGTAGTCGCCAAAGATATCGTCTTCCGGATAGATGACGCCTACGCTCCAGCCGAGGTGGTCTGTGGTGCGCCCAACGACCTGATGGCGTGTGAAGGGTTTGTAGACCACATACCAGTTACGGTCATCCATGATGAAGGGCTCCTGTCCACTCTCGCCGCTGACCATCGACTTGACGACCTTGCGAATGGAGGGGTCGTTGTCTTTGAAGAAGAGGTTGAAGACGTTCTGCTTCGTCAACTTTTCTTTGTCGGGGTGGACGATGTACGAACCATTACGTCCCAACAGCGTGCCGTAGCCGTTGGGCGACGGCTTGGCAGCCAGTACAATCTGTGAAAGCAACTCAATAGCGACGTCTACCGCCAGCACTCCGACAGTCTTGTTGCTACGGTCTTTGATGGGCAGACAGAAGGAGGTCAGTGCCTCGTCTTCCGTATCGTTGTTCTTCAAGGGGTCAGTCCAACAGGCATGTCCTAAGGTCATAGGTTCGGTATACCATACCTGTTCTGTATAGGGGCGTTTGGTAAACGTGTCCTGCTGTATGAGATCTGATGGCGCATAGGGCGCTGTGGCATGGCTTTTCCTGTGGATGTAGGCCATGAAGAGTTCGCGGCCAGGGTAATAGTAGGGCTTGAAGACGATAGCACAGCCTACGATATATGGATTACACTCTACCAGTCGGCGACTGTAGGTCAGCATGTCGTCGGGTCTGTCAAGATGTGCCGCCATCTCCCAATAGACGTTGCCTGCCGACTGTTCCACGCTCAGCAGGACGTTGTCAATGTTCTGCACCGTCACCTCCAGGGTTTGCTCGGCATTACGCATCGCCTTCTCTCTTAGTGTCTGGCGCGAAAGACTGAACAGCACGGCCAAGGATACCAAGAGCAGCAACGCAATTACACAGGCAACTATTAAGCTTAGTCTAAGTGAAAGCGTTTGGGAGATTTTCTTAGGCAGCATTTTAGTGTTAATAGCTTGGTGATGCAAATATAGCAAATTTTATGTTTTTTGCATCCATCGAGCCTTCTATTTATAGAATATTAACACTTTAGCGTACCTATTGCCTTCAATTCTTGTGTATAGACTTGATAATACCCACATACGCCAACAGGATGACATTCATCATCAGGGCGTAGACAATGGCTGGTATGGCCATCACGTCGTTGGCAAAGACAAATGGACTGCTGGCAATAGAGATGGCCTGGGCAGCATTCTGCATACCTATTTCTATAATAATAGTACGCTGTTCACGACCCGACAGTCGTAGCAGCCACGCCAGCACGACGCCACCGCCCATGGCCAGCAGGATGAGCACCGTCATGGCCAGTCCCAGCTGGGGAAACTCGCGGATGATGGTCTCGCGGTTCTGGATGAAGAAGATGCTTGCCAGCAGCACAAGGGCAGGGAATGCCAGCTTCTTCAGCACGCCATGCAGTTTGTGCGCCAACTCTCCGCGCCACAGCGCCAGCAGCAGACCAATCACGATGGGCACCAGCATCAACACGATGTTCTGTACCAGCAGGTTGCCTACAGGCAGCGTTATCGACTGGTTCTCACCCACCAGTCCTGTGGCATAGCTCATGACGAGCGGACCCGTAAACAGCGTGATAATGCTGCTCAGCATGGTCAGCGACACCGACAGGGCGACATCGCCGCCTGCCAGCATGGAGAACACATTGCTGGAACTGCCGCCTGGACTGCAGGCTATCAGCATGACACCTAAGAAGAACACGGCTTCCAGCTGGAAACCATAACCAATGGCTAAACCTATCAGTGGCAGCAACAGAATCTGGCCTGCCAGACCCACCAGCACGGCACGCGGACGCTCCACCACCAGACGGAAGTCGGCAGGGCGCAGCGTCAGTCCTAAGTCGAACATCAGCAGCACGAGGATGGGCAGTACAATAAAAATCGTATTCATACGGAGTGCAAAGGTAGTAAAAAGTTTACAGCTATGAAATAAGAAGTAAGAAAAAAGTGCATTTTTCTTTTGTATTTTGCACACTTATTCGTAACTTTGCATCGTGAAACTAACAGAAACAATCCTATGAGAAAGCTATTCGTTATTGGCCTGACGGCCATTGCTTTAACAGCAAGTGCACAGACAAAGCGCATCGAGACCTTCCCTATTAGTAGTGTCAGACTGACTGATAGCCAGTTCCTTCGTAACCAACAGGCTGACATCCACTACCTCTTGGCACTGGATGCCGACCGACTGTTGGCACCCTACCTGAAAGGTGCAGGCTTGACGCCCAAGGCCGACAACTACTCCAACTGGGAGAATACGGGTCTGGACGGCCACATCGGCGGTCACTATGTGTCGGCACTGAGCTATATGGTGGCTGCCACAGGAAACCAGGAAATCAGTGCCCGCCTGGACTATGTGCTCAGCGAGCTGAAGCGTTGTCAGGATGCCCGTCAGGACGGTTATGTGAGTGGCGTGCCCAACCCCAACGAGATATGGGGACAGATAGCCAAGGGCGACATCCGTGCCAACTCCTTCGGACTGAACAACCGCTGGGTACCGCTTTATAATATCCACAAGATCTATGCCGGACTGCGCGACGCCTACCTCATCGCAGGTCGTCAGCAGGCCAAGGAGATGCTCGTCAAGTTGACCGACTGGATGGTCAACGAGGTTAGCAAGCTGAGCGACGAGCAGATTCAGCAGATGCTCATCAGTGAGCACGGCGGACTCAACGAGTCGTTTGCCGACGTTGCTGAGCTCACGGGCGACAAGAAGTACCTCAAGCTGGCGCACCAGTTCAGCGACCAGCGCATCCTGCAGCCTCTGCTGAAGGGTGAGGACAAGCTGACGGGTAAGCACGCCAATACACAGATTCCAAAGATTATCGGTTACAAGCGTATTGCCGACTTGGAAGGTCGTGGCGACTGGGACCGTGCTGTCAAATTCTTCTGGGACGTGGTAGTCAACCATCGCAGCGTCAGCATCGGTGGCAACTCCGAGCGCGAGCACTTCAACCCCACAGACAACTTCACCAGTCTGCTGGCATCAGAGCAGGGTCCTGAGAGCTGTAACACCTATAACATGCTGCGACTGAGCAAGATGCTCTATCAGACCACTGCCGATACCCACTATATCGACTACTACGAGCGTGCCCTCTACAACCATATCCTCTCGACGATGAACCCCGTACAGGGTGGCTTCGTCTATTTCACCCCCATGCGTGCCGGTCACTACCGCGTCTATTCGCAGCCGCAGACCAGCATGTGGTGCTGTGTGGGTACAGGTATCGAGAACCCTGGCCGCTATGGTGAGATGATCTATGCCCACGAGGCTGGCGACCTCATCGTCAACCTCTTCATCCCCTCTACGTTGTCGTGGAACGGCCTGACCGTGAAGCAGGAGAACCGCTTCCCCCAGGAGGAGGCCACTACCCTCACCCTCGAGATGAAGAAGGCTCGCCAGTTTGCTGTGAAGGTTCGCAAGCCCGCATGGGCCAGCACCGTGCAGGTTACTGTCAATGGTGACCCCATCGACTATCGCATCCGCGAGGGCTACCTCATCGTTGACCGTCGCTGGCAGAATGGCGACAAGCTGCGTGTGGAGATGCCCATGCACCTGACAGCCATGACTACGCCCGACGGTAAGCCGCAGTATTCATTCCTCTATGGTCCCCTCGTGTTGGCTGCCAAGACGGGCACCGACCGTCAGGACGGACTCTTTGCTGACGACAGCCGTGGTGGACATATCGCCAACGGTCCGAAGGTGCCACAGGCTCAGATGCCTGCCATGATAGGCACTGCCGAGGAGGTGATGTCACACATCGCTCCCATTGACGGCAAGCCGCTGACCTTCCAACTGAAAGGTCTCACGACTCCCGCCTATGAGGGCATCCAACTGGTACCTTTCTACCAGCTCTACGAGTGCCGCTATCAGATTTACTTCCCCCTCTACTCCCAGTCGGAATGGGCAGCCAAGCAGGCTGAGCTGGCAGCTGCCGAGAAGGCCAATATGGAGATGGAGGCTAAGACCATCGACAAGGTGTTCTGTGGTGAGCAGCAGTCAGAGAGCGACCACTTCTTCAAGTCTACAGGTGCCTGGAATGGCTACGACGAAGGCATGCACTGGCGTACCGCCCGCGGCTCTTTCTCTTACCAGCTGAAGGCACAGGGTGCCAACGTGCTACGCCTGAAGGGCTTTGCCGCCTACGACCGCGTCGTTGTCAGCATCGATGGCACTGTCCTCGACACCGTCCGCCTGGATGGTCAGGGTGTTGCCCTCGTCAACCTGCCCGCCACCCTGCAGAAGGAGAGCATCACGCTCACCCTCGCTGCCGAGCAGGGCAAGCAGACTCCTCGCATCCACGAGATCCGCCTTTGCAAGTAATTATTGCGAAGTTGTAAAATCCGGGTCGAAGTGACTGTGGTATTCGAGGCACAACTTTTTATAATATTCGTGCGTAGCTTCGCTGGTCGTGTCTGCTCGGATGATTTCATAATAGTAGTGTGAGAGTCCGGGCTCTAACCCCGTCTCTGTATAGATGACGTTGTAGAGCGAGTCGCCCAGTACAGGTCGGCAGACTTCCTCAGGATTTGCTGCATAGTAATTCCTGTACAACACTTTGGAGTGTTTTTATTCGTTTATTAGTTCATTTTGTCGTAACTTTGCAAGCTGAACCATTAGATGATTAATAAAAAACGGAAGCCATCGGCTTCCGTTTCCTGTTTTATTCTTTGACAAAGTGAATCACCCAGATTGCGGATCACTCGGAGCCCCCAATTCTCTCACTTAATCACGACCTTTTTGCCGTTCATGATGTAGATGCCCTTAGTTGGGTTCTCTACGCGACGGCCGTCGAGGGTGTAAGTTATGTTTGTCTTTGTTGATGCACTAACATTGCTGATGCCAGTATAATCCATTCCAATGATATGCTGGAAGTCCTTCCAAATGAGTGCGTTCTGATAAGCCTCCAGCGAACCTGTAGGAACATAGAGCTTGCAGCTTTCCAAAACTTGTGATTCAAAATATGAGCATCCTTCCTCAGTAGCGGGAGGTGTCGTGGCCTGTATGTAGATTGTTTCCAAAGCAGAATTGTCCAAGCCTTGCTGACCAAGGTAGCGGAGCGTTGCAGGCAGGGTGATAGATTTCATCACCTGACTGCCGAAGATACCGCATGTTTCTATTCTCTCCAGTTTCGAAGGCAGTTGGATGCTTACCAGATTGCTGCAGCTACCGAAAGCATTTTCCGGGAGTACAGTCACCTTGTCAGTCAGGAAGGTGACGCGCTGGAGTGCTCCTGCCGACCAACACTCGTAATTGTGGAGTCTTGTTACCAGCGGACCATAGGTTAGGTCGGTAATTACGCCTGCCCAGGTAAATGGACCGTATTCAGGAGTGAAGTTTGGATTTGTCAACTCGATGTTGCGCCCCACATAGACCTTAGTGCATTGCTCGCCATCAGACAATGGAGAGATGCTGTTAGCGGCTACGCAGGCCGTCAGTGGTTGGTCGCTATCCTCAACAGTAAGTTCTCTGACCCCGCTACCAGCGATAATCTGTTCGCCGATATACTCCACCGTAGAAGGAATGGTGAGTTCTCTCAGCAGATTACAGTAGAGGAAAGCAAAGTTGCCAATCTTCTTGACGGTCTTTGGAATGACAATTGACGAGATACCCAGTTCATAATCTTTCCAGAACGCATAGTCAGCGATAGCTGTCACGGTGTATCCGTTGACCTTCTCAGGAATGATGATGTCGCCATAATAGCTATTGACCATGGTGCCATGATACTCATCGAGCTGCGCCCATACCTGTCGCTGGACGACGGTAGCCGTCTTGTCCACCTCATTGTATTCGTACACCAGCAGGTCGGATTCGGGTGTTGTCTGCTCCAAGTAAGGCTTCACACTGATGACAGTAGTTACGGGGTCGAAGTTGTCGCTCTTGCTTCCACCCGTGAATATGAGGTTGTCAGTAGTAGGCTGCAAGACCCATGTTCCCCAGTAAAGAGCACCTGGGAAGGGACCGCCATCGAAAGCATACATATAGCCAGTCTCCAGATTGTAGTTGATGACGTTGAGCGAGTGGTTGCCGTCCTCCGTCTGATAGCCACCGACGATGTAAGCCTCCTTACGAGACTTGTTAACCAGGATACCTGGCGAGTAGTTTATCACGAATTTGCCGCTGGGAGTAGTAGCAGGCAGCACAGCCTTCTCCGTTACCTGGGCTGTGGCAGCACTGAAGCTCAGCAGGTGGGTTTCATTATCCTTCTTGCCGAGAAGCAGGATATCGCCGTCAGGTGTGTCGGAGAAGAAATAGTCGCCATGTACGAGTTCGTAACCTTCAAGACCGGTGCCAGTCACCGTCTCTGCAGTTTTATTGTTAGTATCAACCTTCCAAACCGTTACATCCACGAGTGCACCGTATGGACTCCGACAACCGAACACATAGACGATGCCCCCCCCTGCATTGACCAGGAATGGGTTGTTCAATTGTACCTCCTTATTGCCGAATGAAGTCCATGAATTGCCGTCCCACAGTTCGAAGGTAGCATCACTTGCGTACCAGTTACCGCTCATCAGCACGTTGTTGCCATCGCCTGTAGCTATTCCGTTACAGAAAGCTCGCTGGATTTGCATGTTGCCAGTGGAAGAGAAGCTGTTGGTAGTAGGATCATAGACGTCACATACCGTGCTCTGACCGACGCCAATTCTAGATGAGAAACCGCCAGCAACAAGCACACGTCCGTCTGGCAGCGTGACACAAGCTGCACCATCGTGCGGGTTACTGATGCTAACAGACTCCCATGCACCGTTATGTAGGCGTTCGGCAGTCGTTGTCAGATTGAAGTTGGTAGTGTGGCCACCAACTGCGACAATGTCGCCATTGGCCGTAGCAAAGCAGACATGACCACGACGCGGTGTCTGCATTTCTGGTAAAGACTCATACTGCAGGGGACTAAATGCAACATTGCCTGCCCACGCACTCATTGCTGTCGCAGCGAGTGTACACATAATAGTAAGTAAATGTTTCTTCATAATACTGGTTTTGTAGTTATTATCATGATGCAAAGATAGCAAAAAAATAAGTAAAAACATTATTGACAGATGAGATTTTTTCTACTAAAATTGCAAATACTGCTATTATTGCAATTTTAAGACTTCTCAATGTGTCAGGAACCAGGTACATGACACACTCTTCCCCCACTTTTTATCTTTCCACCTTATTTTATAATCTGTTTTAGAAGAAAATTGGGCGGAACTTTTGAGGTTAAGAGTTTTTGTAGAAATAGTGGTTATTCCTTGCCGAAAGTGATGTCTTTTTCCGGCTATACTTTATTATAAATTACAGTCCCTCGCAAACTCTGCGTCCTTGTTATTCAGTCGTTAAAAAGTTTTGGGAGGGTGCACAGGGGGACTGTCCTGAAGTGAACCCCAAAGTTTGGACAGATTAAACACTATTGCCCATATGGAATTGAGTCCGGTACTGTACTGGACTCATTC
>CADCAG010000010.1 GCA_902799355.1 uncultured Bacteroidales bacterium
ACAGGGTGGTGCCCATGAAAACGGCTTGAAACAAACGAACGTTAGGTCTGATGTTAGGTCTCGTGTTAGGTCTGGCAATCAGACCTAACGTCGTTTAAGCCCTCTGTACAAAGGTGTTTCAGCCCATTATGTTAGGTTGTTAGGTCTATCAGAAAAACGTCAAAAATCGTAACGACATTTAGAAATGTCAAAATAAATTTGATTATTCAGAAATTATTCGTACCTTTGCAATATGAAAAAGGACGTAGCATTAGCATTGTCGAGCGGTGGCGCCAGGGGACTGGCACACATCGGAGCCATTGAGGAGTTGGAGGAGCAGGGGTACCGCATTACTTCTGTGTCTGGCTGTTCGATGGGCGCACTGATTGGCGGCGTCTATGCTGCCGGCAAGCTGAAGGAGTTCAGGGAGTGGATGAAGACCATAGACCGCAAGAAGATGCTGGAGCTGACGGACTTCTCATTCAGTCTGAGCCATATCGTGAAAGGTACGCGCATCATTGAGGCCATCATGGAGTTTGTGCCGGACATGGCCATCGAAGACCTCCCTATCCCCTACTGCTGCGTAGCCACGGACTGGAAAGCCGGTCGTGAGGTGGTGCTCAACAGTGGCAGTCTGTTTGAGGCCATCCGTGCCAGCATCTCGCTACCCTCGTTCTACGAGCCTGTGCAGAAAGACGGCATGATACTCATTGACGGTGGCGTGGTAAACCCCATCCCGCTGAACCGCGTGAAGCGTAAGGCTGGCGACATCCTGGTGGGCGTGGACGTCAGCGGCCACGATTACAAGAAGGAGAATGTGAACCACTTCAACTACTACACCATGCTGTCGCGCACCAGTTCGATTATGATTCGTCAGAACTCCATTCTGATGACAAAACTGACAAAACCCGACATGCTTGTGGACATCCAGATGAGTCGCTATGGAGGCTTCGACTACGACAAGTCGGAGAAGTTGATAGCCATTGGCAGGCTGAAGACGTCGATAAGCATCAGCAAATACGAGAACAACGTATAAAAAGAGTAAAAAAAACTAGCAATTTCGCTTGTTTGTCAAAGATATTTCGTACCTTTGCAAATGCTTATGCAAAGTTAGGGGCATAGCCCAGTTGGTTTAGAGCGCTGCAGTCACATTGCAGAGGTCCCCGGTTCGAGCCCGGGTGTCCCTACTAACAAGAAAAAGAGACTCCCGACGGAGTCTCTTTTTGCTTTTCTCGCTATCTCGACATTTCGAAACATCGAAACTTCGAGAATATTACTTCGCGTAAGCGACGCTTCTTGTCTCGCGGATAACGGTGATCTTCACCTGACCAGGATAGGTCATCTCGTTCTGGATCTTCGATGCAATCTGTCCGCTGAGTGCCTCGGTCTCGGCATCGTCCATCTTGTCGGCACCAACGATGACGCGCAACTCACGACCAGCCTGGATGGCGTAGGTCTTGGTAACGCCAGGATAAGACATAGCGATGGCCTCGAGGTCGTTCAGACGCTTGATGTAAGCCTCGACAATCTCACGACGAGCACCAGGACGGGCACCAGAGATGGCGTCACAGATCTGTACGATAGGAGCCAGCAGTGTCTGCATCTCCATCTCGTCGTGGTGAGCACCAATAGCATTGCAGATATCGGGCTTCTCCTTGTATTTCTCGGCAATCTTAGCACCGTAGATAGCGTGTGGATCGTCGGTATCCTCATCGGGCACCTTACCAATATCGTGCAACAGTCCGGCACGCTTAGCCTTCTTGGGGTTCAGACCCAGCTCAGCAGCCATCACAGCACAGAGGTTAGCGGTCTCACGGGCGTGCTGCAGCAGGTTCTGACCGTAGGAAGAACGATACTTCATCTTACCCACAATGCGGATGAGCTCAGGATGCAGGCCGTGGATGCCGAGGTCGATGGCGGTACGCTTACCCGTCTCGATGATTTCGTTCTCCAGCTGCTTCTTGACCTTAGCGACAACCTCCTCGATGCGTGCGGGGTGGATACGTCCGTCGGCAACCAGCTGGTGCAGGGCCAGACGACAGGTCTCACGGCGTACGGGGTCGAAGGCTGAGATAACGATAGCCTCGGGGGTGTCGTCGACGACGATTTCCACACCGCAGGCAGCTTCCAGAGCACGGATGTTACGACCCTCACGACCAATGACACGACCTTTGACGTCGTCGTTGTCGATATGGAATACGCTGACAGAGTTCTCTACGGCGGTTTCGGTAGCTACACGCTGGATGGTCTGGATGACAATCTTCTTGGCCTGGGCATTGGCGTTGAGCTTAGCCTCGTCCATGATTTCGTTGATGTAGGCCTGAGCATCGGTCTTAGCCTCGTCTTTCAGCGACTCTACCAGACGAGCCTTAGCCTCGTCGGCGCTGAGTCCAGAGAGCTCTTCCAGCTTGGCGCGCTCCTGCATCTGCATCTTCTCCAGTTCTTCCTGTTTCAGGGTCAGCAGCTTCTTCTCGTTGTCAATGCGTGTCTGCTGGTTGTCCAGCTCGTTCTTGCGACGTCCCAGTTCCTCCTGGCGCTGGTTCAGCGAAATCTCGCGCTGCTTCAGCTTGTTCTCGCTCTGCTGGATGTGCTGGTTGCGCTGTTGCACCTCTTTCTCCAGCTCTGATTTCTTGTTCAGGAATTTCTCCTTGACTTCCAGCAGTTTCTTTTCCTTGATGACTTCCGCCTCTTTCTTGGCAGCATTGACTATCTCATTATATTTCCCTTTGATGACAAAGCGGAAAACTAAAAAGCCACACACACCTCCCAAGACTAGGGCGGCGGCAATGGCAATAATCGCAACAATAATGTCCATAAAAAATTATATATATATGTAGTGTTAATGTTCTTTCAGCGCGTCTTCAATCTCTGCAGTCAGGCGGGCAAGAACATTATCATAGGGCGAGGTATCATTGTTGGCACGCTCCTTCTGATACATCAGCGCAATGTCGATGAGCGTCATCAGCGCTATTGTATGGTCACTCTTGCGCCCCTTATATGCCTGTGAATAGGCATTGTAGCGCTCGGTGATGAGCTTGCCTGCTGCACGATAGTACTCTTCTTCTTCACGTTTGACAACGACTTCTATCTCTTCGTCGTACACATGCAGCGTGATATGTAATCTGTCCTTATTCTGTTCTGCCATGGCTTGTCTCTCCCCTTAGTTACTGGTCATCGCTGAGGATTGCAATGCACTTATTGACTTCGCGAATGAGCTTCGACAATCGTTCCTTGGCACCATCCAGGTTGCCGTCGGTAATCTCAATCATCTTAGCCATCTTCAGTGAGTCATAATCCGACTGCTTCTGAGTCAACTGCTCCTGCAACTGTGCCACCGTCTTCTTGTTACTTTCAAGCAACTGAGAGAGTTCCCCGTTTTCCTTCTTCAATTCCTGGAAACGGAGTAACATCTGACGCAGACGTGTTTCAAATGTTGCTAAGGTTTTCTCGTTAGCAGTCATACTATTCTCACTTTATTTCACAAAGGTAGCACAAAGAGATGAAAGATGAAAGATTAAAGATTAAATATTAAGTTTTTTTAATTTTTATCCCTCACTTTATCTTCCATCTATCTATTATTCCTTAGGTTGCTTTTCCTTTTTTGCCAGCATCACGACGCGGAAGATGAAGTCGGTGACCCACTGCTGTGAGAAGCCTAACTTCTGGTCGTACTGACGGATGGCCACCACCGTCTTCATGACAGCAGGATCCGTGAAGTCGTTCTTGTTGAAGATGTCGTTCACCGTCTTCTCCGTCATATTGCGGATAGCACTCTTAAAGAAGCTGGGCAGACGCAACTTGAACTTCATCAGGTTGCCTGTCAGCATGAGCAGATCCTGTGAGAAGCCAGAGAACTGGTACATGTAGGTCTGGATATCCTGTGGTTTCTTACAACGCTTGCGGATGCTCGTCTCAATCTCCTTGGTGAAGTTGTCGTCCATCTGGTAGAGCTCTTTGAGCATCTTCTTACAGCGTGTCTTCTCAGCCAGTCCCAGCTTGTTGTTCTGCGTGGGCACCTTCAGCGTAGCCTTAAAGGTACGCAGGTCGGGCAGTGCTGCCAGGTTGGTGATGCCCAGGTCGGCAGCCATCACAGCCTGGAAATATACGCGAATCAACGTCATGAAATCCTCCATGCCGCCAACCTTCTGTTCCTCCTCTTTCTTACCGAAAATCTTATTCCAAAAAGCCATATTATTTCGTTAATTACTCTAATCGACTGCAAAATTACAAAAAAATATCAATTCTCCATTCTCAATTATCAATTATTTCGTATATTTGCAGCACAAATTTAGACAATTATGAAAGGTATCGTATTAGCAGGAGGCAGCGGAACACGCCTCTACCCTATTACCAAGGGTGTTTCGAAGCAGTTGATTCCCATCTTCGACAAGCCCATGATCTACTATCCTATCTCTACACTGATGCTGGCTGGCATCCGTGAGATTCTGATTATTTCCACACCCTACGACCTGCCCGCCTTCAAGCGCCTGCTGGGCGACGGCTCTGATCTGGGTGTACGCTTTGAATATGCTGAGCAGCCCTCACCCGACGGACTGGCTCAGGCCTTCATCATTGGCGAGAAGTTCATTGGCGACGACTGTGCCTGCCTTGTCTTGGGCGACAACATCTTCTACGGCAGTGGTTTCACCGGCATGCTGAAGCAGGCTGTCAAGAGTGCGGAGGAGGATGGTCGCGCCACCGTCTTCGGCTACTATGTCAACGACCCAGAGCGCTACGGTGTCGCTGAGTTCGACAAAGACGGAAACTGTCTGTCTATCGAGGAGAAGCCTGCCAAGCCCAAGAGCAACTACGCTGTGGTAGGCCTCTACTTCTACCCCAACAGCGTGGTCGATATTGCCAAGAACATCAAGCCTTCGGCACGTGGCGAACTGGAAATCACCACTGTCAACCAGCGCTATCTGGAAGACCACACCCTGCTGGTACAAACCCTGCAGCGTGGCTTTGCCTGGCTCGACACCGGCACGCACGACTCACTCTCTGAGGCCTCTACCTTCATTGAGGTCATCGAGAAGCGTCAAGGTCTGAAGGTTGCCTGTCTGGAGGAGATTGCCTTCAAGCGTGGCTGGATAGACCGCGACCAGCTCCGCAAGCTTGCTGAGCCCATGGCCAAGAATGACTACGGCAAATACCTGCTTCGCAGAGCGGAAGAACAATGATAGGTGAAAGTTGAAAGGTGAAAGGTGAGAGATGTATAAATAAAAAGGAATGCGATTTGCATTCCTTTTTCTTTATTACTCAGGGAACTGCAGGATGCAGCGTCGGAGTGCCTTGGGATTGCCCATGTCGTACATGACACCATTGAGGCGGACACCCATCATGCCACTCTTCTGACGCACGCTGTCCAGAGCAGCAGTGAGTTCAATCTCACGGGCGACATCCCCTGCAGCATCGGCTTGTGCAATGTCGCTGGCCAGCTGGGCAAAGACTTCTGGTGTCAGAATGTACTGACCGAAGACGCTGTAGTACTCCTTTTGTCCCTCACCATTGCGTACGCCCAAGAACTCCTCAGCATAGCTGGCCTTGGGTTTCTCATTCATCACAGAGACGTTCAGGATGGTACGTTCCTTATCTTCCCAGACACCACTGAGGATGCCATAATGGCTCACGTCAGCCAACGGGATGGAGTGGATGCTGACGAGCAGCTGGTTGTAGCGCTCATACTGTTCAATGAGCTGCAGGGCACAGGGCTTATTAGTAGTAGAACGGTATAGCGTGTCGCCCAACATCAGGAGAACGGGTTCGTTGCCAGCAAACTCTGCAGCCTGATAGACGGCATGACCAAAGCCACGCTTCTCGGTCTGATAGACATAGCGGAGGCGCTTACCGATGTCGAGAATGCGGTTCTCATACTCCTGGGCCTCGGCATTGAGCTTACTCAGGTGTTCCTCAGAGAGCGGTTTCTCGAAGAAGTCCTTATACAACTGGCGTTCCTCTTTTGAGCCCAGAACCAGGCAGATTTCCTCGACACCACTCTTCACCAACTCTTCCAACAGGATGAGAATGACAGGGCGTACCATTCCGTCTGCACAAGGAATGGGGAAGAAATCTTTCTTGAAGTTACGGGTGGCAGGATAGAGACGTGTGCCAAAGCCTGCCACGGGGATGATAGCCTTGCGAACGGTATGGACGGGATGTAGCGTGAGTGCATAGGCACGCATGCCCTTTGCATTCAGATAGTCGATGAGCTGTTGCTGGCTCTCCGCATTGCGTGCCAGGAACTGTACAGAGCCATCGCCATGCGAGCCGACACCCTTACCACCATATATCAGCGGCTGGATATTCGGGTCGCCCAATACTTCATGCAACTTAGGAGCCCACAGGGCTGACGACATGGGGGCAATATACTGGTCGAACTGCTCTTCGGCCTCGGTCATCAGCTGTCCTAACGCCTGGGCATTACCTTCTGCCATGTAGCGGATGGCACGACCTACAATCTCGTGGTTCCACTCACCCAGCGCCTTGTGGAGGTTCTGTTCAGCCTCGGTAGTGGCAAAGGGGTACGACTTGTTCAGGTCAGACAGGATGCGGATGGTATCCTTCTCAGCACACAGGTCGGCAAAGACCCAGTAGAGCGTCTTCTTCACGTTCAGCGCCTTGACTTCAATCTCGTCACCATCGAAAGTCATGAGATTAGGCTTCACGCCAAAGGCACACGCCTGATCCAGACGACCACAACGGGAGGAGGTACGTAACTCACCCAGATAGGCGATGTTCATCTCACCCAGCGTGTTGAGGTTCAGCTTATATAATTGATTGAACGCGCGCGCAACCAAGACACAGATGGCGGCAGACGACGACAGACCACTCTTCATGGGCAGCGTCATCTTCGTAATACGGATGCGTACACCACCCACCTTATACCATTCCAGCATGTAGCTAGCTACTCCTGCACAGTAGCAGAAGAAGGAGCCGGACTTTGCCACGGACTTCAGCTCTGCCTCGTTCATGCGACAGGAGAAGTCGTTCCATACATTATTGATTTCTGGTGCTTCACTATACAGTTCGAAGATGGGCGACTTCTCGACCTCGGCATAGATACCCTGTTCGATACCTGTCACAATAGAGGCACCTGGTAGGATGTCGGCATTCATCGTACGATAGTGACCAGCCCAGTCAGTATGTTCACCAAAGAGGCACAGACGGCCTGGCACAAACAACTTTATCATATATTTTTAGTAGTAAATTGATAATTTTACTCCACAAAGGTACACTTTTTTCAGCAAAAAGGGCATTTTTTTCTAAAAAAATTTTGCGAGAATGATATTTTTGGTTACTTTTGCAGCGATAAAACAAAAATTTAGTTAATAACTTAAAATATTATTGCCTATCGAAAAAGCTCTACTTCATAAACAATAAAGAGTAGAATATGAAGAATTATGCAAGTTGTACCGACGAAGCGTTGGCACTACTTTACATAGACGGAGACAACAAGGCATTCGATGAGTTATTAGCTCGTAATCAGCAAAAACTCTTCTCGTATATCATGTTCGTGGTTCGTGACCCCGAAATGGCCAACGACGTGTTCCAGGAGACCTTCGTCAAAGTAATCACTAAGTTGCAAGAGGGTAAATACACCGATTCCGGCAAGTTTGCTTTCTGGCTGACACGTATTGCCCATAACATCATTATGGACACCTATCGCCAGCAGCGCTCAGCACACATCGTGGAGCCCTCAGAGGACAATGACCTGAACAAGTTGAGCGGCAACCAGGTGATGGACCTGAACCGCGAGAACGAATATGTCAACGAGCAGGTGATGAACGACGTACGCCACCTGATGGATGCACTACCTGCACCCCAGCGCGAAGTCGTCTACATGCGTTACTATCAGGACTTGTCGTTCAAGGAGATTGCTGAAATGACAGGTGTGAGTATCAATACCTCACTGGGGCGCATGCGCTACGCACTGATCAATATGCGTCGCATGGCCAAGAGCCACCATATTCAGCTGAATATGGAGCTCTAGAATATCTAGACGTTCTAGATGCTCTAGATACTCTAGAGTGCACGCAGTGAACTAATGGTTTCTTCGGGTGTGGGGCTATGGAACACATAGCTACCAGCCACCAGCACATCAGCACCAGCCTCAACGAGTCGTGGTGCTGTTTCTTGCTGCACACCACCATCAATCTCGATGAGTGCTTTTGAGCCACGCTCAGTAATCAGCTGACGCAGCTGGCGCACCTTCTTGATGGTGTTCTCGATGAATGTCTGTCCACCAAAGCCTGGGTTGACACTCATCAGCAGCACCATGTCGACATCGCAAATGATGTCCTCCAAGACACAGACAGGCGTAGCAGGATTGAGCGTCACTGCAGCTTTCATTCCTGCCTGGTGAATCTCCTGAATGGTACGATGCAGATGGGTGCATGCCTCGTAGTGTACATTCATCATCATAGCACCCAGCTTAGCAGTCTGCTGGATGTAGTGCTCGGGGTGCACAATCATGTAGTGTACGTCGAGGGGTTTCTTGCACTTCTTAGCAACAGCCTCCAGCACGGGGAAGCCAAACGAAATGTTCGGCACGAAGACGCCATCCATCACATCCAGATGAAGCCAGTCAGCCTCACTACGGTTAATCATTTCCACCTCTTGTTCGAGGTGTAGGAAGTCAGCTGCAAGCAGCGACGGCGAAACCATTGTAGCCATTTGTCTGATTCTTTTTAGCGTTACACATACGGGCAAACTGTTTGATAAACAGGATGGTCGATGGGTTGGGCTGGAATTCGTTTTGAGTAAAATGTTGCATAGGCATTCTGTATTTGAGTTTCTATTGAAGAAACGTACAGCATGACCTATTTATTATATCAGATGAGAAAATTATTTCACATGACTGTCAGCAACCTGCTTCATACCGTTCAGAAAGTCGGCAGCGAGCATGCGTTTCTTGCCTGCCAGCTGTAGTTCCACCAGCTCCAGCCACTCGTCAGCACAAGCCACCAACAGTGACTTACCATCGACCTGCAAGGTTCCACTACCCTGCCCTGCGGCACGTCCAGTCTTGCGGGTCTTGAAGATTTTCAGCACCGTTTCCTTACCATCAGGAGTCACCAGCGTTGTCCATGCTCCAGGATATGGACTCAGGCCACGCACGAAGTCGTAGACCTGCTTGGCAGACTTCGTCCAGTCTATCTGGCAGGTCTCCTTGAAGATTTTCGGGGCGTTCTTGATGGGGGAACCATCAAGCACGTTGTCTTGGGGGATGCTAACGGGATGGCCATCGGCAGCGATGATAGCCTCAAGAGTCTCCAGACAGATCTGTGCACCCAGATGCATCAGTCCGTCATAGACATACTCCACATCAGCCTCGTCGGGAATGGGGAAAGACTTCTTCAGGATAATGCGGCCCGTATCAATGTCGTGATCTAGGAAGAAGGTGGTCACGCCCGTTTCTGTCTCGCCATTGATGACAGCCCAGTTGATGGGTGCCGCCCCACGATATTGGGGCAATAAGGCAGCATGCACGTTGAACGTGCCGTATGCAGGCATCGCCCACACCACCTCAGGGAGCATGCGGAAGGCCACGACGACTTGCAGGTTAGCATTGTATGAGCGCAGCTGTTCGATGAACACGGGATCTTTCATCTTTTCGGGTTGCAGCACGGGTAATCCGTGTGCCACAGCATATTTCTTCACCTCTGAGGGTTGCATCTCCGTCTGGTGGCGTCCTACGGGCTTGTCTGGCTGTGTCACCACTGCCACCACATTATAATCGTTCTCCACCAGCGCCTGCAACGTCTCTACTGCAAACTCCGGTGTTCCCATAAAGATAATACGTAAATCTTCTTTCTTCATTTTTTCACTATTCACTAGGGCTTTGCCCGCTTAGTCTTGACTAAAGTCGTGTACCATCTTGCGGTACATATCATACATACGCTTACGCGAGATATAGCCCTTCAAATGGTTGTCACTGTCGAGCACAGGAAGCCAGTCGGCCTGTGTACGCTCAAAGGTTTTCATGACTTCCGTCATTGGTATGCCGTCATTTAATACGGCAGCAGGTTCTGCCATCAGCTGGTTTGCTTTGAAGTGATGATACAGTTCTGTACGGAACATCACATGGCGAATCTTACGGATATCTATCTCGCCTAACAACATTCCTGCAGCATCCGTCACAGGCAACACGTCGGTACGTGAACGGCTGATCTTATGCACCATCTGTCCCAGCTCCATATCCGGGTCGACACCTTGATAGTCGCGATCGATGACAGAGTCCAGACTCATCAGCGTCAGCACCGCATGGTCGGTATGGTGAGTTACCAGTCGTCCCTGCTTGGCCAGACGAATGCCATAAATACTGTGTGACTCAAAGATGTTGATGGTCAGATAGGCTGACACAGAGACAATCATCAGCGGCATGAAGAGGTTGTAACCGCTGGTTATCTCTGCAATGAGGAAGATGCCCGTCAGTGGGGCGTGCATCACACCCGACATAACGCCAGCCATACCCAGCAGGGCAAAGTTCTTCTCTGGCACATAGACACCTATCTGGTTGATGTTCCACAGACGCGAGAACAGGAAGCCCGTAAAGCAGCCAATGAACAACGAAGGAGCAAAGGTACCACCACAGCCACCGCCACCATTCGTCGCCGAGGTGGCAAAGACCTTCGTAAAGAGTACCAGTGCTAGATAAAGGATGATATACTCGCTATGTCCATAGAACAATGAGCCATCGAGTATCTGGTTCCAGTCTGCTTCTGTCTTTCCGTTGAGCAAGAGATTGATAGAATGATAGCCCTCACCATATAGCGAAGGGAACAGGAAGATGAGTGTACTCAGTATGATGCCGCCCATAAGCAGTTTGACGTAGGGCTTGTTTTTGAAGCGTGCAAAGAGATTCTCGCAAAAGGTCATCGTGCGGATGAAGTATAGCGAGATGAGTCCACAGGTGATACCCAACAAGATGCAGGCAGGTACGCGCTCTACCGTCCAGTCACTGTCCAGATGGAAGGAGAACAGCACGGCATTGCCGCTAAACAAATAAGTAAAACACGTTGCCGTCACGCACGAAACCAGGATAGGCAACAGTGCCGACATCGTCATATCAATCATCAGCACCTCCAGCGTGAACACCAGTCCTGCGATAGGCGCCTTGAAGATGCCAGCAATAGCTCCTGCGGCACCACAGCCTACCAACGTCATCAGCGTCTTGTTGTCCAGTCGGAACAGCTGTCCCAGATTAGAGCCAATGGCTGAACCCGTGAGAACGATAGGAGCCTCGGCACCCACCGAACCACCAAAGCCAATGGTGATGGCTGAAGCGATGACACTCGACCAGGTGTTATGTCCTTTCAGACGGGAGCGATTCGAGGAGATGGCATAGAGAATGCGCGTGATACCATGTGAGATATTGTCTCTGACCACATAGCGCACAAACAGTGACGTCAGCCAGATACCCACGACAGGATATACCAGATAGAGCCAGTTGTAGGTGTCTGCATGGAAACGACCTGTCAGCAGTGCCACGATGGTATTGATGAGTCCGTGCAACACAAAAGCAGCCACGGCAGAGAGCACACCCACCACAAACGCCAGGACAAGAAGAAATGTCTTGTCGCTCACGTTCTGCACACGCCATTCGTGCAGTCGCTGTAACCATTGTGGATATGCCGCTTTCATCTTAACTCTTAACTCTAAACTCTCAACTTCTAACTCCTAATAACACTCACCTCCCCGTCCTGTCTCAAGCGGATAATACTGCTGGGCGTGTGGGGCTTATGCTCCTGGCGACGGCTCCAGCAGACGTAGTCGACCTGTTCAATGATGCGAGGGTCTATGTCGCAATAGTTCTGGGCAGCAGGTTCGCCACTAATATTGGCAGAGGTACTCACCAGTGCTTTTTGGAAGCGGTAGCACAACTCCTTGGAGAAGGCCTCCTGCGTAATACGAATACCCAGGCTGCCATCTTCAGCAATCAAGTTGGGTGCCAGATTGATGGCACCATCCAGTATCAGTGTGGTAGGCTTGGCATCGCCTTCTTTCAGACTGTCTATCAGCTGCCATGCCACATCGGGAACCTGACGGAAATAGCGCTGCATGCGGGCATCAGAGTCCACCAGACAGATCAGCGCCTTCGAGTCGTCGCGCTGTTTGATGTCATAGACACGCTTCACGGCTTCTGCATTCGTGGCATCACAGCCGATGCCCCATACGGTGTCAGTAGGATAGAGTATCACCCCACCCTTTCGCAGCACTTCCACTGCGTTTTTTATATCTTCTTCTCTTGTCATTAGAATTCCGATGTAAAGTGGAACTTGATATGTTCAAAGTCTTGCTGCGCCATGCTGAGCACATAGCCGGAATCTGCGAGGAACACGTCGCGTCCCTCCTTGTCCTTTGCCATATACTGGTATTTGCGCTTCTTGAAGTTGTCCAACTCTTTCTCGTCGTCGCTTTCTATCCAGCAGGCCTTATACAGGTGTACGGGTTCCCAGCGACACTTGGCATTATACTCGTTCTCCAAGCGATACTGAATGACCTCAAACTGCAACTGTCCGACAGTGCCGATAATCTTACGGTTATTGAACTGGTTGACAAACAACTGAGCCACACCCTCGTCCATCAGCTGGTCGATACCTTTCTGCAACTGCTTCGACTTCATGGGGTCATCGTTCTCGATATATTTAAACAGTTCGGGCGAGAACGAAGGCAGACCACGGAAGTGGAGCTGTTCGCCCTCGGTGATGGTATCGCCAATCTTGAACATGCCACCCGTATCAGGCAGACCTACGATGTCACCTGGCCACGCCTCGTCAATGGTCGACTTGCGTTGGGCCATAAACTGCGTAGGACTGGAAAAACGCAGCGTCTTACCCTGACGCACATGCAGATAGGGCTGGTTACGCTGGAACTTTCCTGAGCACACCTTGCAGAAGGCAATACACGAGCGGTGATTGGGATCGATATTAGCGGTAATCTTGAAGATAAAACCCGTAAACTTCTGCTCGTCGGGCTGCACCATGCGCTCTTCAGCCTTGGTGGGCTTAGGCGACGGGGCTATCTCAACGAAACAGTCCAGCAACTCCTGCACGCCAAAATTGTTCAGCGCAGAACCAAAGAATACGGGAGCCACCTCTGCTGAGCGGTAAGTTTCCACGTCGAACTCAGGGTAGACGCCATCTACCAGTTCCAGGTCTTCGCGCAGCTTGCTTGCGTCGGTTTCACCAACGCGGGCATCGAGGTCGGGTGAATCGAGTTCTACGCTGACCTTCTCCGTGACGCGCTGCTTATCGGGGGTAAACAGGTTGAGCTGCTGCTCATAGATATTATAGACACCCTTGAACTTGGCACCCTGGTTGATGGGCCACGATAGGGGACGTACCTTTATTTCTAACTCCTGCTCCAACTCGTCCAACAGATCGAAGGGGTCGCGACCCTCGCGATCCATCTTGTTGATGAAGATAATGACAGGGGTATTCCTCATACGGCACACATTCATCAGCTTCCTCGTCTGTGCCTCCACGCCCTTGGCACCGTCAACCACGATGATGGCAGAGTCTACGGCTGTCAGCGTGCGATAGGTATCCTCGGCAAAGTCCTGGTGACCTGGTGTATCCAGAATATTCACCTTGTATTCTATGTCGGACCCTTCGGGCGTGTAGTCGAACTCCATCACAGAGGTCGACACTGAGATACCACGCTGCTTCTCGATATCCATCCAGTCGGAAGTAGCAGTTTTCTTAATCTTGTTATTCTTTACGGCACCAGCCACCTGGATTTGACCACCAAACAGCAGGAACTTCTCTGTCAGCGTGGTCTTACCAGCATCGGGGTGCGAGATAATGGCGAATGTTCGCCTGCGTTCTATTTCCTGATTCACCTTATTATATTTATTTGAGCTTGCAAAGGTACAAAAAAGTGAGCAAAAAAACGAATTTATTTGGATTTTTCTGTCATACTGACACTTCCCGTCTGCAGTTTCTCGCCCTGACAGCGTAGCACGATGGTCGATGGCACCTCACCGCTCTGCACCAGCACCTGTGCCAAACCGTTGAAGGCCGGTATGGTGAACGTCTTGCAGTCCTTTTCCTCGGGATGGTCGGCACCCAGATACATCGGGTCGCCATTGCCAACGCCCAGTATACGACCATTGCCTTCCAGCGTGAAGGTCAGCAGCGTACAGGCATCGGGTACCACACGACCTTTCTGATCCTGAACCTCTACTGTCACCACAGCCACGTCGCGCCCGTCAGCCGTCAGTTCCTGGCGGTCAGCTTTGAGCACCGTCTTGTAGGGCGCCTTCGTGGTCTCAATAATCTGTGTCATGGTGCGCTTGCCGTTCTTGTAGCCGTAGGCCACCACCTTGCCTGGCTGGTATGTTGCCCTCCACTTCAGATGTCCGTTCTTCGGCATTTGTTGGCGTCCCAGCTTTTTACCGTTCACGATGAGTTCCACCTCGTCACAGTTGCTATAGGCCCAGAGCTCCACCTCCTCGCCTTCGTGTCCCTGCAGGTTCCAATGGGGGAAAACGTGCAGCACGGGCTCTTCCGTCCACCACGCCTTCAGATAGTACGCCTCGTCTTTGGGGAATCCACAGTAGTCGAAGATACCAAATTCGGAGTCGTGGGCAGGATACGACAGCGGATTGGGTTCACCACGATAGTCGAAACCCGTCCAGTAGAACAGTCCCGCTGCCCATGGGCGCTCATCGTAGAATTTCCAGCCACGCTCAATGACATTGGCTATTGGCTGTTGGCCATTGGCTATTGGCTCACGGTTCAGACTAACCATGCGTCCTTTGTAGTTTTCATCGTTGAAGTACCAGCCACGCGTACCGCAGCCGCTGGTTTCCTCCGTGCCCACAATCTTCCACGAAGGGTTGTTCCGCTTGCGATTGTCCACATCGTTCTGCACGATGTAGTTGAAGCCCACCACGTCGAGACCCTTGATGAGTTCCGTACCTCCTGCATTGGCCACCGTACTGGGACGTGTGGGGTCATACAGGCGGGTATATTCACGCATGGCCTCAGCCAGACGGGTACCCTGGATGTTGTTCTCCAGTCCCCACTCCTCGTTGCCGTCGCTCCAGAGGATGATACTGGGATGATTGCGGTCGCGTCGTATCATACGTTCCAGCAGTCGCAGGTGTTCATCGTTGATGCCCATCAGTCGGTTCTCGTCGATGACCAGCATTCCCTCGCGGTCGCAGATATCCAACAGGGCTGGCGTCATGGGGTTGTGCGAGGCACGATAGGCATTACAGCCCATCTTCTTGAGTTGCTTGATGCGCCACGCCTGCAGGGCATCGGGAATGGCAGCACCCACACCCGCATGGTCCTGATGCATATTAACGCCTTTCAGTTTCAGCGGCTGACCATTCAACAAGAAGCCTTTCTCAGCATCAAACTGGATATCACGGATTCCCGTCGTGGTTGTATAGACATCTGTCACCTTACCCGCCACACGAATCGTGGTCTCCACCTGATAGAGATAAGGATCGGTAGTACTCCAGAGGTGCGGATTGCTGAGTGTCATCTGTTGTTTGATACCACGCGTCTGCTTGGCTTTCAGTGGAAAACTGGTATAGGTCGACTTGCAGACATCCCTACCCTCGGCATCCAGCAATCGCTGGATTACCTCACATTGGCAGGTAGCCAACGAGGCGTTGTGCGCCTCGGTTTCCACAAAGACCGTGACTGTACTGTAGGGCTTCTGCAGATTAGCATAGACAAACGTGCCAAAAGGTGCCACGCTAACCTCTGCCATTTTCTCCAGCCAAACGTCACGATAGATACCAGCACCTTCATAGAACCAGCCTTCCTCCAGTGAAGCATCGGCACGCACACAGATAAGGTTTTCTTCACCGTATTTGACGTAGGGGGTGATATCGTATACTTGTGTGGCATAGCCGCTGGGCTCCGTACCCATATAGAAGCCGTTAAACCACACGGTGGCATTTCGGAAAATGCCGTCAAAGCGCAGCAGCAGGCGTTTGCCCAGGTCGTCGGCAGGAATGGTCAGCGTTTTACGATACCACCCCACACTGGTCTCCGGATATTTCCATCCAACAGTTTTGTAGCCATGCGAATGGCTGGCCTCAGCAGCATAAGGCAGCGTTGTTACCCAGTCGTGTGGAATCTGCACCTCCTGCCAGCTGCTGTCATCAAACTTCTGAACATAAGGGCCCTCGTTATGGATAGAACTGGCCTTTGTCAGATAGTTAAAATACTCTGTACCACAGCCAAAGTCTTTTTTCGGATTGGCTGCATGGCCGAACATAAACTTCCATCCCTTATCCAACAGGATGGTTTCACGAACGCTCTGAGCCTCAATGGTTAGCGCCTGCAGAACGATAACTGTTAGCAATAATAGTTTCTTCATTGTTTTCAGTTGTATTATCGACTGCAAAGATACAGTTTTTTTCAATACCATCCAAATGAAATGATAAGACAAACAAAAAAAAGAGTCCAGCGATATGCTGAACTCTTTGCGGAGAGAGAGGGATTCGAACCCCCGGTACCTCTCGGTACGGTAGTTTTCAAGACTACTGTAATCGACCACTCTACCATCTCTCCAAAGGTACTACATAAAAATGAAATTACCAAATTTTAATGTAACTTTTTTGCAAGATAAGTATAAAATGAGTAATTTTGCAGCATGATTTACCCGAACAACTATGAATCCAAGATAGGATTCGACACCATACGTCACCTGTTAAAGGAGCACTGTATATCGACTTTAGGCAAGGAAAAAGTCGATGAGTTGACCTTCAGCGACGATGCTACACTCGTCAATGAGCAGATGACACAGATACGCGAGTTCCGCAGGCTGATGGAAGCTACAGAGAGACCGGAGATGAACTATTTCTTTGACGTCCGCGAATCTGTGGCACGCATTCGTATGGAAAACACGCATCTGGAGGAGGATGAACTCTTCGACCTGCGCCGTTCGCTGGAGACAATTGGTATCATCGTTACTTTCCTAAACAAGAACAATGGTGACGACGAGAATCCGGAATACACCTACCCTGCCCTGCATAGGCTGGCAGCGGACGTGCAGACCTTTCCAGCCATCATTCGGCGCATAGACTCTATCCTGGACAAGTTTGGAAAAATCAAGGACTCAGCATCGATGACGCTGGCAGGCATCCGTCACGAGATGGAACAGACGGCAGGCAGCATATCGCGCACCCTATATACCATTCTGCACTCCGCCCAGCGCGACGGACTGGTGGCACAGGACGTAGCCCCCACGCTGCGCGACGGCCGACTGATGATACCCGTAGCGCCAGGACTGAAGCGACGCATCAAAGGTATCGTGCACGACGAGTCAGCAACGGGCAAGACCGTCTTCATAGAACCTGCCGAGGTGGTGGAAGCCAACAACAAGGTGCGTGAGCTGGAAGCACAGGAGCGCCGCGAGATTATCCGCATCCTGACCGTATTCAGTGACGAGTTGCGCCCACACGTACATGAGGTGCTGGACAGCTATCATTTCCTGGCACAGATAGACCTGACACATGCCAAGGCAGAGATGGCCGTACAGATGCAGGCCTTCGAGCCAGAGGTGAAGGCAGAACCAACGATGGACTGGATACGCGCCATCCACCCACTGCTGCAACGCTCGCTACAGAAGCAGGACAAGAAGGTGGTGCCGCTGGATATTAGGCTAAGACGGGAGGGGTTCTTGCTCATCATCTCGGGTCCTAACGCTGGCGGCAAGTCGGTATGTCTGAAGACGGTGGGACTGTTGCAGTATATGGTGCAATGCGGACTGTCGATACCCATCGGTGACCGTTCGACGGTAGGACTCTTCCAGAGCATCATGATAGACATCGGCGACGAGCAGTCGATAGCCGACGACCTGTCGACCTACTCCAGCCATCTGCTGAACATGAAGAACATGATGAAGCAGGCCAACAGTCGTACGCTGCTGCTGATTGACGAGTTTGGCGGCGGCACAGAACCCACCATCGGCGGAGCCATTGCCGAAGCTGTGCTGAAGCAGTTCTGGAAGAAGCAGGCTTTTGGCGTTATCACCACGCACTATCAGAATCTGAAGCACTTTGCCGAAGACCATCCTGGCGTGGTGAATGGTGCCATGCTCTACGACCGCCACCAGATGCAGGCACTGTTCCAGCTGTCGATAGGTCAGCCCGGCTCCAGCTTTGCCATCGAGATAGCCCGCAAGACGGGTATTCCTGAGGAGGTCATCAGCGACGCCTCAGAGATTGTGGGCAGCGACTATATCCAGAGCGACAAATACCTGCAGGACATTGTCCGCGACAAGCGCTACTGGGAGGGCAAGCGCCAGACCATTCACCAGCACGAGAAGTCGTTGGAGGGACACATACAGCGCTACGAGACCAATCTGGAGGAGATAGAGCGCGAGCGCAAGCAGATACTCAATCGTGCCAAACAGCAGGCTGAGGAACTGTTGGCCGAGGCCAACCGCAGGATAGAGAACGCCATCCGCGAAATCAAGGAGGCGCAGGCTGAGAAAGAGCGCACCCGCGAAGTGCGCGAAGAACTGCAGGAGTTCCGTGAGCAGGTGAAGAACGACGACACCCGCGGACTGATGAGCGAGGAGGACTTTGCCAAGAAGTTGCGCCAGATGGAGGAGCGCAAGGCCCGCAAGGCACAGCGCAAGGAGAAAAAAGGCGAAGAGCAGCGTGCCGCCAGCGAGAAGTTGGCAGCCAGAGCCCGCGAAAATCTGAATCCCGAGAACCGTCCGCTAGCCGCTGGCGACAGTGTGCGCATCAAGGGTACTAACAGCATCGGCGAGATAGAGAGCATACAGGGCAAGCAGGCTACCGTCATCTTTGGCGGACTGCGCTCGAAGGTGAAGATGGAACAGTTGGAAAGAACCTCCTCTAGCCCCTCTCAAGGAGTGGAAGCCAGCGGCAACAAGCACGCCCATCTGGCTATTCAGACCAGTCACATGACACGTGCCACGATGGAAGACCGCAAGCAGAACTTCCACCAGGACATCGACGTAAGAGGTATGCGTGGCGACGAGGCTATCGACACCGTGATGCACTTCATAGACGATGCCATCCTGATAGGATTGAGTCGGGTACGCATCCTGCACGGTACAGGAACAGGCATACTCCGTCAGCTCATCCGCCAGTATCTGGCCACCGTGCCCAACGTCAAGAAAGCCAAAGACGAACACGTACAGTTTGGCGGCGCAGGCATCACGGTCGTAGACCTGGAGTAATTACTTCACGACGACCTTCTTGCCATTGGAGATGTACAGACCAGCCTTGGGTGCCGACATGCTGACAGGACGTCCGCTCAAGTCGTAGAGCACCTGGCGACGCTCCTCCTTAGCGCCAGCCACCGTATGGATGCCTGCAGGTTCGTAGACATAGCCCAGCTTGTTGTCCATCCACTCAATGCGTTCCTTCAGATAGCGACGGACATTCTGCACCTCGGCCTCGTAGCTGCCCCAGAGACGCGGATTCTGATGAACATACTCGTTCATGATGGGCCAGCGCTTGAAGTTCAGCTCCTGTGACTGTCCGAGAGTCTGTTCCCAACCATTGATATAAGCTGTCATAGACTCCTCAGTCAGTCCTGCCTGGCGCACCTCGCCCCATATCGCCTTCAACTGAGCCTTAGCGGCAGCATCGTTCACCACAATCTTGTCGACAAACTGTCGCATATTGCCTGCACAGCTGCCCTTCGTGCGGTAGATATAGTCGGTCAGATTCATGATGGGGTAAGTACGGTTATCGTTCTCAAACGCCAGGTCGAAATCCCAGACAGGTCCTGTGTGCATCAGGTTTTCGCCACGATCCTTATACATATAGGTACTCCAATAGGTATCGGTATTTCCCGATAGTTCGCCCACCAGGAAATGGCGCAGGAAGGTATTGAGATCCAGATAGGTCTTCCACTGGTTCTCCACCTTGTTGAAGAACTGGCGGATGTATTCGTGCTGATTGGTCGTGATGGCGTCCTCGTCGGGCGACTTGATAGTCACGGGATTGCCGTTGTTGGAGTTAAACCAGGAGACCTCGTCGTAGGCATAGGCATCCACCTCGATGAAGTAGCCACCCGTCAGCGCATCGCCCGTATTGTCTTCAGGAGCCATCTCGGTAATCTCCACACGTCCGGGATTGACCTCCACTTGGTCGCACAACTGATAGCAGCCCTTGTATTCACCATTGAGCAAGACGTCGACAGCCGTGCCGAAAGGCGTATAGGGCATCCCCATCTTGCGGCTGAGCTCAAAGGCCAGCAGGTTGCGCATCAGCGTCTTGTCGCCATAGTTGTTGATGAGTGTCCACTTCTTGGCCTTGGCAGGAGCATCCAGCGGCTTCTGCTTCTTGTCAAACTTGATGCGATAGGGCTTCTTGGGGAATGAGCGCGAGGCATTGCCACGCTCTCTGACGCCACCAGTCTCATAGAGCAGGCTGGTGCCATTCTTGGAAATGATGGCTATCTGAGAGGAGATATCTGTCTCCTTGTCATAAGGTATCACACCGTCTTGGGTATGGATGCTTACCGTCGGCAGATTCGTCAACTGGCTGAGATGGCTGTCGTCGCCCTCGCCCTCGTTGCCATAGAACTCCAGCTCGGCAATATTGCAACGGGCATCCGACGGTCCTACATAGCGCACATAGCGGAAGCCGCGAGAGCAGTCAACGGTAGCATACGACATCTGGCCGATGGTGCCCTTCTCCTTAATAATATATAAGGGCAGCGCATCCATGAAGTCTTCGCGGTTGGCACCTTCAAAGACGCCCAGCAGCACGCGCTCCTCGCCTTTGCCGTCGTTGCGTGGCGACCATCCCACACGGGTAATGACATGTGGCGTTCCCAAGTCGAGACCTGTCCAAGTATAGCTACGCTCCCATGAAGCAAAACAAGTGTTCAGATTGCCGTCGAAGGCCATATCACGGGTATTGACGGTAGTAGACTTCTGAGAGGTCGAATAGTCCACACTCTCTGTTGTACCAATCACTGTTCCGGTCAGTTTACTACCGGTATCTGCCACTGCCCACACTGCAGGCACTAGCAATAAAAACGAAAAAAGACCAAATTTCATGGGTGTAGTTTTGACGAAATAAAACGTTGAACGTTTTCTTGAGCCTCTTGTCGGATTCGAACCAACGACCCCGAGATTACAAATCACGTGCTCTGGCCAACTGAGCTAAAGAGGCGGGTGGGCAGCGATCTGCATCGCGCCGCTACAACCAAGTACCCTTGCTATGTTCCCATCCTGGGGGATTCCGAGGGAGCTGGCCGTACAGGACTGCCCGTTTTTGCGGCTGCAAAGGTAAGCATTTTTCCCTTATCCGCCAAACATTTCTGCAAAAAACTTTTGTATGTCCCAAAATATGCGTAACTTTGCAGCCGATTTAGGTCACCTAATTATGACACCAGAAGAATATCATCAGCTAAAAGCATTTGCACGTCAGGACGGCGCTCTGTTGTCACTGTTGTGGATTGGCAGTTTCGCCTGCTACATCCTCGGCATTGCCAATCCCTTATTGGGTACGGTAGCTTTGGTGCTGATTGTTGCTTCACCCTTCTTTGCTGCCAGCCGTCTGCGCCACTTCCGTGATGGAGCCCGCGAGGGAGTCATCAGTTTTCTGCGTGGCTATGCCTATACGGCCATGATTTTCTTCTATGCCGCCATCTTGCTGGCCGCTGCCATGTACATCTATTTTGCCTTCATCGACAACGGCTACCTGCTGAGCACCATCAACCAGTTCCTAGGCACGAAGGAAGGCAAGCAGTTGATAGAGCTCTATGGCATGGCTGACCAGTTACAAGCTAACCTCAAAGCATTAGCAGAGATGCGTCCCATTGACTATGCCGTCAATATGCTGTCTGTCAACATTACCATTGGCTTGGTGCTGGGACTGCCCATTGCCGCAATTATGCGGAGAGAGTTGAAAGTAGAAAGTTGAAAGTTCAAAGATTATGGATATATCTGTAGTAATACCTCTTTATAATGAAGACGAGTCTATCCCCGAATTATATGCATGGATAGAGCGCGTGATGACGGAGAACAAGTTTTCGTATGAAGTCATCTTCGTCAACGATGGCAGTACGGACCGCTCATGGGAAGTCATTACCGAACTTGCCGCCAAGTCTGAGCACGTGAAGGGCATCAAGTTTCGCCGCAACTACGGCAAGAGCCCTGCCCTGTTCTGTGGTTTCAAGGAGGCTGCAGGCGACGTTGTCATCACGATGGATGCTGACCTGCAGGACTCTCCCGACGAGATTCCTGGACTGTACCACATGATTGTGGACGAGAAGTACGACCTTGTCAGCGGCTACAAGCAGAACCGCAGCCAGGGTGACCCCCTGTCGAAGACCATCCCCACAAAGCTCTTCAACGCCACTACGCGCAAGGTCAGCGGCATCAAGAACCTGCATGACTTCAACTGTGGCTTGAAAGCCTATCGCCGTGAGGTGGTCAAGAATATCGAGGTGTTCGGCGAGATGCACCGCTTCATCCCCTATCTGGCCAAGAATGCTGGTTTCGACAAGATTGGCGAGAAGCCCGTACACCACCAGAAGCGCCAATACGGCAAGTCGAAGTTCATGGGCTGGAACCGTTTTGTCAACGGCTATCTCGACCTGATGACGCTGTGGTTCCTCGGAACATTTGGCAAGAAACCCATGCACGTCTTCGGATTTCTGGGCACCATCGTATTCATCATCGGCTTCTTTGCAGCCTTCTTCCTGGGTGCACAGAAAGCGTGGGCACTGTACCAGGGCATCCCCATGCGACTGGTCACCGACTCTCCTTATTTCTATATAGCACTGACCATGATGATGATTGGTACCCAACTGTTCCTGGCGGGATTCCTGGGCGACCTCATCAGTCGCAACAGTGCAGGACGTAACGACTACCAGGTTGAAACCACCATCAGATGCGAAAAATAGTCATCGCCATAGTACTGCTTGCTGCCGTTGTTTCATGCGTCAGCATTGACTGCCCCGTACAGAACAGGGTGGAGACCACCTATGTGCTGAAAAGACCGCAAGGAGGCCCAGACACCATGGGTGTCGACACATTAACAGTCTGGACTCATCGTATCAACTATACCGATAATAAGCGCGACTCCATACTCATCAACCGTCTGTGTGGGACAAAAGCCACCTCCTTTGCACTGCCCGTCAGCCACACGCTGACGGAAGACTCCATCTTCACCCTGCTGAAGGACACGGTGGGGGGCGTATGGCTGGACACCATCTGCATCAGCAAGGAGAACATGCCACATTTCGAGTCTGTCGACTGCCATGCCACCTACTTCCACCATATCACGGAGTTGAAGACAACACATCACGGCATCGACTCCATCACCATCCAAAACCGCGAAGTAAGCTATGACAAAACAGAGCATTTCTTCCTTTATCTCAAGGCTGACCGTTAGTCTGCTGCTGCTGACAGTAGCTCAGCATGCGCAAGGTCAGAAGATCTTCAAGCTGGAGAAAGACTCTATACCTTTCTTCCGCGGATTTGCCTTGTCCTTCGACCTCGTAGGTCCTGCGAAGCTCATGCTCAGCGACTATGGAGAGTACGAGGGTGCCCTGCGCATCAACCTGCACGACGAGTGGTTCCCTGTCTTTGAGTTGGGAGTGGGTCATGCCAGCCACGTAAATGACGAGGTGACGAACTTGACCTACAAGACAACAGCACCCTATTTCCGATTGGGTATGGACTGGAATATCAAGAAGCAGAAGCACGGTCCCTACCGCATCTATGCGGGTTTCCGCTACGCCTTCACCAACTATAAGTGCGACATCCTCCACGAGAAGGGGTTGGAAGACCACGTGTGGAATACGAAATCGGATTTCGGCACGGAGGGTATCAGTTGCTACCAGCACTGGCTGGAAGGTGTCTTCGGCATCGATGCCTCAGTCATGGGACCGTTCCATTTGGGATGGACCGTACGCTACAAGCGGCGACTGTTCCATAAGGAGGGCGACATCGGTAATTCGTGGTATGTGCCAGGCTTTGGCCTCAACGATTCCGACAACATGTCCGTCAGCTTTAACGTGATAATAGACATCTGAGAAACAAAAAGAACTACTATATGACTACTAACTACAACAAACGACTGCTTTGGCAGATACCTTTTCTGATACTACTCATCGTTGGCACCGTCCTCATCATCCGTCAACAGCACGCCATGCCCTACCAGAAGTGTGCGGGGTCTGTTTTCGGCACTACTTACCACATCACATATCAGTATGATGACGACCTGCAGTCAGAGATAGTAGCCAAGATGCAGGAGGTCGACAACTCGCTGTCGATGTTCAACAAGGAGAGCGTCATATCACGCGTCAACAACAACCAACACCCCAAACTGACCCGCATGTTCCTGGAAGTTTTCCAGCAGGCCCAGAAGATTAGTGAAGACACGGAGGGTGCCTTCGACATCACCGTTGGTCCACTGGTCAACGCCTGGGGCTTTGGCTTCAAGCACGAGCAGCTGCCCGACAAGCATGCCGTAGACTCGCTGATGGACATCATAGGCTATCAGAAGGTGCGCTGCAATGGTAACCAGATTATCAAGAGCGACCCACGCATCGTACTGGACTGTTCGGCTATTGCCAAAGGATACGGGGTGGACGTCATTGCCCGCCTGCTGAGCGAGAAAGGCATCAGCAACTACATGGTGGAGATTGGCGGCGAGGTCGTCACACGAGGCATCAGCGAGAAACGTGTACCTTGGAAGATAGGCGTCACGAAGCCTACCGACGACCCACTGGCGGAAGGCAACGAGTTGCAGACGGTGCTGAACGTCACAGACAAGGCGATGGCCACCAGTGGCAACTACCGCAACTTCTACTATAAGGGCAAGCGCAAATATGCCCATACCATCAACCCCAAGACGGGGTATCCCGTACAGCACAACATCCTGTCGGCCACCGTACTGACCAGCACCTGCATGCGTGCTGACGCCTATGCCACATCCTTCATGGTAATGGGCTTTGAGGGTGCACGCAAAGTGCTGGAGCGCAACCCCGACCTCATGGCCTACATCATCTACGACGACCACGGCCAGAACAAGGTGTGGTATTCACCCAGTCTGCAGGATAAGATAGCGGAATAGTCATGGAGATTTACGACCAACTGTTACGATTTCCACTCTTTCAGGGCATGAGTCATGCCGACCTGATGGAGGTGGTGACGCACACCAAACTGGGATTCCTCAAGTTGGCCGCAGGAAAGTGTCTCGTCAAGGAGGGCGAGAGCTGTACACACATGACCTTCCTCACACACGGCAGTCTGCAGTGTGAGACCATCAGCGACGATGGCGGCTGCCGAGTGGTAGAAAGCGTCAAGGCGCCCTACATCGTGCAACCCGACCGCCTCTTCGGACTGTCGCAGCGCTACAGTTCGACGTTCAAGGCCGACAGTGCGTGCAACTTCATCACCATCGACAAGCAAGAGGTCATGCTGCTTTTGGAGACACAGCTGGTATTCCGACTGAACCTGCTCAACATCATGGCGACAGACAGTCAGCGCATGCATCGCCGAGCATGGCGCACAGCGCCCAAGAGTCTGCGCGAGCGACTGGTACGCTACTTCTTCTCACGCTGTCTCTACCCTGCGGGTCCCAAGACCTTCTACGTCTTGATGAAACAGATTGCCGACGACCTGAACGACAGTCGTCTCGACATCAGTCACGCCCTCAACGACATGCAGCGTGACCAACAGTTGTCGCTCCATCGCGGACGTATCGAGATTCCGCTACTGGAACGATTGCTCATGTAAATTAAAAAAATACTAATTTTTTTTGCGGTTCGCTCTATTTACACTATCTTTGCAGGATAAAAGAGAGAAAACGTTAGTATGAACGAACAAGAGAAACGAGACTTGACGCCTGGAAAGCGTGTCAATCCTTTCTTCCTACCCTATGGAACACCGCACGACACGGTGCCCTTTGACCGTATCCGTCTGGAAGACTATGAAGAGGCTTTCATGGAGGGCATCCGTCGTGATAACGAACAGATAGAGAAGACCATCAACAACCCTGAGAAGCCTACCTTCGACAATACGATTATCAACACCGAAGAGGACGAGGGGTACTATGACCTGCTGTCACGTGTCAGCACGGTATTCTTCAACTTGTTGAGTGCAGAGACTAATGATGAGATGGATGCGCTGGCACAGAAGATGCAGCCCATTCTGACACAACATGCCAACGACGTACGTCTGAATCCCCAACTCTTTGAGCGCATCCGCAAGGTGCATCTGCACCATCGTAAACTCACCCCTGAGGAGAAGATGCTACTCGACAACTGCTACGAGGGTTTTGTGCGCTCTGGTGCCCTGCTCGACGAAGCAGGAAAGGCCCGGTTGCGCCAACTGACGGAGGAGGCTTCCATGCTCTCCCTGCAGTTCTCGCAGAACCTGCTGAAGGAGAATAAGGCCTTCCAGTTGCACATCACCGACGAGGCACAGCTCGACGGACTCCCTGAGACAGCCCGCGAAGCAGCAGCCTTGACAGCCCAGGAGCAGGGACTGCAGGGATGGGTATTCACACTGGATTTCCCCAGCTACTCGCCCTTCATGACCTACTCGACACAGCGGGAGCTGCGCAAGGAGATGTATATGGCTCGCAATACGGTGTGTACGCACGACAATAGCGAGAACAACCTGGAGATTTGCAAACGACTTGTCAACCTGCGCCGTGAGATTGCCCAGCTGCTGGGCTACAAGACCTACGCAGACTACGTGCTGAAGCGTCGCATGGCCAGCAATACCAAGGGCGTCTATCGACTGCTCAACGACCTCATCGATGCCTACAAGCCTACGGCCGTCAAGGAGCGTGAGGAACTGAAGAAGATGTTCGAGAGCCAAATGCCAAAAGCCAAAAGCCAAAAGCTAAAAATGGAACCTTGGGACTCTGGGTTCTATACCCATAAGTTGCAGATGAAGAAGTATAATATCGACCAGGAGATGCTGCGTCCGTACTTCGAGCTGTCCAACGTCATCAAGGGCGTCTTCGGATTAGCAAACAAGCTCTACGGCATCTCCTTCAAGGAAAACAAAGATATACCCGTCTACCACCCTGACGTCAAGGCCTACGAGGTCTTCGACAAGGACGGCAGCTATCTGGCAGTTTTCTATGCCGACTTCCACCCCCGCAAGGGCAAGCAGGGAGGTGCATGGATGACAGAATACCAGGGACAGTTCATCGACAAGAAGGGCGAGAATGTCCGTCCGCATGTCAGCGTGGTGATGAACCTCACCAAGCCTACTGCCGACAAGCCTGCCCTGCTGACGCTGAACGAGGTGGAGACCTTCCTCCACGAGTTCGGCCACTCGCTGCACGGTATGTTTGCCAACACACGCTTCGAGTCGCTCAGCGGCACTAACGTCTGGTGGGACTTCGTCGAGCTGCCCTCGCAGTTCATGGAGAACTACAGCGTGGAGAAAGACTTCCTGCGCACCTTCGCCTTCCACTACCAGACGGGCGAACCCCTACCCGACGAACTCATCAGCCGCATCGTCAAGAGCCGTAACTTCATGGCAGCCACAGCCTGTCTGCGTCAGGTCAGCTTCGGACTGCTCGACATGGCGTACTACACCAAGAAGGATGAGTTCACCGATGACATCATCCCCTTCGAAAAGAAGGCGTGGAAGAAAGCCATCCTGGGCAAACAGTTGCCCGACACCTGCATGACAGTACAGTTCTCGCACATCATGGCGGGCGGCTATGCGGCAGGATACTATAGCTACAAATGGGCAGAGGTGCTCGACGCAGATGCTTTCAGCGTCTTCAAGCGCAACGGCATCTTCGACCAGAAAACGGCCCAGCGCTTCCGTGACGAAGTACTCTCCAAGGGAGGTACGGAACATCCTATGGAACTCTATCGCCGCTTCCGTGGCGGTGAGCCGACGATTGACGCATTATTAAAGAGAAATGGAATCAGAAAAGCAAAGAAAGTTTGACCTCCGCTATCTGGAGATGGCCCGTATATGGGCTAAGAACTCGTACTGTATGCGCCGTCAGGTAGGTGCGCTGGTGGTCAAGAACAACATGATTATCAGCGACGGCTATAACGGTACACCCAGCGGCTTCGAGAATGTCTGCGAGGACGACAACGGCATCACCAAGCCCTACGTGCTGCATGCTGAGGCGAATGCCATCACCAAGCTGGCTCGTTCCAGCAACAACTCTGAGGGTGCCACCATCTATATCACTGCCTCGCCCTGCATAGAGTGTGCCAAACTCATCATACAGGCAGGCATCAAGCGCGTCGTCTATGGCGAGAAATACCGTCTTACCGACGGCATCGAACTGTTGGAGCGCGCAGGTATTGAAGTAGTGTACTTAGGAGAATAGTCGAAACATCGAAGCATCGGAATATCGAAACATCGAATAAAAGACAGAAAGAATGAATCAGAATAAGAACCGCTTCTCGCCCTTGATGATGGCCGTTTGTGTGGTCGTCGGCATCCTGATTGGCACTTTCTATGCCAACCACTTTTCGGGCAATCGTCTGAGCATCATCAATAGCAGCAGCAACAAGCTCAACAACCTGCTGCACATCATCGACGACCAATACGTCGACACTGTCAACGTTAACGACCTAGTAGAGAAGGCAATGCCACAGATATTGGCTGAGCTGGACCCCCACTCCGTCTATATCTCTGCCAAGGATATCCAGCAGGCTAACGACGACCTGCGCGGCTCGTTCTCTGGTGTAGGTATCGAGTTTACCATCCGTCAGGACACGCTCCGCGTACAACAGATTATCAACAACGGTCCTGCCGAGCGTGCTGGTGTCATTGCTGGCGACAAGATTGTCACTGTTGACGACAAGCCCTTTACAGGCAAGACGCTGACCAACGAGGAAGCCATGCACCGTCTGAAGGGTCCCAAGGATACCAAGGTCAAGCTTGGCATTCTGCGCTATGGTGAGAAGAAACTGCGAAGCATCACCGTCACCCGTGGCGAAATACCCACCAAGAGTGTCACCGCCACCTACATGCTCGACGACCAGACGGGTTATATCCGCATCAAGAACTTTGGCGAGAACACCTACCCCGAACTGCTCATCGCCTTGGCCAAGCTGTCACAAGAGAACTTCCAGAGTCTCTGCATCGACCTGCGTGGCAATACAGGTGGCTACCTGCAGTCGGCCGTACAGATTGCTAACGAGTTCCTTCCCAAGAACCGTCTCATCGTCTACACGCAGGGCCGCAAGTCTCCGCGACAGGAGTATCGCAGCGATGGTCGTGGCAGCTATCAGCAGATTCCCCTCGTCATCCTCATCGACGAGATATCGGCATCAGCTTCCGAGATTCTCGCTGGTGCCATTCAGGACAACGACCGAGGCACCATCATCGGACGCCGCTCGTTTGGTAAAGGTCTCGTACAACAGCCCATCGCCTTTGGTGACCAGAGTATGATACGCCTCACCATTGCCCGCTACTATTCGCCCTCAGGACGCTGCATCCAGAAGCCCTACACAGCTGGCGAGAACAAGGATTACGAAGAGGACATCCTGGCACGCTACGAGCATGGCGAGTTCTTCTCTGGCGACAGCATCAAGCACGAGGGTAAGGAGTATCACACCAAGAATGGACGTCCCGTCTACGGTGGTGGTGGCATCACTCCCGATATCTTCGTTGCCGAGGACACCACCAACGTCACCTCTTATTATAAGCAAGCCTCTATCAGCGGACAGATCATCATGTTCGCCTACAGCTATACCGACGAGAACCGCCAGAAGCTCAGCCAGTTGACATCTGTCGACGAGATGGCTGCCTATCTGAAACACCAGAACATCGTTGACAAGTTTGCCACCTATGCTGACAACAATGGTCTGAAGCGTCGTAACCTGATGATTCAGCGTTCTTATAAGCTCTTGGAGCGCTATATCACCAGTCGCATCATCTATAATATGATGAAGGAAGAGGCATGGATCCAGTACCTCAACAGCGAAGACCCCGCCATCACGGAGACCCTCCATGTCATGCGCGAAGGCAAGGCATTCCCACAAAACGACAAGAAACAATAACAATCAAACAACTGTATTTATTCACCTAATAACTGTTTTAAAATTTCAAACGTATGAAGAAAATCCTTTTAGCAGTAATGGCAGTAGCTGCCATCAGTTTCACATCATGTGGTAACAAGACACAACAAGTAGAGGCAACAGACAGCACAGAAGTTGCCATCAACGCCGAAGAAGAGGCCAATGCCGTTATCGAAAACCTGAAAGCATTCGTTGCTGCAGGCGATGCCGACCAGTTGGCAGCCAGCCTCGATCAGGTAAAAGAGAAGGTTGGCGAGTTCGTCGTTAACGATGCCGAAGCCGCTAAGACCTATGTCATCACCGTACAGAAGTACCTGTTAGAGAATGCTGAGCAGGTAAAGGCCGTAGCCCAGCAGAATGTCAACGCCGCCTCTGCCATCACCCTCTTCATGGAGACAGAACCTGAGGCAATGGTCAGCACCCTCGTTGAGTCTGTCAACGACAAGGCTGAAGCCACCAAGGATGCTGCCGCCGCAACTGCAGAAGCTACCAAGGACGCAGCTGCTGAAGCCGTCAACAAAACCGTTGAGGACACCAAGGCCGCTGTCAACAAGCAGGTAGAGGATGCCAAGGCCGCTGCCAACCAGAAGGCTGAGGAGACCAAGGCTGCAGCTAAGCAGAAGGCCAACGAGGCTGTCGACAATGCAGCACAGAATGTCAAGAAAGGTCTCGGCCTGTAATCAACCGACTTTTCTCACAACAACAATAGCGCTGAGCCATCCCGCTCAGCGCTATTTCTATACCTGCCATGCAGAATTCTGACTTTACAGCGTCTTAATCTGTCGCTCAAACTGTTCACGATTGCCGATGGCACCATTCTTAATACGTGCACGGTAGTTATAGATGGTATTGACAGAATAGTGCAGGAACTCAGCAATCTTCGAGGAGTCTTCAATGCCCAGACGGATAAGGGCGAAGATACGGATTTCAGTGGTGAGGCGGTTGTCCTCCTTGGGTTGTACACGTACCTCAGGCTGCAACAAGTCGTTGAAGTCGTTGACAAAGTTGGGGAAGAGGTGCAGGAAGACGCTGTCGAAGTTAAGGAAGAGTTCTTCCAACTCTTTCTCCTTGAGCTCCGTAGATTTGGAGAGGAGGAAGAGTTCTTCGAGTTCCTTGTTCTTCATCTTCTTGTTCACCATCTTGCGGTAGTTGTCAAGCTTGTCGATATACTGCGAGCAGAGACTCATGAATCGTCCGATATATTCTTCCTTGACGCGGTTGCTCTCGGAGAGTTGGGAGTTCACGGTCGACAGCTGCGCGTTGACAGACGACAGTTCTGCATTGACAGCAGATAGCTGTGCATTGACAGAAGCCAGCTCATCGTTGGACTCTTTTAGGGCATTACGGGCAGTAGCCAGCTGTTTGTTTCGACGATGCAGGAACAGAAGGAAACCAAGAATACATAGTAGGAGGACACTAATGATAACGAGGGCCACCCATAGCTGGGCGGTATTGCGCTCACTCTGTGCCTTGTAGTTCTTGGCAATGGTCGCCAGCAGAGGGGCTATCTGCCAGTTTCGCTGACGAGAACCGTAGCGGTTGGCACAGTCACTCGTAAAGCTGATATAGCTGGATGCCTTGTCGATGTCGCCATGCAGCATCAGCTCGTTGGCCAGTTCCCACATAGAGCCCTGATCCATCGCGGCATTACGGATATCGGCCAAGACAGACTCTACAAGCCAATGAATCATCTGCGTGCTATCACCACGCAGCTTATACTCAATGTAGCGGTAGAGCGCCACAAGGGCATAAGGGTGAGAACCCGTCTCGACGGTCTTCATCCATTCATCGTTGATGCGCATGGCCTCATCGAGTTTGCCTTCAGCCTGCGCACGCTGTTCACGACGCAGGAAACACGACTCGCTGGTAGGCGGCAAGGTAGCCAGCATCAGCTGTTCATAATGCTCAGACTTGGCATGATAGAACTGCTGCATGTTGTCGAGATGAGTGTAATAGGCCAACTCGCTATATACATTGTTGTAGGCCTCATAATAGGTGCCAAGGGATAGGGTGTCGATACTTTGTACTTTTACAGAGTCCAGGATATTGAGGGCCTCATCGTACATACCGATATTCGAGCAACGAATGGCCAACAGCGAACGACAGCGCACGGCTGACGACTGGTCGCCCATACCATCAGCCAGCGAGATGCACTGACGCAGGAAGTACATGGCGGAATCACTGACAAAGGGTTTATAGAGTTCATAGAGACGATAGTTCTGCTCATATTTTCCCTTGGGTGTGGTTTCCAGCGCCAAGGCACGACGTGCTTCGCCAATCTTCTGTTCATGGGCAGCGATATAGTCCTGCGAGTGAGCAATAGCATCATCAATCTGATGGCAATACGATGTCAAGTCACTCTGTCCAAAGGCAGAAGGAGTGATTAGAGAAAAGCAAATAGCAAATAATATCAGTAGTTTCTTCATCCTAGCTTGGTTTATGCTTGCAAAGATACAAAAAAGTCTGGAAAATATCACTATTCCCCAGACATTTTTTCATGGAATTACTTAATAATCAATCTTACTTTATATCTAACTAACCAAACTATTGTTTCAGTTCAAAAGAACATTTGCCTGTAAGGGAATCAGAGGCAGTACCTATGAGTGCCTCAAACTGTCCAGGCTCAGCAGTCCACTGACCTTTCACCTCGTCATAGAAGCTCAGCGCATCATAACCGATGGTCAGCGTGACATCACGGCTCTCGCCAGGCTGGAGGAACACCTTTTGGAAGGCCTTGAGTTCCTTGACAGGACGATCTACCGAGGCTTTCTTGTCGCTGACATAAAGCTGTACGGTCTCTGCACCAGCACGAAGTCCCGTATTGGTGACGTTGACGGTAAAGGAAATCTTTTCGTCAGCAGTCAACTGCTTCTTATCGGCTACAGGCTTACCTAATTTAAAGGTGGTATAGCTGAGTCCATGACCAAAGGCGAACAGCGGACGGATCTTCTGTTTGTCTGCCCAGCGATAGCCTACATAGATGCCTTCCTTGTACTCCTCATCAATGATCTTGTAGTCGTCACGCCATGTGCCAGGAAAAGCTTTCAAGGCGTGTGCGCCACAGTCGTCCAGACGCTGATACCAGGTGTAAGGCAGCTTACCAGAAGGATTAACATCGCCAAAAAGCACATCGGCAATGGCATTACCTGCCTCAGAGCCGAGGAACCATGCCTGCAAGATGGCAGGCACCTTGTTGGCAAACGGCATAGCAACAGCATTACCACTGATGTTGACATACACCAGACGGGGATTGACAGCCAGGAGTGCCTCGATGAGTTCGTTCTGACCATAGGGCAACTCGTACTGCTTACGGTCGTGCCCCTCACAATCCTGGTAGTCGCTTTTGTTCAGTCCTCCGAAGAAAATGACAACATCAGCCTGCTTGGCCTTCTCCACAGCCTCAGCAGTCAGTTCAGCCTGTGAACGGGTCTCACGAAGGCTACGACCAGCAGTCACACCGTCGAAACTCTGGATGGTGTCACCCACATAGCCACGAGCGTAGTCGATGGTAGAGGTCTGACGGCCGAGGGCTGATGTCAGACCATCGAGGGGCAGAATCTCGTGCTGTACTTTCAGCGACGACGAGCCACCGCCCACAGTCATCATCTTGATAGCATTCTCGCCAACGACCAGGATGCGCTGCTGCTTCGACTTGTCCAGTGGCAACAGGTTCTTCTCATTCTTCAGCAGTACGATACCTTCCTGTGCTATCTTTCTGGCTGCATCGTAGTGAGCCTCAGAACAGAGGAAGCCATAAGGCTTGTGGCGATTCATCGTGGTGCGATAGAACAGGCGCAGCACGCGACGCACCTTTTCGTCGAGTTCCTTGGTGGTGAACTTGCCTTCCTGGATGAGCTGCTTGTAGGCTACTGCCATGTGGTAACTGTCGTAGGCATTGGTGCGTCCCATTGTCAGACCATCCGTCCATGTGCCAAACTCCAGGTCAAGACCGTTGGTGACAGCCTCTTCTGTATTATGACACCCACCCCAGTCGCTAATCACCACACCGTCGAAGCCCCAGTCGTGCTTCAGAATCTTATTCAGGAGAATATCGTTATGACAGTTGTGTTGGTCTTTATAGAGGTTGTAGGCGCCCATGATAGCCCATGCCCCACCCTGCTGTACAGCAGCACGGAAGGCTGGCAGGTAAATCTCATGGAGGGCACGGTCGCTGATGATGACATTCACCTGATGGCGATATTCCTCATCATTGTTCAGCGCATAGTGCTTCACACACGATGCCACACCCTTCGACTGCAAGCCCTGCACATAAGGCACCACCATCTGCGAGGCCAGATAAGGGTCTTCACCCATATACTCGAAGTTACGACCTCCCAGCGGTGTGCGGTTGATGTTCACGCCAGGGCCCAGAATGACACTCTTGTTACGATAGAGTGCCTCTTCGCCCAGTGACGAGCCATAGAGACTGGCCATAGCGGGATTCCACGTAGCCGCCAGACAGGTCAGTGCAGGGAATGCCACACACGAGTCGTTGGTCTGACCAGCTTGCACCCACTCGTCCCACAGCACGTCAGGGCGTACACCATGAGGACCGTCGTCAGTCCACAGGTCAGGGAATCCGAGACGCTTCACACCAGGACTGGAGAACTTCGACTGCGCATGGATCACGGCAATCTTCTCGTCGAGTGTCATCCGACTGAGTGCATCGTCGATACGCTGCTCCACAGGTACCGTCTCATCGAGGTACTTGGGCAGTTGCTGAGCCTGTGCGCTGGCAGTGACCATCAGTGTTATGATTATACTTTGAACTTTCAGCATTAAAAACAATGTATTATTTATTCTTTAATTCTTCTGGAACACACGTACATAGTCTACCTCCATCGTGGTGGGAAGTGCCGACTCGTCAACACCCTGGGAACCACCCCAGTCGCCACCCCATGCGAGGTTGAAGATGACGTAGAAAGGATCGTCATAAGGCCAGTCGTCACGGCCCTTGCCCGTATTGTCGTAAGAGAGCTGTACCTGACCATCCACATAGGTGGTAATGTTGTCGGCAGTCCACAGGATGGCATAGGTATGGAAATCATCCTCTGCACCCTCGCACAGCATCTCGTGGGTCACCTGAGTGCCCTGGGTATGAACGTGGGCAGTGGCATGCAGGCTCGACGACACATAGTTGGGGTGATAGCCCACCTCTTCCATGATATCTATCTCACCATCGGCAGGCCATGAGCGGAAGTTGACAGGCATCATCCAGAAGGCAGGCCATGTGCCCTTACCCTTTGGCAGTTTGATGCTGGCCTCAATATAGCCATACGTCCAACCCTCACGGACCTTGGCATAGACACGACCTGAATAGACCTTGCCGTTCTCCTTCAAGGCAGTGATGCGCAGCTTACCGTTGCGTACCTCCGTCACCTTTGCACCCTGGGGAGTCGTGTGGTTGACATAGTTCTGCAACTCGTGGTTCACCCAACCGCTATTCTGCACCTCATGGGTCCAGTCGGAGGCATTCAACTCAGAACCGCTGTTAAACTCATCGTGCCAGACGAGCTTATATCCTTCGGGAGCATTAGAGTCGATCGATGCTTCTTGAGAGACTGCGATGCTCTTACGGCTGTTGCCAGACATGATGACTACAGCACCAGTACGCTCATAAGAAGTAGGATTGTCTTCCACCGTAATGGTGACGGTACCACTGGAGCTGTTGGTATTCTCGTAGTCTACCTTGATGAAGTTGTCCGTAGCATAGGCACCCCACTCTTTGGCTGTTGTGGTGACATTGACGGTAACAGTGCCACCATCTTCTGGCACAGCGAATGTCTCTTGCGAGATGGTGATGGCGGCATCAGGAGCCGCCCCACCATCATAGTAACTGTATTTGTCGCTCTCTGCACATCCCATGAGGGCTACAACAAATGAGAGCATCATTGTATTTAACATATTCTTTTTCATAGTTAAAATTGTTCTATTCTGCTTTTTCAAAAATGATATCACTAATAACGATGTTGGTTCCGATAGGTGAACCTCCGAAATCGAAGAACAACGACAAAGCATGAGCATCGTTCTTGGGCAGTGTAACACCCTTCATCGTATAGACGAAAGGCTCGTCAGCTTTCACATCGTGACGATCGGCAAAGTAGAAGTTATCATCGTGCTTGGTACCACTGGCCTCATCTGTCTGCGTCAGCTTGATGGTAATGCCATTGCAATCCTCATCAGCCAGGATGGTGCACTGGAAGTTATAGGCATCGTTCTGCGCTGTAGCCAACTTGGTATTAATGGGGAATTGTCCCTGCCACTGGCTGCCGCCCATACCCTCAGGAATGGTCAGGCTCCATTTGTTGCCTTTGTGTTCCCATACAGGATCGCCAATCTGTGACCAGCCGTCGTTGGCAAACCACGGGGTAACACTGACAAAGTCCTGACCTTCGTCGACACCCTTCCACAGGTTGTTGGCATCGTCATAAGAGAGTTCTACAGACTCCTCAAAGTATATCTTGCTAATCTTGATATTCGTGCCGATGGGTGAACCGCCGAAGTCGAAGAACAACGACAGTGCATGAGCATCGTTCTTGGGCAGAGTAACAGCTTTGGCTTTGAATACAAATGGTACATCAGCCTTTACATCGTGGCGATCAGCGAAGAAGAAGTTGTCGTCGTGCTTGGTACCATCAGCCTCATCTGTTTCAGTCAGTTTAATAGTTACACCATTACAATCCTGATCAGCCTCCAATACAAGGTAGACGTTGTACTTCTTATTCTTGCTTGCTGTCAGTGAGGTGTTGATGGGGAACTGGCCCTGCCACTGGCTGCCACCCATACCTTCAGGAATGGTCAGCGTCCACTCACCATTTGCGTGTTTCCATTCGGGGTCACCAATCTGTGACCAACCATCGTTGGCAAACCACGGGGTGACGCTGATGAATGCGCTACCATTCTCTACCGCATTCCAAAGGTTGGCAGATGAAGTAGCATCCCAGTCAATAGTGGGCTGGTCGGGATCGTCGCCACCTTCTGTTGGAGGTACGGTGCCGTCATCGTCAGCATGGTTCTTCAGTACGATACCCGAGACATTGACGGTAGTATTAGCCTGACAACCACCAAAGTCGAGTACAAGCATCACCTTATTCATATCGATACCAGGCATGTCGCTCTTCCAGAAGATATAGTCCTGACCAGCCTTCAGGTCGATACGGTCAGTGAAATAGAACACGCCATCGTCGCCATCGAGCACCAGCTTCACAGTAGCTCCGTTCAGGTCCTTGTCGCTGTTGAAGACAGCAGAGAAGTCGTAGTTGTTGGCAGCACTGGTAGTGAGGTCAGTATGGAACTTCACCTGAGCCTGCCACTGGTCGGTAGTAGCCTCGGGCAGTGTGATGGTATAGTCGTTGCCACCATCCACAAAGCCTGGATCGGCAATCTGTGACCAACCTGGAGCATACCAGAACTCCATCGTCGGCGTGACACCCTTCCACATATTGAACTGGCTGTTGGGGTCGAAGCCTTCCCATTCTTTCTCACCCTCCTTGCTGGTCAGTATAAAGCGCCAGGCAATAGAGCGGTCGGGCTTATCGTAGACAAGCACTAACTTGCTTGAAGTCAGCTGTTCTACACGGAACAAGGGGTCAGCATACTGAGCATCGCTGGAGATATAGGGGAACAGCGTGTTGGCAGACAAACGGATATAGCGCTGCTTGCTGGTATTACCCTCCTTGTCAGTCCAATCCAGTTCTTCGAAGCTCCACGTAGCAGTTTGGTCACCCAGTGCGACGTCGACATCCTCAGAAGCACCGCCACCCCATTGGGTTTCTTTGTTGACATAGGTCATGCCATCAGCACCAGCACTGTAGGAATAGTTGCCACCTTTAAGGTTTTCAGCAGTGAAGGTAATGCGGTCGTCATAGACACCGAAGGCCTTCTTGTCGTCGGGCTGAGCAGCCCACCAGCCAGAAGCATCTGTACCAGCTTCGCCGCAACCCATGTGACCTATTTCCTTATTAGCTATGCGCCACTCCTTTCCTGTTATCAGGCGGAAATCTTTCGAGTAGTCAATCTTCGTCTCGTTGAAGGTATAGGTTTTCTTCACGCCACCCTGGCTGAAGCCGTTGCGGTTGCCCAGTTTCAGCTCAACAGTATGTGTGCCGGCCTCTGAGTTCTTGTAACCCACCTCGGGGAGCGTAGAATAAGTCGTACCATCAAGAATCCATACAGGATATGTATCAGCTTTTGCCGTGTACGAAGCCACCATCTGGTTGGTTTCCTGGTCAACAGTGATTTGGAAGTCCACACCATCAACTGTTGGTCTGCCGTTAGGGTCAGCACCGTCAAAGCTGTCGGGAGAACAGGCGGTCATGGCTGCGGCAATGCCACAGCACATGAAACCTGCGCGTAATAATTGATATATCTTGTTCATAATATTCTGTTTTTTCATTACAATTGATTAATAGTCATTCGGTTTCAGCGAAGGATCCTTGTCCAGCTCGTCTTGAGCCAATGGAATATGCTTCTTGTTAGGAGTCCATGAGTTGGTGCGATAGCCATAGATATCGGGCACGAGGACGGTGCTGGCCTTCTGTGTGGCACCGCTGATGCCTTCAGCACGTACCAGGTCAAAGTAGCGCTTGCCCTCACCGCAGAACTCCAGATGGCGCTCTGTGAAGATGTCGTCAATGGTCACGCCGTTCAGTGCAGCAAGACCTGCACGGGCACGTACCTCGTTCACATAGCCTGCAGCCTCAGTAGCACTGCCATTGGTGCGCAACAGCAACTCAGCAGCATTCAGCAGGGTCTCTGCATAGCGGTAGATGCGCTTGTTGTTGTTATAGTTCAGGTTCTTCGAGGTTGGACAATCCTTGTTGTTATCTGACTGTGGACGATACTTGCCGTGCCAGATGTGGGTGTCCTGATAGCGCTCGGTGTAGCTGTAGCCACGAACATCCCAGCAGGTAGCCTCACGACGCAGGTCGCCTTCAGCATACATATTGTAGGTCTCGACCTTCATAGGCAGGAAGCCCCAGCCGTCGTTGCCGCCGTCCCAGCCTTCGCCGCCGCCCCAACCATTGGGTGAGCAGAGTGTGGGGAATACCGTACCACCGGCATTGAGGGCTGCTGCGCCCCAGTCGCGCTGGGCTTGGTCGTCGTTATAGTTAATCTCGAAGATGCTCTCCTGGCACCACTCGCCACTCTCCTTCCAGAGGTCTGAGAAGCTGGGATTCAAGCTGTAGTCCGGATCATTGATAATCTCCTTCATGAAGCCTAAGGCTTTCTGGAGACGGCTCTCATCATTCTGATACATCACCATCTCGGCATAGAGCATATAGGCAAAGGCCTGACTGACGCGACCAGACTCAGCATTTGTCCAACGCATGGGCAGCACGTTAGAGGCAATGATATCCTCAAGCTCTGGCAACAGCTTGTTGTAGATCTCGTCGGCTGTCAACTGCGGTGCGGTATAAGGCAGCGAGAGGTTCTCCAGATAGAAGGGCACATTGCCATAGTAGTGCCACAGTATATTATAATAGTACACGCGAAGCAGACGAGCCTGCATCTCCATCTTGTTGATGAAGTCGGAAGAGATTTTTCCTCTATTCCAACCAGCATACTTGATAGCATCGTTACAACGCTTGACACCACTGTAGAAGTCGCCCCACAGGGTTGCCAGCGTATTGTTGCCGTCGCCTTCAAAGTTAAACAGGCGGTGCCAGTGCTGGTTGTCCTGATTGTTGGAGCCACCTACCCAGAAGTCGTCACCCATGATCTCACCATCTACGGTAAGGTCGTTATAGGCTACATTGTCCCAGTCGGGCCAGTGCAGAGGCGCATAGGCAGAGGTCAGTGCCTCGTTGAGCGTCTCTTCGTTTGTATAGTATTCTTCCAGAGGCTCACCTGTCGGATTCTTCACCTCCAAGAAATCGTCGCTGCAGGAAGCCAGTGCGAAGGCAACAGCGCAGAAACCTGCTATGATTGAATTATGCTTATTCATATTGTAATTCCTTTATATTATTAGAGTGAAACGTTGAAACCGACAGTCCATGTGCGAGCCTGCGGATAAACACCATAGTCAACACCGAGAGAAGTTGAACCAGAACCGATTTCTGGGTCGAAGCCCCAGTACTTGGTCCATGTAATCAGGTTCTCTGCGCGTACATAAAAACGCAGACGGCTGATGTTAATCTTCTGAGTGAGGTTGCGGGGCAACGTGTAGCCCAGCGTGATATTCTTCAGACGCAGGTAGCTGCCGTCCTGAATATACATGTCACTGCAAACCCAGTTTTCTGACTTACCCAGTGTAGGAACGGTGTTCGAAGTACCCTCACCCGTCCAGCGCTGGAGCACCCAAGTAGGATAGTTTCCTGATGCCACATCCTGACGGTAGGTAGCATCGAAGACATCGGCACCAGTGACACCCTGGAAGAATACGCTCAGGTCGAAGCCCTTCCATGCTGCATCAAAGTTCAGACCGAATGTCCAGTCGGGCACACCGTTACCGATGTTGGTACGATCGTCTGAAGTAATCTTGCCATCACCATTCACGTCGACGAAACGGAAGTCACCAGGTTCAGAAGTCGTGCCATACTGTGCATTGTAAGCATCAGCCTCAGCCTTGTTCTGCAGGATGCCATTGGTCTTGTAGCCATAGAAGAAGGGGAAAGGCTGTCCGTTCTCAGCACGTGTACCACCGTCGTTGAACTGGCTGATGCCGAAATTCAGGAAGCCCGTGTCGTTACCCAGGTTCTTCAACTCGTTCTTCAGATAAGAGGCATTACCCTTAATGGCAAACTGTGCGTCAGCAATATTCCACTTGTAGCCGAGTTCAAACTCAACACCCTTGTTTTCCATGTCACCGACGTTAGCCAAAGGACGAGCCTCACCAACGTAGCTGGGAATAGGCATCTCGATAATCATACCATTGGTCTTCTTGACAAAGTAGTCAACAGAGAATGTCAGCTTGTTGTAGAAGAAGCCGAGGTCAAGACCGATGTTGGTCTGCTCACTCTCCTCCCACTTCAGGTCTTCATTAGCCAAACGGTTCGCTTTGGAGCCATAGATCATCGAAGCGGGCTGTCCGAAATAGTAGTTGCTGCTGGCACCTGACGTGGTCAGCGTGGTATAGGCGAAGTCGCCGATATTATCGTTACCATTCTTACCCCAGCTGAAGCGTACCTTCAAGTTGTTCAGCCAGTTGTTGGTGCTCTTCATGAAGTTCTCGTTCATCACGTTCCATCCCAGAGAGAATGAGGGGAAGGTGCCATACTTATTGTTGGCACCAAAGCGGCTTGAACCGTCACGACGGATGGTGAACTGTGCCATATAGCGCTCGTCGTAGTTGTAGCTGAGACGGGCAAAGAGAGATGACAGGTGGTGCTCCACATAAGGACCACCCCAGGCACCTACCAGACTCTTGGCACCGGTAATCTTGCCATCAGCATCCGTTGAGAGTTCCAGGTCACCGCCAGTGGTATAGTTGAGGCTGGGCTTGCTGGTATTGACGAGGTTCCAGTGAGAACCACCGAGTTCAGTACCCTTTGTCTTCAAGGCACTCTGACCCAGCACAACACCGATGGTGTGCTTACCGAAAATCTTGTCGTAGGTCAGCGTATTCTCTATCTGCCATGAATTGTTGTCACCCTTGTAAGAGGTTGCTGAGGTGTGGTCAGAATTATTGTTACCTGAGAGGTAGAATTTCTCCAAAGTAGCAGCGTCGTAGCCCCAGAAAGAGAGTTCAGCACTATAAGAGAAGTGATACTTCAGCTCATCCCACAGCTGCAGGTCGATAGAGAACTTCGGCATGAACTTATGACTCCAGTTCTTCGAGGGATTACGCTGCATCATTGCAATGGGGTTGTTCTGCTCCTGATAGCTACCAATAAAGCCAGGAATCGTATAAGGATTACCGAAACGGTCACGATAGAGGTCGTAAGCGTTGTATCTGTCAATCATGTCCTGACCCTTCTGACCCTTCAGTGTGACGGGCAGCGTAGGAGCCAGGTAGAGGGCTGAGCCAAGGGGCGAACCCCATGTAGAGTTGGCATCGATACCCGTATTGTGTACGCGCATATAAGAAATGTTAGCGCTGACATCCAACTTGTTCAGGAAGCTACGCTCCTTGCTGGCATCGAAGAGGTTGAACTGATTGTTCGAGCGAATGGTCAGACGGTCATAGTTTGACTGGCCATAGTTACCACCAATGATACCTTCCTGTGAGATATAACCCAGCGAGAGGTAGTAGTTGACTTTCTCTGACGCACCGCTGATGCTCAAGTCGTGCTGCTGGATGGGGGCATTGTCGTTGAACAGCAGGTCCTGCCAGTTGGTACCAAAGCCCTTGATGGCCTCACCATTGGCATCGACGAGGTTGTAGGGATCGTTGTAGAGCGGAGCCATACCGTTCTGCACATAGCGCTCGTTCTGCAGGATGGCATAGTCGGTAGCTCCTGTCACGTCGCGCTTCTTCCATGCACTCTGCCAACCATAAGAGAAGTTGTAGTTGATAGAGGCCTTGCCCAACTTACCCTTCTTGGTAGTCACGAGGATGACGCCATTGGCAGCACGGGCACCATAGATGGCTCCAGAGGCAGCATCTTTCAGTACCTCGATACTCTCGATGTCGCCAGGGTTCACACTCTCCATACCATTCTGGTCGGTGGGCATGCCGTCAATGATATACAGGGGCTCTGAGTTGTTGATGGTACCGATACCACGGATGCGAATCATCGACTTAGAACCGGGCTGACCAGACGAAGAAGTGACATTGACACCTGCGGCCAGACCTTTCAGGGCATCCTCGGCACGCAGACGGGTCTTACCCTCCAGATCTTCAGCGCTCACCTTGGCAATAGAGGCGGTAACGACACTCTTCTTCTGAACGCCATAACCAATGACGACGACGTCCTGCAGTGTCTGAGTGTCTTCCTTTATGGTCACCTTCATATCGTTGACGGCTTTCACCTCCTGGGTGATGTAGCCTACATAACTGATAATAATAGGTGTGCCAGCGCTTACCTTAATAGTAAACTTACCATCAAAATCGGTGATGGTTCCGTTCTGGGGTTTACCCTTTTCGACGACGGAAGCTCCGATGACGGGCTCTCCCTGATCGTCTGTCACAGTACCCGAGATACTCTGGGCGTAGGATGCCATAGACACGAAAAGAGTCAACAACATCATCACAAACCTGCTTTTCTTCATACTTTGTTTTAATTAGTGTGTTATTGTTATGAGTTAGTTTTTACCCGAATTGGATTTCTGCTGCAAAATTATTAAAAAAAGGTACTACTTTCTGGCGATGGGTCGAGAAAGTGGACAAATATAGGCACACAAAAATGTAAGTTACTGGTTAGCAACTGTTTATTTTTTCGCAAAAGTACAAAAAAGTGGATGAAATATAGAGGTGTAAATCAGACAACAAAGGAAATATCCACCTCTTTAACGGAGGAAAAAGCTATTAGCAGAAACGTATGTCGGTAATCACCTGACTACCGACATACGTGTTTAGCTTGTGGGTCAGCTCTTGGCGACGCATTGACAGTTCGGCACGTAGCGCAGGACTGGACAGACGCACATAGAGCGTCTGGTTATAGATATAGGTATTCAACGTGTAGCGCTGTATCATCGGGCCCGCAATCTGGGGCCATGCCTCTACCAGCCGTTTCTGCAGTAGCGGCATTTCCAACCCTTGCTCACGCAGGTTGCGGAGTATCAGGTCTTTGACCGATTGTACGTCGCGCTTGAACATGGTACCTTTTTACTTCTTCATGTCGAAGCCGAGGCGTACGCCATCGTAGTTCTTCGAGAGGTCACCAATCTTCTGGGCAGTGTCGTTACCACTCATGGTTGCCAGTATCTGCAGCACGTTAAGCAGTTTCTTAGACTCGAAGAGCAGCGAGATGCCACCGTATTCGCGCTTGGCATAGCAGTTGATGCTGATCAACAGACCCTTCATGGTTACCTTGGCAGTAGCCTCGTCGAGTGTCCATGTGCCACTGAACTTCTTGCCAGCAACGGCAGCAGTAAACGTGCCATCCTCGTTGAATGTGGTGTAAGTGTTCTGAGCGCTGATACCCACCTTCTGGAAGTAGGGAGCCATCTCCTGCTCAATCTTCGTAGCTGCTACCTCACCACCGGCCTTAGCCAACAGGTTCTCACTGGTGAACGCACATCCTGGGCTGTCGTAGTGCCAGGTGCCCACCATTCCATCCTTTGTCACCTTGTCAAGACCAATAACGCTGCTGAAAGCGTTAGCCAACGTGCCACCACTTGCCACAGTCTGCAGCAGGGTGCCTGCACCACAAGAAGTTACTACTACCCCTGCTGTTACCATCAGCACGAGGGCCATCACTGTTGTTACAATTTTCTTCATAATCACCTTATCATTTATATGAATTTAATGTTTAATCTTTCATCTTTAACCTTTCATCTTTAACCTTTATCCTTTATCCACTAACCTCCCCTTGACTGACATGGAAAATCTTGTAGTCGAGCGACGTGGTACGGAGTATCTGGTCCAGGTGGTCGCGATTGGTATCGGTAATAAATATCTGTCCGAAGTTGTCGCTGGACACCAGACGCACTATCTGCTCCACGCGCTGGGCGTCGAGCTTGTCGAAGATGTCGTCAAGCAGCAGCAGAGGCGTCGTCTTCGAGCCCGTCCGCTTCAGGAAGTCAAACTGTGCCAGCTTCAGGCTGGTGACGTAGGTCTTGTTCTGTCCCTGTGAACCCTCACGTTTCATCAGGTGTCCGTCGAGCGTAAACTCCAAATCGTCACGATGCACGCCGTGTAGCGAGTAGCCCACCGCCAGGTCCTTGTGGCGATCACGCTGGATAACCTCCAGCAGCGGGCCACGCTGACAGTGCGACACATAGGTCAACCCTACCCTTTCCTGTCCGCCAGAGATGTGCTGGTAGTACTCCTGAAACAGCGGTATCAGCTCGTCGACAAAGGCACGTCGCTTCTCATACAGCGTCTCGCCAGCCTCAGCCATCTGCTCCTCCCACAGCTGTAGCACCAACGTGTCGGGCGCAGGATCCTCCATCTTCAGTAGGATGTTACGCTGCTGCAAGGCATTGTTATAGCGACTCAGCGCATCGATATACGAGCGGTCGTACTGTGCGATGACCATATCCATCAGCTTTCTGCGCTCCTCGCTGCCACCCTCTATGAGCATGGCGTCAGCAGGCGACACCACCACAAGTGGTATCAGTCCGATATGCTCCGACAGTCGCTTATACTCCTTCTTGTTACGCTTGAAGTGTTTCTTCTGTCCCCGCTTCATACCCACAGAGATGATTAATCTATCATCTATCATCTTTAATCTTTCGTCTTCCCCGTATTCCCCTTCTATCATGCAGAAAGGCTCCTCATGACGAATCACCTGCGAGTCGATTGGGTTCGACGCCGACTTACAGAACGACAGGTAGTACACGGCATCGAGCACATTCGTCTTACCCATGCCATTGCTACCAATGAAACAGTTCATCTTAGGCGACAGCTCCAACTGGGCCTCACCAATGTTCTTGTAGTTCAGTATCGACAGCTTTCTAAGTATCATTTCGGGTGCAAAGTTACGAATAAGCGAGGAGAATGCAAAAGGAAAACTTGTTTTTCTTTTCAAGCGAAATTTATTTCCACCAGCTGTCTTTCGTCTTACAGATTGCCTGAGCAATACAATTCATGGTTTTACATTCAGCTACTGTAATCATCTCATCGGCAGTCCGATAATGGTACTGCCAAGGGGAAAGCAATAAGAGATGTCCCTCTGCACACATTTGTATGCGAGCTTCCGAAGGGTGATAAATCTCTGGGAAACCATTATCTGCAATAAGAGTCACTGGATAAGATTGGGCGATGACATCATCCATAATTCGCTGCTCACCTTTGGCAATACGTGCAGACACCAGCACGACACCCTCTGCGGCCTTCTCAATACATTGTTGCAGCTGACGACCATGCAATAAAGCATCCTTCCTGTGACAAATGACAGGTAGAATAGAGTTATTGAGCATTCCGTAGTCACCATAACTGTCACAGTAGATATGTCCGTCCTTAACTATCAGCAACTTCTCGATGCGTTGCCATATCTCTTCATTGAACTGTGTCGGTGAGCATTCTTGTTGCAGATAACCTTTCAAGGCTCGTAGAGATAGATGAGTATCTATGCTCTTACGTTGGCATTGCAACCACAATCGATGTGAACTTCGGAGCAATCGGCTTCGTGGGTTATTATGAATATATTGTCGCTGCGTCTCCAATTGCTCAGCACTCAGCGGTATCACGTCTACAAAGCCGAGAGAGAACAACGGAGCACGCCCTGTAGTTCCGCGCGATGGTACCTTATATCCTTGCGGGTAAACCGCAGGGCACTGGCTATTGCCTGCACTCATGCTTTTTGGGCTATTGCCTGCCCCTGTACTTGTCTGGCTATCACCAGCGTCCATGCTTATCTGGCTACCACTGGCGCCCGTGCTCGCTTGGTTACTGTTTTCGCCAGTGTCTGCGGGTTTACTGTTTTCGCCAGTGTCTGCGGGTTTACCCCGTAGTTCCAGCATCTCCCAGAACCGCCGGTTACACCCCTTCTTGAACCCAGCAATCACCTGCCCCAGATGCGTTGCCACCCCGTTCTTACTAAAGATATCCCGATGCACCACCACGATGCAATGCAAATGGTCAGGCATCACCACATGATCCTGTATCTCTATCATCGGGTAGTGGGCCGTAATGCTTGTCGTCAGCTCCAGTTCCACCATCCTGCCTACCTCGTTCAGTTCCACACGTGGTGCCTGTGGACTGCCATCGGCAGCATTGATATCCCCCACAACCTTACCCAATGCCTGTCGATAGACCATATTCACCTTGATGGTGACATGATAAGTTCCTGGCAAGCCATATTGCTTATGCTTGCTTCGCCTGTCCATGCGATGGTTGTAATTCTCCATATCTCATGCAAAGATAATACTTTTATCTTTAATCATTTTCAAAAAACGGAAGAATTATTTGCATCTTTAGAAAAATCTTGCTATCTTTGCCATTGAAATATGTTGAACCAAATAAAACCGTAGATGCCTATGGGCTGAGATTATTATAAATTGGACATATAGGATGAATATCCACTTTTAGATTCTTGTCATTCGAAATCGGCAAAATTTCAAACGTAATCAAGAACTTGAAGTTGGAGTTCGCGCCAAACGGCGTGGGCTTTTACTCGTTTAAGATTACAAGGTGTTTGCCGATACCTGAATGACGTAGACGAAGTAAATTGTCCACGTTTTCTTTTTGTGTGTATTTGAAATAACTATAATAACAAAAAACTATATGATTATGAAAAAACTATCAATTATGTTTATATTCCTTTCTTTGGGAATGCTCTTTTCTTGTAGTAAAGGGGACAGTGATGAAACGCCAGCAGAACAAGACATATTACAAGCTGTGGATTTGGGATTATCTGTTAAATGGGCCAGCCATAATGTAGGTGCTAAGAGTAAATATGAATTAGGCTATTATTTTGCATGGGGTGAAACAACACCACGTACAAATTTCAATGAAAGTAACTACAAATACTACAAGAATGAAAAGTATGCAGACATAACAAATAAAGGAAAAATGGAAATCGATATTATGGATGATGCTGCTCGTTCAAATATGAAAGGGAACTGGCGAATGCCTACTATGCAGGAATTTGAAGAGCTTTTCAATAAGTGCGCATGGAAATGGATAGAGAAGATTGATAATGGAATACTCATTAAGGGCTTTGAAGTAACAGGTCCTTCTAATAACACAATTTTCATACCGAAAGGTGAGAGGGACATAAACAATAACACATATGGGGATTGTTATATGAGCTCAACTATTGAATACGATTCGTTTTATAGTGATCATTGTGCTGTAAGAGGGTTGTGTATTGAAGATAACAGACAAAATGTTTTCTGGAGTGCACGATTTTTAGGAAATCTTGTTAGAGCAGTCTGTGAGTAATAAAAATCTCCAACAACAATTATCCCTACTATTTAATAAAAAGCACAGCGGATTTGATATGACCCTATTATGCACTTGATGCAAAGATCGTTTTTTCTTATAATGGAGAGTGTAAAGTAAACTGTGTCAGGCTACAATGAAAGTAGTAAGACATAGTTTACTTTACACTCTCTGAATTGATAGCCTTTACAAGTGCACAGTTCCGCTGTGCAATAATAAAAGGTGGGGTCTGAATGATCCACTTTGAGATGCTATAGGATGCCACAGAGATTGACACTAACATCTAATCAATTCGCAGTCGACATTTATAATGTACGCGCACGGAAACAGCTAATACAGGCCTGTATTAGCTGTTTTTGGTATGCAAATACAGCTATCTCGCATCTGTGTTAGCTGCATGTCTGAAACAATTTATAGGAATTGGCAAATATTGCCTACATTGCTTACACATCCTACATTTATTGCTGATATACAATACTTTACATGATGCAAGCAAAAAGTATACATGTAGACATTAAATAAGTACGTGAGTGCGCACGCTGTGTGTTTTTCAAATAAGCTTTATATTCCCCATTCCCCACAAATCACTCAGAATGCCGATGTGTAAAGGGTTTGAGAGGTGGGGAACCTTAGACAAGATTCCCCATACATTCCCCACAGGTTCCCCACCCTATCTATCAAAATATTCTGTTTGATTTGAGACGATTTGTAGAATTTCCCCCGTTAGGTGCTAGTATTTGAAAGGGGGAATGTATGGGGAATATGTGGGGAACCTCGAAATGGGTTCCCCACCCTGGAACCCCTGTAAATAAAGGCATCGGGGGAATGTGAGGTCTTTTTTTGAAATATACAGCTGATACAGACGCGGCTACAACTAATACAGCGCTGTATACAGCTAAGCCAACGCTGGCTACAGCTGTTTCGCGTTCATATCAGTTGTATTACAAAAATGGAAAAGGTGGGGTCTCTGGAAAAGGTGGGGTCTGAATGATCCACTTTGAGATGCTATAGGATGCCACAGAGATTGACACTAACATCTAATCAATTCGCAGTCGACATTAAACAATGTTCGCGCGTGAGCACGCTGTGTGGTTTTCTATTCTGTTAACCGACTAGAACTCAGGGAGACTGATTGAGGGCGAAAACTTAGAATGAAGGCATAGTGGTAGGGCTGGTTGCCATCAATGGTGTATTGTGGCAACGTGCGCCTGCCCCATGTGTCAGCACCGCCTACCCCATGGATGTTGAGGTCGATATTTAGATTGACAAAGCGGCCACGCTGGATATCTTGCGGATGACGGGGAGCAGCATCAAGGTCCTCCTCACCGTAGTCCCAGGCACGGATGCAGAGTGGTTGGAGACCCTCAATGCGTAAGCGAGGGCTGATGGCTGAAGTCTGAGAACTGATTTCAAACCAACGGATGTCGCAACGGTTGCCATTGTCCTGCGGATGGATATATTCCGTTTCGTACTCGCTGAGCGGCATCTCGTATTCACTGAGGAACGCAGAGCGCTTGCGGTCAGGGTAGTTCTCCCAAGGGCCGCGACCATAGTAGCATATCTGTGTATAGTCGGCAGGCAAGCGCATCCGCATGCCGATTTTAGGGATAACAGGACGGTCGGCGGCTGTAGGCTGGTAGTCCATTTCGACAAGGATGGTGTGGTCGTCGATGACGGTATAACGAACAGTGACATCCTTAACCTCTCTCCACTCCTCCACGCGACGTGCAAATCCTGCAGCATGCTGGTTGTCGTTCTCAGGTTTCCAAAAGTAGGGCTCCAAAGGCGTCTGCAGTACTTCGCGGCCATCGACGATCCAAGAGGTAAGCGTATTCCCATTGACAGTAACAGTCCCACCCTTAGACTTCTGAGCAGATGGACTTACAGGACTGGGCCACTGCCAAGGCTGTAGCACAAACTGTTCGCGAGCCACCACAAAGCCCTTTGCTGCCCACGGCTTATCCTCTTTGAGACGAGCATAGACATTGAGCAGGCGCTCTGAACCATAGCAGACAGTATCGCAGGTGATATCATACTCGCTGGGGTCGGTAAAGCTGTCGCGATTGATGATGCGGATGGTGCCGTCGTGTTCGTCGCGCTCGAAGGTAAGTGGCTGATAGACATATTGCACCTCATAATAATGGGGATGAGGCTTGCGGTCAGGGGCAATAAGGCCATTGATACAAAAAGCATCAAGATTTGGCTTGTCGCCGAAATCACCACCATAGGCATAATAGCCATCTTTAAGAAGTCCCTGGTCTACCCAATCCCAAATGGCAGCACCGACAATGCTTGAGTCGGCATAAATCACATCCCAATATTCTTGTAAATTGCCACAGGAGTTACCCATGGCATGGGCATACTCGCGCATCATAAAGGGCTTGTCGCTCACTTCCTGAGCGTTCCGCTGCAGGTCGTTTGGATACAGGTAGCTGTCATCCCAGATACAACTGTAACGACGGTCGCTGTCGTAGAATGGCGGACGAGTGCTGTCGAGCGCTTTCACCTTGTTATACATTGCCTCAATATTAGGACCCACCCCACCTTCGTTGCCGAGACTCCAAAGGATGATGCAAGGATGATTGAAATCGCGCTTCACGAGTGACTCGGCACGATCCACATGGGCCTGCTGCCAAGCCAGATCCTCGCCCATCTCCTGATTGGCATAACCATAGCCATGCGTCTCGTGGTTGGCCTCATCCATCACATAGATTCCCCAGCGGTCGCAAAGCTCATAGAGATATTCACGGTCAGGATAGTGCGATGTGCGCAAGAAGTTGATGTTGGCCTGCTTCATCAGCCGGATGTCCTCCTCGTAGGTCGCATCGTCAACGTATCTACCCGTCTTAGGATGGTGGTCATGGCGGTTCACACCTCTCAACTTCACATTCTTTCCGTTAATCTTGAAGACTTCGCCGATGACTTCCACTTTCTTTATGCCAAAATGGTAGTCGAAATGCTCTATCTCATTGCCTCGCTTGTCGTTTAACTCGATGCTGAACGGATATAGATGTGGTTTCTCGGCAGACCACAGAATAGGATGCTCCATATCGTAACCTAACGTCACGGTAATGGTGTCGCCACCCTTGATTTTGGGCACGTTAATCCTTCCCAACACCTTGCCATTTATCCTCATATGCGGATATGCCACTTGCGTCTTCTTGCCTGTATTACAAATAGATATCTCAGCCGTAATGTGAGCTGCAGAGTAGTCGGAATTGGGCACAGCAGTCACGTGGTAATCGGTGATATGCACCAGTGGACGCACCCATAGCTGCACCTCACGGAAGATGCCAGAGAGGCGCCACATGTCCTGGTCCTCGAGATAGCTTCCGTCAGACCAGCGATAGACCTCGACAGCAATTTTGTTTCTACCTGTCCGCATGTATTTGGTCACATCGAACTCTGCTGGCGACATCGAGTTCTGGCTGTAGCCCACACGCTGTCCATTTACCCACAGATACATGGCCGAGTGCACGCCACCGAAGTGCAGGATGAGGTTCTTGGAGAGCATCTCCTTCGTGACATCGACAAACGTCACATACGACCCTACCGGATTGCGGTTCTCGTAGGCCGTCCAATCCTTGGGCGGCTCTGTGGTCACACTGGGACGATTACGCACGAAGGGGTATTCAATATTGGTATAGATAGGGGTACCGTAGCCTTGCGTCTGCCAATTGCCTGGTACCATAATTTTCGCCCATTGGCTCACGTCATAATCTTCACGATAGAAGTCTGTCGGACGTGATTCTGGCGTCGGACTCCAATGAAAGAGCCATTGCCCGTCAAGACTAATAATTTCCTTGCATTCCTTCCATTTCGAAGGCAGCTGCAGCGTCGCATGGTACGCTAGCTTGTTGATGCCAAGTACAGCGGGATTCTCCCAGTCATGAACCTGCGCATTAGCTGTTATTGCTAACAACGAAACCAGAATTGTGATACACCTTTTCATACGTTATAGTTGTTATTTCGTTTTTAATCGATTAGTCATACAGGTAGAACATTCTTTCCATCATTCTCCATTTCTCGTCAGATGTGCTGCCGGGCTTACACTGCTGGAACATGGCAACATAGTCCTCCCACTCAGCCTGTCGTGGTAGTGTGGCAAGTTTCGCCATAGCACTGTCCCAATCAAAGTCAACTGGAGTTTCCACAATCATAAACAGATGGTTGTCGAGTATGTAGATCTCCATCTCGAGGATACCTACAGACTTTATCCCCTCACGTATCTCAGGCCACGAATGGTATCTGTCGTGAGCCTCCTTGTATCTGGCTATCAATTCTGGATTATTCTTCAGGTCCATCGTCTGACAGTATCGTTTGGTGGGCACACCATATGTCTTGCATTTATAGCCTGATTTGCTCTCGTTCATATTTTGTTTCGTTATGATTGTCGTTGCAAAGATAAGGATAATTTTCTTATCCTCTACTAATTATTGTCGACTTTTTATAGCACAATATCGATATAACACTAAAAAAAAACAATAAAAAGTTGCTCGTCTCGAAAATTATTTGTTCTTTTGCAAACTAAGAAACCTAGAGACCTCGGATGATTAATTACCCGATAGACAAACTCCGGCTGCTGACACTCAACGTAGGACTGGCCAATCACTGCGGTGACTGGAACTGGAAAAACGTGCGTAGCCCCTTTGCCCGCCTGTATTATGTTACCGACGGGACGGCACAAGTCGAGATGGCTTCGGGCGTGTATACACTTAAACCTGGCAATCTATATCTTATTCCTCCACACACCACTCATAGTTACATCTGCGACTCGATGTTCCAGCATTACTACATTCATATATATGAAGACCGACGTAGCGAATCTAGTTTGCTTAATGAATGGGACTTTCCCGTTGAGGTGAGCGCCAATAGTACCGATTTGGAACTGGTAAAACGCCTGTGCTACATCAACCCGTTCCTGAAGCTGCCGCAGTCTAATCCTGAGGCATACGACAACCATCAGACACTGATAAACAATATTGAACTAAACCAGCGCAGACCATTCTGCGACAAAGCCGAATCGCGTGGCATCATCTTTATCCTCATGTCGCGATTCCTGAAATATGCCACCCCTAAGACCGATGTTCGCGACGACCGAATACAGGCTTCGCTATCGTATATTCGTAAGAATATTGGTAGCCATATCGACGTAGGACTGCTGGCTGGTAAAGCTTGCATGTCGAAAGATCACTATATCAGAGTGTTCAAGCAGGAGACGGGCGAAACCCCCAATGTATTTATCACCAAACGTAAGTTGGAGAAGGCCGAACTGGCGCTGCTTACAACCAGCATGCCAGTTAAGAGCATAGCCGACTCGCTGGGGTATGATGACTACTCTTACTTCAATCGCATCTTCAAGAAGAATTCTGGAATGACGCCTCTGCAATACCGCGAGAGTCATTTTAAACTATAAAACCAAATTAAAATGAAAAGATTATTACTTATCCTGGCTTCGCTGTTAGCACTGCAGATGCAGGCGCAGAAAACGCTGTTTGACAATGGATGGAAGTTTACCCACGAGGGTAAGACCATCAATGTAGATTTGCCCCACGACTGGGCTATATCGTATGCTTCTGATCCCACAGCCGCAGCGACCAATGGTACCGATGGTGGTTGGTATCCTGGTGGCAAGGGCGAATATCGCAAGCAGTTTGCCACACCCAAGGGCGAGGTGGTAAAGCTGCACTTTGAGGGTGTATATCAGAAGGCCGAGGTGTTCATCAACGGACAAAAGGCAGGTCAGCATGCCTATGGTTATACGCCATTCACCGTCGACATTACACCTTACTTATACAAGGACAAGCGACTGAATGAGGTGCTGGTAAAGGTTGATAACTCAGAGCTGCCTAACTGTCGTTGGTATACAGGCTCAGGCATCTACCGCCACGTGTGGCTGGTGACCAAAGGCAAGCAGTATATTGACGAAGAGAGCCTGTGCGTTACAACGCCCAATATCCATACCGTCAACATCAAGGCCGAGGTGGTCATGAACGATGGCTCACGCAGACCTATTACGAAGACGCTGCATGTGGAGAATCCTCATCTGTGGTCGCCTGACGATCCTTACCTGTACCATACTACTATCGAGGCTGAGGGTGATGTACTGCCCGTTACTTATGGCATCCGTACCATTGAGTATTCTGCCGAAAAGGGCTTCTTGCTCAATGGCAAGCCTCTGCTCATCAATGGTGCTTGTGTACATCACGATGATGGCGTACTGGGTGCGATGGCGTTCGATGCTGCCGAGATCCGTAAGGTGCGCCAGATGAAGGAAGCTGGTTTCAACCTTATCCGTACGTCGCATAATCCCACAACACGTGCCTTCCTCGATGCCTGTGACTCTATCGGTATGCTGGTCATTGGCGAGGCTTTCGACGGATGGCGCACAGCTAAGAAGCCCTACGACTACTCTACGCTGATTGACTCATGCTATCAGGAGGATATCCGTGCGATGGTCGTGCGCGACCGCAACCACCCCAGCATCATTAGTTGGAGCATCGGTAACGAGGTGATCGAGCGTAAGGACATCCGCGTGGTTCACACCGCTAAACTGTTGAAGCAGGAGATACTCAAATACGACACTACACGCCCTGTCACTGAGGCTCTGTGTGCTTGGGACAGAGACTGGGAAATCTACGACCCACACTTTGATGTGCTCGATATCGGTGGTTATAACTATATGATTTTCAAGCACGCCAGCGACCATCAGCGCAATCCTAAGCGCGTGATGTGGCAGACGGAGAGCTATCCGCGTGATGCTTTCAGAAACTGGAAACTGGTGCACGACTATCCATACGTCATTGGTGACATGGTGTGGACGGGTCTCGACTACCTAGGTGAGTCGGGCATCGGTCGTAACTACTACGATGGCGAGACGCCTGGCGAATCTTGGCGCGAAGGTGGTGTGCCCGAGTGGCATGGTGCCTATTGTGGCGATGTGGATATCACTGGTTGGCGCAAACCCATCAGTCATTATCGCGAGATGTTGTGGAGCGATTCTAAGGATTTGTACATGGCGGTACGCGAGCCCGATGGTTATCGTGGCAAGATTAATATGACATCATGGAGCGTATGGCCCACATGGGAGAGTTGGACTTGGACGGGATGGGAAGGCAAGCCCGTCGAAGTCGAAGTTTACACCAAGGCTCCCGAGGTAACATTGTATTTGAACGATAAACAAATAGGTAAAAAGAATGTTGATCTCAGCACAGAATTCAAGGCAGTGTTCACAGTGCCCTACGAGGCAGGAACACTGCGTGCTGAGGCAGGAGGCGAGAGCGTCACGCTGAGCACTGCTGGCGAGCCTGCCCGCTTGCGTCTGACTGCCGATAAGCCAGCACTCAAGGCTGATGGTCAGGACCTTGTTTACATTACCATCGAGGTGGTTGATGCTCAAGGCCGTGTATGTCCTGATGCTGCTATCCCCTGCGAGGCTACAGTTCAGGGACAAGGCAGACTGATGGCCTTCGCTACAGCCAACCTCCAAGACCGTGAACCTAAGACCTCTGCTCGTGTAACCACCTGGAAAGGTCGCGCGCTGCTGGTGGTGCGTAGTACCAACAAGAAAGGTAAAGCGAAGGTCACAATTAAGAGCAATCTGCCTTCAGCAACGCTATCGATTTAGTAAACAATCTCTATATCTCCAAAGGTCATACGCTCACCTTCCGCCAGACGGTCGGCATCCAGACGTAATATCTTTGCTTTGGTCGGAGCGAATTTGATAGTTTGCCAGATGGGGTTATTCACTATGTTTGAGAACTCGCCTGAGGCAAGTTTCTGCCAGTTGTTCCAATCAGTCGATCCCCACAAAGTGTAGTGGGTTACCAATCCTTCGCGAGTGTTTTGTGGCGGCAGATAGCGGAAAGCGCTAATGGTCTGTTCTGTATCCCAGTCAATCATCATTTGTTTGGGACTACTGAAGAAATAGTGAAGTCCGCTGCTGCGTTTCTCGCCTGAGTCAGGAATATCGGCTGTTAGCTCAGGAGCCAGATATACGGAAGTTCGCTTGATGATGGGCTCGCATTTGCTATCGGCGGTGAGGTTCCAGGTACAATCGTCACCAAGCGTGACATCCACCTTGCCTGTCTCAGTAGATACGGTATTTCCTGCGGCGTTGGTGATGTTGCCGCTGATGCTGCCTGTAAAGGTGGAGCCATTAGCAAGTGTGAGCGTCAACTCTGAGTCGTTTCCTACCAGGATAGAACCATCCAACTACTGGCTAACGGCATTGAGTGTGGCCTTATTAGAGGCTCCCTTCCATCCATCAGCACATACGGAAAGAAGCACCTTAGCGGGGGCGTCGTTCACCAGCGTAACGCTGTTGAGAGTGATGATGGCATTGGTATTAGTGACGTGGATAATATGTCCCTGACAATTGGTCAGCGCACCACCGTTCATAGTGAAATGCGAATTACCGCTGGCAGCATCGCCTGAAAACGACTGGTATATCATAATGCCGTCAAGGAACTGCGCATCCTTGCCCTTATACGACTGGGGATAAGCGACAATCAAGAGATTGCCGACATCCTGCGTTCCAGCATCACTACCATCTACACCTATCGCTCCAAACTCAAGGCAAAGGCTATCAACAAAGGGGACTTCGAGGATGATATCCGTCAAATATCAACCTACTAAAATAGCCAGCAAGACCAGATGTCACTGAACAAAAAGATAAAAAAAAGAAAAAATGACATTTTCTCTTTGTTTTTTGCTCACTTATTCGTACCTTTGCAGTCGATTTGTGTCCAATAGACAAGAAAGAACAAAAATAAAACAATAAAAATGGCAACAAACAATCAGAAAGCAGCTCCCGCAGAGGAGCAGCAGGTCACTAAGACCGAAGCCTTCTTCGAGAAGTACAAGAAGGCCATCGTTGGCTGCGTAGCAGCCGTCATCGTTATCGTTGTATGCGCTATCCTCGCTAACAACTATTATTTTGAGCCCCGTGCCAACGAGGCTAGCACCGAGCTTGCCAAGAGCCAGGAGCTCTTCGACCAGCAGCAGTATGACAAGGCCCTGGTTGGTTTCCAGAAGGTTGCTGCTGACTACAGCTCTACTGATGCCGGCAATCTGGCTCAGCTCTATATCGGCATCTGCCAGGCCAATCTGGGCAAGTGGCAGGAGGCTGTCAACGCTCTGGAGCAGTTCAGCGGTCAGGGCGACCAGATGATCAGCCCCGCAGCAGAGGGTGCACTGGGTAACGCTTACGCCAACCTTAACCAGCTGGACAAGGCTGTTGAGCACCTGAAGAAGGCTGCCAAGATGGCTGACAACAACTCACTGTCTCCCACGTTCCTCATCCAGGCTGGCGAGATTCTGGAGAGCCAGAACAAGAAAGACGAGGCCCTGAAGTTGTATGAAGAGGTGAAGGAGAAGTACTTCAACTCTATGCAGTACCAGAGCATCGACAAGTACATCGAAAGATGTAAGATGTAAGAAGTAAGACATTAGATATGGCAACTAAAAATCTGTCTGAATACAATGCCGCCAAGGTGCCCGATGCCTCGAACATGACGTTCGGCATCGTGGTGTCTGAGTGGAACCCTGAGATTACGGGTGCCCTACTTGACGGCTGCGTATCGACATTGGAGAAGCATGGTGCGCTGACGGAGAATATCCACGTGAAGACGGTGCCCGGCTCGTTTGAGTTGATATACGGTGCCCGTCAGCTGACGCTCAACGACGGCTACGATGCTATCATCGTGCTGGGTTGCGTGATTCGTGGCGAGACTCCCCACTTCGACTACATCTGTCAGGGTGTCACCCAGGGTATTGCCCGTCTGAACGCCACCAACAACATCCCCGTAGTCTTCGGACTGCTGACCACAGAGAACATGCAGCAGGCACAAGACCGTGCTGGTGGTCGACTGGGCAACAAGGGCGATGAGTGCGCCGTGGTAGCTATCAAGATGGCTAAATTCTGAGAAACATCCATATAACAGCAATTCATTGTACCATTAAAAAGAGACCGACTATGAAAAGAATCATTCTTTCAGCATTGATGCTGGTTTGCGGCATGATGATGGCAATAGCCCAGAATCCCGCACAGATAAAGTTTGAAAAGACGACCCACAACTTCGGTACCTTCTCGGAGGCTAACCCTGTGGTGACTTGCGAGTTCAACTTTACCAATGTTGGCGAACAGCCACTGGTCATCAACCAGGCCATTGCCTCTTGCGGATGCACTGTGCCTGAGTACACCAAGACGCCCATCAAGCCAGGCGAGAAGGGTACCATCAAGGTGACATACAATGGTGAGGGTAAGTTCCCTGGTCACTTCAAGAAGTCTATTACGGTACGCACCAACGGTGCTGTTGAAATGACGCGCCTCTACATCGAGGGCGACATGACAGAAGCCGAAAAGAAGTAAATTAAACATTAGACATTAAACATTAAAGATGTCTGATGTGAGAACAATAAAAAAGCGCTGCCAAACGGCAGCGTTTTTTATTTGCTAACAGCCAACTGCTAATAGCTAATAGCCAATAGCTAGAAGCTATACGTCAGTCCCACTGAGCTCCACTCCTGCAACTGGAAGTAGCCCATCTCGTCGTCGCGGTTGTTGCCATCGTCGAAACGCGGATAGACGAACAGGTTGGCAGAGATGTATTTCGTCACCTTCAGCTCAAACTGGTTTTCCCACTCCACCTTGGTCTGATGGTAGGTGGTATTGGCGAAGAGGCGCGTCTTCCACGATAGCTGGTCGAAGATGTTCCACTTCAACTCACCCGTAAACTGCGAGGCGAAATCTTCCAAGGTATGATGATTGCCCTTGATGCCGTTAGCCTCAGCCAGATCCATACGAGCCACATAGCGGAAGTTGAAGGCGAAGGGCAGGAAGTTGAGCGTACCCTTCAGGCGGCCACCCAGCGCATCGACATTATACTGCATACCAATACCGATATTGAGGTCGAAAGGTGAGGTAAAGTCTGAATAGACCTTCTCGTCGTTGGCCTTCAAACCGCGTGCGAACTGCGTATAGGCCAAAAGCTGCAAGGTGTAGTACCACTTCTTATGCGCCTGGATACCCAGCTTACTGGTGAAACGCAACAGGTCGTTGTTGGTCTTGTACTTATGAACGGTATCTGAGGGCGACGTCTGGACACCCAGCTTCATCTCCAGCTTGTTGTCGAAGGTGATGCGGTCCTTGTCGTTGTAGTTCAGCTCAAGATTGGCAGCAGCCACTGCTGAGTAGTTGCTCTCACCACCCTTGTGCCAGTTGGTCGACACGTAGTTCTGCAGGAACTGCAGATAGCCATCGCCTTTGAACTTCCAGAAGTTGGGCTTATGGACTACAATACTGATGGGCACAGCCTCGGGCTCTTCAGGCACCAGAGCGGCAAAATCCGTCAGCTCCACCTCCTGGGTGAGCTCCTGGTTGACATCGTCACGAATGGAGCCAGCCTCCTGCAGATTCGTCTCGTTGTCGACCACCAGGTCTGGACGGCGCAGGTAGAGACTCATCAGCGCCTCGTCGATAGCATCAGCCACCTCGTCGTCAGATTTAGGCTGCAACGACAGCGACTTCTGAGCACCTGAATGGTAGAACGTGGTGGGTGCAAACAGGCGGAAGTAGCGACCATCGTTCTGCTCAGTACGCAGCTGGTCGTTGACCTGCTGTAGCGAGTCCAAGCGCTGGCGCATCACGTTCAGCGAGTCCAGATACTGTTTCACCACCAGTGCCGTATCGGGCACCTCAGCCTTAATAGGCTTTCTTGTACGGCGTTGTGCGCTGACAGTAAGCGTCAAGAGCAGCAACACGGCAATCAATAGGATATTTTTTTGTTTCATAACTGCCTGCAAAGTTAATGAAAAAAAATATAAAACGAAAAAATTCTTTAATCTTTAATCTTTAATCTTTAATCTTTTTTGTACCTTTGCAAGCGTTTTATATTAATAAGGTAAAGATCAACAATGAATAGAGACACCATTATCGGCTTCGTACTGATAGCATTAGTCCTGATTGGTTTCAGTTGGTGGAACCAGCCATCAGCAGAACAGATAGAAGCCGCCCGTAAGCAAGACAGCATTGCCGCCATCCAGAAAGATAGTGCCCAGAAAGCCGCTCAGCAGGCCGCAGCCGTAAAGGCAGCAGCCACTGACAGCAGCAGCTGGCTGTTACTCGACACCACTTCCCTCTTCCACGCTGCTAAGCAGGGTGTGTCAGAGCAGGTAGTGCTGAAGAACGGCAAGCTGACACTGACGCTGAACACCTGTGGCGGTACCATTGAGAAGGCCGTCATCCATAACTTCCAGAGCATTGACGGCAGCAACGACGTCACCTTGTTCGACAAGAAAGACCAGCAACTGAACTTCATGCTGGCTGGCAAGCAGGAGAACATCGTGACCAACGAGCTGTATTTCACACCCACAGAGGTTACAGACACTACCGTCACCATGATGGCTCAAGCCACCAATGGCGGACATATCGCCCTGCGCTACCGTCTGGGCAAGGACTACATGCTGAGCATGGCCTTGGAAACCAAGGGGTTAGCCGGCGTATTCGCGCCATCCTATAAGGAGATGGACATTGAGTGGAGCGACCACTGCCGCCAGCAGGAGAAGGGCTTCTCTTTCGAGAGCCGCTACACAGGTCTGTTCTACAAGGAGGCTAACGGTGGTACTGACAACCTGTCGGAGACTGCCGACAAGGAGGAGCAGATTGAGGAGCGCCTGGACTGGGTGGCTTATCGCAACCAGTTCTTCTCGATTGCCTTCATCTCTAAGGATGACTTCTCACAGAATGCCAACCTGTCGAGCGTACAGGACAAAAAAGGTTCAGGATATCTGAAGCAGTTTGATGCTAAGCTGAAGACCGCCTTCGACCCCACAGGCCAGAAAGCCGCTGAGTTCGAGATGTATATCGGTCCTAACGACTTCCGCCTGATTCAGGATGTGGAGCAGCAGAGCACGTTTGGCAAAGACCTCGACCTGGAGCAGCTCGTCAACCTCGGATGGTGGCTGCTGCGCTGGATCAACCGCTGGTTCACGCTGTATGTCTTCGACTGGCTGACAGGCTTTGGTCTGAATATGGGTATCGTACTGATTCTTATCACCTTGCTGCTGAAGGGCATCACTTTCCCCATGGTGAAGAAGAGCTACATGTCAAGTGCCAAGATGCGCGTGCTGAAGCCCAAGTTCGAAGAGGCTACCAAGCATCTGGACAAGCCCGAAGACCAGATGAAGAAACAGCAGGAGATGATGTCGCTTTACTCGAAGTACGGCGTATCGCCCCTGTCAGGCTGTCTGCCCATGCTCATCCAGATGCCTATCTGGCTGGCCATGTTCTTCTTCGTGCCTAACGCCATCCAGCTGCGTGGCCAGTCATTCCTGTGGATGGACGACCTGTCAACATACGATCCTATCTGGGAATGGGGCACCAACATCTGGGGCATCGGCGACCACCTGTCGCTGACCTGCATCCTGTTCTGTGCCGCCCAGCTGATATACACTTGGATTTCCATGCGTCAGCAGCGCGACCAGATGGTAGGTGCTCAGGCTGATCAGATGAAGGTGATGCAGTGGATGATGTATTTCATGCCGTTGATGTTCTTCTTCATCTTCAACGACTACTCGTCAGGTCTGAACTTCTACTACTTCATCTCACTGTTCATGTCGGCAGCCATCATGTGGACCCTGCGCAAGACCACTGACGACGAGAAGCTGCTGGCCATTCTGGAAGCCAACTACCAGGCCAACAAGAACAACCCCAAGAAGCAGTCGAACTTCGCTGCACGCCTGGAGGAGATGCAGAGAAAGGCCGACGCGATGCGCGAGCAACAACGAAACAACCGTAGATAAACACAACAGCACACACACAAAATGAAAATAGGATTTGACAACGAGAAGTATCTCAGGATACAGTCAGAGCACATACGAGAGCGTATTGCACAGTTTGACGGCAAACTTTATCTGGAATTAGGCGGCAAGCTTTTCGACGACCACCACGCCAGTCGCGTACTCCCAGGCTTCAAGCCCGACTCGAAGTTACGCATGTTTGCACAGCTGCGCGACCAGTTGGAGATAGTTATCGTTGTCAGTGCTGAAGATATAGAGAAGAACAAGGTACGTGCCGACCTGGGCATCACCTATGACGAGGACGTGCTGCGACTGCGTGAGGAGTTCATGAGTCGCGACTTCATGGTCGGCTCGGTGGTAATCACCCACTACAACGGCCAGCAAGCCGCCGACCAGTTCCGCAAGCGTCTGGAGCGTCTGGGCATTAAGTCGTACGTACACTATCTCATCGATGGCTATCCCCACAACGTAGAACTGATAGCCTCGGACGAGGGTTTCGGCAAGAACGACTATGTAGAGACCAGCCGCGAGTTGGTCATCGTGACAGCGCCTGGTCCTGGTTCAGGCAAGATGGCTGTCTGTCTCAGTCAGCTCTATAACGAGAACAAGCGTGGCATCCGTGCTGGTTATGCCAAGTTCGAGACTTTCCCTGTATGGAACCTGCCGCTGAAGCATCCTGTCAACATTGCCTACGAGGCTGCCACAGCCGATCTGAACGATGTCAACATGATTGACCCGTTCCATCTGGAGGCTTACGACAAGATTGCTATCAACTACAACCGCGACATTGAGATATTCCCCGTGCTGAATGCGCTCTTCGAGGGCATCTATGGCGAGAATCCCTATAAGTCACCCACGGATATGGGTGTCAACATGGTGGGCTTCTGCATCTCAGACGACGAGGTGTGCTGCAATGCCTCGCGCGACGAGATTATCCGCCGCTACTACTCAGCTACCAACAAGATGGCTGACGGACTGGACAACGAGCGTGAGGTCAACAAGATTCTGATGCTATTCAACCAGGCAAAGATTACCACGGCCTATCGTCGTGTCACAGTAGCTGCACAGGCCAAGCAGGAACTGACAGAACAGACTGCAGCCGCTATGGAGTTGGAAGACGGCACCATTATCACTGCCAAGAGTTCTCCCCTACTCGGCTGTTCGGCAGCCCTGCTGCTCAACGCCACCAAGCATCTGGCAGGTATCGACCACGAGGCCAAGCTGATTCCACAGAGTCTAATAGAACCCGTACAGAAGACGAAGATAGAATATCTGGGAGGTAAGAATCCTCGTCTGCACACTGACGAGGTACTGGTAGCCCTCAGCGTGCTGTCGAAAGACGACGAGCAGTGTCGCGAGGCACTGGCACAGCTGCCCAAGCTGCGTGGCTGTCAGGTACACTCAACGGTAATGCTCTCTGAGGTAGACCGCAAAATCTTCAAGAAGCTGGGTTGCGGACTGACCTGCGACCCCGTCCGTAAGAAATAAACAATAACTATCATATTTATCATGGCAATCGTTAAACCCTTCAAGGGCATTCGCCCACCGAAAGAACTTGTAGAAAAGGTAGAGAGCCGTCCCTACGACGTGCTCGACTCAGAAGAGGCTCGCGCCGAGGCTGGCGACAACGCCCAGAGTCTGTATCACATCATCAAACCAGAGATTGACTTCCCCGTAGGTACCTCAGAGTACGATCCGCGTGTCTACGAGAAGGCTGCCGAGAACTTCCAGAAGTTCCAGGACAACGGATGGTTGGTGCAGGACTCGCGCGAACATTATTATATATATGCTCAGACCATGCAGGGCAAGACGCAGTATGGTCTGGTGGTCTGCGCACATACTGACGACTACATGAAGGGCAATATCAAGAAGCACGAGCTGACACGTCGCGACAAGGAGGAAGACCGCATGAAGCATGTCCGCGTGAACAATGCCAACATCGAGCCGGTATTCTTTGCTTATCCTGACAATGCCATCCTCAACGAGCTCATCATGCGCTATGCCGCTACTGAGCCTGAGTACGACTTCATTGCACCCATCGATGGTTTCCGCCACCAGTTCTGGATTATCGATGACGACAAGGATATGCAGACCATCACCGCAGAGTTCAGCAAGATGCCATCACTGTATATTGCCGATGGTCACCATCGCTCAGCAGCTGCTGCCCTCGTTGGTGCAGAAAAGCAGAAGCAGAATCCCAATCACAAGGGTGACGAAGAGTATAACTTCTTCATGGCTGTCTGCTTCCAGGCTTCACAGCTGACCATCCTCGACTACAACCGCGTAGTAAAGGACCTCAACGGACTGAGCTCGGAAGAATTCCTTGCTGCCCTGAAGAAGAACTTCGACGTAGAAGACAAGGGTACCGATATCTACAAGCCTCAGCAGCTGCACGAGTTCTCACTCTATTTGGACGAGCACTGGTACAGTCTGAAGGCCAAGGAAGGCACCTACGACAATACCGACCCCATCGGTGTGCTGGACGTCGACATCTCCAGCCGCCTCATCCTCGACGAGATACTGAACATTGGCGACCTCCGCTCTTCAAAGCGCATCGACTTCGTGGGTGGACTGCGTGGACTGGGTGAGCTGAAGCGTCGTGTAGACAGTGGTGAGATGCGTGCCGCACTGGCCCTCTATCCTGTCACCATGCAGCAGATCATGGATATTGCCGACAGCGGCAAGATCATGCCTCCTAAGGCTACCTGGTTTGAGCCGAAGCTGCGCTCAGGCCTTGTCATTCATAAGCTGTCGTAATATCGATATTTCGACACATCGAAATTTCGAAAGAATGACCGACGAATATAAAACGATCAAAGAGACAAGCGAGGGATATTACACCGAGAAACGGAGTAAGTTCCTCGCTTTTGCCCATCCCGTCAGCACTGTTGACGAGGTGAAGGATATCGTGGCGCAGTACCGTAAGAAATACTACGATGCCCGCCACGTCTGCTATGCCTATATGCTGGGAGCCGAGCGCACGGAGTTCCGTGCCAACGACGATGGTGAGCCATCGAGCACAGCAGGCAAGCCCATCCTCGGACAGATTAACAGCAACGAACTGACGGACATCCTCATCGTCGTGGTGCGTTACTATGGTGGTGTCAACCTCGGCACCAGCGGTCTTATCGTTGCCTACCGTGAGGCTGCAGCTGACGCCATAGCCCATGCCACCATCGAGTCGCGACAGGTGGAGGAGATTGTAAAGTACTCGTTTGCCTATCCACAAATGAACGATGTGATGCGCATCGTCAAGGATATGAATCCACGCATCATCAGTCAGACCTACGATAACACCTGCGAGATTGTGTTATCGATAAGAAAAAGCGAAGCTGAGCAGCTTCGCAATCGATTAAACAGTCTGTTGTAAGTACTGCGCACACATCTCTGCACAGCGTTCCCCATCGACACCCGCCGACACGATGCCACCAGCATAGCCGGCACCCTCGCCACAAGGGAAGAGCCCTTGCAGACGGACGTGCATCAGCGTATCAGCATCACGAACGATGCGCACAGGACTACTGGTACGCGTCTCCACACCAATCATCACTGCCTCGTTGGTCAGGAAACCATGACTCTGACGGCCAAAGGCCTTAAAGCCTTCTTGCAGACGATGGCTGATGTTTTGAGGCATCCAGAAATGCAGAGGTGACGATATCAGACCTGGTGCATAGGAACTTCTGGGCAGGTCGTAGCTCAGGCGCTTATTGACGAAGTCAGCCATACGCTGGGCTGGTGCCGTCTGTCGCATATTGCCCTGTTGCCAACAGTCGCGTTCCAACTGTTCCTGGAAGTGCATCACACGCAAGGGATCGTCGCCTTCGATATCCTCCGCACGTGTCTCGACTACCATACCACTGTTCGACCACTGTCCACCACGATTCGATGGACTCATGCCATTGACCACAAGCTGCTCCTTGTCGGTAGCAGCAGGAATAACAAAGCCACCAGGACACATGCAGAACGAGTAGACGCCACGACCATCAACCTGTGTGACAAACGAATACTCAGCAGCAGGCAGGTACTTGCCCCTACCCAGTTTGTTATGGTACTGTATCTGGTCTATCAACATCGACGGATGCTCCAATCGAACACCTACGGCAATACCCTTCGCCTCGATTTCTATCTTCCTGTCAGCCAGATAGCGATAGACATCACGAGCAGAATGACCCGTGGCAAGAATGACAGGGCCGCTATACTCCTTATCGGCTGCGAAACAGCCGACCACAGTATTACCGTTAAGAACGAGGCGCGTCATCTTGGTCTGAAAATGCACCTCGCCACCACAACGGATAATGGTGTTACGCATATTCTCAATGACGCGTGGCAGCTTGTCAGTACCGATATGCGGATGCGCATCGGCCAAGATATTCGCCGAGGCACCATGCTGACAGAAAACGTTGAGAATCTTCTCTATAGAGCCACGCTTCTTAGAACGAGTGTATAGCTTGCCATCGGAATAGGCACCAGCGCCACCCTCACCAAAGCAGTAGTTGCTCTCAGCATCCACCTTCTGTGTCTTGGCAATCTGTGCCAAGTCCTTCTTACGCTCATGGACATCCTTGCCACGCTCCAAGACAATAGGACGCAGACCCAGCTCAATGAGTCGCAAAGCGGCAAACAGTCCACCAGGGCCAGCACCTACGACAATGACCTGCGGACGCTCACTGACATCAGGATAGTCCGTACGGACATACTCGTCATCTGTGGGCTGCTCGTTGATGAACACCCGCACCTTCAGATTGACAAAGATGGTACGCTGACGGGCATCGATGCTACGACGGAGAATACGCACAGCCGTAATCGTCCGTACATCAAAGCCATACTCGTCAGCCAACCACGAGCGTAGCGCCTGCTCGTTGGCAGCCACCTGCGGCTGTACCCTTACTTGATACTCGTTGGTCATTCTTCGTTTTTGAAGAGGTCTGAAATTTCAGCAATCTCGTCTTCATCAAACCACTTGCTCAGACGGTCCTTGGCCTTCTGCTGAATCTCTGGATCCACATCCGTCCATACCTTCTTTAAGACGAAGAGCAATACGGCGAGGTCGTCAGTCAGTCCGGCAATGGGGATAGCATCGGGGATGACATCCAGCGGACTGATCATATAACCCAACGCACCGATAATCATAGCCTTGTTGGCTGTGCTGACCTTATCGCTCTGCAGCGTGTAGTACAGGATTAAGGCTGCATAGACCAATTTTGATCCTGCACGCTTGGCGATTTTAGCAATCTTGTCAACGAAGTCCGACTGTGAGAACTTGTTGGCATACTTCATAAAATCAGGTAATTCCATATCTCAATTTACAATTATACTTTTTTACTCATTGATTCTTATCACTCTGATGCCCGTATGTGACGGATGCTTCTGCAGATACTGGTAGAAGGTCATGGGTTCCTCGACGACCTTCTTGTGTATCATCGATGCATTGAGCAGGTGCAGACCGTCTTTCTTCCATACGGCAAAACCCAGGTGGGCGATGTCCAGACCTTTCTTGTTACAGGTGATGGCAATGATATCACCATCGTGAACAGCCTGACGCAGGGCTTTCGTACTGCGACGTAGCGCACTCTTGGGAATATAGCGGGCCTTGGTACCAGTAAGCTGTTGCTCCTGCTGACGGATGATGGGCACCAGTTTGGGTTGTGCCTTCAATGCCTTATAAGCTGTAGGGTGCGTACTCATATAGTTCACGTTGACACGCTGGACAGCTGTGAAAGGCGGATTGGGCGACTGTATCTCCTTGACAATCTTCATGGCTTGCTTGTCAGCAATCCAGTCGGAGAAATAGTGCAGGCGTGAGGTATAGTCAGTCATCACCCCTTGTCTGTATCTCAGCGTACGCAATGTCGACAGATAGTCATTCCATGTGCACTTGCCCTGCTGTGCACAGAGGGTCAGCGCTGTCACTGTCTCCACCAGTGTGGTGCAGTCGAGCTCTCGCGTGTTTACCACCAGTTGTTCGTTGTCATTGACTTCCAAGGTATGTGCCACATAGGGTACCCCCAGGAACTGGCGGGCAAACCACAATGTCGATGTCTTGGCATTGGCTTTAGCCAGCAAGCGGCAGATGGTCACGCTATCAGCCTGCTGATAGGTCACCTGTGCCTCCACCCATACTGTCGGCAACAATAATAGGAAGTATAATAACCGCTGTCTCATTCTTTATTCTTTTTATACCTACCACGCGCCCCAAAGTTATAACCGACATACAAGTTCAGACTGCCAAAGATGTTGTTGGCAGCAAACTGTGACTTATGATAGTTGTAGGAACGCACAATGACAGAGGCTCCAGCATACCAGCGCATATTATTATACACCAAGCCAAAGCGTCCGATGCCGTCTATATTAAAGTTGTTGATATTCAACAGGTCCTTGCTGCTACGAGACTCACCATGCGTACTCTTGTAGGCCAATGCCAGCGAGAGCGAGGAACAGAACAGGCAATTCTTAGCAAACACCCAGTTATAGGCATATCCCACCGAAGCACTGGAGTTATAGTATTTCACACTGTTGAACATCAGTCCGCTGTCCAATTTGACAGTTTGCAGCCCCATATGCTCATCAATCGCTGTCTGAAGCTTCTCATGATCGAACTCAATGCTGTTTTGCGTATAGGTCACGCCTACCATCCACGAGCCACAACTGATTTTCTGTATGGTGCTCTGTGCAAAGGCTGCAGGATAAGAGAAGCGCTGGTGGTTGAAGATGTAGTAGAGATTAACGCCAGTGATACCCACGCTAATGCCATCGAAAGGCACACCTTCCATCATACTTGTGTTGACATTCTTCCCCAGATTAATGCGACGTATCTTATAGTCAACGCCAGTACGACGATAGTAGATGTCTGCACCAATCTGTGCACTATAGATGCTGAGGTCTATCTCCTGTTTCAAGTCCTTGATATTCACATCGACATGTTTCAGGTCAAAGGTATAACCAGCAAACACCCAGCGCCAACCAAAATAGGGACCGACCTTGAAGTTCGGCTCAGGAGACAGCCATACCGACTGTCCGTCAGAACCACTCGTACTGAGGCGATAGTAGTCGTAGGTATGTGTGGCCTGAAGCATCACTGACCAGTTGTAGTGCTGTGGCTCGACATAGTTCTCGTCGATATAGCTGAAGCCACGGATGGTACGGCGCAGCCAGCTCATCTTCTTCTCTGGCTGTTCCGTCTGTAACGTGTCTTGCGCCATCGCTTGTAACGTCACCACGGCCAATATGGTCAGTAGCATTCTCTTCATCTGTGTTCAGAACTTTCCTAAGATACGGTCCAGCACCCAGTTAACAGGGGTTGCCGACACACTGGTACACTCGCAGATGCCTATGCCCTGCAGATGCTCGCAGACATTCTTGATTAACGGATACTGTACATACGGAGGATTAGGCACTGCCAGCACCTGTGTACCCTCACTGATATGCAGCAAAATGGGTTTATAGTCGAAGACAGAGAAACTCATCAGTCCCTTGTCACCAATAATCTCGATACAGTCCTCACGAGCTGACTCGTGACCCACAAAACACCAGGAGCCACTGCCTGGCACACCGCTCTCAAACTCAAAGCAGGCACTCACCGAGTCTTCTGCATCATAGAGCTTGCCACGATTGGCACAGATGCCACGGGCCTCGAGGATGACGCCAAAGATGTGCTGTAAGAGGTCGAGCTGATGGGGAGCCAGATCATAGAAGTAGCCACCACCTGCAATATCGGGTTGCAAGCGCCAAGGTAACTCTTCCGGTTTGGTATAGTCGAGCTCACGAGGTGGTACGGCAAAACGAATCTGTACGTTGATGACTTTGCCGATGGTACCATTATCCACCAGTTCCTTGACTTTCTGGAAATAAGGCAGATAGCGACGATAGTAGGCCACAAAGCAGGGCACACCCGTCTCTGCACTGATGCGGTTGATGCGGGCACAGTCTTCGTACGATGCTGCCAGCGGCTTCTCGATATATACGGGTTTGCCAGCCTTCATGGCCATAATGGCAAAGGTGGCATGACTGCTGGGAGGTGTGGCGATATAGACGGCATTGACATCGGGGTCGTCAATGAGTTCCTGAGCATCGGTATACCACTTCGGTATGCCGTGTCGCTCAGCATAGCTGCGTGCCTTCCGCTCCTGACGACTCATCACCGCCACGACGCTGGAGCCCTCTACTTCAGAGAACGCCGGCCCGCTTTTCTTTTCTGTCACCTCACCACATCCGATGAAGCCCCACCGTAATATCTTCATAATTGATTGCAAAATTACAAAATTATTATGAATTATGCATTATAAATTATGAATTATTCGTACCTTTGCATCATTAATTCGAAAATAATGGACCAACAAGACAAAATAATTCTACAAAAAGTACGCAGCTACCGAGGTATTCTGTCGGCAGGCATGCGTCTCTATATCAGTGCTTTCCGCAGATTTTTCAAGGCTTCCTGGCTGACAGCGCTTATCTATGCGCTCGTCAATGCTGCTCTGGGCACACTGACTGCCATCAAGGTTCCTGAACTGATGGTCGTCATCCTGCAGCAACTACAGCGCTACAACGGCATCTTCGCAGAGAGTCTGCAACCCTATCTGGTAGCTCTGGCAGAGTGCATCGTTCTTATCGTTGCCGTCATCATTGTCAGTGCTCTGGCACACAGCACCATCTACGCCTTGCTGAAAGAGCATAGCGAGACTGGCGACATATCAGTTCCTGTTAGTTGGTGGAAGCCCAGCACACGCATGATGGGTCGTACGTTGAAGGGCGTGCTCCTCACACTGTTGGTCTGCATTCCCCTGTGCATCGTTATCCCCTTTGCCCTGCCGATGTGGTACGTGATGACGAAATATATCATGGACCCCTCTGCTGGCTATTGGACTACACTGAAGAAAGGCTATGGACGCGGCATGGGACACTGGGGATCTCTGTTCCTGGTATTTTTCCTCACCATTCTCTTTATACTGCTGGCAGGAATGATTGTCATGCTCCCTGCCCACATTCTCTTCCTGGCCAACTATCGGGCACAGATGGGTGTACTCATCGGTGATCCATTGGGCATGCCATCATACATGATGCCCATGACGTTCATCACCTTCGTCCTGTGCAGTTTCCTGTATTTCTACCTCTGCCTACCCATGCTGCTCAACGGCTACTACGCCTATGGCTCCATTGAGGCTAAGGAACTCGAACATGAACAACAAAAGCTAGACATACAATGAAGAAGATACTCTTTATAGATCGTGACGGAACCATCATCCGCGAACCTGCTGACGAGCAGATTGACAGCTTCGAGAAGCTACAGTTCGTACCTCGTGCCATCTCCAGTCTGACATTCCTGCGCCAGCATACCGACTATGAGTTTGTCATGGTCAGCAACCAGGACGGACTGGGCACTGACGCTTTCCCAGAGGATACATTCTGGCCAGTCCACAACTTCATTCTCGACACGCTACGTGGCGAGGGCGTGGAGTTCGATGATATCCTCATCGATCCACACTTCCCAGAGGATAATGCTCCCACTCGCAAGCCTAACACTGGGCTGGTAGAGAAATATATGAACAACCCTGAGTACGACATTCAGGGCAGCTATGTCATTGGCGACCGTGACACCGACCGCCAGTTTGCCAAGAATATAGGCTGTGGCTTCCTGCAGATAGACAGTGTGCTCGGCGGTTTAGCCGCCGAGAGCTGGGAGAAAGCTACCGCCATCGCCTTTGGTGGCGAGCGTACCGCAGAGGTTCGTCGCACCACCAAAGAGACGGATATCTGGGTGAAGGTAGACCTCGACGGCAACGGCCGTTGCGACATTCACACTGGGCTGGGGTTCTTCGACCACATGCTCGAACAAATCGGCAAGCACGGCATAATTGACCTCACCGTGCATTGTGATGGCGACCTGCACGTTGACGAGCACCACACCATCGAAGATACAGCACTGGCTCTAGGCGAATGCCTATTGAAAGCATTAGGCGACAAGCGTGGCATCGAGCGCTATGGCTACTGTTTGCCTATGGACGACTGTCTCTGTTCCGTCTGCCTCGACTTCGGAGGACGTCCCTGGCTGGTATGGGATGCAGAGTTCCATCGTGAGAAGATTGGCGAGATGCCCACCGAGATGTTCCTGCACTTCTTCAAGAGTCTTAGCGATGCTGCCCGCATGAACCTCAACATCAAGGCTGAAGGAGAGAACGAGCATCACAAGATTGAAGGCATCTTCAAGGCACTGGCACGAGCACTGAAAATGGCAGTACGCAGAGATGTCTATCACTACGAACTGCCATCTACCAAGGGTAGTTTATAACTTCACTCTCCTCTTAACTATCTGCTTGGCCAAATCATTTCCATCGGATAGTGCAACAGCAAGTGCTTGAAGGAACGCTTGCGAGCCATCAGACAACGCAGGATAAAGCGTCCTTCTGTCTCTGAGGGTTCACAAAGCATGCAGCTACGGTCTAGCGACAACGTGTATTGAAGCACCCACATCACACCAGCAGCAAACTGCGTCAAGCCAAGCAACTGAAGGGCTTCCGTCATGTTGCAGCCATCCTTAAACGGCTGGAAAGCCCCCTTGAGTCGGCTGAGCACATAATAGTAGTCTACCAGACAACACATGGTAGCCTTTCCGCTCAGCAAACGTTGCTGGAAGGTCTGTAACATACAGATGGCATTCATCGTCAGTGTAGGCACCAGCCAATCGCCCTCACCCTCCAGGAACATCAGTTCTTTGTTGTGCGCAAACCACTTCTGCATCCTTTTATTGACGAACGGGTTACGCATAGAAAGCACCCGATAGTACAGATTCACAGGGGTATTGTCCCAAACGGTCAGTGCCAGCGAGTTGTAGCCGCAGTGGATGTTCTCCTGGCCTGTCTGGTGGACAAATTTGACGATGCGGTCCATGTTACAATCTACAAAGATATCAATGCTTGGTGTCTTCAGCAGATGACGCATCTCGCTATCATCATAATGGCGCTCTCCCAGTCCATTCATCACAGCAGCATGGAGCTTGCGTTCTGCCAGTTTCTTGACGAGTTTCTCACAGCGGTTCTCATACAATTCCTGTTCATCACGGAGCATCTCAGCATCAGCCATCCAGTCGATGCTCAAATCCTGTGGAGCACGCAGTCCAAAGTCAAACAACCGTTCCACTCCTTTATAGCAAACACCCACCAACCCATGTCGTTGGGCAATCTGATAAATGCCGTTCCATTCTTCAACCGACGGTCCTCTGCTCAGACAGTCCATTTGTCCAACGGCCACACGTAGCAATTCAAAAAACAGTTCTTGCATGATACTTATGTTAGTAGTATTAAAATCTGTTGCAAAGATACGAAATAATTGATAATTGACAATTGATAATTGATATTTTCTTTGTACTTTTGCACAAAATTAGTGTATTGACGACTATGACCGACGATAAAATACTACGCATGCGACAACTCATCAGCGAGTTGAACGAGGCTTCTGACGCCTACTACAACGGACAGACTGAGCGCATGACCGACTACGAATGGGACGCCCGTTTCGACGAGTTGAAGCGGTTGGAAACAGAGACAGGCACCACTCTGCCCGACTCTCCCACGCAGAAAGTATCGGAGGACAGCATCACTGGTCAGAAGGAGGAACACGAGTTTGCTGCGCTCTCGTTGGCGAAGACCAAACAGCCTGGCGAATTGGTAAAATGGGCTGAGCAGCGTCCTATTTGGATATCGTGGAAGCTCGACGGACTGACCCTTGTTGTCACCTACGACAATGGCCGACTCAGCAAGGTAGTGACGCGTGGCAATGGACATATCGGTACCAACATCACCCATTTGGCAGATGCCATCAGTGGCATTCCCCTGACGATTGCTCACCAAGGACATACCGTCATCCGTGGCGAGGCCGTCATCAGCTACGACGACTTCGAGCGTTTCCTCATGGAGAGTGGCGAAGACTATGCCAACCCACGCAATCTGGCTTCTGGCTCGCTGACGCTGAAAGACGTCGACGAAGTGCGCCAGCGTCACATCCGTTGGATTCCCTTCACTTTAGTATATACGGACATCGACCTCAATAGCTGGGGCGACCGCATGGCGTGGCTCGACCAGCAGGGTTTCAAGACAGTAGAGCGCCAACGAGTAGAAGCCCCCTCGCTTTCTAGTGTGGAAGCCTGTTTAGCACGCTTCACAGAAAAGGTCGTATCCAAGCAAAACCCCTTCCCTGTCGATGGTCTGGTTATCTGTTACGATGATACCGCCTATGCACAGACAGGCTCCGTCACAGGCCATCATGCCACACGCGCAGGACTGGCTTTCAAGTGGCAGGACGAGGCAGCCGATACCGTATTGCAGGAGATTGAGTGGTCGTGTGCTGCCAGCACAATCTCGCCAGTAGCCATCTTCCAGCCCATTGAGTTGGAGGGTACTACCGTTCGCCGTGCCTCATTGTGTAACATCAGTGAGTGCGAGCGTCTGGGCATTGGTGGTCCTGGCACGCAACTCAGCGTCATCAAGGCCAACAAGATTATCCCCAAGGTCATCGCCATCAAGCAGAGTGTAGGCTCATTCATCGTGCCCAGCGAGTGCCCCGTCTGTCATGCTCCTGCCAAAATCTCCGTCAGCGAGATCAGTGGCACCAAGACGCTCCACTGCACCAATGCCGAATGTCCTGCCAAACAGCTCAAGAAACTGGCGCGTTTCGTCAGCAAGGAGGGTATGAACATCGACGGTATCTCTGAACAGACGCTCTCCAAGTTCATCAATCTGGGTTGGATTAGCGAATATGCCGACATCTACGAGCTACGTAGCCATATCCTAGAACTCTCACGCATGGAGGGCTTTGGCGAGAAGTCAGCCAGCAACATCATGCGCAGCATTGACAAGAGTCGCGAGGTACAAGCCCATCGACTGCTCTATGCGCTCAACATACCACTCTGCGGACTGGACGTCTGTAAGCGACTGCTCAGTGCCTATCCTCTCGACGACCTTGTCACTATGGCCACTACTCCCGACGGTTCCCCGTCGGGTACTCTCACCCAGTTGGACCTCTTTGCTCCACAGACAGAGCCTCAGGATATCTTTGCGCATATCAATGGCATCGGTCCAGAGAAGTCAGCGCAGTTTGTCCTCTGGTTCCGCAACGAGCACAACCTTGCCCGCTTTCGTCGCCTCATCGAGAAGCTGACCATCACTACTCCCGATGTGTCAGCATCGGGTGACAAGTGCCAGGGTCTCACCTTCGTCATCACTGGCGACGTACACCACTTCAAGAACCGCAACGAACTGAAGGCCTATATCGAGTCGCAGGGCGGCAAGGTGGCATCGGCAGTCAGCGGTTCCACGTCGTTCCTTATCAATAACGACGTTACCTCCACCTCTGGCAAGAACAAGAAAGCCAAAGAGTTGGGCATACAAATCATTTCAGAAGACGAATTCATAGATAAATATCAACAATGACACAGAAAATGAAACCCGCCACACTCTGCGTACAGGCAGGTTGGCAACCCAAGAATGGAGAATCGCGCGTGCTCCCCATCTACCAGAGCACCACATTCAAGTATGACAACACGGAGGAGATGGCTGACCTCTTCGACCTGAAGAAGGAGGGCTATTTCTACACCCGTCTGGCTAACCCTACCAACGATGCGGTGGCTCAGAAGATTGCTGCCCTCGAGGGTGGTATCGCTGCTATGCTGACATCCTCTGGTCAGGCTGCCAACTTCTACGCCATCTTCAACATCTGTCAGGCTGGCGACCACTTCGTCACCTCTAACGAGATCTATGGTGGCACCTACAACCTCTTTGGTGTCACACTGAAGAAGCTGGGCATCGAGTGTACCTTCATCTCTCAGGAGGCCAGCGAGGAGGAGATTGACGCTGCCTTCCGTCCTAACACGAAGGCCCTGTTTGGCGAGACCATCTCGAATCCTGGCTGCCAGATTCTCGACATCGAGAAGTTTGCACGCATCGCCCACAAGCACGGCGTGCCCCTCATCGTCGACAACACCTTCCCCACACCCATCAACTGCCGTCCCTTCGAGTGGGGCGCCGACATCGTTACCCACTCTACCACGAAGTATATGGATGGCCACGCTACCCAGGTCGGTGGTGTTGTCGTAGACAGCGGTAACTTCGACTGGGATGCCCATGCTGACAAGTTCCCTGGACTCTGCACTCCTGATGAGTCATACCACGGACTGACCTATACCAAAACTTTTGGCAAGATGGCTTATATGACCAAGCTCGTCGCCCAGCTGATGCGCGACCTCGGTAGCATTCCCTCACCCCACAATGCCTTCCTCTTGAACCTCGGACTGGAGACGCTCCATCTGCGTGTTCCTCAGCACTGCCGTAATGCACAGCGCATCGCCGAGTTCCTGGAGAAAGACGAGCGCGTAGCATGGGTACACTATAGCGGACTGCCCAGCGACAAGAACTACCAGCTGGCACAGAAATATCTGCCCAACGGCTCTTGCGGTGTCATTGCCTTCGGATTGAAGGGCGACCGTCAGACTGCCGTAGAGTTCATGGACTCACTGAAGATGATTGCTATCGTGACCCACGTGGCTGATGCCCGCACCTGTGTGCTCCACCCTGCCAGCCACACCCATCGTCAGCTTTCTGACGAGCAGCTGCGCGAGGCAGGTGTCGCCCCCGATCTCATCCGACTCTCAGTAGGTATCGAGGACTGCGACGACATCCTGGCTGACATCCGTCAGGCTCTGGACAAAATCTAAGATTCAGCATTCTCCTGCTTTCCGCGCTGCGCCACCACTGATGCCAGCATCGAAAGCAGGAGAATTCCAAAAATGATGGCAAGGCTAATTGGTGTAGGCACCACGATATGCGGCATATTGATAGAGAGACCTGCCAACGAACCCAAGGCATTGATATACTCATTCATGGCAAGCAGCATCTTGACGCCCACGAAGATGAGGATAATGCCAAGACCATATTTTAAATAGGTGAAATAGCGTGATATGGCTGCCAGCGCAAAGTAGAGGGCGCGCAGTCCAAGGATGGCGAAGATATTGCTGGTAAGCACGATAAACGGGTCACGGCTGACGCTGAACACAGCAGGAATACTGTCGACAGCAAAGGCAACATCAGTAGTCTCTATTACTAATAAGGTGATGAAAAGAGGCGTAGCCAGCCATATCGCCTTCCCTCCTTCTTTCCTTGATTCCTTCACAAAGAACTTCTCTCCATGCAGCTGGTCTGTCACTGGGAAGAAGCGCTTGAACAGAAGGACAATGAAGTTGTCACCAGGATTGCCCTGCTCATTCTCATCGTGCGTAAACATCTTACCACCCGTATAGAGCAGGAAGAGTCCGAACAGTCCCAACACCCACTCGAAGCGCTCGACCATCGCAGCACCCGCAAAGATAAAGATGCTGCGTAACACCAATGCGCCGAAGATGCCCCAGAAGAGCACCTCATGCTGGTACTTACGCTCAATGCCAAAGAACGAGAAGAGCATCAGGAAGACGAAGAGGTTGTCCATGGACAACGACTTCTCTATCAGATAGCCCGCCAGGAACTCCATCGCCTTCTCGTGCGACTCGACAGGATAGAACAGGTAGATGCCTGCACAGAACACCAGCGATACGGCTATCCATACGGCTGTCATCTGCAAAGCCTCTTTCACGTTTACCTCGTGCTGACCCTTGCGCCCGAACATCTTCAAGTCGACCACCAGCATCAGCAACACCAATACATAAAACACTATCCAAGCCCACAAGGGCATTCCCATGATATCCATCGTTCTATAATCAATTTCAAATTTGGGCACAAAGATACGTATTTTTCTCAAAATACGCTAACTTTGTCACAGAGTTTTTATGAGAAAAAGAAAAATCGCAAGTGCTTGTGTCAGCGACTTGCGATTTTCTTGTTGGGGTACCCGGACTCGAACCAGGAAAGGCAGGACCAGAATCTGCAGTGTTACCATTACACCATACCCCAATTCCTTGCATCAAGAAACCGTTTTCTCGATTGCGGGTGCAAAGGTAATGCTTTTTTCTGAACCAACAAAAAAAAATGGCACTTTTTTAATAAAAAACGCAAAAAAAATCTTTTTCCCTGTCTTTTTCTTTGTGTTGCGCTGGTTATTTAGTAACTTTGCCCTTCAATAAATCATTCATTAATGGAACAAACGAAACAACTAGTAGAAACAATTGTAAAAGGAATACAAGAGAAGAAAGGTCAGAGCATTGTCACCGCTAACCTGACAGGCATCGACGGTGCGATATGCAGCTATTTTGTCATTTGTCAGGGCAACTCCCCCTCACAGGTGGAGGCTATCACTGAATCCGTTGGCGAGATGGCTCGCAAGGAGTTGGGGGAGAAACCGTCAAAGGTGGCAGGATTGGATAATGCCCAGTGGGTAGCGATGGACTATGGCGACGTGATGGTTCACATCTTTGTCCCAGACATCCGCGCCTATTACGACTTAGAGCATCTCTGGGACGATGCTGGTCTGACACATATTGAAGATATAGACTAATGGAACCACAGAATAAAAAACCACAGCAGCAGATGCCTCGATTCAACATGAATTGGATCTACGGCATCGTCATCCTGTCGTTGATTGTACTCTACTTCACCCAAGGACAGGACAAGTCGAGCATCAGCACACAGGTATCATACTCAGACTTCAAGGTGATGGTCGATAAGGGCTATGCCAAGGAGATTGTCGTCAACAAATACCAGAACACCCTGGAGATGTACGTCAAGCCGGAGCACATCCGCGACGTCTTCCATCAGGGTGTGGAACAGACGGGTAAGAACCCTGCCGTTTCTGTAGCCATCGGCAGTGTCGACCAGGTAGAACAGTTCATCAACAACGCCCGCGAGGAAAAGAAGTTCACAGGAAAGTTCTCGTATGACAACAGCAAGGACAACGACTTCTTCTCGTCGCTGTTCATGAATATCCTCTTCTTTGGAGGTATCATCCTGGTATGGATGTTCATCATGCGTCGCATGGGTGGCGGTTCCCCAATGGGTGGTTCTGGCATCTTCAACGTAGGCAAGTCGAAAGCCCAGATGTATGAGAAGGGCGGCGAGCTGGGCATCACCTTCAAGGACGTAGCCGGACAGGCTGGCGCCAAGCAGGAGATGCAGGAGATTGTAGACTTCCTGAAGAGTCCGCAGAAATATACCGACCTGGGTGGTAAGATTCCCAAGGGTGCCCTGCTTGTAGGTCCTCCAGGAACAGGTAAGACGCTGCTGGCGAAGGCTGTTGCTGGCGAGGCTGGCGTCCCCTTCTTCTCGATGTCAGGTTCCGACTTCGTAGAGATGTTCGTGGGTGTGGGCGCCTCACGCGTGCGCGACCTTTTTGAAAAAGCTAAGAGCAAAGCACCCTGCATCATCTTCATCGATGAGATTGATGCCGTAGGTCGTGCCCGTTCCAAGAACCCTGCCATGGGTGGCAACGACGAGCGCGAGAATACGCTGAATGCCCTGCTCACTGAGATGGACGGCTTTGGCACCAATAGCGGTATCATCACGCTGGCAGCCACCAACCGTGCCGATATGCTCGACTCAGCCCTGTTGCGTGCTGGTCGTTTCGATCGTCAGATACATGTTGACCTGCCTGACCTCAACGAGCGTAAGGAAGTCTTCAACGTACACTTGAAACCCCTGAAGCTCGACAACACGGTAGACATCGACTTCCTCGCCCGTCAGACGCCAGGATTCTCTGGTGCCGATATCGCCAACGTTTGTAACGAGGCTGCCCTGATAGCTGCCCGTCACAATCGTGAGGCTGTAGGCAAGCAGGACTTCCTCGATGCCGTAGACCGCATCATCGGTGGTCTGGAGAAGAAGACGAAGGTGATGACGGAAGCCGAGAAGAAGTCTATCGCAATCCACGAGGCTGGTCACGCCACCATCTCGTGGTTCACCGAGTTTGCCAACCCACTGGTCAAGGTGAGCATCGTACCTCGTGGACGTGCCCTTGGCGCTGCATGGTATCTGCCCGAAGAACGCGTACTGCAGACCAAGGAGGCCATGCTCGACGAGATGTGTTCGCTGTTGGGTGGACGTGCCGCTGAGGAGCTATTCATCGGCAGCATCTCTACAGGTGCCATGAACGACCTGGAGCGCACCACCAAGCAGGCCTACGGTATGGTGGCCTTTGCTGGTATGAGCGAGAAGCTTCCCAACCTGTGCTACTATAACAACCAGGAATACCAGTTCCAGCGTCCTTACTCGGAGACTACCGCCAAGATTATGGACGACGAGGTGCTGAAGATGGTCAACGAGCAGTACGAGCGTGCCAAGCAGATACTGACGGAGCACAAGGATGGTCATGCCCAGCTGGCTCAGCTACTGGTAGAGCGTGAGGTTATCTTTGCCGACGATGTCGAGAAGATTTTCGGCAAGCGTCCTTGGACCAGCCGTTCAGAGGAACTCCTGGAGGCCCAGATGCGTGCCGACGCTGAGCGTATGGCTGAGGAGCGCGGCAAGCAGTTGGAGCTGGAAGCCAAGGAGGCTGAAGGAGTTAAAGAAGTTAAGGAAGTTAAAGGAGTTAAGGACAATAGTGAAGAATAAACTATGAAGAACTTTATTGTACGTACCATTACAGGCATTATCTTCGTGGCAGCCATCGTCAGCTGCTTCCTTCGCCCAGAGGCTATGGTGCTGCTGTTCAGCATCATTACAGGACTGACGGTATGGGAGTTTACAGGACTGGTCAATGAGCGCGACGGCGTCACCGTCAACCGCTTCATCTCGACCGTTGCCGCTGTCTACTTCTTCTATGCTATGACCTACTACTGCAGCGACATGTATGCAGGCATTGCCAAGAGCGTGGTGTTCATCCCTTATCTGGTGACCATTGTCTACCTGCTGGTGGCTGAGCTCTACCTCAAGCAGAAAGACCCCATACAGGACTGGGCCTACACCATGCTGGCACAAATGTATATCGCCCTACCCTTCTCGCTCATCAACGTGCTGGCCTTCAATGCCACCAACGAGGGTATGGTCACTTTCAACACCCTGCTGCCGCTGAGCATCTTCATATTCTTGTGGGTCAACGACTCAGGAGCCTACTGTGTGGGATCACTCCTCGGACGCCATAAGTTGTTTCCACGCATCTCTCCAGGAAAGTCGTGGGAAGGCTCTGTCGGTGGTGCAGTCTTCGTGCTGGCTGCCGCCTACGCCATCAGCTATTTCCTCGACCAGGAACAGATGCTCTCTATGCCTGCTTGGTTGGGCTTGGGTCTAGTGGTGGTCATCTTCGGCACGTGGGGCGACCTCGTAGAGAGTCTCTTCAAGCGCACCCTGGGTGTCAAGGACTCTGGCAACATCCTGCCTGGTCATGGTGGCATGCTCGACCGCTTCGACTCGTCGTTGCTGGCCATCCCTGCCGCAGTGGTCTATCTGTATACCTTATCTATGTTCTAAGAAGATATGAAAAAGCTGTTGACTATCATCCTGTTCTGCGCATGTGTCTGTTATGCACACGCCATCGACCCTGTCAAGCAGTACGGACAACTGCAAGTAAAGGGAGCACAGCTGTGCGACCAGCAGGGCAACCCCGTCATTCTGCGTGGCGTCAGCCTGGGTTGGCACAACCTGTGGCCTCGTTTCTACAACAAGAAAGCCGTACAGACGCTGAAGCAAGACTGGCACTGCTCCGTCATTCGTGCTGCCATGGGCATCATGATAGAAGACAACTATCTGGAGAACCCCACCTATGCCATGCAGTGCATGACACCCGTCATCGAGTCGGCCATTAAGAATAATGTATATGTCATCATCGACTGGCACTCGCACCTAACGAAGACCAAGGAGGCTAAGGAGTTCTTCGGCAAGATGGCACAGAAATACGGCAAGTATCCACACATCATCTACGAGATATATAATGAACCCGTAGAAGACACGTGGACTGACCTGAAGAAATATGCCACAGAGGTCATTGGCGAAATCCGCAAGTACGACCCAGACAACATCGTCCTTGTGGGCTGTCCCCACTGGGATCAAGACATCCATCTGGTGGCCAACAGTCCGCTGCTGGGCTTCTCGAACATCATGTATACCGTCCACTTCTATGCTGCCACCCACGGCGACTACCTGCGTGAGCGCACAGAGGCTGCCGTCAAGAAAGGCATCCCCGTATTTATCTCGGAGAGTGGTGCCACAGAGGCTTCTGGCGATGGCAAGATAGACCCAGAGTCAGAGGAGAAGTGGATTGGCATGTGCGAGCGTCTGGGCATCAGCTGGCTTTGCTGGTCGTTGAGCGACAAGAACGAGTCGAGCTCCATGTTGCTGCCACGCGCTACGGCTACAGGTCCCTGGCCCGATGATGTCATCAAGGAATATGGCAAGCTGGTCAAACAGCTGCTGCTGAAATATAACTAACCGCAAAAGAGAATACTATGACGAAAGAACAAGATAAGCTGGTAACAGCCAATATGGGCTATGTGGTGACGCTGGCCCGTCAGTATAAGAGTGACATCTTGTCTACTGACGACCTCGTCAGCGAGGGCGCCATCGGACTGATGAAAGCCGCTGAGAAGTATGACGCCGCCAAAGGAAAACCCTTCGTAACCTTTGCTGCACCCTACATCCGTCGTGCCATCGAGAAAGCCATCGGCCGCCTGTCGACAGACATCGACACACGCTCTACGGACGAGTCGCTGCCCGTAGGCAGTCGCAACAACTTCACGCTGCTCAACGTGCTGGAGGACAAGAACGCCCTGCAGGCTGACGCTACCGTAGAAGAAGCCACGCTGACGGACGACCTGCTGAAGTGTCTGAACGTGCTCAACGAGCGCGAACAGCGCGTCATCAACCTCTACTACGGCAACGGCTACGAGCGTCAGACGATGGCCGAGATAGCAGAGGCGATGGACCTGAAGCGTGAGCGCGTGCGCCAGATACGAGACCAGGCACTGCGGAAACTAAGGAAAGAAGCAAAACGAGAAAAATGAAAAGACTTAGATTACTATTTGTGGTAGCTTTGCTGCCTTTGCTCTGTCAGGCAAAGGTCATCAAGGTGTTAGCCGTTGGCAACAGTTTCTCACAAGATGCTGTTGAGCAGTATCTCTATGAGCTTGCTGCCGCACAGGGCGACTCGCTGGTTATCGGCAACGCCTACATCGGTGGCTGCTCCATCGACACACACTATCACAACCTGCTGAACAATAAGCCCGCCTACATCTACCGCAAGGTGGTGGGTGGTGCCAAAGCCGTCCGCAGGAAGGCCACCCTGCAGTCCATCATCCGCGACGAGCAGTGGGATATTGTCACCCTGCAGCAGGCCAGTCAGCTGTCAGGCATCAGCAGCAGCTATAGCAACCTGGCACAGCTGAAGCGACTCATCCAGAGCTACACCACCAATCTGCATGTGCAGTTCATGTGGCACATGACGTGGGCCTATGCTGAGGACTTCACCCAGGAACGCTTTGCACCCTACGACTACGACCAGCGCAAGATGTATAGCGCCATCGTCAGCACCATGCAGAACGTGCTGCCCGCCGTAGGAGGCTTCACGCGCATCATTCCCAGCGGCATCGCTGTCCAGCTGGCACGCTACCGTCTGGGCGACGTGCTCAATCGCGACGGCTTCCACCTGTCTTATACCATTGGCCGCTATACGGCAGCCTGTACCTGGTGCGAGGTGCTAACGGGCAGAATAATTGATGGTAACCGCTACTGGCCGGCTACCATCAGTGATGAAGAGGCTGTTATCTGCCAAGAAGCCGCTCACGAAGCAGTTTTCATGCAACAGAGCGGCCGCTATATGATTTATTAGACTTTTTAATTTTTCATCTTCAGAAGTTCCACTTCACAGCGAGCGTGGGATTCCAGAAGAAGGTCTTCGTACTCTCTGGATCTGAGTTATATACGAAGTTGTTGCTGAACTCCCACTCTGTACCTACGCTGAAATGCTCCGTGATGTTATACCACAACTGGGGCTCAGAGAGGATTACCAGACAGCCATGACCATCGGCCTTCTCGCCACGCCAGAAATCGATGAAGCCAGAGAAACGCAGCTTGTTGTTTAGGAAGTTCAAGCCCCACACACCCGTCAGCTGGGCACTGGCAAAGGAGTGCGTATCATCGTAACTCTTAAAGAACTGCTTATACATCAGTTGTACTGACCACGTCTTTGAGAAGTCTGCCGTATGTCCGTTATAGGCGGCACCAACGAGTGCGGCCTGCTGGAAGCTGGCTGAACGGCTCAGTCCTCCGTCGTACTCTACATGGGCAGCAAAGGGTGACTCTTTGCCCAGATTTATCTCACGAGAAATCTCCGTATAGGCACTCTCTACGAAATTGTTCGACATGTCGAAATCCACGAAATAGAACCACGATCCCCACTGGTCTGCCTTAAACTGTTCAAGGGTGACGGTAACCTTCTGTCTGTCAGCTTCCTCGCCAGTATAGATGTTACGGCCAAAATCGTAGTGTAACTGAATGTTTTGTGCGCTGACGGACATCGTGCATGCCAGCATCAGCAGAGTAAATAGTTTTTTCATTTTCTTAAAAGGTTTATCATGATGTTTGCTGCCTTTTCGGGAGCATCGCTCTCGCCCAGCAGTCTGTGTATTTCTTCATAATCGTTAAGCATCACCTCGCGCTTGCTGCCTCCAGGCAACAGGGCTTCCAGCTCCTCTCGGATAGCCTCCACGCTGAAGGTGTTGGCCACCAGTTCCTTGACGACCTCGCGGTTGGCTATCAGGTTCACCAGCGACACGTAGGACACCTTCAGGAAGTACTTCCTGAGGAAGCCAAACAGACGGGGCATGGGTGTCCTGTAGCATACCACCTGCGGCACACGGAACATGCAGGTCTCCAGCGTCGCCGTACCACTGGTCACCAGTGCTGCCGTAGCCTTAGCCAGCAGCGGGAAGGTCTCGTTGACTACCAGGCGCACCTTACTGCCCTTCAGGAACTGCTCATAGTAGGATGGCTCGATAGATGGGGCTCCTGCCAGCACCAGGTCATACTGTCCTGACAGGTGGCGCGTAGCCTCTATCATGGCAGGCAGGTTCTCCCTGATTTCCTGCTGGCGCGAACCAGCTAGCAAAGCAATGAGCCTCCCCCTATCCCCCTCCAAGAAGAGGGGGGACTTGGAGCGTACTTCAGCTCCCTCTCCTTTTGGAGAGGGATGGGGAGAGGCTAAGAATTCCCTTACCTCACTCGCTGTGGGGTTGCCCACATAGTGGATGGGATAATGGTGCTTCTTCTCGAAGAAGTCCACCTCGAAGGGCAAGATAGAGAACAGCTCGTCGACATCGCGCTTGATGTTCTTGATACGGTGCTCCTTCCACGCCCAAATCTTGGGAGATATGTAATAGTAGACAGGACAGATAGCATTCGCTTTTACATACTTCGCTATCTTCAGATTAAAGCCAGGATAGTCTACCAAAATCAGGCAATCGGGCTGCCACTGCGTGATGTCCTGCTTACAGAAACGCATATTCTTCAGAATGGTACGCAGGTGCAGCAGCACGGGGATGAATCCCATATAGGCCAGCTCTTTATAGTGGCGTACACGGGTGCCCCCAACAGCCGTCATCAGGTCGCCGCCAAAGAAGCGGAACTCCGCCTCGGCGTCTTGCTGCTTCAGCTGCTGCATCAAGTGCGACGCATGCAGGTCACCACTGGCCTCACCAGCTATCAGGTAGTACTTCATTGCTCGTAGTCTTTCAGTTGTTCCATCGCCTCGTAGGCCGTGACATCAATGCGTGTGGGGGTGATGGCCACATAGCCGTTGTCCAGTGCCCAGCGGTCTGTGTCCGTAGCCTCTGGCTCGTCATTCACGTAGCAGCCCACCATCCACCAGTAGTCATAGCCTCGCGGGTGGTGACACTTGCTAACCTCGTTAGTCCACGTTCCTGGCGACATCCTACAGAGCTTGACGCCCTTGAACGTTGGCGTTTTGGGGAAGTTCACGTTCAGACAGACACCCTTGGGCAGTCCGTCGCGCAACACGCGCTCGACCATCTCGCGGATGTACGGCTCCAACGGTGTGAAGTCGGCATCGGCACGATAGTCGCAGATGGAGAATGCGATAGAGGGGATATACTTCATGCACCCCTCCAGCGTGACGCCCATCGTACCAGAATAGTGGGTATTCACCGAGGCATTGTCGCCATGATTGATACCACCTATCACCAGACGGGGCTGCTCCTGGCACAGCTCTGCCAGCGCCATCTTCACGCAGTCTACTGGTGTGCCATTACATGACCACACATCGACACCCTTTTCGTGGTGCCGATGCGTCAGTGTCAACGGTGTGTTGGCCGAGAAGGCACAGGCGAAACCGCTACGGGCATCGTCTGGTGCACATACCAGCACATCGTCGTAGTCCTTTACGATATTGATAAGATAGTTTATTCCTTTTGCTTGATATCCGTCGTCGTTAGAGATAAGTATCATTTCTTACAATAGTCGTTGTGCATCTTGATAGCGAAGATGATCACGCTACAGGTGCAGGTGATGAGGTTGGTCAGCACCAGGTAGTAGTTCTCTATCAGAAAACCCTGTACCACAAACGCTGCACATCCGATGGCCATCGAGATGAATCCTGGCAGCGAAATACCGTCCGTGTTACGCGTACGGATGGTCTGAATGGCCTGCGGCAGGTAGCCGAAGATGAGGCCAAACGTGGCTATCCAACCACAGATGTTAATTAAAAGTCCATGTTCCATAGCATAGTAGTTTTTAAAGTATACAAAAGTCTTGGTTGCAAAGATAGGTAAAAAAACTGAAGAATCAATGCAAATCATCGATTTTTTTATCTTGATTGTTTGAAAAGTCCGTAAAAAACACTATCTTTGCAGCTAGTAACAACAAATCTAAATCTATTATTGATATGAAAAACGTATATAAGGCACATATCCTCTTTACCAAAGAGAAAGACCATTTCGAGATTTTCGAGAACGGATATATCGCTGTGGAAGACGGCATCGTGTTGGGTGTGGCAAGCAACCTGAAGGACTTGGGTTGCGAGGGTGCTGAGGTCACTGATTTTGGCGACAAGCTGCTCATCCCTGCCATGAACGACATGCACGTCCATGCTCCACAGGTACACAACCAAGGTGTGGCAATGGATCTGGAGCTGCTGCCCTGGCTGCAGAACTACACCTTCCCTGAGGAGTCGAAATATGCCGATGTCCAGTATGCCGAGCGCATGTATCGCCGCTTCATGCATACCCAGTGGCTCTTTGGCACCATGCGTAGCGTCGTCTTCAGCACCATGCATACCGACAGCACCCGCGTGCTCATGAAACTCTACCAAGAGGCTGGCATGGGCGCTATGGTGGGCAAGGTAGCCATGAACCGCAACTGCCCTGACACCCTCTCCGAGGATGTCGACGCCTATATCGCTGGCCAAGAACAACTCATCGCCGAATTCGGTGATGATAACGCCCTCGTACGCCCCATCATCACTCCTCGCTTCGTACCCTCCTGTACGCCCGAGTTGCTGAAGGCCTGTGGCGAGTTGGCCAACAAGTACCAGTTGCCCGTACAGTCACACCTGTCAGAGAACACCTCCGAGATTGCGTGGGTGGCAGAACTGGAGAAGGAGAGCACCAGCTATGGCGATGCCTACAACCGCTACGGACTCTTCGGACAGACGCCCACCATCATGGCCCACTGTGTATGGACTAATGGCAGCGAGCTGGAACTGATGAAGAAGAACAAGGTCATGGTCGCCCACTGTCCCACGTCCAACTTCAACCTCTCGTCAGGTCTGGCACCCATCCGCACATTCCTCGACGAAGGACTCCCCATCGGCCTGGGCAGCGACATCAGCGGCGGCCACGACCTCAACATGTTCCGCATGCTGGTCTACGCCATCCAGGTCAGCAAGATGCACTACCAGATTGACAAGAGCAAGGCCTTCCTCACCCTACCCGAAATCTTCTGGATTGCCACCAAGTCCGCAGGTTCCTTCTTCGGCCGTGTCGGCAGTTTCGAGCCAGGCTACGAGTTCGACGCCCTCGTCATCGACGATGCCGTTCTCTACCCTGCCGAATACTCGCTGGTACACCGCCTGGAGCGTTTCATCTATGTCGGCGACGACCGCCAGATTCTCCACCGCTTCTGCCGCGGACAGGAAATCAAGGAGCCCAAACTATTATAATGAAAAAAGCGCTGAGCCACCGCCCAGCGCCTTTTCATTTTCTCATTTTTACATTTTCTAATTTTTACTTTTAGCGCGCAGCGCTTATAAGCTGCAAGCGCTCACTCCCAGTGTGGTCGTCAGTGCCGTCAGCACCGTCACGATGACTTGAATCACCGTCTTCCAGAATTCCTTGTTTTTCATAGCATAGATTCTTTTTCGTTTTTTTCTTTAG
>CADCAG010000011.1 GCA_902799355.1 uncultured Bacteroidales bacterium
CTTGGCTTCCTGGGGCTTGCCATACTTGGCAGCCATAGCGGGCACGGCACCCATCGACAGCGTACCATCGGCATGCTGGATGAGTTTGTGGCATACCAGGGCACCACTCCAGTTGGGTTCATTGCCGTCGCCAGCACCCACGTTGACATTCTTCTCGTGGATATCGGCACCAGAGCGGTATGGTGTCCAGCCCCAGATGAAGCGGTCGGTGCCGTTAGAGGCTGTCTTGCCTGCATAGAAGGCACGGGTGTCGAGATTGCCCTCGCGCCACAGCGGACCATCGGCAGGCCACTTGGGACCGTTGTTGAAGCAGTCCTTCAGCGCATCCCAGCTGTCAGCGAACATATACTTCACCTTGCGACTCCAGCTGGCGCGGAAGCTCTGGCTGTAGACCAGATACCAGTAGTCGCCCATCTTGAAGATGTCGGGACACTCCAGCATGCGGTCCCAGATCATCTTGAAGGGACCGACATGTTCCCAGTTCTTCAGGTCGCTGGACTTGAACTCTGCAAACTGCGGGTCGCCGCCATTCTTAGGATAGGTAGAGATCACCATGCGGTAGAGTCCATCGTCAGCCATGAAGATTTGCGGGTCGCGGAAGTCGTTGGCAGAATAGCCGTAGTCGGGACCATTGAGTGCCCACAGCTCGTCCTTTGTCCACGTCTTGAAATCGGTAGAGGTAGCACGCATGACAACCTCACGATACTGGCAGTTGCCATTGTGACCGGTATAGTAGATGTAGTACAGGCCGTTTGCCTCGTCGTAGTAGGCACAGCCGGTACCCAGCGCAGCATCCTGCACATAGTCGTTGCTGCCGTAGGGCAGCACTTCGCCCAGTGACTGGTAGCTGGCGCCGTCCTTGGTAGAGACGCCCCAGATGGGATGGAAGCGGTGACTCATATTATTGTCGAACTCCTGCAGGTAGAGCACCTTGAAGTCGCCAGCCTTCTTATCGTAGAAAGGCATGGGGTCTCCGACGCGTCCGATAGCTGGCATGTAGTAGGTGCCAAAGCCTTGTTCGTCAGTGGGGGTGAACGCATTTGTTGTACCTGCCCAGTTGCGAGCGGGATCGCCCGTCACACCGTCGTCGCTGCTGCATGCTGTCAGCGCAGAGGCTGACAGGATGAGTGCGATTGCTGAATATATCATTGTCTTCATATTATTCTATTTTTTTGTTTGAGTTTTTACTTACCAAGGTACTCCAGTGCGTTGAGCATAATCTGACCCATATTGTCGTGGTATACAGAGGTGTAAGGAGTCGGAGAGTTCCAGTCGAAGACACCAGTACCGAAGCAGACGATGCCTCCCTTACCGTAGTTGCCTGCGGCATTCTTCAACTCCCATGAAGAGACATTGCCGTCGCCACCGAGGACACGAGCGCCAGTCTTGGCAGCCACAGCATTCTCGTCAGGATAGTCACCCCAGAAGCCGTACTGTGATGTGGTGTTACAGATGGTGTAGCCCTCGTCGAGTGTGATGATGCGGTCGTCGCCCAGTCCTGTTGAGCGCTTCAGGTCCTTCCACAAAGGATGGTTGATGTCAGCAACACGATAGGTCCAAGGCTCGGGTCCCATCAGGTCGGAACCTTCTCCGTTGCCACCCCAGACGTTGTTAGGATAAGAGTCCTCAGGCTGTGCACCCAGTGCGATGGCATAGTTGACAGCTGAGCGCTGCAGTACGAAGCCTACACCGTTCTGGTAGAGTTCCTTCATCTTGGGCAGTGCAGCCATAGCGCCTGTCTCGGCATCGGCAAAGCCGTTGTAGTTGCCATAAGCCGGGCAGTGGCGATGGAAGAATACCAGGCGAACCTTGTCAAGCGACACGCTGCCAGCGTTGATGTCACTCCATGAGAGATATGCCGAACCGGCGACATTACTTGTCAGCCACTTGGCAGCAGCCTTCTCCTCGTCGTTCAGTGCCTCTACATTTTCAGCGTCGCCCACGAAGATAGCGACAGGAGCCTGTATCAGCGTCACGTTGACGGTATATACATTGGTTGCCGTATTGTCATTGACGGTCAGCAGGAAAGGCTCTGTGAAGTTGCCCTTCGTACCGCTGGCAGGACTGCAGGTGGCATCCTCGCTAACCACAGCCTCGAAGGTAGCGTTAGAGAGGTCGATGCCGCTGCTGGCCATCACACTGACGGTAACCGTCTTGTCATCCTGGTTGATGGCACCCTTGACACCCTCCAGCAAGAACTGTGTCAGCAGGGCCTCATCGTTGCGTACGCTAACCTGATACTCCAGCTGCAGGTCGCCATTGGTGACGCGCAGCGTCTTGTCAGCATTCAGATTGATGTGGTCGCCCAACTTAAAGTTAGCAGAGGCGCCAGCAGGAAGAGTGAGACTGGTAATCTCCATATCGCCCTTCTGTGCAAAGGTCTCAGGGACCTTGATTTTGATGAGACGCTTCTCATGGCTGATGGTAGCCTTGAACTGGTTGTTGAGTTCAAAAGACTCTACCAGACACGAGCCGCCGACATTGATGCTGCCCGTATGGTCGTCGCTGCAGGCAGTGAAGCCGCAGAGCAGACAAACCATGCAAATGATACTATATATCGTTTTCATATCTTTCAACTATAAACTTTAAACTTTAAACTCTTCATTACCATTGTCCACAGTTCTGTGTGTAGTGTCCGTTAGAGGCTGCCATCTGCTCGTGAGGAATAGGCAGGTACTCGTTTTTGTTGGCAGTAAACAAAGAACCATTGAGGAACGTCATCTTCTGGCTCTCTGTATTGTAGAACTGGTTGATGACAGTGGCGGCATCGCCCCAGCGTACCAGGTCGAAGAAACGCTCGCTCTCCATTGCCAACTCCAGGCGACGCTCAGTCTTCACAATCTCCATAGCAGCATCCTTGTCGTAGGTGCCTTTATAGCTATTGATGGCAAAGTGTACACCATACTTATTAGGATAGTTAGACACGACGCTGTTGGCAGCCATCGCCTTAGCACGCTCACGCACCTGGTTGACGAGTGTGACGGCCTCAGCGCTATTACCCAGCTGAGCCTGAGCTTCAGCACGCATCAGCAGTACATCAGCATAGCGGAATACTACGCGGTTCATAGAGCTGGCCCACTGGTTGTCGGCATTGAAAATGTACAGATTCGTCTGTGCAGGGTCTACGTTCTGCTTCAGCGACACGAAGTAGCCATACTTACCACCTGAGCGGCTCCACGTATTGGTCTTGCTCATCATGTAGCTGGTGTTGAACATGTAGGGAGTACCTGGTACGCCAACGGTAACGAAGAGACGTGGATCGACAGTCTGTGCAGAGCCCACCTCGTAGTCCTGGGTGGCTGCTGTAGCCACGAGAGGCAGTCCGTCGGCATTGGTGCGATAGGCATTGACGAGGTTGACAGAGGGCTTGTAGAAGTCGCAACCAGAGTCATGCACCTTAGGAATACAGGGTACTATCAGACGGTTAGAGAAGTTCAGGTTACCATAGGTGGTACCGTCGTTCTTTGAATACTGGATGGCCCAGATGCTCTCCTTGCCGTTCTCGTATGCTTCCTCAGGACGGAAGTTGTTGTGCAGGTCGCTCTCCAGTCCATAGTTGCTATACAGCTTAGGATCGGTGTATTCGATAACCTTCTGCAAGTCTTCGTTGTTGATGCTGGTCACCTGATTTGTGTTGGCATCGTCCTGACGATAAGCCTTGTAGAGGTATACCTTTGCCAGGAAGGCAGCAGCGGCAGCCTTGGTGGGGCGACCCTTCTCCTTCTGCACTGTGGGCAATACGTTGTAGGCATCCTGCAGGTCGTTGATGATCTGCTGCCAGCCCTCATCATTGGTATATTCTGTGTTCGAGAGGTTCGTATAATCTTCCTCCTGCATGTTCAGCTTGTTGACGAAAGGAATCTTCTTGAACAGGCGCTTCAGCTGGAAGTGGCCGTAGGCACGCAGGAACTTCATCTCGCCCGTACGCTGCTGGATGGTGGCGTTCGACTGGTCAGCCTCGGCCAGCATGTCGATGGACAGCGAGACGCGTGACAGGTACTGGTAGAACTTACCCCAAATAGAGCTGAAAGGCCAGTCAGAGGTGGCAATACCCGTGCCACGTTCCAGATTGTGGAAAGGAGCACCGTCAGAGAATTCTGCACCGCCCACATAGGCGTCGTCAGAACGTGTGTCGTAGTTCCACAGCGAGAACGAGGCGTTCATGTCCTCAATGGTCACCAGACCAGCGTAGGCCGTAATCAGTACGTTGTCGATATACTGTGGATTCTTTATCTCGTCTTGTATGAGCGTAGCCTGGGGTTTCTGCTCCTCCAAGAAGTCAGAGCAAGCAGTCAGACCACAGATTGCGCAGATTGCACAGATGTATTTTATATATATCGTTTTCATAATCTGTCGATTTAATATTTCATTTTTCATCTTCACTTAGAATCCTACGTTAACACCGAAGGTGAGGTTCAGAGGAATAGGATATGCAAAACCAGGATTCTCTGGGTCGTTGCCAGTGAACTTGCCGCTCTTGATGGTCAGCAGGTTCTGAGCCGATGCGTAGAGGCGGATGCGATCCATCTTCAGCTTGTCGGTAATGCTCTTAGGCATGTTGTAGCCAATCTGTACAGTGCGCAGTTTGGCGTATGAGCCGTTCTCTATGTAGTATGACGAGAGACTTCCCTCGTTGTTGCGGTCGGCAGTGGTCAGCGCAGGAATGTCGCTGCCGGGATTGGCTGGCGACCATGCGTCGAGCACGCGTACACCCTTGTTCAAATAAGGAACGTTGACACCTGAGTTGGCCCAGAAGTCAGTCTCCTTCTTGAAGTCGTAGCAGTTGACATCGCGACCCTGCATGCCCTGCCAGAACATGGTGAAGTCGAAGTTCTTGTACTGCAGCGTGATATTCAGACCCCATGCAAAGTCGGGTGTCGGGTCGAAGATCCAGTCGCGGTCGGCCTCTGTAATCTTGCCGTCACCGTTCAGATCCTTATAGCGGATGCGCCCCAGACCAGCACCTTCCTGAATGGCGTGGTTGTCTATCTCTTCCTGACTCTTGAAGATGCCGTCGGCCACATATCCAACCTCGGCACCCATCGGGTGACCTACAACACTCTTCACACCGTTACCTCCGAAAGTGCCACTGGCAGCAACAGTCTCAGGCAGTTTGGTAATCTCATTCTTATAGGCACTGATGTTTCCATTGATGTCCCAAGAGAAGTCGCCAATGCGATGACGATAGCCTATAGAGAACTCCCAACCGGTGTTCTTCACCTCGCCGGCATTGATATATTGGTTGGCACCTTCACCCATGGCACCGATACCTACCATGTCGACCAGAATGTCGGTGGTCTTCTTGTGGAACCAGTCGAAGCTACCATAAATCTCGTTTCTCAGGAAGGTGAAGTCCACACCGATGTTGTGCTGTGTGGTGGTCTCCCACTTGATGTCCTCGTTGCCACGACGGTCGCGTACGTAGCCGCTGGCCAGCTCGTAGCCACCATTGAGACCTGCGATGTCGTAGGCAGAACCAGCCTGGCCACTGCCCCACAGACCAGTAGTGGTGATGGGCTTATAGATGGTGTAGCGGGCTACAATGGGAATGGTCTGGTTACCAGTCTGTCCCCAAGAGTAGCGCAGTTTCAGGTTGTCAAGGATGCCCTCGGTAAACTTCATGAACGGCTCCTCGGTAATGCGCCAACCGACAGAGGCTGATGGGAACGTACCGTATTGGTTGTTCTTGCCGAAGCGGCTTGAACCGTCACGACGCAGTGTGAACGACACCAGGTACTTGTCAGCATAGGTGTAGTTGGCCTTGCCGAAGAACGATACCAGCGAGTAACCCTCGCCAGAACCCAGGGCAATCTGCTTGCCTGAACCTGCACTGGGCCACATATAGTCGGTGTTCAGCACTGACAGCTCATAGCGCTTGGCGCTGCTCCACTTGAAGTCATAGCGGTTCACCTCCATACCAATCATGGCATCGGCACGATGCTTGCCAACCTCAAGGTTATAGGTGGCAATGGCGTTCCACATCCAGTTCATCCAGTGCTCCTGCTTGCTCTCTGCAGCCGTCTCGGTGCGCATCACCTTACCATTGGCAATGGGGTAGGTGAAGAAGCGCTGCTCCTTCTGGCTATAGTCAACACCGAATGTTGAACGAACAGTAAAATTCTTAAATGGCGTCACGCTCATGTGGACGTCACCGAACAGACGCCACAGCGTGTACTCATTGTCCTTGGCATTGCGAATCATGCTCAGCGGATTCTCACGCTCCGAGTAGGCACCCAAGGCCTGCGCGTACTGTCCGTTCTCAGCATAGATAGGGTAGTTGGGGTTGAACTCCAGGGCATTTCTCAGCACGTCAGGAGCATCCACACCCTTGTTGCGGTTCAGCGTGAAGTTCTCACCAATGGTAAGCTTACCGTCAAACAGCTTATAGTCGCTGTTGGCACGGGCAGACAGACGGTTGAACCACGAGTCCTTGATGGTACCCTGATTGTCGTAGTAGCCTAATGAGAAGAACGAGTTGCCCTTCTCTGATCCGTTGCTGACAGAGAGGTTGTACTGCTGGACAATACCTGTACGGGTTACCTCTTTAAACCAGTCCGTATCGCCGGCACGTACGGTAGCATCATCGTCCAGGTACATGTTCATGGTCATCTTGTTCAGCACGGGGTTGCCATTCTGATCGTAGCTCCAGTCGTAGTTGTAACCCAGGTTGTTGTTCGAGGGGTTGATGCCGTCATTCACGTTAGCCTGCCAAAAGGCGCGACCCCACTCGCTGGCGTTCATCGTCTCAATCTTATTGGTATAGAACGAGGCGGCAATGCTGCCGTCGAAGTTAACCTTTACCTTACCCTCTTTACCCTTCTTGGTGGTAATAATGATCACACCGTTGGCAGCACGCGAACCGTAGATAGATGCTGAGGCGGCATCCTTCAGCACCTGAATACTTTCAATATCGTTACCGTTCAATTCGTGCATGCCAGATGTGGTGGGAACACCGTCAATGATGTACAGCGGGTCGTTGTTGTTCAATGTACCATTACCACGGATGCGCACGGTAGCAGCACCAGAAGGAGTACCAGTGGCTGATATGTTCATGCCTGGCACGCGACCTTGCAGGGCCTTCATGGGGTTGTTCTCGTTCTGCTTAGCCATCTCGTCAACGCTGACGGTAGAGATAGCACCCGTCAGGTCGGCCTTACGCTGGGTAGTGTAACCTGTCACTACCACTTCCTGTAGTTGTTTGCTGTCTTCTTTCAGCATGACCTGCATGCCATTCTGAGCAGGCAGCTCCTGCGTCAGATAGCCCACATAGCTAAACACCAGCGTAGTGCCGGCTTTCACTTTGAGTTTAAAGTTTCCGTCGAAGTCAGTCACCGTGCCATTGGTGGTTCCTTTCTCCATGACTGTAGCTCCAATCACTGGCCCAAAAGAGTCAGACACAGTTCCTGTCACCTCCTGTGCGTACGTCACCGTAGCGAGCAGCAGCGTCAAGAAACTTAAAAACAATCGTTTCGTTTGTTTCATTTGCTTTTTGTTTTTAGTTAATACTCTTGTTTCAGATTTTGCCGCAAAAGTAGTAATGATATAGTTATTGGTATGAAAAATATCGTTCATCCCATTCAAAAATTGTTGCAATGTAACAAAATTACAACGGAATGAACGAATAATCTTAGTAATTACAAATATTTCCGTGCTATTTCCTGATGTCGCCAGGCACCATGCCGTACTCCTCTTTGAAACATTTGGAGAAGTAGCTGGGGGCAGTGAATCCGACAGCGTAAGCCACCTCGCTGACACTCTTGTCGGTGGTGAGCAGCATCTGATAGGCACGCTTCAAGCGCGTGGTGCGCAGCAGTTCTACGGGTGAGGAACCGGTTATCGTCTTAATCTTACGATAGAGCTGTACACGACTGAGGTTCATCTCTGCTGCCAGGTCGTCGACACTGACCTCGCTATCTTCCATGCGAGCCTCAACGACCTCGCGGAACCGTGCCAGGAAGGCACTTTCGGCAACAACGGACGGTTTCTCGTCTGCCGAACTGTCTGCTGTCTGCTCCTTTGTTTCGTCAGCAACAGGTGCTGGCTCTATCTCCATATTCCACAGCGTACTGACAACACGCTCTTGCTGCAACTTCACCTTACGGAGATGATACATATAGAATAACACGATGGTTACCACCAACAGCAGAATGACACCCATCGACATCCAGTTGAAGACATGCTGCGTAGCTAACTCTTTCAGATAGGTGTCTGCCCTGCTATGCAACTGGTCGAGATACTCAGCCTGGCGCATCATCTCTTCGTTCTGCATCAACAGCACCTTAGCATTGTCGCGAGTAACCAGTGCTGACTGCAGAAGAGTTTCTTTCTCGTAGGGTTTGCCTTCAAGAATGTTGATAGCCAATTCTATGATTTTGTCACCATGGGTAGGATAGATGTAGGAAGCATCCAGGATGCTGTCGCGTACCAGACGGATGCCGCCATCTTCACCAGGCAGACCGTCAATGCCGCAGTAGAGTGGCTGATGGCTGTTAGATGTTAGATGTTCTCTCTTTGAGAGTGTGGCGTTGCGAGGGCTTTCTTGCAAGGCACGACGGGCACCCATAGCCATGCGATCGTTCTGCCCAAAGACAAAGTCGATATGGTCCAGATTGCCAGGATAGGCTTTCACGGCCTTGACGGCACTCTCCTCTGTCCAGTCGCCTTGCAGGGTGGCAACGACAGTGATATCAGGGTAATTCTTCAAGGCATCAGCGAAACCGTTGTGGCGCTCAATGGCTGGTGACGAGCCCTTGAGTCCCATGATTTCCATGACACGTCCTTTGCCATGTATCCGACTGGCGATGTATTCACCCATGATGCGCCCCATCTCGTAGTTGTCGGCACTGATGAATGACGTATATTTCTGTGAATTGGTCTTTCGTTCAAAGACAATAACAGGAATACCCTTATCGTAGGCGCGGTCAATGGCCGACGAGATGGTTTTCACCTGGTTGGGAGCAACAATCAGCAGGTCAATGCCGCTGTCCACCAAGGAGTCTATCTGTTGCACCTGACGCTCGTCGCTATCATAGGCAGCAGCGAAACGCAGCTCCACATTTTCCTGGCAATAGGCTCCCATACGCAGCTCGGCGTTCTGCTTCTCACGCCAGATATCTGCCGAACACTGAGATACACCTATTATATAATAAGGTTTAGGGTTGGCACATCCTAATATAGTCAGTAGCAACACCAACAGCAAGCACCCAAAAAGTTGTTTATGCATCATCATAGAATTGTATTAATAGGTTTTGTTGGCAAATATACGAAAAAAAATAGAAAATACGTTCATTGTCTGTCTTTTTTGTTGCAATGAACGTTTTTTTTTAGCTTTTGTATCATAATTTATAGGGGCAAAAAGAGAAATCATGTATATTTGCAACAAATTTCTACACTAAAACATCAAACGACAATGAAGAAAAGATTTTTACTGACACTGATGACTGTCATGCTAACCTGTACGGTTGGAGCACAGGTGAAGCCTATCGTGCTGGGCGACAAGCACGCCATGTTGAAAATGGAGCAAAGCTTCCGCTATCTGCTGTTGCCTGTACAGGAAACGGAAGACATCGCAGCCATCGCCGTGTTAGACAACCATAATAATATGGTACAACGCCTCAACGTGAAGCTGGCCGTTGACCGCGTAGACTATTATGTGCCTTACGAACTGAGGGGTGCTTGCCTGATGGATATCGAATTCCACGGAGACCGCCGCCAGAAGGGCGCTGTGGGTGAGTTTGCTTGCTGGCGAGAGATGAAGTACTCCAATTCTTTCGACACCACGAACAGCGAGCACTTCCGTCCTATCTACCACCACACCCCACTCTATGGTTGGATGAACGATCCCAACGGAATGTTTTACAAGGACGGTGTGTGGCACCTCTACTACCAGTATAATCCTTACGGCAGTCAGTGGGAGAATATGACATGGGGGCACAGCACCTCGAAGGACTTAATACACTGGGAGACTCAGCCACTGGCTATCGAGGCCGACTGGTTAGGTTCTATCTTCAGCGGCTCATGTGTGACGAATGGCAACGATGTGGTGGCTTTCTACACTTCCGCAGGTCATCATCAGACACAATCCATGGCGGTATCAAAGGATGGCGGCCGCACCTTTAAGAAGTATAGCGACAATCCCATACTGACGACCAGCGACATTGCCGACTTCCGCGACCCCAAAGCATTCTGGAACGAGGATGCCAAGATGTGGAACCTCATTCTGGCTGCAGGTCAGGAGATGCGCATCTACTCGTCAAAGGACTTGAAGGCATGGAAGTATGAGTCGTCATTCGGCAAGGAGTATGGCAACCACAGTGGTGTGTGGGAGTGTCCTGACCTGTTCAAGATAGACAACAAGTGGGTGCTCATCTGCAACATCAATCCTGGTGGACCCTTTGGCGGTAGTGCTACGCAATATTTCGTAGGACAGTTCGATGGTCACAAGTTCACGTGCGAGTCGATGCCGAAGGTGACGAAGTGGCTGGACTACGGCAAAGACCACTATGCTACGGTGTCGTTCTACAATGCACCCGACAACCGCCGCACGGTACTGGCATGGATGTCCAACTGGCAGTATGCCAACCAGGTACCCACCAAGCAGTTCCGCTCAGCCAACTCCATACCCCGCGACCTGGGACTATTCCGTCATGGTGAAGAGACTTACGTCAGCGTAATACCGTCCAAGGAGATGCTGGCCGTGCGTGGCGCAAAGATAAAGAATCCTACCGAGGCCTGCGAGATTCTCATCGACACAAAGAGCCAGACGGAGATAGTACTCTCCAACAACAAGGGCGAAAAGGTGACGATGAAATACGACGGCCAACAGCAGACGTTTATGATGGAGCGTGTGAAGAGTGGCGACGTCAGCTTCAGTGAGGCATTCCCTGCTGTGACGGTAGCCCCGACGTTTGGCACCGTCAAACAACTGCGCATCTTCATCGACCGCTGCAGCATCGAGGTGTTTGATGCAGAGGGCAAGATGGCTATGACCAACCTGGTATTCCCTTCAGAGCCCTACAACACCCTCAAGGTGAAAGGTGGAAAGGCTACGATCTATCAAGTTAAGAATTAAGAATTAAGAGTTAAGAGTTAAGAAAGAGAGCTAAGAGCTAAGAATTGATAATTATAAAATATTATGGCTAAACAAAACAAAACGATTTACCTGATTCCCGTGATGCTCTGCTTCTTCTGCATGGGCTTCGTGGACCTGGTGGGCATTGCCTCCAACTATGTAAAGGAAGACCTCGCACTGAGCGACTCGGTAGCCAACGTACTGCCATCGCTGGTATTCTTCTGGTTCCTCATCTTCAGCGTACCCACGGGCATGCTGATGAACACGATTGGTCGTAAGAAGACTGTACTGCTGTCACTGGTGGTGACTGTCGTTTCGCTGCTCTTGCCACTGTTTGGTGAGACGTTTACACTGATGCTTATCGCCTTCTCACTGCTGGGCATTGGCAACGCTCTGATGCAGACCTCGCTGAACCCGCTGGTATCGACGGTGATGGGTGGCGGCAACCTGGCAGCAACGCTGACCTTTGGTCAGTTCATCAAGGCTATTGCCTCCTTCTCGGCACCTTATCTGGCTATGTGGGGCGCTACACTGGTCATTCCTGAGTTCGGACTGAACTGGCGCGTGCTCTTCGGCATCTTCTTCGTGGTGGGCATCCTGTCTACGGTGCTGCTCTTCGTCACACCTATCGAGGAGCCACCCATTGAGGGCAGGCCGTCAACCTTTGTAGAGTGCTTCAAACTGCTGGGAACACCTATCGTCCTCTTGTCGTTCTTGGGAATCATGTGTCATGTGGGTATTGACGTAGGTACTAACACTACCGCGCCGAAGATTCTGATGGAGCGCCTGGGAATGACGCTCAACGAGGCGGCATTTGCCACAAGTCTGTACTTCATCTTCCGTACCCTGGGCTGTCTGACGGGTTCGTTCTTCCTCCGCGTGCTGAAGATGCGCACCTTCTTCACCATCTCTATCGCCATGATGGCTCTGTCGATGTGCGGACTGTTCGTCGGCACTGAGCAGTGGATGCTCTATACCGCCATAGCTCTGGTGGGTTACGGCAACTCGAATGTCTTCTCCATGTGTTTCGCTACAGCCCTGGAGTCGATGCCTGAGAAACAGAACGAGGTGAGCGGCCTGATGATAATGGGACTGTTTGGTGGTACCATCTTCCCGCTGCTGATGGGCTTCATGAGCGACGCTATGGGACAGGCAGGAGCCGTGCTGGTAATGGCTGTTGGCGTCATCTATCTCTTCACGTATATCAAACAATTAAAAACCGCATAAGACTATGGAACAGAAACGATTTGTAGTAGGTCTCGGAGAGGCTTTATGGGATGTTCTTCCCGAAGGAAAGAAACTGGGTGGTGCACCTGCCAACTTTGCTTATCATGCCGGACAGTTTGGCTTGCAGACACTGGCCATCAGTGCACTGGGTGAAGATGCGCTGGCCGAAGAGACCATCGAGGCACTGAAAGAACACGGACTGAACTATCTGATGCCACGCGTGCCCTACCCCACAGGTACGGTACAGGTTACGCTGTCAGGCGATGGTATTCCTGCCTATGAGATCAAGGAGAATGTGGCATGGGACAACATTCCCTACACACCAGAAATTGCAGAGATTGCCCGTCAGTGCCGTGCCGTTTGTTTCGGTTCACTGGCTCAGCGCAATGTCACTTCATGGGCTAGCATCCGCCAGTTCCTTGACGACACGCCAGAGGACTGCCTGAAGATTTTCGATATCAATCTGCGCCAGCAGTTCTATACCAAGGATGTCATTGAGGAGTCGCTGAAGCGCTGCAACATCCTGAAGATTAACGATGAAGAATTGGTTGTCATCAAGCGCATGTATGGCTATGATGATCTGGATATGCGTGGCATCTGCGAGAAGATGCTGGCAGAATATAAGCTGAAGATGCTGGTTCTGACGTGTGGCACCAATGGCTCGTACGTCTTTGCGCCTGGTCTGACGTCATTCCAGGAGACGCCGAAGGTGACCGTTGCTGACACGGTAGGTGCTGGCGACTCGTTCACGGGGTCGTTCTGCGCAGCCATCCTCAACGGCAAACCCTTAGAGGCTGCTCACCGCATAGCTGTAGAGGTCAGTGCCTATGTCTGCACACAGAATGGTGCTATGCCCAGCTATCCAGATACATTGGTTGCAAAAGTCAAATAGCACCTCTTATATACAATAAGGACACAAAAGGGTCATGACCCTTTTGTGTCCTTTTATCGTTTTTACAGCTCAGCGTCAGAGCATTCGAAGGTGTTGCCCTGAGAGACGTCGCCAGTCTCCAGGCCACGCTTGAACCACTTCATGCGCTGGCGGGAGGTGCCGTGGTTGAAGGACTCGGGAACGGCATAGCCACGGGCTTTCTTCTGCAGATAGTCGTCGCCGATGACCTGTGCACAGTGGATGGCCTCCTCGATGTCGCCATCCTCCAAGGAGCCGAACATCTTGTTGTCGTGGTGTGCCCAGACTCCTGCATAGAAGTCGGCCAAGAGTTCCAGACGCACGGACATCTTGTTGGCGTCGGTCTGGTTCATCTTGGCCATCTTCGCGTGAGCATCCTGCAGGATTCCCGTCAGATATTCCACGTGATGGCCTACCTCGTGGGCAATGACGTAGGCATAGGCAAAGTCGCCGTCAGCACCCAGCTTTGACTTCATCTCCGTAAAGAACGACAGGTCGATATACAACTTCTGGTCGCCCGAGCAGTAGAACGGTCCCATCTGTGCCGAGCCCTGTCCGCAGGCGGTCTGTGTACCGTCGGTATAGAGCACCATGGTGGGCACCTTGTACACGCTGTTGTGCTCCTGGAAAATCTTCTTCCACACATCCTCGGTACCTGCCAGAATCTGTGTAGAGAAGTGTGCCAGCTCCTGCTCTTCCTCGGTAAACTCACGCTGCTCAGCGCTGACCTCCGTATTGGTACCCGTCAGCGAGCCCAGTCCGCCATTTTCCTGGAAGGCCTGCATACCTGCCGACAGCGGGTCGCCGCCAGAGAAGTAGGCAACGGCCATTGCAATGATAACACCCAGGATGCCTGCACCCATACCTGCCTTCTTACCGCCACTCATGCCACGGCGGTCTTCCACATTAGAACTCTCGCGTCGTCCGTTTAGATTCATAGTCTTATTGTTTTAAAGCGTTATTGAATATACATAGTTTTTCTCTGGGACGAGCACCGTTTCTATCTCGAAGGGCAGACCTTCGAGCACGTGCTTCATGTCGTTGCTGATGCCGTAGCCACTGCGCTTGACGGCAGCCTCCTTGCGGGTCCACAGCTGGGTAAACACTAGTGCGGGGTTCTCGGCATGGAGTATCTGTTCCATCTCCTTGTCGCTCATCACATAGCGTGCCAGCGACTCGCTGTAGCGGTGGATGCTCTCAATGTCGACGCCTACGGGATGGTCGCTGACCACACAGATGGCAGCTTCCCGACAGTGACTCATATTAAAGTGGATGTCGGGGTGTCCGCTGATGGTGGGCTTGCCGTGTTCACCATATTCGAAGACGGGTTTTTCCGTGATGCCATACTCCTTGCGCAGGGCCTCGCACAACAGCAAGTAGGCAGCAGCACACGTCTGACGTCCCAGCTCGTGCTTAAAACGCAGACACTGTTCCCTGCGCTGTTCCGACAACTGGGGCAAGGCTGCCTGCCAGTCGAAGTGTGCTATGTCATCATTAATATATATACTCATATTTCTCTGTTCACTAATCACTATTCACTAGCGCAGCGCTCGATTTGCGTTTTTGGCCAGTTAATCAGATAGAGCTGCTCAGTGGCACGCGTAAAGGCGGTATAGAGCCAGTGCAGGTAGTCGGCAGAGAGCATGTCGTCAGTCATGTAGCCCTGGTCCACATAGATGTGTGCCCACTGTCCACCCTGCGCCTTGTGACAGGTGGCGGCATAGGCGTATTTCACCTGCAGGGCATTGTAGTAGCGGTCCTCCTTCAGCGCCTTCATGCGGTCTGCCTTACGGGGTATGTCGGCATAGTCTTCCAACACCTTATTATACAGGGTCTCCTGCTGGTCGCGCGTCAGGGCGGGAGCCTCGCTGGTCAGCGTGTCGAGCAGCACGGTGGCCGTCAACTCATAGTCGTCGTAGTCTGGGAAGGTCACGGTGACCTCGGCAAAGCGGAAGCCATACTGCTCGTGCACATTGCGCACCCTGCGCACCACGCACATGTCGCCGTTGGCAATGAACTCTAAGCTTGAGTCCCCTAAGTCAGGGGACTCTGGTTTAGTCCAGAAATAGTTGTTCTTCACCACCATCAGCTGGTCGCCCGTCGTCAACTCCTCTTCGCGTCCCAATATCTGATTGCGGATGCCTTGGTTAAAGATGTTGGCACGCTTGTTGGAGCGTGTCACAACCAACGTCTCGTCGAGTCCCACCTTCGAATAGCTGCTGGCCAGCGTCTCTATCAGTTCGTCGCCAGGCACTACATGGATGTCCGTAAAGCCCTGAAGATGAACCTGAGGCAATTCACATCTGCCATCATACATCAGCCATCTGACCTCTGTAGCGTTATAAAGAATGCCACTCTCCTGACTCTGGCGCAGCACCTCGTTGAGCGTGCACTCATAGACGTGCAATCCATAGCTGCGCAGCACGGGAGCCATCAGTGCCGGGCTCTCCTCCTCGCCGACAGGTGGCAGCTGTGCATGGTCGCCAATGAGCATGAGTCGGCAGTTGCGCCCATTATACACAAAGCTGATCAGGTCGTCCAACAGGCTACGGCCCTCGCCATTGAGACTAACCATCGAGGCCTCGTCGACGATGAACAGCGTGTCCTTGGCATTGTTATAGCCCAGCTCGAAGCCGCCCTCCAGCGACTTCTGACGATAGATGCGGCGGTGGATGGTATAGGCCGCACTGCCTGCATACAGCGAGAACACCTTGGCGGCACGCCCTGTTGGTGCCAGCAGTACCAACTGCTGCTCCAGCGACTGCAAGGCACGCACAATGGCTGCTGCCAGCGTTGTCTTACCGGTACCTGCCGAACCTCGCATCACCATAACAGGCATCATACGACTGTCAGCCATAAATGTTGCAAAGACATCTATGGCCTGCTGCTGCTCTCTTGTCGGCTCAAAGCCAAAAGCACCGCGTACACGATATTTCAACTCGTCAGCAATCATTGATGCTGCAAAGTTACAATTTTTTCTTGAATATACCGCAAATACAATAATAATTGCTAAAAAATGGGAGGTGGTGGCACCAATTAAATAAAAATCAGCTATCTTTGTGGCAGCATAACATAACCCCCCAACTATATGAAAAAAACTATTCTTTTAGTACTATCGATGATGATGGCCATCATCATCAAGGCTGGCGAGGTATTGCCTGAGCAGGCACTGCAACAGGCCGTATCGTTCTTACAGCAACGAGCAGCATCGGGCATGGGTCCGAAGAAGAGTCCGGCACGAGCCCCTGAGCTCACCATGGCAGGCCGTTTCAGCGGACTCTATGTCATCAATACCACTGGCGACAACGGCTACCTCATCGTCTCTAACGACGACCGTACAACGCCCATTCTGGGCTATAGCGACAGCGGAAGCCTAGACCTGGAGAACATGCCCGACAACATGCGTGCATGGCTGCAGGGCTATGCCGACGAGATAGCATGGCTGGACGCCCACAGCTATCAGCCCACGGCGACCCGTCGTGCAGCATCTGGTGTCAAGACACCTATTGCTCCACTGGTAACAACTCAATGGGACCAAGACGCACCATATAACAATCAGGTGACCAGCTACTACCCTGCTGGAGGTGCTGTCACTGGTTGTGTCGCTACGGCGATGGCACAGGTGATGTACTATACAGCCCAACAGGCTGGTCTCACGACGACAACCACCCTTGCCGATATACCTGGATACCAGACACGATGGGGAAGCAACATCCCAGGCATTAGTGCCGGAACAGACATCCATTGGGACAAGATGCTTGACAGCTACGCTGGAGACTACAGTGCCGAGAGCGCTAATGCTGTGGCAACGTTGATGAGGTGTTGTGGTGTGTCTGTGAAGATGGACTATGGAAATACCACAGTTGGCGGATCTTCGGCACTAAGTGATAAAATTCCTACTGCATTGATTACCTATTTCGGATATGCGGCCACCACGAAGTTAGCAGTACGCAGCCACTATTCGTATGCCAACTGGATTGAAATGCTCTACCATGAGCTGGCAGAAGGGCGCGCCATCATATATGCCGGACAGTCAACAGGTGGCGGCCACGAATTCGTCTGTGACGGCTATCAGGGAGAAGACTATTTCCACATCAACTGGGGATGGAGTGGCATGTGTGACAGCTACTTCAAACTGTCAGCTCTTGATCCTGACGAACAAGGCATTGGTGGCAGCACCTCGAGCGAAGGCTATCGTTTAGGACAAAATGCCGTCGTCGGTGTCCAGTTGGAAGGTGGCACGGGCACTGTACTGGATAATCCCAACATCGTCAATCTTACCCTTAACGACGTGTCGGCCGACAAGACCTCTATTAGCATAGGCGAAACGGCCATCGTCACTTTCAACATGACCAACAACAGCACGGATGACTATGATGGCGAGATAGGTTTCTTTTTCCTTCATGGGGATGAGGGGAGTCTGGGCGATGGCAAGATGATCCAGATACCTGCTGGTGCCACCCAAGACTGTGCCGTAGAGTTTGTCCCTGCAGAAGCTGGCACCTACAAGATTACAGCATACAAAATGTTGGAGAATGGTTACTATCAAACCTATGACGAGACAAAATATGTTGTGATAACAGTAACGGACGGTGAAGCCGGTGCTGCCACAGATAATATCAATCTGACACTGGGCGTGCCTACAGTGGAGAACACAGAGGCAATAGGAGACGGTAATTACAATCTCTATGGCAACTTCTTCAAGGCCACAGTCAGAATAACCAACAGCACAGCGACTGATTACAGTGGTATGCTCTTTTGGAGACTCCTACCAAGTTCAAACACAGAAGAAATGATTTCTCTTAACAATATAAACATGACGATTCCTCATGGCAGTTACGTAGACATTCCTTTGGAAGTTGACGGACTGGATGGCAACGAGACTTACTATAAATTATATGTCGGTTATCGCAAAAATGGAAATGTATCACCAGGCAGCTGGCGTTACTATTACCTAAATCCTGCCATCACGACCTACGCAGCCGACGGTACCCTCACCGTTACAAAGACAAGCAGCACCAGCTATACAGCCCCTGCTAACGCACTGGCCGTCGACCTGACAGGAACAAACGTCACGGCAGTCTCTGGCGGTGCAGCCAACTGTCTGTTTATCAGCGACAAGACGCTAACGGGTGTCAACAACGTCGTCACCAAGATCGGTACCACCTATACGGCAGCAAACATCACGTTGACGGATGGCAGCGACTTCTTCTCGCCCGTTGACTTCACGGCCAGCAACATCGAATTCACCTATGACAACGACCGCTGGGCAGACAATACCGGTGGTTGGAACACCATCATCTTACCCTTCGACGTGGCCTCAGTGACAGCCGACGGCACACCTATCGACTGGTTCCACAATGCCACAGACTACGGCAAGCAGTTCTGGCTGAAGGCATTCACGGGCGACGACACCAGTGCCCCCAAAGTATACTTCGACTATGCGACCTCCATGGAGGCCAACACCCCATATATCATTGCCCTGCCTGGCAACCATTGGGGAGAGGCCAACAACCTGAGTGGAAAGACCATCAAGTTCATCGGCACCAATGCGGAAGTCAAGAAGAGCGAGGAGGCTGTCATCACCGCTAGCAACTATCGCTTCGTGGGTGACACCAAGGCCGTGAGCACTGAGAACATCTACTGCATCAATGCCGCGGGTAACAAGTTCGAACTGAAGACAACGGGTGGCAGTGCAGCCTTCCGTCCGTTCTTCAAGGCCGACATCTTCGACCGCAACGTGACGAGCCTGGGCATGGGCCATGGCGAGAGCACCACAGACATTGTTGGTGTGACGAACACGAATATCACGAATGACACGAATATATATGACCTGCAGGGTCGCCGTGTAGATACGCCTACCCGTGGTCTCTATATCGTGAATGGCAAAAAGGTTGTTATCAAGTAAAAGGAGGAGGACATCATTATGAAGAAACAATATTTCAAACCCGAGATAGACATTTATTCCGTATCTCCCTCAGCAGTCCTGGCGGGCAGTATGAATCCTGGCGACGTACCTGATCCTTCCCTGTCTCCAGAGTTCGATACCGACGACCTGCAACTCTTTTTATCAGATAGTGACGACCTCAACGAATTTGACATATGAAAACAAAACATGTACAGTATCAGACGCACGGCACGTGCTCGCAACTGATTGACGTCACAGCAGACGAGAACAACATCATCCAGCAGGTATTCTTCCTGGGTGGCTGCAATGGCAACCTGCAAGGCATCAGCCAACTGGTGAGAGGGCAGCGTATAGACGATGTCATCCCCCGCCTGAACGGCATCCGCTGTGGTGCAAAGAGCACCTCCTGTCCCGACCAGCTCTGCAGAGCACTGGAGCAGCTGAAGCAAGCACCAGCCAAGGAATAGACACACTCAAAGACAAGAAAGGCGTGAAAGTAATTTTTCACGCCTTCCCTTTTTATGTAAGACTCTGTTTGATATCCTCTAATAGATCTTCACCTGCTTCGAGACCTATGCTGAGGCGGATGGTCGTATCTGGTACTGACATCTCCGCACATTGTTCGGCAGTGAAGAGGCCGAAGATGGTGGACGCAGGATGGATGGCCAGCGACTTGCGGTCGAAGAGGTTCGTGGCACGACGGATAATCTGAAGCTTATCGATAAACGCCCACGCGGCTTCCTTTGACTCAAGGTCGATGGTGAAGACAGCGCCGGGCAAGGGACCGAATTGAGCCTTCGATAATTCATAGAAGGGATTATCTTCCAAACCAGTATAGTTCACGCGCTTGATCTCTGGCAGTTGTTGACATTGTTTTGCCAACCATAGCGTGGTCTCGGTCTGACGACGGAAACGGATGTCGAGGGTGTCGAGACCGAGGGTTTCCATATAGGCCGCCTGCGGTGTCATTAAGGCGCCAAGATTGGTGATGAGTTCCGTTTTTACACGAGCCGTAAATGCCAGTTTCTTGCCGACCTTCTTGGTACGGGCCTGCAGGGCTGGCGAGGGTGACTTTGACCAATCGAACTTTCCGTAGTCGATGAGCAGACCTCCTAATCCTGTGCCGCCACCAGAGATGTACTTAGTGCTCGACACCACCTCGATATCCACACCGAAATCGACGGCATGGAAGGTGGAGAACGGCACGATGGTTGTATCGGCAATCAGGGGCACACCCGCCTGATGTGCGATGTCTGCCAACTTGCGGATATCAGCCACAAACAATTGCGGATTGGTGATGATCTCGAAGAAGAGGGCACAGGTTTTGTCATCAACCTGTGCCGCTACCTCTTCAGGCTTCGTGAAATCGACAAAGCGTGGCTCTACGCCGAAGTTGCCGAGTGTATCTCGAATCAAAGAGACACTATTGCCAAAGAGATGTTTCGAGGCCACGATATTGAGGCCTGCCGCGCTGACAGCCGTGAGGGCGTAGTGGATGGCGGCCATACCTGTATTGAGTGCTGTCACACTCGCTGCTCCTGTCAGTTGCCGCACGCGCTCCTCGAGATAGGTCACCGTTGGGTTGGCGATACGGGCATACGACGGGGCCATAGAGCGACCGCAAAACGCGTCGCCCATGGCCTTGGCAGACTCAAACTCAAACGCCGCCGTATAATAGACGGGCATCGACAATGCCCCGTATGCATCAGGTTTCTGATACTTCGTCGTCAAGATTTTCGTTTCGTACAGCATCTTATTAATTCACAATGCAAAATTCACAATTCACAATTTATCGCTGCCCAACGATTTTGCGGACGGCAATCACGAGTTTGTCCACATCTTCGCGGGTGTTGTAGAGAGCGAAGGTGGGACGAACGCTCATCTCGTAGCCAAGGGCGCGAAGAGCGGGCTGGGCACAGTGGTGACCGGCACGTACGGCGATACCCTCTTTGTCGAGCAATGTGCCTACCTCAGGCACGGGAATGCCGTCGAGGACGAACGACACGACAGAGACGCGGTTCTTGGGATTGCCGATGAGCGTCAGGCCAGGAATCTGGGCGAGTTGCTCGCAAGCGTACTCTGTCAACTGGTGCTCATGGTGCTCGATATTACGAATGCCGAGATGACTCACGTAGTCGAGAGCAGCACCCAGTCCAATGGCGTCGGCGACGTTGGGCGTGCCAGCCTCGAAGCGGGCGGGGGGTACGTTGTACTCCGTACGCTCAATGGTCACATCCTTGATCATGTTGCCACCACCCTGCCAGGGCTGCATTTTTTCTAAAAGTTCCTTACGACCGTAAACGACACCGATGCCGTTGGGCCCGTAGATCTTATGTCCGCTGAACACGAAGAAGTCTGCACCCAAAGCCTGTACGTCGACGGGCGTGTGAGCAATACTCTGAGCGCCATCGATGAGCACGGGGATATTGTGTGAATGAGCAATCTCGATGATGCGCTGCACGTCGTTGATGGTCCCGAAGGTGTTGTTCACATGACCCACGCTAACGAATCTTGTGCGAGGTGTGATGAATCGCTCAAATTCCGAGAGAATCAGGTCGCCGTTCTGGTTGGTGGGGATGGCGCGAAGGGTTGCGCCGCGCTCCTGAGCGACACGCTGCCAGGGCACGATGTTGGCGTGGTGATCCAATTCAGAGACAATGACCTCGTCGCCCGGCGTCAGAAACTGCCGGCCGTAGGTCTGCGCCACAAGGTTGATGCCCTCGGTGGTGCCTCGCACGAAGATGATCTCCTCGCTGGTGGCGGCGTTGATGAACCGCTGCACCTTTTCGCGTGCCTCCTCGTAGGCATCCGTCGCACGGGCAGCAAGAGTATGCGCCCCGCGATGGATGTTACTATTATAATTACGGTAGTAGTCCGAGATCTTATCGATGACCTGGTTTGGCTTCTGCGTCGTGGCTCCGTTGTCGAGCCAGACGAGGTCGTGGCCGTTCACCTTCTGATTGAGCACGGGGAAGTCGCGCTTGATCTGCTCGGAGTTCAACGTGTCCGCCTCCTCGTAGTGCAGGGTGGAAAGCCCTTGGTCCAGACTCTCCAAATGCAACCCACCCCCGCCCGAGCGGGAGGGGAGGTTGGTTACTCCCGAGGAGGGAGTTTCCAAACCTGAGCCGAGGAACGACTGAAACAGCGAAGCAAGTGACGAAAGGTCAAGCGCATCATCAGGAATAACCTCCTTCCGCTCCACCTGAAGCTCCTCTGGGCAGTACTTCTGCGCTACCTCTCGCAGCAGCGCGAAGCCAGGGTCCTCGATACCGTATCCGTTAATATTCTGAATATCTATCATTATTTCTCCACTTTGTTACGATGCTGATAGTCGTGATAATAGCCCACCTCGACATTCTCCAATACAGCGATGGCATCGTCGGTGAGGGCGGCCAGCGAGAAGTACTTTGTGAGCAGATAAGAGGCCACGCCGAACTTGTCGAGGCCCATCAAACGGGCACTCAGCGATGGGGCAATCTCACCAGGAATACCACTCTGGTGCAAACCGATGACGCCCTGATTCTTCTCGCCGACGCGTACGAGGATGATCTTTGTGGTACCAACACCACGGCCCGTCAGGTACTGACCTTCTACCTCCACCTTGTCGCTAGGAATCAGTGGCACGCCACGCCACAGAATGACTCTAGTACCGAAGAGATCGGTGGTCACAGGGGGCACTCCACGCCATGTACATTCACGTTCGAAAGCTGCGATAGCTCGCGGATGGGCAATAAAGAAGGCGGGCTCTTTCCAGACTAATGACAGCAGTTCATCGAGGTCGTCGGGTGTGGGCGAGCCGTAGCGTGTGGTGATGCGGTAGGCTGGATTGGCAGCAGCCAACAGGCCGAACTGCTTGTTGTTGATCAGTTCCCACTCCTGACGCTCTTTGATGCTCTCGATAGAGAGGCGCAGCTGTTCCTCCAACTGGTTGTAGGGATTATTATAAAGATCGCTGACGCGGGTATGCACACGAACAACGGTCTGCAAAGTATTGAGACTATACTCCGTTGGATTCTCCTCGTAGTCGATGTAGGTCTCGGGGATGATGTTGTCCTCCTCATGACCGCTGACCAGGTCGATGTGCTTCTCGCCGTTGTCGTTCACTGATGCCTTCAGACGCAGCTGCTTATCAACGGCTTTCTCAAAGGTATCGCGGAAGTCAGGAACCTCCTTGATGAACTTGATCAGCTCCTTCAATTTCAGACCGAGGAACACCGTGGGTGTGATGGCACGTACGGAAACTGTCGATTCCTGCTCGTCAAGCAGATCAGCCTCGCCGAAATATTCACCATCGCCTAACAGAGCAATCCGCAAATCCTCGCCGTGAGGGCCTTTGCTGATGACCTCAGCCTGTCCGCTAGCCACGATGAAGAAGCGCTGCTTGTCTTTTCCTTCCTCTACGAAGAGTTTATCGACGTCCACCTCCTTGGCCTCGAACGAGCTGACCAGTCGGTTCAGTATTTCGTCATCGAACTCAGAGAACAGAGGAATGGCCTTCAAGTTCTTCGCCGTAAACGACGGCACGCCGTTGACATATTGGATGGGCAAACGATCGTTCTTACGTAACTCGACCTTCGTTCTGTTAACGCGGAACGTACCGCCACTAACCTGCACCCAGGGCAATAACTTAAGGAGTAATCTCGGAGTGATGGAGCCCATCTGTGGGGCCGTCTTGGTGGTGGTTGCCAGTCTTCTGGCTGTTGCTGTAGTTACACTACGCTGAAGATTTGATTCTGCCATAATTAGTTTGAGTTTTTGGGGTTATACTTATGATTTATTTCTTAATGACGACCTTATGCGTTGTTCCCTTGACGTGCTCTATGGATAGCACGTTGTACCCCTGCTCCTTGGCATTGCGGGGAACATTGTCGAGGGGTTCGCCCTCAGAAAGCAGTACTTCCAGAATGTCGCCCGGTTGGAGCTTGGAGAGCTCGATCTTGGTTTTGACGAAGGTCATCGGGCAATGCTCCTTCGTGATGTCTAATACCTTTGTTGCCATATATAATTTTTAATGTTTAATCTTTAATGTTTCATATAAACAGCGTTTGTCCACCTTCGCTGAGGTTGAGGAACGATGCCACGCCGAGGACATCCTTCACCTCAGGAATAAAGTCCTCTTTCTTCAGACCGAGCACGTGCATCGCCATCTCGCAGGCGTAGAGGTTGATGCCGAGCGCCTTGGCAGCCTCGACGAGTTCCTCGAGCGTTGCCACGTTGTTTTTGCGCATCAGGTAGCGGAAGATTTTGGGACCTGCGCCGAGGAAGTTGAAGCGGCTCGTGGGAGTGACCTTCAGGCCGCCCATCATGAAGCCGAAGAGCTTCGTCAGCCAGTTACCACCAGTAAAGCTTCTACCTTGCTTTTTCTTAATGGCGTCGAGGCCCCAGAAGGTGAAGAAGATGTTTACCTCATAACCTACTGCTGCCGCGCCCGTACCTAATGTAAATACTGCCGTCAGTTTGTCGAAATCGCCACTGAAAGCGATGATGCTAAGTTTCTTGTTTTCTGCCATAAAAAAAATACGTTTGAGTTCACGCTGCAAAGGTACGGCGGTTTTGACACTCCCACAATCGCACGTTTGTGGCATTCTGCATACCCATGGTTTGGTATGCGATTTACCATCCCTATGGGATTGTGGTATCAGGGAAATCGCCGTACCTTTGCATCCGAATTCAAACTCAAACGATTATGGCAAAGATTTATGTAAATGGAGACGTGCAGGAAGTGAACCTGCCACTCAACGTGAGTGAACTAATTAAGCAGCAGGACGTGCAACAGCCTGAGATGGTCAGCGTACAGGTGAACGAGGAGTTTGCCGAACGCGAGGACTGGGAGCATGTTCAATTGAAGGAAGGCGACAAGGTGGACTTTCTATATTTCATGGGCGGAGGTTCAGAGTTAAGAATTAAGAGTTAAGAATTATGATAGACTTTACAGAAGAACAAATACAGCGCTATTCGCGGCACATTCTGTTGCAGGATGTCGGCGTTGAGGGCCAAGAGAAGATCATGAACGCACGCGTGCTCGTAGTGGGTGCCGGCGGACTGGGCGCTCCTGTGTCGCTCTACCTCGCTGCAGCAGGTATCGGCACCATCGGAATCGTCGATGCCGACGTGGTAGACCTATCTAACCTGCAGCGACAGGTGATACATTTCACAAAGGACGTGGGTGTACCCAAAGTAAAGAGTGCCGAGGAGAAGATCAAGGCCATCAACCCTGACGTGAAGGTAGACACCTATTACGAGTTCCTAGACTCGTCAAATGCGCTAGATATCATCAATGAATACGATTTCGTTGTCGATGGTACGGACAACTTCCCCGTGAAGTTCCTCATCAACGATGCATGTGTAATGGCAGGCAAGCCTTTCTCGCATGGTGGTATTCTGCGTTTCAACGGGCAGACATTTACTCATTTGCCAGGTACTGCTTGTTACCGTTGTATGTTCAAGGAGCCGCCTCCTGCTGGGGCTGTGCCCACTTGTTCGCAGGCTGGTGTACTGGGAGCTATCGCTGGCATGCTAGGCACCATTCAGGCTGCTGAGACACTGAAATATTTTACTGGCATCGGCGACTTATTAACAAATCGTCTACTCACTTTCGATGCCAAGACCATGCAGTTCCGTACAGTTCCTGTGAAACATCGTGATTCATGCGCCATCTGCGGCAGCCACCCTACTATCGACCATCTGATAGACTACGAACAGGCTGCCTGCGACCTTAAACACAATTGACAATTGAGAATGATTATTCCACAAAATATTATTAAAGAACTGATTGAGCAGGCTCGGAAAGAAGCACCTAATGAGTCGTGTGGTTATCTATTGGGAACAGACGACGAGGTCATCGAGAACTACTGGATGGAGAACATCGACCACTCGCCAGAACACTTTTCATTTGCTCCCAAGGATCAGTTTGCAGCCCTGAAATATGCGCGCAGCAAGAACTTAAAAATTCTTGCCAACTGGCACAGCCATCCAGCTTCGCCTTCGCGTCCCTCCCAGGAGGATTTGCGTCTGGCCAACGACCCTACCATCCGCTATGCCATTCTCTCGTTACTTGACGGAGAACCGAAACTGAACTCCTTCAAGATTCTGAACGGTGAGGTGGTAGGCAAGGAGATACATTTATAAGAGAGAATTAGGGATAAAGTAAAAATACAAACCGGTTTTCTCGCGATGCGTCAACTCGAAACATTTGCCGGTTAAGGTTTCTGAGTGCGGCGCATCGCTTTTTGAGTGCTTGCTTGTTAAATATACTTAAGTGTATAATGGGAATTACCTACAGTTTATAAATATTCTATTACCTTTGCAAGCGCAATGAAGAAATGTAGCCACATATTGCTGTCTATACTGCTCTCCATGACGATATTGTTCATTGGAGCGGGAGTTGACATCGTACAATGCAGTTGTACGGGAATGACAAAGGTAGTTCCTTGTGGCATAGAGGTAGAGGATGAAGGATGTAAGCCAGATGAGGGCTGTCTGATGGTGGAACATGTACAACTGTCGCCAACGCTCACAGCGCAAACCGCCTCTTATGACTTCCATGCTCTACAGCCCCTTTTGGCCATTCTGCCAAGCCTTGTATCAGAATGGATGCAGCCTACCACTAACAAGGCAATGGTTCGGTTTACCCGTGTAGTGTGGAAGAGTCCACCCCGTGATTACCTGAACCTCATCCAAGTCTTATTGATTTGATACTTAATATGATTCCGCATTCTCAGGAAATTGCCTTTAGTTAGCAGTGTCCTGATTAGTAATTATATCATATTATCATCAAATAGAATAAGAATATACGACATGAAAGTTATAATGACCTGCATCATGACGATGTTATACCTGTCTGCTTCTGCTCAAGACAAAGATGCTTTGCAGACGGACACTATAAAGACACAGAACTTAAGTGATGTGACCATCACATCACGCCGAGCCGGCACCCGAAAAATGGGTGGTGCCATGAATGGTATAATGATTAACAAAGAAGAATTATTCAAGGCCGCCTGTTGCAACCTTGGCGAGAGCTTCACAACCAACCCATCCGTTGACGTAAACTATAGCGACGCCGCCACTGGCGCCAAGCAAATCAAACTTTTAGGATTGAGTGGCACCTATGTGCAGATGCTTACAGAGAACCTGCCCAATTTCCGCGGAGCAGCAGCCCCCTATGCACTAGACTATGTGCCTGGTCCTTGGATGAGTGGCATTCAGGTGTCGAAAGGTGCCTCGTCTGTGAAGAATGGCTACGAGAGCATCACAGGACAGATTGATGTGGAATATCTGAAACCAGAGGCTGACGAGGGCGTCACAGTTAATGTCTATGGCAACAGCAAGAGTCGTATGGATGCCAATGCCGATGCAAGTATCCATCTGAGCGATAAGCTGAATACGGTGTTGCTGGCACACTATCAAGACGACTATGGGCATCACGATGAGAACAACGATGGTTTTCTCGACCAGGCCAACGTGCGTCAATGGAACCTGCAGAACCGCTGGAACTGGAAGGGAGATAACTATATCTTTCATGGCGGCATCGGCCTGATGAAGGAGAAACGTGAGGGCGGACAGACGTCACACACCTCACATCTTTCACATTTATATAAAATAGGCTTTGAGACCAAACGCTACGAGGGTTATATGAAGCACGCCTTTATCCTCGACCACACACACGGTACGAACATTGCCGTGATGGGTAGCGCCTCAATACATCGACTAGACGCCAACTATGGTCACAAGGAGTATAACGTGGACGAAAAGAATGCCTATGCCCAACTCCTTTTCGAGACATCATTCACGCCACAGCACAGTCTGTCGGCAGGCCTCTCGCTGAATCACGACTATCTGAGCGAGAAAGGAACGGTGGTTGGCGAGAAGTGGGCTACCACAAAAGAGACAACCCCAGGCATATATGCCCAATACACCTACAACCTGAACGAGAAAGTTGTGGCGATGGCTGGCATAAGAGCCGACCATAGTAGTCGCTACGGCACATTTGTTACGCCACGTTTCCACCTGAAGCTATCGCCCAACGAGGTGGTAAGCTTACGTCTGTCAGTGGGTAAAGGCTATCGTTCTGTGCATGCACTGGCAGAGAACAACAACCTATTAGCCAGTGGACGCCAATTGGTCATCGACGATCTGAAACAGGAAGAGGCTTGGAACTCAGGCCTCAGCAGTTCATTCTACATTCCTCTATTTGGCAAAACGCTGAAACTGAACGCTGAGTACTATCACACGCACTTTAACGAGCAGGCAGTCATCGACTATGACAGCAATTCCACTGAGATTCGCATAAGCAACCTCGACGGCAAATCGTATTCGAACACCATTCAGGTGGATGCCAGCTACCCCGTGATACAGGGCTTGGAATTGACGGCAGCATGGCGTTGGAATGATGTTAAAAGCACCTATGGCGGTGAGCTGATGGAGAAGCCACTAACCAGTCGATATAAGGGACTGGTCACTGTCAGCTACAAGACCCCACTCGGCATATGGCAGTTTGATGCCACCCTTCAGTTGAATGGTGGCGGACGCATGCCCACGCCCGTTTCTGATGCATCAGGTGTCCCTCTCTGGAACAGCCACTTCCACGGCTACGAGCAGGTGTCGGCACAAATCACCCGCTGGTTTCGCCATTTCTCCGTCTATATTGGTGGCGAGAACCTCACAGGTTTCCGTCAGAAGCAATCTATCATTAATGCTGACGACCCGTGGAGCAGCACTTTCGACCCCACCATGGTATGGGGGCCTGTGCATGGTGCCATGTTCTATGCTGGCATACGCGTGAATATAGGAAGAATATATTAATCCAAAAACAAATAAACGATGAAGAAGTTATTTATCTTTAGCGCCATGATGCTGACCGCAACGGCTGCACTGGCTAAGGACATCAAGACGGTGGTGCTGACAACCAACCCTGAGATGCATTGCAACAACTGCGAAAAGAAAATCAAGAGCAACCTGCGCTTCGAAAAGGGCGTCAAAGTCATTGAAACCGACCTCCGCACAAAAACGGTCACCATCAAGTATGATGCCGACAAGACTACTGTTGACAACATCATCAAGGGCTTCAAGAAAATCAAGTACGAGGCAAAGGAGGTAAAGAACACTCCCAAGAAGGGCGAAAACACTCCCGTTTCAGACAAGAAATAAGGATTATTCAGCCGTTGCATCCTGAACAACGAGACCTGCCAACATAAAGCCAAAGATGGCAGTTATGTGGGCAAGGGTACCGTTGATTTGGGCTTTCGACGAACACCATTCATGGTTCAGGAGACTAGGGTCGCCTGGACCATTCTTCGCTTTCGGACACATGCATTGCTCTGTGCCACAGGTGGCGTTATGTCCCATATTCTTCAGCAGTTCGTCGCTATATACACACTGGAACTTGCGCTTGGGAAACACCTTCTCCTTCTTGAACTTGTTGCGAAGGGCACGAGCCAATGGGTCGCCCTTTACTTTCCAGAACTCCGTAATCTGAATGCGTGTAGGATCCAGTTTCAGAGCAGCCCCCATCGATGAAAAGAACTTTGCTTTCGTCTGACAAGCCAACAGAATAAGTGCTGCCTTGTCTTTCAGTGAGTCGATGGCATCGATGATGTAGTCATAATCCTCCAAATGAAACTCTCCAGCCGTCTCCTCTGTAAAAATCTTCTGCAAGGCTGTAATGTCTGCTGATGGATTGATGGTCAGCAGGCGCTCCTTCAGTGCATCCACCTTTACCTGCCCCACTGTCTTCGTTGTTGCCATCAGCTGGCGGTTGATATTCGTGATGCACACACGATCCGAGTCGACAATTGTCAACTGTCGGATGCCACTGCGTACCAGACTCTCAGCGCACCACGAGCCGACACCACCTACGCCAAAGATAATGACTCGCTTTTGGGCGATGCGCTCCATTGCCTCGTTGCCCAGCAGCAACTCACTCCTACGAAATATTGCATCTTGTATTGCCATCGTTCTATATTTTGGCTGCAAAGGTAATGTTTTTTTCTTGAAAAACGGCATAAAATAGTGAAATACCATGCATGTGGTATGCGGAATGACATATCAAAGGGATTGTGGGGGTACAAAAACCGCCGTACCTTTGCAGCGTCAAACAATTGAAAAGGATAAGAAGGTATGAAGAGTTTTCAGAGAATAATAACCGTAATTGCTTTAACCATGCTTTTCAGTAACATGGCGTCGGCAACACCTATCAATGGTAAAGTTGCTGACGCCGTTACTGGCGAAGCGATTATTGGAGCATCAGTTATATATAATAATAAGGTAGGAGCAGTAACTGATGTGGAAGGCCGCTTCCATTTGGACATTGCTTCGTTTCCCTCAGATATCAGCGTCAGCTATGTGGGCTACGAGAGTCTGCGTGTGAAAATCGGTGAGCGCGACTCTGTGGTGAGCATCCGCTTGCACGAAGACGCTCAGACACTGAACGAGGTTGTCGTGGTGGGCTACGGTACACAGAAGCGTACCCAGCTGACAGGTAGTGTGACGACCATTAGCAAGGATGTGCTTAACAATAATGTATTCCCTACTGCCGATGCCCTATTAGCTGGTTCTGTTGCTGGCGTACAGGTTACGACTTCCGGTCAGCCTGGAAGCGGCTCGTCAATACGCATTCGCGGAGGCAACTCCATCAGTGCAAACAATGAACCTCTCTATGTCATTGATGGTCTCTTATATTATAAGGAGAGTGGTACCCTCAGCACAGGTGAGCGTGGCACAGGCATCAGTGGCGGCATCAGCCCATTAAGTCTTATCAATCCCAACGACATAGAGTCTATAGAGGTGTTGAAGGATGTCTCCGCCACCGCCATCTACGGTTCGCGCGGTGCCAATGGCGTCATCATCGTCACCACCAAAAAGGGTAAGCGCAACCAGACTAATATCAAATATCAGTACCAGCTGACCTATGCCACTCCTTCAAAAAAGCTCAGCGTGCTGAATGCCACAGAGTGGGCCCGCTATCAAAAGCAGTATTTCTATAACAAGGGGGGCTATACAGACGAGCAGATTGATGCGCTGGGAACAGGTACCGACTGGCAGGATGCCGTGTTGCGTTCAACAGTCAGCCATTCACACAATCTGACCATCAGCGGTGGCGACGAAAAAACCAGATTCCTGTTGGGCGCTAACATAATAGATCAAAAGGGCATCGTGCTGAGCACAGGCTTCAATCGTACAGCGCTCCGTCTGAATGCAGACCGCAGACTGACGGACAAGCTCACTGTAGAGGCTGCACTGAATGTCAGCCGTAACAAGCAAGACGGCCTGACCACAACCACTGGTGTCTCGTTCAACTCCTCACCTTACCAGGGTGGCATCACCAATTCCCTGACATATGCTTTGCTCATGCCCCCTGTTGTGCCCATCTACAAGGCTGATGGCTCTTACAACTATACCAATCCCTATGAATATGCCTATTTCGCCATGGGAGATATTGCGGCAAACCCTGTATCAGACTTAGAAAACAGTGTGGCACAGTCTATCGATGACGATATCATTGGTAATGCAAGTCTAACCTATGAATTTACTGACGGACTGGTTGGTAAGGCCAGCTTAGGTTTCGACCTTGACAATCTTACGCAGAACTATTTTGCACCTCACTATACAGCGTTAGGTCTTGCCAATGGCGGTACAGGTAGCATTGCTAAACGTCGTCTGGAAACTTGGCAGACGGAGTTTACACTCAACTACCGACACAACTTCGGCAGAAGCCATCAGTTGGATGCGCTGGCAGGCTATACCTATCAGACCACCAACCGTACTTTCCTGACAGGCTCGTCAAGTAAGTACACCGATGAGAGTCTAAAGCAGAACAACCTGTCAGGAGGTAGCCTGTTTGCAGCTCCTCTCTCTGGCGAGAGCTCGTCAAACCTTCATTCTCTCATCGGACGTGTCAACTACACGCTGCTCGACAGGTATAATGCTACTGCAACCTTCCGTGCCGACCGATCATCGCGTTTCTCGCAAAACCACAACTGGGGAATGTTTCCTTCACTCGGCCTTTCGTGGAATGTCAACCGTGAACGTTTTCTGGCAAACCAGAAATGGTTGAGCAGCCTGAAGCTCCGTGCTTCTATTGGTACAGTAGGCAATCAGGAGATTGGCGACTACCAATACTCGACAGCCTATACTACCAGCACCACTGGAGGTAATGTACACTACACCAAGTCGAATGCTGCCAACAGCAATCTGAAGTGGGAGACTACCGTATCGGGTAATATCGGTATAGACGCTTCGTTTTTGCAAGACCGCATAGGCATTACGTTGGAGTACTACCAGAAGAAAACCCTCGACCTATTGCTGAACGTGCCTGTTGATGTGGCCAAATATGGTGTCTCTTCACAACTCCAGAATGTTGGCAACGTAGAAAACAAGGGCTTCGAGATTTCAGTAGATTTCACGCCTGTCAGAAACAAACATCTCCTTTGGAATATCCAGGCTAACCTGGGCTATAATAAAAATGAGGTGACAAGTCTTGGTGACTATGATGAACTGAACGTCAACAGCTATACCATCCTGCGCAAAGGAGAAGCAGTAGGTTCCTTCTATGGTCTCGTGTTCGATGGTGTGGTACAGGCCGACGAGGACATATCGAAACTGCCCACACAAAACGGCAGCCGTCCAAAGGTAGGACAGGAGAAGTTCCGCGACATCAACGGTGACGGTAAGGTAAACGAGTTCGATCGTGTCATCTTGGGACACTCGCATCCTGACATTAACTATGGACTATCGTCGAGCCTGAAGTTCGGACGTTTAGATGCCTTCATACAGTTTCAGGGTACAGCAAACGGACAGATCTACAACTCGTTGCGCCGCACACTGGAGAGTCCCACTGACTGCTATAACGTTTCATCCGTCATCCTCGACAGTTGGACGGCCGATCATCCCAGCAACGCCATCCCGGCAGTCACCGACGTACGTCCATACAGCTATATCGACAGCCGCTTCGTAGAGGACGCCAACTATTTCAAGTTGAAAACCCTAACAGTGGGCTATGCCATTCCAATGCGTTTCGCGAAAGCAGACCTTCACTTGACGGCAACAGCAACGAACCTCTTCACCATCAGCAACTATAAGGGCTATGAGCCAGAGATACAAAGTGGTGTTGACATGGGCGACTACCCTGCCGCACGCAGTTTTACGCTTGGCGTAGAGTTGACCTTCTGAAAGAAACAACAAACCATTTTCAATAGTAGTATTAACAAAAAAAGAAAGAAGTATGAAAAAGATTAGTAAGACTTTAGTAAGTGCCATCCTGGCATTATCGGTTTCAGGCATAACAACGTCCTGCAGCAGTGAGAACAACGACGAGTCGAACACCATCCAGACGGGAGCAGAGACGCTGAATGACCAGCAAGCTCTAGCATTGGCTGACAATGCCCTGTTCGAGTATTATCATAAGGCTTTCGGACTGTCTTTCATCGTAGAGACCTTCACATCGAAGACCCACTCTTTCGAGGGACCAGAGAGTGCTGACGGTCCACTGATCAGCCGTCACGAGTTGACTCCTACGAATGTCTATTTTGTCAACCGCTGGTACAACAAAAACTCTGCCGTTTCTAATGCAAACGATGCCATCGAGAAGATTACCGCTGCAACAGGTGTCAGCGAACAAACCAAGAAAGAAGCCATTGCCCGTGCCAAGCTGGCTCGTGCTCTGGGTTACCACGTACTCGTCAGGCTGTGGGGTGAAGTGCCTCTCTATACATCAACAAATGGTGATACGAAGACCCGTGCCAGCATCGATGCTATCTACACACAGATTGTAAAAGACCTAGAAGAAGCTGCCGAGGGACTGCCTACATCGGCTTCGCTACCCTCTGTTCCTACAAAGGCTGCCGCCTATGGTCTGCTGTCACGCGTCTATCTGGATTGGGGTAGCAACCCGCTGACCTACGACCAGATCAATGCCATCAAAGACCAGACAACCGACCCTGCTCCTTCTTACACTCCTGCAAGACTTGAAAAGGCAGTAGAGTATGCTAACAAGGTGACAGGCTACAAACTGAACAGCAGCTTTGCCAGCATCTGGGGTAAGGACAATGAGGCTACCAAGGACGAGAAGATCCTGACCTTCGTACACGACGGTGATGCTGTAGGTACAGGTAACCATCAGGTGCACTGCTCATGGACCTTCGGTTTCAATGTAGAGCAAGAGAACCACCTCTCACCCGCTCAGGACTCCTTCCTCGCTGCTTGGGACAAGGCCGACAAGCGCCGTGATGTCAGCTACATCGATGAGCTCTACGACGCATCAGGCGATAGCGTTGCCCTCTTCAAGGCTCCTGTTACCCTACCTCGCTATGGCAAATTTGTCGATCGTGGTTCTGAGGGTCCAGGCGAATGCTACAAACTGAACGACCTGGACCGTGTGGAACTGCGCTATGCCGAGGTACTGCTCAACAAGGCAGAGGCACTGGTACTTCTTGGCCGAGCTGACGAGGCTAAGGATGCCATCAACCAGATTCGTCAGCGCGCCTATGGCGACAACACTCACAACCTCGCCACTGTAACGCTCGACGACGTAAAGCGTGAATGGGGACTGGAGTTCGTCTACGAGCAGAAAGAGTGGTTCAACCTTGCTCGTTGGAAGGATGTCATCAAAGACCTCGAGAGCGTCAAGGACAACGAGTACTTTGATGAGAGCTATGCTACCGCTGGCAATATTGGCAGAAACGGTCAGGTGGTCAACGAGTTCTTTGCCAAGACCTACAAGCACCTGCATGCCAAGTATGACAATCGTCAGGGCAAGTACTATCGCTTCCCCATTCCTGTAGGAAAGAGTGGCGAGAGTTTGGGCATCACTCCCCAGAATCCTGGATATTAAACCAATACAATTACCTAAGAAACGGAGGGCTGACAACTGTCGGTCCTCTTTTTCTATTATCAAATACCCCATTTGTGGTATGCAAATGCCGCAAAATTGGGATTGTGAGAGTGTGGATTTCGCCGTAACTTTGCAGCGTGATTCGATCACACTGCGAAGTCAGAAAAGAAACATGTATAACTTATTAAAAAAGGTAAAGATTATGAAAAAAGTAAAAGGATTGTTTTTAATTTTATTCGTTATAGCCCTGACAGCCTGCAACAGCAATGACGATGGTGTGGTGGCAGGTGTTGAAATTCCTGGTATTACCATTACCGGCGATGCAGACTGCTGCTCGGCCGAGGAGGCACTGAACACCTACAATTTCCTTCAGACTGTCCAGCTCGTTCCAGAGCTGACAACGGAAATCGATGGCAAGTACAACGTCTATGTCTACACCAAGACAGGAGGCTTCCACACAGGGTATAACGACATATATTTTGTCTCCACCAAGAAGGAGACGAATAACTACATCAAGGATCTGACAGTAACCAGCAACTCACCACTGATGTATATGTCTAAGATGAACATGTATCACAGCACTCCTGTCTCTGATAAGTCGAGGATTGTCAACTACGACTATCTTGCTGTCAAACGCGTCTGGGTATCGTTCCTAATGGAAACCAGCGATGCCGGCTCATGGACTTATTCCTACGAAGTTAATGTACTGGGTAAGACAGGAGGTGTGGAGAAGAAAGACATCGTGGTCAGCGCACTGCCCGAAGGACAGGTATGGCTGAAGTCGTTCAAGGTCGGAGACGACACGTTCTTCCTCTCGCTGGTGAACCCTACGGACTGGAAGACTGGTACAAACACTATCAAGGCTTACGTGTCGAAGAAGAGCAACCCCATCACGACACCTTATGCACTGGCTACAGAGACGTTTACGGTGGACATCGACCCGCGTATGCCTGACATGGGCAACCACACGTCACCCAATAACACACCGCTTGTTAAACAGGAGGATGGAAGCTATCAAGGTACTATCAATCTGACGATGACAGGACTCTGGCGCATCCACCTGAAGGTGAAAGACAGTGAAGGCAATATAGTTGCCGGAGGTGAAGAAGGAAGTACGCTATTCTGGGATGTAACAATATGATTATAGAAACTCTTTTGCTATCATTCATAATATTGTCTGACACGACCGCCACCGAGCCACAGCATTTGGACGAGGTGGTGGTCGTTTCTAAAGGACAAGGCGGACGACGTTCGGCCAAGGGACAGGTGGCCAGTATCGATGAGCACCTGAAGGAACTGAAGAACGTCAGTCTGGTGCGACGTGGCTCGTATGCTTGGGAACCTGTGGTGAACAACATGGCAATGGAACGTGTGTCGACAACCATCGACGGCATGAAAATCTTCTATGCCTGCACGGACAAGATGGACCCTGTGACGAGCTATGTGGAGAGCAGCAACTTGCAGAGCATTCTGCTGAACTCAGGACTGAACGGCAATCCGCAGGCCACTGGCAACATTGGTGGTTCGCTGGACCTGAAACTGCGCAAGGCGGGGTTCTTATACGACCCAGAATGGAAGGTTGGCGCCGATGCAGGTTACGAGAGCAATGGCCATCTGCAGGTGTATGGTGGCGAGGCATCGTACTCCTCTAAGTCATTCTACACCAATGGCGGTGTTTTCTATCGTCATGCCGACAACTACAAGGAAGGCGGTGGCAGAGAGGTCTCTTTCTCACAGTTCCAGAAGGTTAACGCCTACGATAATTTCGGTTTCCGTCTTTCACCACAGGATGCCATCGAGGGCACCTTCATCTTTGACCGTGCCACCAATGTGGGTTACCCTGCCCTGAACATGGATGTGGCAAAGGCCGAGGCTTTCATCACCTCCCTGTCATACAAGCGGCTATGGGAAGAGCGACTGGTGCAGTCGTGGGAGACGAAGGTGTATTACAATCACATCACCCACGTGATGGACGACACCACACGCCCTGATGTCCAGATTCACATGGATATGCCTGGCAAGAGTTGGACGACGGGATTGTACAGTCTGGTACGAGCTAGCAAGGGTGCCCATGAATTAACGGCCAACTACGACCTCTACTACAATCGTCTGTTTGCCGACATGACGATGTATCCTGGCGGTGCAGCACCGATGTATATGGTGACGTGGCCCGACGTGGGGACGCTGAATACGGGTGTGGCGCTCAGCGACCGCATCCGACTGGGCTCTGCTCATACACTGAACATATCAGCAAAGGTGGCATGGCAACACCAGCGACTGAACAATGATGAGGGCTATCATGCGCTGAGCGTCTTCTTCCCTGGCATGCAGCAGCAGTACCACCAGACAACAGGTCGCATCGCTGCCAACTATCAGTTTTCCATTCACAACTCTCAACTGAATGTTGGTGCTGGTTGGGGCAGTCGTGCACCCACGGTGACGGAGGCCTACGGTTACTATCTGAACAACACCTTCGACCAGTATGACTACATTGGTAACCCACGCTTGAAGAACGAGAGCGCGGTGGAGTTGAATAGCGCAATAAAATTCCAAACTCCAAATTCCAAATTCCAAATTGGCATTGATGCCAACGCTTTCTTCTTCTCTAACTACATCATCGGACAGTTCGAGGATCGTCTTAGTGCGATGACCGTTGGTGCGGAGGGCGTCAAGGTGTATGGCAACATCTCGCATGCCACGATAGCCAATTTCTCGTTGACTTCGCAATGGACGATACAGCCCTGGCTGACGTGGAACACACGATTGGGATATGCCTTGGGACAGGACGATGAGGGTGAGTCGCTCCCCATGATTTCGCCCTTCTCCTACACCACGAGTGTGGGTGTCCACTTCGGCCGCTTCCAAGGCAAGGCTGAGGTGCAGGGCAACGCCCGACAAGCAAAATATGGCAGGAAGTATGGAGAGACAGAAACACCGGCATGGACCATCGTGAACCTCTCGGCCAATTATCAATTCTCCATTCATCATTCACAATTAGCTTTGCGCTTTGGCATCGAGAATCTCTTCGACAAACGTTACACCACCTATGCTGACTGGTGCGATATTCCGCAGAAGGGACGCAATATATATATGAATCTTTCGTTTGAACTATAAGATGAAGAAAGCGATTATTTGGATTGGAGCACTCATCGTGGGTGCTATATTAGGACTGTTTGGCATTGCGTGGCTTGACGAAGTAATGAATTTCGTGGCAACGGTCTATACGCGACTGTTCCAACTGCTGGCTGTACCGACCATCGTGTTAGCAGTCATCACCACCTTTGCCACCTTTGGCTCAAAAGGTTCAGGGCGTATCTTTGGCCATACGCTGACCTATACCCTACTCACCACCTTCGCAGCTGCCGCTGTGGGTGCCGTACTGTATGTGTTGGTGGCTCCAGGCAATCTGCCTGCTGAAGCCATCAATCCTCAGCCCTCATCCCTCACCCCTCAGACGTCATATATAGACCACATCATCAGTGTCATTCCCAACAACATTGTCAAACCTTTCTTCGATGGCAACGTGCTTTCACTACTCCTGCTGGCCTTTGCCGTCGGCATAGGACTGTCGAAACTGCCAGAGTCGGAGAACAAAACAGTGGTGGTGAAATTCCTAGTAGGTTTACAAGAACTGCTCTTCCTACTGATCCACTGGCTCATCTGGACACTGCCCCTCGGCATTGTAGCCTTCTCAGCGCAGTTGTCGGCTCAGGTCACGGCAGGTGTAGTGGCTGACAGCATTGGTAAATATGTACTTGTGGTCTTAGGTGGCAACGTCATCCAGTTCTTCGTTGTCCTGCCCCTATTCCTATTGATACGCGGCCTCAACCCCATACACGTTCTAGGGCGCATGATGCCTGCCGTACTCATGGCGCTGTTTACCAAGAGTAGTGCCGCTACGCTACCTGTCACGATGGACACTGCTGAGAACCGACTTGGTATAAAGAAAAACATTTCGCGCTTTGTGCTGCCGATCTGTACCACCATCAATATGAACGGCTGTGCTGCCTTTATCCTCGTCACTTCACTCTTCGTGATGCAGAACGGTGGAACGATTCTTACGTGGGACACCATTCTGCTGTGGATACTCGTTTCCGTCGTCTCGGCTGTCGGCAATGCGGGCGTGCCCATGGGCTGCTATTTTCTCACTCTCTCGCTCATGTCTGGCATCGGCGCACCCGTCGCCATCTTAGGCATCATCCTGCCCATCTACACCATCATCGACATGGTTGAAACGGCCGAAAACGTATGGTCCGACTCCTGTGTGTCGGCTATGGTTGACAGAGATTTGCATTAAAAAAAGGGTCACATTCACACGTAAGTCACTGACTGACTGTGCGTTTAGTGTGACACTTATTTTCCCCCAAGAATTGCGAACCGATTCGGGGCTACAAATCAAAATAGATGTTAAACCAACCACCTATTACACACTTTTAGCCCTGCAGAATAACTGTAACTGCCTTTCTTACAATTATTTCCTGCTTCGTGCTACAATCGTCAACAACATGTCCGACGGCCGTCGGACGAATCTGCGACATCCGTCGGACAAAGAAAATACAGCTAACCCAGCGACGAGATGAGCTAATACAGACGCGAGACAGCTGTATCTGCCTACCAAATACAACTAACCCAGCGCTAGGTTTGCTGTATTTGTACCCTCATACTAATAGTCACGCCATCTATTAACTTGCATTTAACATTCATGGTAAGCGCATCCCCTTTGCTATCATCCCATTATAAACTGGGGTCACACTTATTCCACAATATATCAATCACTTGTGAGTGAGTGTGACACTTGTTTTCAAGCAAAATCTTCTGCATGTCAATGGATAGATATGTACACAAAAAGAGAAAAAGTCTTGGCGTTGTCGAGGTTATTTCGTATCTTTGCAGACGAACAAGGAAAATAGACCAACCCATGACACAAATTAGACTTTTGGTTACGCTGCTCTTCCTGACTAGCATGCTCTTTGCCCATGGCCAGCTGGCTGACCCTCGTGAGAAATTCAGCATCACGGCAGATGTCGATGGCGCCACCAATACAGACTATTATTGGAAAAGTGAAAAAGGTGAACGGCTGGAAGAAGGACGCCTGCAGCACGGCGTTGCTGCTCGTGTGCGAGCCAGTCTCAAGGTTCTCGGCAACCAACAGTTCTCCCTCTCCGTATCACCCTTCTATCGCTATAGCAACAAGGAGTTGAATGCCAGCGATACCTACGGTGCCCTGTTGTTTGACGTGCCTCGCGAGCACCACCACTATGGCAGCAGCCTCATGGCCAACTACAATACGCGTTGGCTGGGCAAACCTTTTACCTTGATGGCGATGGGTACCGCAAACTTCTCGCAGTATGGTTTCGAAGATGCTTCCAGCATGATTGGCGGTATCTTCAGCATCACGCGCAACCAGAAGACCTTCTTAGGACTGGGCTTAATCTGTTTGGTTGGTACCTCCGTATCCTGGCCGCTCTATCCAATGTTCATCTACACCCACCAGTTCAACAACCATTGGAGCATCAGCTGCATGGAGGTCAACAACTACCTCAACTACCAGGTCTCTCGCCCCTTGCGTCTCTCCTTCGGTATGGAGATGGAGAGTGACAAGATATATCTTCGTCCCAAGGTTACAGATTATCCGGAGAAGATGGAGATTAGCCAGGTGACCGAACGCTTCGGCATCTTCACCAATATCCAGACCAGCCGCGAGCTCTCCATCAACCTCGGAGTAGGTGCTGCCGTTCCCTTCTACGGACGTCTCCGCCAAAGTGGACATAACAAGACCTATATGAATCTGCACGACAAGGTCAAACCCTTTGTGCGCCTACGTGTCAAGTACACCATCAGTCAACAGCCGACTATGGCAAGAAGCAGATGAACTGTCATAGCAATCCTTGTAGGAATCATGTGAAGCCTTTTTTCTAGTAAAAATTATTCTTATTAGAAAGAAAACGGACAGAGGCAATGGATTATTAAGAATTATTTCTTAATTTTGCAAACGAAATGACAAGTATTCACAAAACCAACATCCTATTGGCACTCGTGGCACTGGCGCTGGCCGTGCTGTGTGTGCTGAGCATACTGCAATGATGGACAACAAACAGAAACGACTGATAATCCGCATCAGCAAGGGACGCCTCTCGTTTGCAACGGCAGACGGTAGCGACGTGCTCTACGAGGACTATGCGCTGAACAGCAGCATCTCGATGGCTGCCAACCTGCGTGAGGCACTGCGCACGGTGCCCCTGCTGGAAGAGAGTTTTGAGCGCGTACTGGTCATGGTCGACACATACACGCTGATGGTGCCTGCCAACCTCTTTGTGGAAGAGGAGAGCGAGGAGCTGTATCACCATGCCTTCACTGGTCAGGAGCAGCAGCTGGTGATGCACACCGTACTGCCCGACCTGAATGCCGTCGTGCTGTTTGCCGTACAGAAAGACCTACGCAGCGTGATTGCCAACAACTTCGGCGATGTGCGCTATACGGCTGCCGTAGCTCCCGTCTGGCGCCATCTGCACCAGCGCAGCTATACAGGTCAGCACCAGAAGATCTATAGCTACTTCCACGACCGCAGGATGGAGGTGTTCAGCTATGCACAGAACCGCTTTAAGTTCTGCAACTCCTATGCTGTCAACAACCCCAACGATGCACTCTACTACCTGCTGGCCATCTGGAAACAGCTGACCATGGATGCAGAGCACGACGAGTTGCATCTGGTGGGCGACATCCCCGAGCGCGACCAGCTGTTGGAAGAGGCTCAGAAGTTTGTGAAGCGCGTCTTCTACATCAATCCCTCAGGAGAGTTCAACCGTGCCCCTGTCACACAGATCAAGGGCATGCCATACGACATGATGGTATTGTTTGTGAAGGGGAGATAGCCTCACCCCGACCCTCTCCTGAAGGAAAGGGTGCAAAAAAAAAGGAAAGAGATGAGAATCATCACAGGAAAATATAAGGGGCGTCACTTCGACATTCCCCGCTCGTTCAAGGCACGTCCTACGACGGACTTTGCCAAGGAGAACATCTTCAACGTGCTGGTGCAGTATGTAGACTTCGAAGGTGCTCAGGCCCTCGACCTCTTCTCTGGCACGGGCAGCATCTCGCTGGAGCTGTTGTCGCGTGGCTGTAGCCAGGTGGTCAGCGTAGAGATGGACCGCGACCACCACCGCTTCATCCAGGAATGCGTGAAGAAACTGGGTGGTGAGGGCATTGTCCCCATCCGCGGCGATGTTTTCCGCTTCATCAAGAGCTGCAAGCAGCAGTATGACCTTATCTTTGCTGACCCACCCTATGCCTTGAAGGAGTTACCGCAGATTCCTGACCTCGTCTTCGAAAAGCAACTGCTGAAGCCCGACGGCATCTTCGTCTTTGAACACGGCAAAGACCACGACTTCTCACAGCATCCACACTTCGTGGAACACCGCTCGTATGGCAGCGTGAACTTCTCGCTGTTTAGATAGAACACGAATTATAATAGTGGGGACACCAGGCGAGTAAGCGACTCCAGCAGACGGGCTAGGAAGCCTGGATGTACGCGACGAGGCAGCTCGCTCATTGCTACGCTCCGCTTCTGGTCGTCCAAGAATACCTTTTTCATTCTCAGCGCCATGCCTTCATCATAGACGAAGGCATTGACCTCGAAGTTGTTTTCAAAGGAACGGATATCGAGGTTGGTAGAGCCACAGGTAGACAACGTGTCGTCTGTGACCAGTGTCTTGGCATGCATGAATCCTGCCTCATAGAGGTATATCTTCGCACCTGCCTCGTGCAACTCACGAAGATAGGAGCGTGAGGCCCAGTCGGTAAAGAAAGCCTCAGGATGCAGTGGACAGATAATGCGCACGTCGACACCTCCCACAGCCGCCGTCTTCAGGGCGAAGAGCACGGGTTCGTTGGGCAGGAAGTAGGGCGTCTCGATATAGACGTAGCGACGCGCTGCCAGAATGGTACGTACGAAGCCCTGCATAATCTCCGGATAGTGCTCCGTAGGTCCACTGGTTACCACCTGTACCACGCAGTTGTTGACGACAGGTTGCTCGTCACGACTGATGTGCGGATAGTATTGGCGGTCGCTGATTAGCGTGCGATCTACGAAGTACCAGTCGACGAGGAAGGCCCGCTGCAAGGCATAGACAGCACCACCCGTCAGTCGCCACATGGTATCTCGCCATGGCTGAGAGCCCGTACCCTTCACATAGCGCAGGGCGACGTTCATGCCACCGACATAGCCCACCAGGCCATCGATGACGATAATTTTCCGATGGTCGCGATAGTTGGCCTTAGACGTGAACGACGGGAAGTGAACAGGCAGGAAGGGAGCGACCTCGACACCCGCATCGCGCAGTCGCTCGAAGAAGCGGTGGCTGACCTTCCAACAGCCCACATCATCGTAGATCAGTCGTACCTCAACACCTTGTCGAGCCTTGGCCATCAGTGCATCAGCAATCAAATATCCCAAGGCATCGTCCTCGATGATATAGAGGTTCAGGTGGATATGGTGCTGAGCCTCAGCGATGTCCTTCAGCAATTCTGGGAAGAAGGCATAGCCATCGGTAATGATGTCTATCTTGTTGTCCTTGAAGGGCAGCGCCATATTCTGGTTGATAAACAGGTCGACGAGCTGGCGGTGGCGCTCTGGCACGCGGAAGTCCTCCTGTTCCACAAAACTCAGCATGGAGCGTTTTGTCAGCTGGTCCATGGAGCGCTGGCTCACCATACGCTCCCTGCGGTGGTTAATGCCAAAGAAGAGGTAGAAGATAATGCCGACAACGGGTACGAAGAAGATAACCAGCGCCCATGCCATCGTCTTGGCAGGCTGCCGGTTGTCCATGATGACATGGATGATGGTCACCGCAATCAGTATCCATGCCAACGAGACACCTATTATATATAGTAATCCCTCCACCTTTCAATGATCCATTGTCAACTATACTATGACATCAGACCCACGCTGACGAGCCAGCGCATTGCGCAGCTCCAGCGTCTCCTGATAGTCTTCCATCAGCATCTTCAACTCCGTCATGTTGGTACCCATCGCCTTCAGCTTTTGCTGCAGGTCCTTCAGGTGCTGGCTGACAATATCCAGACGGAAGTCGAGGATGAGGTGTTGTACGCGCTGGCGCAACGTTGTCCCACTGCTACGCATCTCGAAACTCTTGCTCAACTGATGTCTGTCGATACCCAAAGTGGCGGCCAGCTGACTGATAGCCGGATCGGGATGCTGCAGGAAGTAGTTGGCAGCCTTGAAGCCTGGCTCTGTAGAGTGTTCGACAGCCTCCTGCAGAATGGTATTATACAAGGGCGTGCTGAACGTCAGACCGTCGCTCGACAGGTCGAAGTCCACATACTGTGCCACGCTCAGGTTCACGGTACCGCCATCGTCAGTCTCCAAGTCCTCGAAGATCACCTCCTCACCATGACGGATCACGTTCTGTATGAGGAGACGCTCCACCTCGGAAGCCTGTTCCTGCTGGGTGTGCAGACCAAAGTTGGCTATTAGCTGTTGGCCGTTAGCTGTTGGCTCCTGGCCATTGGCTTCTCGATTCTCACGTTCCTCTATCTTGCGCTGTTCCTCCTGGTCGCCCGCAATAAACTTGTTGGTCTGGGTAATCAACGTACGCTCGTTGACATCCAGACGGCGCGAACATTCGGAGATATAGGTAGCACGAATAATGGGGTCAGGGATGACACTCACCGAGCGGACAATATTGTTGATAGCCTCAGCGCGCTTGATGGGATCCTTGACGTTCTTCAACAGCAGGTCGGTCTTAAACTCGATGAAGTCCGTCTGGTGCTGCTCGATATACTCTTTGAACTGCTGGGCAGTATGCTTGCGGCTGAACGAGTCGGGGTCGTCGCCATCAGGCAACAGCAGCACCTTCACGTTCATACCCTCCTGCAACAGCATGTCCGTACCACGCATGGCAGCATGAATACCAGCCTCATCGCCGTCGTAGAGTAGTACAATATTTGGCGTGAAGCGGTGCAACAGGCGTATCTGATAGTTGCTCAGCGCAGTACCCGAGTTGGCCACGACATTCTCCAAGCCACACTGATGCATGGCGATGACGTCGGTATAACCCTCCACCATGTACACGCAGTCTTCCTTGACGATAGCCTTCTTGGCCTGATAGATGCCGTAGAGCTCGCGTTCCTTATGATAGATCTCGGAGTCGGGTGAGTTGACGTATTTCTGTTGTACACCCTTGGTGGCAGCATCGAGCTTACGGCCACCGAAGGCCACCACCTTACCGCTGACGTTGAACCACGGGAAGATGGCGCGACCAGCAAAGCGGTCGTACACGCCTTTTTCATTTTCAATGCACAAGCCCGTCTTCACCAGAAACTCCTCCTTATAGCCCTTGCGCTTGGCCTCGTTGACCAAGGCGTCGCGCTTGGTGAGTGCAAAGCCCAGCTTGAACTTCTCGATGATGTCGTCGCGGATGCCACGGCTGCGGAAATACTGCTTGCCAATAGCGATGCCGTCGACATCATTCTTCAGAATGTTGTGAAAGTAGTCGCACGCCCACTCGTTGACCACAAACATCGACTCGCGCTCACTCTGCTCACGCTTCTCGTCGTCGCTGAGCTCGCGTTCCTGTATCTCGATGTTGTATTTCTTCGCCAACCAGCGCAGCGCCTCAGGATAGGTAATCTGCTCATGCTTCATCAGGAAGTTCACGGCATTACCACCCTCGCCACACGAGAAGCACTTACATATCTGACGGGCTGGCGACACCATGAACGATGGTGTCTTGTCGTCGTGGAATGGGCACAAGCCCTTGTAGTTAACACCCGACTTGCGGAGGTTAACAAACTCGCCTACGACATCCACGATGTTCACGGCATCCATAATCTTATCGACGGTCGCTCTGTCTATCATAACGAGTGCAAAGTTACAAAATAATTCATAATTCATAATGCATAATTCATATTTATTTTGTAATTTTGCAGTTCGTATGATAGTTTGTATAGCAGAGAAACCTAGTGTGGCCAAGGATATTGCCCGTATCATCGGTGCAACAGCCAGCCGCGACGGATATATGGAAGGCAACGGCTATCAGGTGACGTGGACATTCGGTCACCTGTGTGAGCTGAAGATGCCTGAAGACTACACGCCCATGTGGAAGGCGTGGAGTCTGACAGCCCTACCCATGATTCCTCCACGCTTCGGCATACGCCTGAAGGATGATGAGGGCATCAAGAAGCAGTTTGCCGTCATCGAACGACTGATGCAGGCTGCTGACGGCATTATCAACTGTGGTGACGCCGGCCAGGAGGGTGAACTCATCCAGCGCTGGGTGATGCAGAAGGCGGGGGCTACATGTCCTGTACAGCGTCTGTGGATATCGTCGATGACTGACGAGGCCATCCGCGAGGGCTTTGCCACGCTGAAAGACCAGTCGAACTATCAGTCACTCTATATGGCTGGTCTGAGCCGTGCCGTGGGTGACTGGCTGCTGGGCATCAACTGCACACGCCTGTACACTATCAAATACGGACAGAACCGTCAGGTGCTGAGCATCGGACGTGTACAGACCCCTACCCTCGCACTTATCGTCAATCGCCAGAAAGAAATCGACAACTTCAAGCCAGAACCTTACTGGGTATTGGCTACCGTTTACCGCGATACCACATTCACTGCCACCAAGGGCAGGTTCACCTCCAAGGAAGAGGGTGAAGAGGCCTTCAAAACCATTGAGGGTAAACCGTTCACCATCACGCAGGTGGAGAAGAAAAATGGCAAGGAGACGCCGCCCTCACTCTATGACCTGACATCGCTGCAGGTGGACTGTAACAAGAAGTTCGGATTCTCCGCAGAGACCACGCTGAACATCATCCAGCAGCTCTACGAGCAGAAACTGACGACCTACCCGCGTGTAGATACTACCTTCCTGCCCGACGACGTCTATGCCAAGTGTCCGCAGACCATGAATGGTCTGTTCCAGGTGAAGTATGCAGGCACGGCACCCTATGCCGAACTGGTACGTCCATTGGGTGGCAAGGCGCTGCCGAAGTCGAAGAAGGTCTTCGACTCGTCGAAGGTCACCGACCACCATGCCATCATACCTACAGGCATGGTACCCACAGCGCTCACCGACATGCAGCGCAAGGTCTTCGACCTCGTAGCGCGCAGATTCATCGCTGTCTTCTATCCTGACTGTAAATACGCACAGACCACCGTGCTGGGCGAGGTGGGCGTCGGTTCCCCCGAGGCCATCGAGTTCAAGGTCACAGGTCGTACCATCCTCGATGCAGGTTGGCGCGCTGTCTATGCCAAGGATGTGCAGTCAGATGATGATGAGAAGAAACCCGACGAGGAAGAGCGCACGCTGCCCGTCTTCCAGAAGGGTGAAAGCGGTCCGCACCAGCCTACCCTTACGGAAAAAATGACAACGCCTCCACCTTATTATTCTGAGGCCACCCTGCTACGTGCCATGGAGACGGCAGGTAAGCTAGTGGAAGACGAGGAGTTGCGCCGTGCCATGAAGGAGAACGGCATCGGGCGTCCATCAACACGTGCTGCCATCATCGAGACACTCTTCAAGCGTAAGTACATCCGCAAGGAGCGTAAGCGTCTGGTGGCTACGCCCACAGGTATCGAACTCATCGACCTCATCCGTGAAGACCTGCTGAAGAGTTGTGAGCTCACGGGTATCTGGGAGAAGAAGCTACGCGACATCGAGGCACAGAAGTACGACGCCCAGCAGTTTATCAGCGAGCTGAAGCAACAGGTGACAACCATCGTCCACGACGTAATCAGCGACCCCACTAACCGTCGTGTCACCGTGATGCCCGAAGAGGAGAAGAAAAGCAAGAAACGCTAAAACTTCAAGAGGTTCAGATATAGAAAAAAGCGGCTAATACAGCCGCTTTTCTTGTATGTACCCCGACCGAGAATCGAACTCGGAACTAAGCTTTAGGAGAGCCTTGTTATATCCATTTAACTATCAGGGCAACAAAAACTAGTGCAAAGGTAGTCATTTTCTGCGGAAAATGACTACCTTTGCACTATAAATTTCTATAAAAGACAAAAAAACTATGGGAAAATTAGTCATTAACTCGTACGACGAGTTTGCCGCCCACTTGGGCGAAGAGCTGGGAGCCTCTGACTGGCTACAGGTAGATCAGGACCGTATCAACCTCTTTGCTGATGCAACGCTGGATCACCAGTGGATACATGTTGACGTAGCTCGCGCCAAGGAGGAGAGCCCCTACAAGTCGACCATCGCCCACGGCTATCTGACACTGAGTCTGCTGCCCTACATGTGGGACCAGATTATAGAGGTTCACAACATCAAGATGCTGGTGAACTACGGCATGACGGATATGCGCTTTGGTCAGCCTGTGATTACGGGTTCACGCGTGCGTCTGGTTACTACCCTCCACAACATCCAGAACCTGCGTGGCATCTGCAAGGCAGAAATCAAGTTCAAGATTGAGATTGAAGGACAGCGCAAGCCCGCCCTCGAAGGCATCGCCGCGTTCCTGTACTACTTTGAGTAATAGTACAAGTCGTCCTGGTTCACATAGCACTACTAGTAATTCTGGTGCTACTAACCCCAAAACAATCAGCCCGCCTCCTATGTGGAAGCGGGCTGATTGTTTGTATGTAGCTTTCTATTACTCAGCAGTAGCCTCATCCTCACGGATGGTACGACCCATCACGAGGAATGCGGTAGGAGCAGCGATGAACAGTGATGACAGGGTACCGAAGATAACACCCAGAATCATGGCGAATGAGAAGCTGCGGATAGAATCACCACCGAGGATGAAGATACACAGCAACACAATCAGCGTAGTTACAGAGGTGTTGATGGTACGTGCCAGTGTCTGGTTCAGCGAGTCGTTGAACAGCTGCTGACGGTCGCGCTTGCCATAGAGCTGGAAGTTCTCACGGATACGGTCGAATACTACCACCTTATCGTTGATAGAGTAACCAATCACGGTCAGGATAGCACCGATGAATACCTGGTCGATTTCCAGTGACATGGGAACGATGCCCCACAGTGCAGAGTACATACCGATAACTACCAAGGCGTCGAGAGCCAGGGCGATGGTAGCACCTGTAGAGTAAGCCACGTTGCGGAAGCGCAGCAGGATGTACAGGAAGATAGCAATCAGAGCGATGATGACGCTGATGATAGCACCGTAAGTGATATCCTTAGCCACAGCAGGACCGACCTTTGCTGAGCTGATGATAGAACCACCCTGACGAACATCGGGGTTCTTGAAGTCCTCAACATTAGCCTGGCTGATGAAGCCACCCTTCTTCAGAGCGTTATAGAGAATAGTCTCTGCCTCGTCGTCTACAGTAGGACTGTTAGACTCGATATCCCAGTTGGTAGATACACGGATGGTCTTGCCATCGGTACCCAGAGCGATAACGCTGGTGTTAGCCTCCTTACCTGCATTCTCACCAATGGTGTTCACGAAGGTGCCGGCCAGTGCCTGACGAACCTGCTCAACGGGAGTTTCCTTGTCGAGGGTAACTACATAGTTACGACCACCAGTGAAGTCGATGCTCTGGCTCAGACCGCGAACAGCGAATGATACGCAGAACAGAACAGCAGCAACACCCCAGATGAGGAATGACTTCTTATAAGTACCCATGAAGTTGTACTTGGCATTCTGCATCAGGTTCTTTGAGTAACCAGTGACGAAGGTCAGGTTCAGCCACTTGTCTTTCTTCAGACGGTTCTCGTAAACCAGACGGGTCAGGAACACAGCGGTGAAGAATGAGCAGAAGATACCGATGATCCAAGTGGTAGCGAAGCCCTTGACAGGACCTGTACCAAAGAACAACAGGATGAAACCAGTAATCAGAGAGGTCACGTTAGAGTCGAAGATAGCGCTGAAGGCGTTAGCATAACCCTTCTGCAGAGCCTCCTTCAAGCCAAGACCATGCTTCAGCTCTTCCTTGATACGCTCGTAGATCAGCACGTTAGCATCCACAGCAGTACCCAGTGTCAGTACGATACCGGCGATACCAGGCATGGTCAGAGCAGCCTGGAACGATGTCAGGATACCCAATGTGAAGAACAGGTTGAACAGCAGAGCGATATCGGCCAAGATACCTGGAACGAAGCCGTACAGCATGATCATGTAAACCATCAGCAGCACGAAGGCAACGATGAATGACATAATACCCTGCTGGATAGACTGTGCACCCAGTGAAGGACCAACGACCTCTTCCTGTACGATACGGGTAGGAGCCGGCATCTTACCAGAGTTCAGCGTGTTAGCCAGGTCCTTGGTATCTTCGATGGTGAAGTTACCGGTAATCTGTGAGTTACCACCGTCAATCTGAGTCAGAATACGGGGAGCAGAGTAAACGGCATCGTCGAGCACGATGGCTACGCCACGACCGATGTTCTGCTTGGTAATCTGGCTCCAGCGGCGAGCACCGTCAGAGTTCATCTGCATAGATACTGAGGGATGACCCATCTGGTCGAAGTCGTCCTTAGAAGAGGTGATTACGTCACCCTCCAGTGGAGCACGGCCGTTAGGCTCGGTAATCTTCAGAGCATAGAGAGCGAAGATGTCACCTTTGGTGTTCTGACCACCGAACTCCTCAGGCTTAGCACCCCAGCGCAGCTTGCACTCAGCAGGCAGCACCTGAGCAGCGATGTCAGAATAGATAATCTTGTCGACCTCAGCAGTATCGCGGGCGTTAGCATAACCGACGATAGCCAGTCCCTGACCCTGTACGGGCTGAAAAATGCTGAACAGCGGATTCTGCTTCTTAGCCTCAGCAATAGCCTTGGCATCGTCAGCCTTAGTATCCTTCTTAGCCAGCTTAGCAGCCAAGTCTGTAGCAGCAGCGGCGGCAGCGGTAGTGTCGGCAGCAGCCTCAGCAACGGTAGAGTCAGCAACCTCCTCAGCAGCGCCATTGGTGATGGCATACTTCTGATTCAGCTGAGCCAGCATAGGAACGATCTCCTGAGTATTATAGGTCTCCCAGAACTCGAGGTTGGCAGAACCCTGCAGCAACTTACGTACACGCTCGGGCTCCTTCACACCAGGCATCTCAACCATGATACGGCCTGACTGACCCTCCAGCTTCTGGATGTTGGGCTGTACGACACCGAACTTATCGATACGGTTGCGAACAACATTAAACGAGTTATCAACGGCAGACTGTACCTCAGCACGCAGAGCGTTCTCAACCTCTGAGTCGCTTGACTGGGTGCTCACCTTGCCCTTCATCTGCTGGGTAGCGAACACAGCTGCTAAGGGGCGACCGTTACTGTTCTGTTTCCAATACTTGATGAAGAGTGAGATAAAGTCGTTCTGACTGGTCTCTTCTTCCTTCTTAGCCTCTTCCATTGACTTCTTGTAGGCTGCGTCGGTCTTGTGGTCGGCCAGCACGTCGATCACATCGGGTACTGATACCTCAAGAATAACGTTCATACCGCCTTTCAGGTCAAGACCCAGGCCCATCTCCAGCTCACGGCACTGCTTGAAAGAATAAATTCCGCAGTACACTTTCTCGTTCATGATTGAGTCGAGGTACTCCTGACCTGCCTTCTCACCCATGGCAGCAGCCTTACTCTCGTAGTGGCGTGTTACGAAGGTGAAGGAAAGGTAGAAGCAGCAAACGAGAATCAAGACGATTGCGATAAATTTTACAATTCCTTTGTTTTGCATTGTTTGATTTTATTGTTTTATTTAATGTTTTCGCATTTTTAGCCCGCAAATATACACATTTTTCTCCACTTACAGAAATTTATTTGAAAAATTCGTGTGATTTTCACTATTTTACACCAATTTTTAACCAACACACCATCGGATAATGGTCACTGGCGTCCATTTTTGAGTCAACAAAGCACTCATAGGGAGTAATGTCTGATGAGCAGAAGATATGGTCGATACGAAATGAGAATGCTTTCTGATTATATGACAATCCAATACCTCGGCCTGTCTCTACGAAACAGTCGTGCAGGCGTTTAGCCATCATGTGGCGCGAAAAAGAGATGGGGTTGTCGTTGAAGTCACCACAGACAATGACTGGATAGCGGCCAAGATACTGGTCTACATAGTCGCACACCGTCTCTATCTGTTCAGAACGCTTGGCATTGGCCTCAGCGAGCTTGACCATCAGCAACTGGGACTCGGCACGCACAGAGTCTCGGGCTATCTCGCCCTTCAACAGCTGACGGTACTGGGCGCGGTCTTCTTGATTCAGATGGCAACTCTCAAAGTGGTTGTTCACCACAATGAGGGTATCGCCATCCACCTGCAGCCACCACGCAGCGCTACCATTATTGCTGGCAGTAGGATAGTCTATACGCTCCCTGCGGATAATGGGGAAACGGGTATGGATGCCCAGACAGTTGAAACGCATCGCGTCATGGCACAGCACGATAGTATCGTTATACGCCAGGCCACGCTCTTCGAATTGCTTGAAACAGTAGCGGCGCCAGGAGTCGTTATCCTCCTGGAGACACACGATGTCTGCCTTCTCGTCTATCAGGTAGTCACGCACCTTCTCAAAGCCTTGCTCGTACTTATAGTTGCCACCAAAGCTGCACACGTTGTATGACACCAGCTTCAGCGCGTCGTCCGGATGCGTCGTACTGGCATTGATGGGCATATATATAGAAATAGGTACGTACGCAAAGACATAGCCCACCACAGGAATCCATGCTCTGGTCCATTTGAAGATGAGCCAGAACAGCAGGAAAGCCATATTGATAACCAACAGAATAGGGAATGCCATGCCGAGCGTGGACACCAGCGGATGGTCAGCAGGATGGATGCGGTCGCTGAAACCCACCAACAGCATGACAACGACGGTAGCCACATTAGCTCCCGTCATCATCTGCACAATCCACTTCTTTACCTGCTTTATCACGATGGCCGTTTCTGGTCAAACAACTTCTGCTTCTCCTCCTTGGTCAGACTGTCGTAGCCACTCTTGCGTATCTTGTCCAAGATGGCGTCAACCTCTTCCTGGTTCTTACGCTGGCGCTCGTTATACTCTTCGTCAGTCTCACGGCGCTGCTCCTCCCAACGCGTCTGCTCAGCATGCATGTGCTGGCTGCGCTGGCGCTCCTCATACTTGCGGCGCAAGTTGTCAAAGAACTCCTGACCATAGCTACGTCCAAAGCGCTGACTACTGTCTGGATGCTTCCGCCAATAGCGTATCAGCAGGAAACCGAAGAGCATACCACCCAGGTGTGCCATGTGTGCCACACCATCGCCAGGGCCACTCATCGCTGAGAACAACTCTATGACAATATATCCCACGATGAGCCACTTGGCCTTGATGGGGAATGGGAACGGGATAATAAACAGACGTTCGTTGGGGAATATCATACCGAAGGCCAGCAGGATGCCATAGACGGCACCCGACGCACCGATGGTCGTCCACATATTAATATAGCTGTCCATGGAGATCTGAGCACCACCCATATTGACATACTGATAGGCCGCAAGTCCCTGTGCCATATAGCTTCCATACTGCACCAACTCCTGTACGATACCAGCACCGACGCCACACACAATGTAATAAAAAAGGAATTTCTTCGGACCCCATACGCGCTCTATCACGGAACCGAACATCCACAAGGCAAACATATTAAATAGGATATGTGTGAAACTGCCATGGAGGAACATATAGGTCAGGAACTGATACACGCGGAAGTCGCTGGCCATGAAAAAGTGGAGACCCAGCAGACCGTTCAGGTCTACCCCACTGCCCTTTAGCACCCACGTGGCGGCATAAGCCAGGATATTGATGACCAGCAGATTCTTGGTCATGCTTGGTATATTGTTCATCTTCTATCTACTATTTGTCGAATTACTATTTTTCTATTATTCCCTTGTAGCAACAAATGTGCCACTTATGGCCGCAAAATTACGAAAAATATCTGGTTTTTGGCACCAAAATAGGCCAATACACACTTTTTTTTACTAAAATAGCAATTTTTTTTGCATTTTTGTTTGTTTTTTCCCAACTTTATCCTATATTTGCGTTCAGAAATCGACTTAAACTATTTATCATTCACTTTAAAACAACAAAATTATGAACAAAACAGAATTGATCGATCAGATTGCAGCAGGTGCTGGTCTGACAAAAGTTGACGCAAAGAAAGCTCTGGACGCTACTGTAGCAGCTATCAAGGACGCTCTCGTAAAGGGTGACAAGATCCAGCTCGTTGGTTTCGGTACTTTCGCTGTTGCTGAGAAGCCCGCTCGTGAGGGTATCAACCCCGCTACCAAGCAGAAGATTAAGATCGCTGCCAAGAAGGTTGCTAAGTTCAAGGCTGGCGCTGAGCTCGCTGAGGCTGTCAACAAGTAATTCTTGTTAAGAAAAAATCACAAGAGGACTTCACTACGGTGAGGTCCTCTTTTCGTTGGTATAGCTATTACGCTTACGAGAACAGCTAATACGTTCACGAGACAGCTGTATAAGTACCCTGTATACAGCTAATACGCGTCTGTATTAGCTGTTCCCGCGTCTGTATCAGCTGTATTTCCGGCTTCACATTATTTAACGTGACGCCGTAGGGGAAAACCTTGGATTTCGTCAAAAAATGTATTAACTTTGCAGGGCAGCCAGCCCCGCCAAGGGGCTACATCTACTCCGTAGATGGCTTTTAGATGCCTTAGAGAAGGCATCGGAGTATTGAACTATTAACTTAACAACAACACAACACAATGAAAAAAATCTTCCATATCCTACTATTGTTGGGTATTGTACTGACATCATGGGCACAAGGCAGCAACGCCTTGGAGCAAGTAAAGGCTGACCCACGGAAAGCCTACGGCACGGACTACCCCTACCCGTACGAGAAGGTAGCACTGACGAAAGCGCCCAGCGGCTACAAGGCTTTCTACATCAGCCACTATGGTCGTCACGGCTCGCGCTACTACTGGAACGACGTGCTGTATCGTGAGATGGACTCACTACTCAACAAGGCGCACGACCTCGGACAGCTGACACCTGTCGGCGAGGCATTCCGCGAGAAGTATAATGCCTGCAAAGGCGAGCTGGCCCTGGGCGTTAGTGAGCTGAGCGACAAGGGATGGGAACAGCACCAGTTTATTGCACGTACCATGTATAACAACTTCCCAGAGGTCTTCAAGAACGGTGGCGACGTATATGCCATCTCCTCACTGGTAGGTCGCTGCGTAATGAGTATGGCGGCATTCTGTCTGGAATTGAAGCAACAGAACCCGAAGATTGAGATTCGCGAGGAGTCGGCACGCAAGGTGTTAGACGGTGTAAAGCCCGACGATCGTCAGAACCCACTGCGCCACCGCTGGCCACGCTCTAAGCCCCGCTATGAGAAGAACAGGGGTATGTTCCAAGGAAAAGACACGTTGAGAAACGTCATCGTGCCCCGCGTATTTACCAGCACGGAGGGACTGCCAGGCAATCCGCACCATATCGGCAGCAACCTCATCAACCTCTATACCTCACTGCCCAGCATCGGTCATGAGGGCATGATGGAGGGTATCATCACTGACGAGGAGCTGGCAGCACGCTGGGAGGCAGAGAATCTGGGTGGCTACTCGTGGGTATTCGGACCTCGCTACGACATGATACCCATCCTGCAAGACATCATCAAGAAGGCTGACGACGTGCTAAACGGCAAGACTCAACGAGCAGCAGACCTGCGCTTCGGTCACGACACCTGTCTGGGACCACTCACCGTGCTGATGGGCATTAATGGTGCAGACAAGGATCCAGAGGACCCCTACGAAGTCAAGAACTGCTACCAGACATGGGAGACTTGTAAGGCCTCGAACCTACAGCTGATATTCTACCAGAGTAAGAAACAGGGTCAGGACATTCTGGTGAAGTGTCTGCTGAACGGTCAGGAGGCTACACTGCCACTGCCGTCAGACCAATTCCCTTACTACCGCTGGCAGGACTTCAAGAAGTTCTATACCGACCTTTGCAACAGCGTGCAGTACCAGTAATCGAGTGTTCGGAACGGTTCCGCCGTTCCGTTCCTTTTCACATAAAAACAACGCCCATCGATGCTAACTCAGCACGATGGGCGTTTCTAGTATAGTGGGAATGAAAAATTATTCCATCACGTTCTCCTCACCAAAGTCGAGGACATTCTTCTTGTTGGCCTGCATGCGCTCGTACTCTTCCTTAGAGCCGACGATGATCTTGTCGAACTCGCGGAGACCAGTACCAGCAGGAATGAGGTGACCGGCAATCACGTTCTCCTTCATACCCTCCAGGTTGTCGCTCTTACCGCGGATAGCAGCCTCATTGAGCACCTTAGTGGTCTCCTGGAACGAAGCAGCCGACATGAACGACTTGGTCTGCAGAGCTGCACGGGTAATACCCTGCAGAATCTGGGTAGACGTAGCGGGCACAGCATCGCGAACCTGTACGAGACGGAGGTCACGGCGCTTCAGGCTTGAGTTCTCGTCGCGCAGCTTGCGAGCGGTAACGATCTGACCCTTCTGGAGGTTCTCAGAGTCACCAGCGTCAACGACAACCTTCTTACCCCAGATGCGGTCGTTCTCCTCAGCGAAGTCGAGCTTGTCGACAATCTGCTGCTCGAGGAACGTGGTATCGCCTGGATCGTTGATCTCTACCTTACGCATCATCTGACGAACGATAATCTCGAAGTGCTTATCGTTGATCTTCACACCCTGCAGACGGTAAACGTCCTGTACCTCATTGACGATGTACTCCTGAACAGCCGTGGGACCCTTGATGGCGAGGATGTCGGCAGGAGTGATAACACCATCAGAGAGTGGTGTACCAGCACGTACGGCGTCGTGCTCCTGTACCAGAATCTGCTTAGACAGCGATACGAGGTACTTGCGCTGCTCACCAGTCTTTGAGGTTACAATAATTTCACGGTTACCACGCTTTACCTTACCCATGGTGACCTCACCATCGATTTCAGATACGATAGCGGGGTTCGATGGGTTACGAGCCTCGAAGAGCTCAGTAACACGGGGCAGACCACCGGTGATATCACCACCCTTGGCAGCAGCACGTGGAATCTTGACGAGGGTCTCACCAGTCTTAACAGTCTGGCCGTCCTCAACAACTACGTGACCACCCACAGGGAAGTTATAGGTACCTACAACGTCACCATTGGCATCGATGATGTCACAGGTGGGCACCTTAGACTTATCCTTAGACTCAGTAACGATCTTCTCGGTCAAACCGGTCGTTTCGTCGGTCTCAGCACGGAAGGTGATACCCTCGATAACATCGTGGAACTTCAGTGTACCGGCATACTCAGTAACGATGACGGCATTGAAGGGGTCCCACTGGGCAATCTTCTCGCCCTTCTTAACGGTGTCACCATTCTTGAAGTAGAGTGACGAACCGTAAGGAACGTTGACGGTAGACAGCACGATGTTGGTATTCTTGTCTACGAAACGCATTTCACCCAGACGGCTGACAACCATCTCGCACTCGCGGCCATCCTCATCGAATGGAACGGTACGAACCTCTTCCAGCTCAATCTTAGAATCGTTCTTAGCAACGATGCTGGCATTAGCTGCTGCGTTGGCAGCGACACCACCGGCGTGGAACGTACGCAGTGTCAGCTGAGTACCTGGCTCACCGATAGCCTGTGCAGCGATGACACCGACAGCCTCACCCTTCTGAACCATCTTACGGGTTGCGAGGTTACGACCGTAACACTTCATGCAGACGCCATGCTTAGACTCACAGGTGAGCACGGAACGAATCTCGACGCTCTCGATAGGTGAGTCCTCGATAGCCTGTGCGATAGGCTCAGTAATCTCCTCACCAGCAGCTACGATGAGCTCACCAGTAGAAGGATGGATGATATCGTGAACAGAGACACGACCGAGGATGCGCTCATACAGCGTTGAAATGACCTCGTCGCCGTTCTTCAGCGCGGTGCAGACGAGTCCGCGGAGCGTACCGCAGTCTTCCTCATTAATAATCACGTCGTGGGAGACGTCAACAAGACGACGGGTCAGGTAACCAGCGTCGGCCGTCTTCATGGCGGTATCGGCAAGACCCTTACGAGCACCGTGGGTAGAGATAAAGTACTCCAGCACTGACATACCCTCCTTGAAGTTTGACAGAATGGGGTTCTCAATAATCTGAGCACCCTCAGCACCTGCCTTCTGGGGCTTGGCCATCAGACCACGCATACCAGACAGCTGGCGGATCTGGTCCTTACTACCACGGGCACCAGAGTCAAGCATCATGAATACGGCGTTGAAGCCCTGGTCGGCCTCAGTCATCTCCTTCATCAGCACATTACCCAGGTCGTTGTTGACGTGAGTCCAGGTATCGATAACCTGGTTGTAACGTTCGTTGTCGGTGATGAAACCCATATTATAGTTCTCGGTAATCTGCTGGATCTCGGCATTACCCTTTTCGATCAGTTCCTTCTTGGACTCAGGAATGATGATATCGTCAAGGTTGAACGACAGACCAGCCTCATAAGCCATGCGGTAACCGAGGTTCTTGATACCATCCAGGAACTCACAAGCCTCAGCAAAACCTACATTCTTGATAACGTCGGCAATAATGTCGCGCAGACTCTTCTTGGAAACGATCTTGTTGACGAAACCAACCTCCTTAGGAATGATGCCGTTAACGATGACACGACCTACAGAGGTCTCTACCATGTGGCGGCAGGGCTTGCCGTCGACAATGTCGTCGACCATAACCTTTACCTGAGCGTGCAGGTCGCACTTGCCCTCATTGTGAGCAATGATTGCCTCCTCAGGACCGTAGAAGGTCAGTCCCTCACCCTTGGCGCCTGGACGTATCTTAGAGATGTAGTACAGACCGAGCACCATATCCTGTGAAGGAACGGTGATAGGAGCACCATTGGCAGGGTTCAGAATATTGTGGCTCTGGAGCATCAGAATCTGTGCCTCCAGGATAGCCTCGTTAGACAGGGGAAGGTGGACAGCCATCTGGTCACCATCGAAGTCGGCGTTGAACGCGGTACAAGCCAGTGGGTGCAGCTGGATAGCCTTACCCTCGATGAGCTTGGGCTGGAAAGCCTGGATACCCAGACGGTGCAGTGTTGGTGCACGGTTCAGCAGTACGGGATGACCCTTCATGACGTTCTCCAGAATATCCCAGATGACGGGCTCGCGGCGGTCGACAATCTTCTTAGCAGACTTCACCGTCTTCACGATGCCACGCTCGATGAGCTTACGGATGATAAATGGCTTATAGAGCTCAGCGGCCATCAGCTTAGGCAGACCGCACTCACCCATCTTCAGCTCAGGACCTACGACGATAACCGAACGTGCTGAGTAGTCAACACGCTTACCGAGCAAGTTCTGACGGAAGCGGCCCTGCTTACCTTTCAGTGAGTCAGAGAGTGACTTCAGAGGACGGTTGCTATCGCTCTTCACAGCAGAAGACTTACGGCTGTTGTCAAAGAGTGAGTCGACTGCTTCCTGCAGCATACGCTTCTCGTTGCGCAGGATGACCTCGGGAGCATGAATCTCCATGAGGCGCTTCAGACGGTTGTTACGAATGATGACACGACGATAGAGGTCGTTCAGGTCTGAGGTAGCGAAACGGCCACCATCCAGGGGAACGAGAGGACGCAGCTCAGGAGGAGTAACGGGGATAATCTTCATGATCATCCACTCAGGACGGTTGATGCCCTTCTCCACGGATGAGCGGAAAGCCTCTACCACCTGCAGACGCTTCAGAGCCTCGTTCTTACGCTGCATAGAAGAGTCGCTATTGGCGCGGTCACGCAGCTCGTAAGACAGTGAGTCGAGGTCGAGACGAACGAGGAGGTCGTAGATAGCCTCAGCACCCATCTTACAGATGAACTTGTTGGGGTCGCTGTCCTCCAGGTAGTCGTTGTCAGCAGGAATCTGGTTGTCAACAATCTCGTTGTACTCCTCCTCAGAGAGCAGGTCGTACATCTGAGAACCCAGTGCGGGGTTGCCATCAGCATCCTTCTTGCCAGCCATGATACCAGGCTGGATAACCACGTAGCGCTCGTAGTAGATGATAGCGTCGAGCTTCTTGGTGGGCAGACCCAGCAGGTAACCAATCTTGTTAGGCAGTGAGCGGAAGTACCAGATGTGAGCTACGGGCACAACAAGCTCGATGTGACCAGTACGCTCACGACGTACCTTCTTCTCGGTAACCTCTACACCACAACGGTCGCAGACGATACCCTTATAACGGATGCGCTTGTACTTACCGCAGGCACACTCATAGTCCTTGGTAGGACCTGGTCTCAGGCTTGGTGACCTCACCGAAAGAGTTCTCAAGGATCTCCTCGGGTGATGCCAGACCGATGGTAATCTTCTGGAAATTACTCTTTATCTTTGTATCTTTCTTGAAAGCCATATTTCAATTCTTAATATTTAATCTTTAATCTTTAATCTCTGAGATTAGTCCATCTTAATGCTGAGACCCAGACCCTTCAACTCGTGCAGCAGCACGTTGAGTGACTCAGGAATACCAGGAGTAGGCATAGGCTCACCCTTGACGATGGCCTCATAAGCTTTAGCACGACCAACAACATCGTCAGACTTGATGGTCAGAATCTCCTGCAGCACATGGCTGGCACCGAAGGCCTCAAGGGCCCAAACCTCCATCTCACCAAAACGCTGACCACCGAACTGGGCCTTACCACCGAGTGGCTGCTGCGTAATGAGTGAGTACGGACCAATAGAACGGGCGTGCATCTTATCCTCAACCATGTGACCGAGCTTGAGGAAGTAGGTAATACCTACAGTAGCAGGCTGATCGAACTTCTCACCGGTCTCACCATCATACAGATGGGTAGAGCACAGGCGGGGCAGACCTGCCTTGTCAGTCCACTCAGCAAGGTCATCGAGCTTAGCACCGTCGAAGATAGGAGTAGCAAACTTCACACCCAGACGCTTACCGGCAGCACCGAGGATAGCCTCGAAGATCTGACCAAGGTTCATACGTGAAGGCACACCCAGCGGGTTCAGTACCAAGTCAACGGGACGACCATCCTCGAGGAATGGCATATCCTCCTGACGTACCACCTTAGAGACGATACCCTTGTTACCGTGGCGACCGGCCAGCTTATCACCGACACCGATCTTACGCTTCTTGGCAACATATACCTTAGCCATCTGCAGGATACCTGAAGGCAGCTCGTCACCAATGGTGATGGCAAACTTCTTACGCTTCATCTCGGCATCGAGCAGCTTGAACTTCTTCATGTAGTTAATGATCAGCTTACCGATGAGCTCATTCTTGTGCTCGTCATTGGTCCAGTTACTGATCTGGATGTCACCGTACTCGAGGTTCTTCAGGTTGGTAACAGTGAACTTAGAACCCTTAGAGATAATCTCTGCACCAGTGTAGTCCTTCACACCCTGTGAAGTCTTACCCTTGGTCAGGGTCATCAGCTTCTCAACCAGGATATCCTTCAGGTCGTCGCACTTAGCCTCGTACTCCTCGTCAATCTTAGCCAGCGTGATCTTATCCTGCTGCTTGGTCTGACGGGTCTTCACGGCACGTGTAAAGAGCTTCTTATCGATGATGACACCAGTCAGTGAGGGGTTAGCCTTCAGTGAAGAATCTTTCACATCACCAGCCTTGTCACCGAAGATGGCGCGGAGCAGCTTCTCTTCAGGAGAAGGATCGCTCTCACCCTTAGGTGAAATCTTACCAATCAGGATGTCGCCTGGCTCTACGCGGGCACCGACACGGATGATACCGTTCTCGTCGAGGTCCTTAGTAGCTTCCTCGCTGACATTGGGGATATCTGAGGTGAACTCCTCAGCACCGCGCTTGGTCTCACGAACGTCGAGAGAGTACTCATCAACGTGTACAGAGGTCAGCACGTCCTCACGAACGATGCGCTCGTTGAGCACGATAGCATCCTCATAGTTGTAACCCTTCCAAGGCATGTAGGCTACCAACAGGTTGCGACCCAGTGCGAGTTCGCCATTCTCAGTAGCATAACCCTCAGTAAGGATGTCGCCCTTCTTCACACGCTGACCCTTGTTACAGATAGGACGCAGGTCGATAGTCATGTTCTGGTTGGTACGACGGAACTTAGGAATGCGGTACTCCTTCATAGCGGGTTCGAAGCTGACGAACTCCTCATCATCTGTACGATCGTAGAGGATACGGATGGTGGTAGCATCAACATAGTCGATGACACCCTCGCCCTCGGCAGTAATCATGGTACGAGAGTCTTCGCAGACCTGCTTCTCGATACCGGTACCTACGATAGGAGCTTCGTTGTGGAGTAGAGGAACAGCCTGGCGCATCATGTTCGATCCCATCAGTGCACGGTGAGCATCGTCGTGCTCCAAGAAAGGAATCAGTGATGCAGCGATAGAGGCAATCTGCTGGGGCGATACGTCCATCAGGTCTACCTGTGTGGGAGGCACAACGGGGAAGTCAGCATCCTGACGGCACTTAACGACCTTGCGGATAAAGGTACCATCGTCGTTCAGCGGAGCATTACCCTGACCGATAACGTGGCTCTCCTCTTCCTCAGCGGTGAGATAGACGATATCGTCGTTATTCAAGTTGGCAATACCATTCTCCACCTTACGGTAAGGAGTAGAGATAAAGCCAAGCTCGTTAATCTTTGCATAGACACACAGTGACGAAATCAGACCGATGTTAGGACCTTCAGGGCTCTCAATCGGGCAGAGACGACCATAGTGTGTATAGTGTACGTCACGAACCTCGAAACCAGCACGCTCACGAGACAGACCGCCAGGACCCAGTGCAGAGAGACGACGCTTGTGGGTCACCTCAGCCAGCGGGTTGGTCTGGTCCATGAACTGTGACAACGGGTTGGTACCGAAGAACGAGTTGATGACACTCGAAATAGTCTTTGCATTGATCAGGTCGGTAGGAGTGAACACCTCGTTGTCGCGAACGTTCATGCGCTCACGGATGGTACGGCTCATACGTGCCAGACCAATAGAGAACTGGTTAGAAAGCTGCTCACCAACGGTGCGTACGCGACGGTTTGACAGGTGGTCGATATCGTCGACAGCAGCCTTTGAGTTAATCAGCTGGATGAGGTACTTGATAATCTCAATGATATCCTCCTTGGTCAGCACACGGACATCCATGTCAGTGTCCAAGCCCAGCTTCTTGTTGATACGGTAACGACCTACATCACCCAGGTCGTAACGCTTGTCAGAGAAGAACAGGTTTTGGATAACCTCACGAGCACTGGCATCATCGGCAGGATCTGCATTACGCAGCTGGCGATAGATGTAGAGCACAGCCTCTTTCTCTGAGTTTGAGGGGTCCTTCTGCAGAGTGTTGAAGATGATAGAGTAGTCCTGAGCCACCGATTCGTCCTTGTGAACAAGGATGGTAGAAGCACCGCTCTCCAGGATGTCGAGCATATTGTCCTCAGTAATCTCGGTCTCACGCTCCATGATAACCTCGTTACGCTCGATAGATACAACCTCACCGGTATCCTCGTCAACGAAGTCCTCATTCCAGCTCTTCAGCACACGGGCAGCAAGTTTACGACCCAGCACCTCCTTCAGAGCCTTCTTGTTTACCTTTACCTCCTCGGCAAGGTCGAAGATCTGCAGGATGTCTTTATCGGCTTCGAAACCAATAGCACGCAGCAGAGTGGTTACGGGCAACTTCTTCTTACGGTCAATGTAAGCATACATGACGTTGTTGATGTCGGTAGCAAACTCAATCCATGAACCCTTGAAAGGAATGATACGGGCTGAATAGAGCAAGGTACCGTTAGCATGCACGTTCTGACCGAAGAACACGCCCGGTGAACGGTGCAGCTGTGATACAACAACACGCTCGGCACCATTGATAACGAAGGTACCATTAGCGGTCATGTAAGGGATAGGACCAAGGAAGACGTCCTGAATCACTGTGCCGAAATCCTCATGATCGGGATCGGTGCAATAGAGTTTCAACTTAGCCTTCAAGGGTACACTATAGGTCAGGCCACGTTCCAAACACTCATCGATGGTGTAACGGGGCGGGTCGATATAGTAATCCAGGAACTCAAGGACGAAGTTATTACGCGTATCGGTGATAGGGAAGTTCTCAGCGAACACCTTATACAGACCGTCGTTCTTGCGTTCCTCAGGCGGAGTGTCCAACTGGAGGAAGTCTTTGAAAGACTTTAATTGCACATCGAGAAAATCCGGAAACGGCATCGGATTCTTGACGCTGCCAAAGTTTACTCTGTTATCTATTACTTTTGAAGCCATATATAAATAATGTGGGTTATTGTTTCCTAGTGAAACTAGTGTTACTAGTCATACTAGTTAAACTAGTTTTGACTAGAAAAGACAAGAAAATGGTCGGGAACCCTCTACTGGAGAGCTCCCAACCATAGTGTTTATTGTTGGTACTGAATTACTTCAGCTCAACTACGGCACCAGCCTCTTCGATAGCCTTCTTCAGGTTCTCAGCCTCGTCCTTAGACAGGCCTTCCTTCAGAGTAGAAGGAGCACCGTCTACGAGATCCTTAGCTTCCTTCAGGCCCAGACCGCAAGCTTCCTTAACGGCCTTTACAACCTGAAGCTTAGCAGCACCAGCCTCCTTCAGAACAACGTCGAAAGAAGACTTCTCCTCAGCGGCAGCCTCAGCGCCACCAGCAGCGGGACCAGCAGCAACAGCAACAGCTGCAGCAGCGGGCTCAATTCCATACTCGTCCTTCAGGACTGTTGCCAACTCTTGTACTTCTTTTACTGTGAGGTTAACCAACTCCTCAGCAATAGCTTTAATATCTGCCATTTTATTTAATTTTTAATTGTTTTTTAATGTTAATGTTACTTATTTTCGCTTATTTGTTACGCTCAGCGATAGCGTCAAGCAGCCCGTGGAGCTTGCCACCAGCATTCAGTCCAGAAACAACGTTCTTGACTGGAGACTGCAGCAGAGCCACAACGTCGGCGATAAGTTCGTTCTTGCTCTTGATAGATACCAGTTCCTCGAGTTTGTCGGCACCTACGAAGAAACCCTCTTCTGCATAAGCAGCCTTCAGGGCAGGGATGCCTTCCTTCTTGTACTCTTTGAGGAGCTTAGCGGGAACATTAGCTGTCTGTGTGAAGAACACAGCAGTGTTACCCTTCAAGCTATCATACAGGGGCGAGAAATCAATATCAGAAGCCTCGAAAGCCTTGTGGAGAAGAGTGTTCTTCACAACGACCATCTTGATTTCATTCTTGAAGCACTTGCGACGGAGATTGCTTGTCTGCTCCGCATTCAGTCCAGTAGTGTCTACCAGATAGAAATGAGGATACTCTTTCAGCTTCTGTCCAAGTTCTACTACGATAGTATCTTTTAATTCCTTTTTCATTTTACTAAACTTTTACGAGTTATTCAACTGATTTAGGATCAATCTTAATACCAGCGCTCATAGTGCTGGAGATAAAGATACTCTTCATATAGGTACCCTTGGCAGCAGCGGGCTTCAGCTTGATGATAGTCTGCAGGAATTCCTTAGCGTTTCCGTAGATCTGCTCAGGAGTGAAAGTGATCTTACCGATTGAGGCGTGTACAATACCTGCCTTGTCAACCTTGAAGTCAATCTTACCCTGCTTAACTTCCTTAACTGCCTTAGCAACGTCCATAGTAACAGTACCGCTCTTGGGGTTTGGCATCAGACCACGAGGACCGAGGATACGGCCGAGGGGACCTAACTTACCCATGCAAGAGGGCATGGTGATAATTACATCAACATCAGTCCAACCCTGCTTGATCTTGTCGATATACTCGTCGAGACCAACATAGTCGGCGCCAGCTTCCTTAGCAGCAGCTTCCTGATCGGGAGTACAGAGAGCGAGCACACGTGTAACCTTACCAGTACCGTTCGGCAGCGATACAACGCCACGAACCATCTGGTTAGCCTTACGTGGGTCTACGCCCAAGCGTACATCGATATCAACAGAAGCCTCAAACTTGGTGGTGGTAATCTCCTTCACCAGCTCTGCAGCTTCCTTCAAAGAGTATGCTTTCCCTGCTTCAACCTTATCAGCTACCAACTTTTGATTTTTTGTCAGTTTACTCATTTTCTTAATTGAAGTTATTTATTATTTACCAGGGAAGTCCCCTTTAACAGTGATACCCATGCTACGTGCCGTACCAGCAATCAACTTCATAGCAGACTCGATAGTGAAACAGTTCAGGTCAGCCATCTTGTCCTCAGCGATAGCACGAACCTGATCCCAAGTTACGCTAGCTACCTTCTTACGGTTAGGCTGAGCAGAACCACTCTTTACCTTTGCGGCTTCCAACAGCTGTACAGCTGCGGGAGGAGTCTTGATAATGAAGCTAAAAGACTTGTCTGCGTAGTAGGTGATAACGACAGGAAGAATCTTACCTGCCTTATCCTGGGTTCTGGCGTTGAACTCTTTGCAGAATCCCATAATGTTAATACCCTTCGAACCCAGAGCAGGTCCTACGGGAGGAGAGGGATTCGCAGCGCCACCTTTAATCTGTAATTTGATTAATCCAGCAACTTCTTTAGCCATTTCTGTTTTTAAATATTTATTGAGTTATATATATGAGTCACGAGAGTGGAAGCCTCCCTTGACCGTATATAGAACGAGCATTCCGTAACAAATGCCCTATTCTTTCTCTACTTGCGTGAAAGACAACTCCAGCGGAGTCTTGCGACCGAAGATCTTGACCATCACCTTCAGCTTGTGTTTCTCGGTATTCACCTCTTCGATGATACCACTGAAACCACTGAAAGGACCGTCGGTAACCTTTACAGTATCGTCAACACTATATGGGATATTGAGCTCAGCGCTCTCAATCGTCGTTTCTTCTGCGGTACCGAGGATGCGGTTGATGTCAGACTGCTTCACCTCCTGAGGATTATCCAAACCTCCAAGGAATCCCAGTACATTGGGAATGAAGCGCAGCATGTGAGCTACCTCACCCTGCAGACTAGCCTGCACCAGTACATAGCCAGGAAGGAAGAGCTTCTCCTTGATGACACGCTTACCATTACGGAGCATGGCATACTTCTCAGTAGGAAGCAGAACCTCACCAACGTGACTACCGAGTACATCGTTGTGTTTCTTGGCAGCATCGATATACTCTTTCACCTTGCCTTCTTTTCCGCTAACGGCACGCAGCACGTACCATTTCATTCCTGATGTTTCAGCCATTACTCTTAAGATTAGTTAGGATAAACGGCACTCATGACTGCCTTGAACGCCACGTCCATCAGCCATACCACAATAGCAATAATCAACGAAGCCGACAGAACGACCACTGCACTCTGGGTCAGTTCTTTGTATGTAGGCCACGTTACCTTATGAGCCAGCTCGTCATAGCAGGCCTTGCAATAATTAATGAATGTCTTAATAATCTTCATATTATCTTCTTTCTTAGCACGGGAAGGAGGACTCGAACCCACGACCCTCGGTTTTGGAGACCGATGCTCTACCAACTGAGCTATTCCCGTATGAAAGCCCCCACCCATGAAGTATTTCTAGATATTCTAGATAACCAAGAGGTTCTAGAGGATTAATCCTCGAATACCTCAGTGATCTGACCAGAACCAACGGTGCGGCCACCTTCACGGATAGCGAAACGCAGACCCTGGTTCAGAGCAACAGCGTAGATCAGCTCAACAGTGATCTCTACGTTATCACCAGGCATTACCATCTCAACACCAGCGGGGAGAGTAATCTCACCTGTGCAGTCCATGGTGCGGAGGTAGAACTGGGGACGATACTTATTGCCGAATGGAGTGTGACGACCACCCTCTTCCTTCTTCAGGACATAGATAGAAGCCTTGAACTTCTTGAAAGGCTTGATCTGTCCAGGATGGCAGAGCACCATACCACGCTTGATCTCGTTCTTATCGATACCACGGAGCAGCAGACCAACGTTATCACCAGCCTGACCCTCGTCAAGGATCTTACGGAACATCTCAACACCAGTAACAACTGACTTCTTATCCTCACCGAGACCGAGCAGCTCAACCTCGTCACCTACGTGGATAACACCAGTCTCGATACGACCAGTAGCAACAGTACCACGACCAGTGATTGAGAATACGTCCTCAACAGGCATCAGGAAGGGCTTGTCAGTAGCACGAGGAGGCTCCTGGATCCAAGTGTCGCAGGTATCCATCAGCTCCATGACCTTGTTCTCCCACTTCTCAACACCGTTCAGGGCACCGAGGGCAGAACCACGGATGATAGGAGTCTCATCCTCGAACTCGTACTGAGCGAGAATCTCCTGAACCTCCATCTCAACGAGCTCCAGCATCTCCTCATCCTCAACCATATCGCACTTGTTCAGGAATACAACCAGACGGGGAACGTTTACCTGACGAGCGAGCAGAACGTGCTCACGAGTCTGAGGCATAGGACCGTCAGTAGCAGCAACAACGTTACCATGTTCTTCACATAGTCGGCGTGTCCCGGGCAGTCAACGTGAGCGTAGTGACGCAGCTTGGTCTCGTACTCAACGTGAGCGGTGTTAATAGTGATACCACGCTCCTTCTCCTCAGGAGCATTGTCGATCTGGTCGAAAGACTTAACCTCAGAAAGACCTGCCTTAGCCAGTACGGTGGTGATAGCAGCGGTCAGAGTTGTCTTACCATGGTCAACGTGACCAATTGTACCAATGTTTACGTGCGGTTTGGTGCGCACAAAATTCTCTTTAGCCATAGCTTTTCTTTGTTTATTTTGTTTTATTAAAAGTAATCCGATTTAAATCGTCGTTTTCTCAAGAGCTGTTACCGAGACTTGAACTCGGGACCTCTTCCTTACCAAGGAAGTGCTCTACCACTGAGCTATAACAGCGAGGTGTGAGCGGAAAACGGGGCTCAAACCCGCGACCCCCAGCTTGGAAGGCTAGTGCTCTATCAACTGAGCTATTTCCGCGTTACTTCCTTGAAGGAAGTGGGTGGTGATGGATTCGAACCACCGAAGTCGAAAGACAACAGATTTACAGTCTGCCCCATTTGGCCGCTCTGGAAACCACCCTTCTTTTTCTTTCTCAGTCGAGAGCCTCTTGTCGGATTCGAACCAACGACCCCGAGATTACAAATCACGTGCTCTGGCCAACTGAGCTAAAGAGGCTTGCTCTAAGCATCCGCTCCCCGACTTTTCGAGGTTTTTTTTATCTATTACGCAATTTTTCCTTGAATTTCTGCAGTTGAACCTTCATAGAGTCCACGCAAAGGTCCGTACTTTCCTCAAAAGTATCACTTGTCTTCTCTACGAAAAGTGTCGTTCCTGGAACAGCCACGCTCATGCTGACCTCCTTGTTTTGTGACGTGGCAGGTTTAACCAGCTTACACTGCACCTCCACCTTTTGGATATCCTCAAAAGCTTTTTCCAACTTGGCGACTTTCTTTTCGATAAACGCCTCTAACTTGTCAGTAGCGTCAAAATGAATTGACTGAATCTTAAATTCCATAGTTACCTCCTATTTTTAAAGGGTAAATAAATTTTAGGTTAAGCCCTCGGATGGGCTGTCTCATATATACGTTTTAGTTGTTCAAAAGTAGTATGGGTGTAGATCTGTGTGGTAGCCACACTCTCATGTCCCAGCAGCAGACGGACATCCTCCAGTCCTGCGCCATTGTTCAGCATAGCAGTAGCAAACGAGTGGCGCAACACGTGGGGCGTCCGTTTCTTGAGGGTGGTAGTTAGCGAGAGATGTTGCTTAACGATGACTTCCACCTGATAGCGCGTCATGCGCTTTCCCTTGTCACTCAGCACCAAGGCATCGTCCTGTTGTAGTGGCAGGACATTGCGTTGCTGCAGATATTCCTGAAGTGCCATTTCCAACTCAGCACCAAAAGGAACGATGCGTTGTTTATTACGCTTACCCGTCACCTTAATCTGATGGGCAGCGAAATCAACATCCTGGACATCCAGCCCTATCAGTTCAGCCAGACGGATACCTGTTTCATAGAACAATAATATAATAGTACGCGCGCGAAGACCAGCAAAACCCTCTTCCCACATCTGCGGAGTATCCAGCAGACGATTCATCTCTTCTTCGCGCACAAACTGAGGAAGGGGCTTTTGTTTCTTGGGACCTTTCACCACATAGGAAGGGTCACGATCAACGAGTTTTCTAGATAAGGCAAAACGAAAAAAGGAACGCACGGCACTCAACGAGCTATTCACTGTTGATGCCATGTCGCCTTTATCCATCATGCCCTCCATCCAGTCACGGATGACGTCCGAGTCTACCGACTCCCACGAGAGCTGACTATCTCGATTTTTGAAGTACGACTCAAAGTCTCTCAGACTCTGTTCGTACCTGCGCACTGTCAATTCCGAACGGTTGCGTTCGTTACGTAAGTAGTTCAGAAAATCTTCAGTCATCATACTCGTTGCATCTCTTTTCGGCAACGAAGATACGAAAAAATCCTGATACTACCAAATTTTTGAGCATTTTTTTACTCTTCGGTAGCGCGCAGCTTCTGTACGTAAACAGCGTGTTCCATCTTCAGGCGCTTCAGTACAGATGGCTTATCGAACTGCTGACGTGAGCGGAGTTCCTTTACAACACCTGTCTTCTCGAACTTTCTCTTAAACTTTTTGAGGGCCTTCTCGATGTTCTCGCCTTCCTTTACTGGTACAATAATCATGTTCTTTTTGCTTTAATTATTTTGTTTGTTAATGTTAATTTCTAACCGTTTCGGGCATGGTGCCACGAAAAGCGGGTGCAAAGTTACTACAATTTCAGTTAACTGCCAAGTTTTTTGCCAACTTTTTGTGTTTTAACGCTGTATTTTAATTAAATAGCTGCTGTTGCGGCCCTCAACCATCGCACTTCATCTTCCTTTAAGTAGCCTTTTAGTCGCTGATATACCATGGTATGATAGTCGTTCAGCCACTGCCGTTCTTCTAGTGTCAGCATTTCCCTGATGATGGGGCGAACATCTATCGGACAGAGCGTCAACGTCTCGAAACCCAGAAACCTGCCACACTCCGTTTCTCCAATAGGAACTACCAACAGCGTATTCTCGATGCGTACGCCAAAGCGTCCCTCCAGATAGACTCCCGGCTCGTCAGTCACTGTCATGCCAGCCTGCAACTTAGCAGGTTTCCACTCCATACGTATCTGATGCGGTCCCTCATGGACGTTGAGGTACGAACCCACGCCATGACCTGTTCCATGCAGGAAGTTAAGTCCTGCCTGCCACAATGGCTGACGGGCAATGGCGTCCAGCTGCGTACCTGTAGCACCCTCAGGGAAATGTAGCATCTGTAAGTCGATATGACCCTTCAGCACCAAGGTATACACCTTCTTCTGCTCGTCAGTGAGTGGTCCCATGGGGATGGTTCGCGTAATATCCGTCGTACCATCCTGATACTGGGCGCCACTGTCCAGCAAGAGAAATCCCTTCCGCTCCAATGGCACATCCGACTCTGCTGTCGCCTCATAGTGAACAATGGCACCATGCCGTTCATAGCCAGCAATGGTATCAAACGACAGTCCTTTGTATAGCGATTGCTCACTACGCAACAGCTCCAACTGGTCTGCCACGCTCACCTCCGTCTGACTGGGATTCTCTTCCAACCATTTCAGAAAGCGTACCATCGCCACGCCGTCACGCACCATCGCCTTACGAAAACCCTCTTGTTCAGCCTTGTTCTTCACCGCTTTCATCAGGGGTACAGGCGATGTACCTCGCACCATCTCTCTCTTGACAGCCTTCATCAGTGTGTAGTTCACCTCGTCGGCATCCAGCAGGATGTTATACTCCCCATAATCGCGCAGCCCTTTGGCCACATCCATATAGGATGCCACCTCGATACCGTTTTCTGTCAGGTATCGTTGCACATCAGCCGGAAGTTTCTCCTTATTAATATATAGGGTGACACGCTCCGAGGCAATCAGCAAGTAAGACACGAAGACGGGATTGCAGTGTACGTCCGAGCCGCGCAGGTTTAGCGTCCATGCGATATCGTCCAGTTGTGCCATCAGCATACCGTCGGCATGTTGTTCTCGCAGGGCCTTACGGATGCGTCGTAGCTTGCTTGTCATATCCTCGCCCGCCAATTCTACGGGTTGCAGCACTACTTTGTTGGCAGGAATAGCAGGCCTATCCTTCCAGATACGCCCCAGCACGTCAAAGTTCGTCTGTAGTGTCAGTCCACCCTGTTGACGCAGGTCACTTATCAGCTCCTCGACAGTGGCTGTCGATGCCGTCATGCCATCGATACCTACCGACTTGTCCACCGCGTCAGCCAGTTCCTTGCCTAGCCATTCGGCGATGGTCGGCGTTCCTTCCACCTTCAGTTTCATCAGCTGGAATTCCGTACCCTCCAACTGCTCTGCAGCAGCGATGAAGTAGCGCGAGTCTGTCCATAGGGCAGCACTCGTCAGCGTCACCACAGCTGTACCTGCCGACCCATTGAAGCCACTGATCCATTCCCTACCCTTCCAGTGGTCGGCCGTATACTCACTCTGGTGTGGATCAGCCGTCAGGAAGATATATGCAGACAGACGCTCACGGCGTAGCTCCTGGCGTAATAGTGCCAGACGTTCCTTGATATCATTTTTCTCAATCATCATTCTTCTTATAGTTTCATATTGCGCCACAAGCAACGAGGAATACGTCGCCACAGAGCGGTCAACAGACGGTAGCGCCAGTCGATGACACGGATATGCTGCTTACTGTTGATGGCACTGACAATCTCCTGTGCCACCTTCTTTGGCTTGAGCATCATCGGATAGTGGAAGTTTCCAGCCAACAATGCCGTATCCACGAATCCAGGGCGAATGTCCGTAAAGTGTATCTTCAGTCCTCGTGCATGTGCCTGCTGTTCTAATGCCTGCAGATAGACATTCTGCATGGCCTTCGTGGCGGAATATGCCGGTGCAGGTCCAAGACCCTTCGTGCCAGCTATCGACGTGATAGCCGCAATATGTCCCTCCCCCTGCGTGGCGAAATAGCGATACGCCTCACCAATCATTCTGGTAAAGCCTACCCCATTTGTCTGCATTGTGGCGAGTTCGATATCCTCCTTCAGCTCACGGTTCTGCTTTCCTATTCCCGAAGCATAAAAGAAAAGATCCATACCACCCAGCCGTGTTATCAGACTGCGTAATCGTTCCGCAGCATCCTCGGCAGTAACATCAATCTGTGTCACCTCTACCTGTCCGATGGTCTGCAACAGCTCTACACGTCGTGCTGCCACACCCACCGTCCATCCTTGCTGTAGTAAGAGGCGTGCCACTTCCATTCCAATGCCCGATGAGGCGCCAACGACTATTGCTCTTTTCATCATCTGTTCTATCTCGATAAAGTGTCTAGATATATTGGACGGTCAACCGATGATGGCATCGCGACACTGTTCCATGAGCCATTTAGGAGTACTCGTAGCACCACAGATGCCTACAGTATCGACACCTTCAAGCCAGGAGCGGTCTATCTCGTCAGGTCCCTCGATAAGGTGGGTATTGGGATTGACACGACAGCACTCGTTGAAGAGTACCTTGCCATTACTACTCTTACGGCCACAGACGAAGAGAATGAGGTCGTGACGGGCGGCAAACTGCGAGATGTTAGGCATGCGGTTGGCTACGGAACGACAGATGGTATCGAAGGAGCGGAAGGTGGCATCGGGCGAGATATGCGACTGGATATAGTCGATGATGCGGTGGAACTCTTCCAGTGACTTGGTAGTCTGCGAATAGAGGAAGATGTCGCGAGAGAAATCGAGCTGCTTGACGTCGTCAAAGTGTTCAATGACGATGGCGTTGCCTGCTGTCTGACCCACCAGACCCAACACTTCCGCGTGTCCTTCCTTGCCGAAGATGACAATCTGTCCACCTCCCATGTCATACTGTTTCTTGATACGCTGCTGTAGCTTCAGTACCACGGGGCAGGTAGCATCAATTATCTCAATATGATTCCTACGCGCCAGCTCGTAAGTACTGGGAGGTTCACCATGGGCACGCAGCAACACCTTGACATCATGTAGCTGCTTCATCTGTTCGTGGTCGATGGTGACAAGCCCCATATCGCGCAGACGGTCGCACTCCATACCATTATGGACGATGTCGCCCAAACAGTATAGCGTGTCTCCCTTTGCCAGTTCCTCCTCGGCTTTCTGTATGGCGGTAGTCACTCCAAAACAGAAGCCACTGCCATTATCGATTTCTATCTTGAGCATATTCTATTCCTTGAGATGAGCATAGTAGTTGTCCAGTAACTCTTGGGCAGCAGTGAAGCTGGTCTGCTGACCAGCGAGCACGCTGCGCTCGGCATCCTGCAACTGCTGACGGATGACGGGATTGTTGTAGAACTTCAGGCGTAGCTGTTCATTGATGGTCTCGTACATCCAGTATTTGGACTGTTCGTTGCGGCGATAGTCGAAGTAGCCGTTCGCCTTGACGAAGTCGACATACTCGTAGATCATGTCCCACACCTCCTTGATGCCCGTACCAAAGAAGCCGCTATAGCACAGCACCTGGGGCATCCATCCACTCTCTGACTTAGGAAAGAAGTGGAGAGCGTTGCGGAAGTTGGTGGCCGCCATGTGACAGCGGTCGACATTATCGCCATCGCACTTGTTGATGACGATGCCATCAGAGATCTCCATGATGCCACGCTTGATACCCTGCAGCTCGTCACCCGTTCCTGCCACCTGTAGCAGCAGGAAGAAGTCGACCATGGAGTGGCATGCCGTCTCTGACTGTCCGACACCTACGGTCTCGACGAATATTTTGTCGAAGCCGGCAGCCTCGCAGAGGATGATAGTCTCACGCGTCTTTCGGGCTACGCCACCCAGCGAACCAGCCGTTGGACTAGGGCGTATGAACGAGTCGGGGTGCACGCTGAGCTTCTCCATGCGTGTCTTGTCACCCAGTATGCTACCCTTGGTACGCTCACTACTGGGGTCGATGGCCAAAACAGCCAGTCGTCCACCGTGTTCCTTGAGCACATGGATGCCAAAGGCATCGATGCTCGTCGACTTACCAGCACCAGGAACACCACTGATGCCTATGCGGATGCTGTTGCCACTATAGGGCAGACACTTGTTGATAACCTCCTGGGCTTTGGCTTGGTGGTCGGGATTGACACTCTCCACCAGCGTGACGGCCTGTGAGAGGATGGTAACGTCGCCCTTCACGATACCCTCCACCATCTCGGCTGCAGACAGCTCACGACGACGGAAGCGGTTGCGCTTCAGATAGGGATTGATGATGGACGGCTGTTCTACACCGCTGTTCACCTGCAGGCCTGCATATTCGGCACTATTCTCGGGATGTTCCATACTCTATTTTGCATTGATGGTGATGGTGACCTTAGAGTGGTCTGGGTCGTTGGTAATCATCAAGATTCGCGGGCGCGTGCGTACCTTTTTTAAGTCCTCACGTATAGCCGTTATCTTCAGTTCAGTCTTCTCGCCAGGCTTTAGCTTGCTCTTGCCCAGTGACACTCGCAGACCACCCGTAAAGAGCTGTAGCGACGAGATATCCAAGTCGGTACGTCCCTTGTTGGTGATTACTATGACGTCTTTCTTCTTACTCTTGCCGTTGAAGTTGATGTCTACCACAGTCTTCGACAGTGCCATCTTGGGCGCATACTGCTTCTGGGCAGCCGTCATACCCAGGAAGGAGGGTAGCAGGACGGCAGAGACAGCTATCTCGTGGTCGGCACTGACGGTGTCGCCAGGGTTCTCAGCCAGATAAACGGCACTCTGCGTCAGTCCATAGTCATGCAGCAGGTTGGAGTTCAGCGTAACAGTCAGCGTGCCAGCACGTCCGGGACCTAACCGCTCAGGAACCATCGTTGCCGACAGGTAAGGCGGCAAGTGCATCAGATTGGGCTGAGCCACCTTGGTACTACCATTATATATTTGTATCACCTGCACCTGCTGGTCGCCGCGGTTGATATCGTCAAATTCCAGGTCGCTATGGTCGAGCAGCATGTCACCCATCGTGATGGGATAGTTCTTGCTGAGGTCCTGGTATTCTCTGAGCACGATACCCTTCATGCGGATATAGAAGGGCTTGCTGGTAGCGTTGGACACCACAGCGGCCTGCTTGTCGAAATGTCCCAGCTGGCGGGCATCGTAGGTCATGCGAATCTGGAACCTGTCGCCCTGCTCCGTCTTGGGATACTCCACCTTGGTACAGCTACAGTCAGGGCGCACATCTGTTATCTTTACTTTCTTACTGCCCTTGACACGGAACTCAAAGACAGCAGTGATGGGTTGTTGGTAACCCGTACGCCCCACGTCGATAGTGGTCTTCTCGATAATCAGCTTCTGGGCGCATGCAGGTTGCATGGCCAACAGTAGCATGGGTATAATCAGTATTCTTTTCATCATTCTGTAATAGTAAGTGTTGTTGACGGTGCTGTGGCACGGAACTCTGGTGCATAGGCACAGCCTACGGTGCAGGTGCCCGTTTCGTAGGTACCGGCACGGTCAATGTAATACTCAGTCTCGATAACGTGCTTGCCCTTGCCTAGTCCACGATAGAAGTAATGGGTGGCATTGTCCTTGGGTGAGCAGTAGGCACCATGCTGATAACCCGACAACTGTTTGACAGGCTCCATGCATGCTGCACGATGGTCTACCACCTGTACGAAGTCGAGGTCGCGGGTGGTCTCAATGGTGATGCGGACGCGGATGCGCTGGCCAACAGTCAGTGTGGATTGCGGTTTTGCCGCAATCACCTCTCTCTTCACAGTGATGCCGCTCTGCGAAGCCTCTATGTCGGAGGTCTTCTGCAGGAACTGTGCATAGACAGCACCCCACGAGGTACCTTCGGAAGTCTTCGTGGCAGTGAAAGTATGCTCGCCGTGGTATGGCTGGGCGCTCTTCACGTAGCCGAGGCCAGCGGACGCCTTGCTGGTGTCGATGGGCGAACCGTCGACCACAAGGGCGGTGGCAGGCTGGCTGGTGGTCAGCGTGCTACTGTTGCCATTCAAGAAGGCATAGATGGCGTTGACGCTGTTGATGGGCGTGTTCCATGTCTGGGTGCGCTTCTCCTGCAACAGCCAACGACGCATCTCGTCGACAGTCTGCTTGTCCTGAGGTGCTACCAGTTGGATAGCCTCAATGACAGCCACCTCGGTGGGTATCTTGTAGTCATACCATGAATAGCTGGCACGACGGGTATCGTAATAACGGCCCATCTCCTCCGTATAGACGGTATACTCCTTCAGACTCTTCACATATTCAGCGGCCTTGGTTTTCTCGCCATGCTTGGCCAGCACAACAGCAGTCATAGCCTTCTCGTAGATGGTCTGGCTCTTGATATCCTTTTTCAACAGCTTGATGAGGTATTCGCTGGCAGCCTTGACATCCGTCTTCAGCGTCCTGCCGTCGATGGCACAGAGATAGAGCCAGCGCAGGGCGGTGAATGAGGGGAACGTCTGGCGGTGACCTTTCTTCTCTTCTTTCTTCATCTTGGCCACCATCTCCGTCATGTCCTTGCCAATGTAGGTGAAGGCCTTGTCATAAAGAGGTGAGAGGTGAGAGGTAAGCGGTGAGAGACACTGCAGACGAGCCAGCATCTCTTCGATAGCTACGGTGATATAGGTGCTACCCTCCATGCCAGGATACCACGAGAAGGAGCCGTCGGTATTCTGCAATGCCGTGAGTTTCTCGACAGCTGTCTGCAGGCGATTCGCAATACCGTTCTCGTCGAAGAAGTCGGCCAGGCGCTGACGCTGCTCACTCTCCTTGTCAGCAGCAGCTACCCATGGGGTCTCCTGCAGAACGAGGTCCTTGAGATCTTCGTCCTTGAACAGGTTTGAGTGCAGGGATGTTTCGCTTCCCTCTTCCTGCTTCCACTGCTTGAAGACGCGCTTGGCCTGTGGGTTCTGGTCAAGAAGATGTTTAGCCAACAGGTTGCTGTAATACGAAGCTGCCTGATCGATGGCGCTATGCTCGTATGGCTGTCCCAAGGTTGGCAACGCCTGTACCATGAGCCATGCAGGGTTGTTGGTGTATTCGATGGTCAGCTTCTGCTGGTCTGTACCCTGTGGGAACAACTTGGCGAGGTCAATGGTCTTGGTGCCTGCCTCATGCTGCGTGACAGGGACTGTCTTGGTGACATATTCTTTATTAGAAAGGATGGGCAGATAGTGCTGCTCGCCATCGCTGAAGCCGTCGCCCTTGGCAGTAACCTTACAGATGAGCAACGATGTATTGGAGGGTAAATCGCTGACCACGAAGGTGACGGCGGCAGAGACGCTGGCATCGATGGTGAAGGGTGCCGACTGCTGGTAAACCACCTTGTCGGTAGCAGGGTCTATCATTTGCAACAGGGACGTACCGCTGACACTGTGGTCAGTAGTATTGAATAGGCGGGCAGATATCTGGGCCTTGTCGCCCTCACGGATAAAGCGCGGCATGTTGGGCTGTATCATCACATCCTTCTGTGCGATAGCCTCGCCATCGATATAGCCATACATCATGTCTGTGGTGTTCGCAATACCCATGAAGCGCCATGTCGTCAGACTCTCAGGGAGGGTGAACGACAGCGTGACATTGCCGTCGCTATTGGTTTTCAGAGCAGGATAGCAGAATGCCGTCTCGTTGAGGTTCTCGCGGACCTGTACCTGCTGCTCTTCAGCAGCGTCGGCATCCTGACGCTTTACTCCGTAGCCAGCCACAACGATTTCTTCCTTGGCTTTGAGTACCTCGCCACCCTTTGCATCGTTGGCAACGACTTCATACAGGACATCGTTTGACTGAGCGGCCATCGGTGCACTCTCTAGCATATCTGCCGACTTAGACATCAGCATGGTGCGAGTACCACGAAGTCTGATGCCATAGGCACGGATATAGGGGAACACATCAGGATCGATCGTGCTGTATGAAAGATCAGGAACCTCCAGCATCTTCACAGCTTTTCCACCAAATTTACCGATGCTCTCCCACTTTCTCCATTGCCAGGAGGTAGAGGGTTGCGACAGATAGGTCTTGGGAGCAAACGACCACTTGTGAGGATAGATAGCGTCGAGACTCTTGTCGTAGAGCACAGCCAACAGACTGGCATCGGCAGGCGCGCCATCGGGCTTGTTGATGGACAGTCGCCACTCTTCCTGCTGCCCTGGTGTCAGACGGTCACGGAACGTCTCCCATTGCATCTTCAGTTGTTTCTCTGGCATGGGGCGACGAATCACCTGCTGGTGCTTATAGCACTGGCCATCCTTGACCCATGCGAAGGTGACCAATAAGCCATTGCCATATTCCTCACGATAGGTCAACTGGCGGTTCAGCAAGGCGGCATTTTTCTTGATCGCTCCTTTCTCTATCATCTTGTTTCCTGAGAAGAAACTGTAGACGATATACAGGTCGGAATCAGAAGAGCCTACCTGCAGCGTTACGGGTGAGACATCAGCAGGGAACGCCTCATGCGACACGTAGAACCAGTCATGAGTCTCTGTAGCAGGACGCTTGTCATCGAGGCTGAATACCACGAAATCATAGTTGACAGTATCCGTCTGACAAACAGCCAGTACAGTATGCTTTCCTGATTTCAGGGCAGGCAGTGGTGTCGGAACATTGGCTGAGGTCTGCAACCACTTGCCGTTGTCAATGCGGAATTTCATCTTCCCTGTAATCTCCTTACCCGCCGCATTGCGACGGTTAAAGGTGACAAGGGGTAACTTGTCGCTACGTACCTGTTCGGGAAGGTCGCAGGTCAGTGAGGTAGGCTTATTGCCCAACGGCAACGACATAGTGGCATTGTGCGTCTCACCGGCAGTATCTGTCACGTCAGCCTCAACGACGAAATGGTAGAACATGGTATGACGCCCCATGTCGTCAGGCATGGTCAGTGGCATGTCGACACTGAATGAGCCGTCGGCAGCCGTCGTGGCCTCACCCTCACTAAGTGTAATCTCGCTCAGACCATCACCGAAATAGCCTCCTTGCCAGTAGCGGCTATAGGTCATCCACCAGAAGGCAATACGGCGTTTGACGGTGTAGTGAACCTTTGCATCTTGGATGGGAACACCCGCATAACTCATAGCCTTGGCCTTGGCACGCACAGTGTCGCCAGCCTGGTATGACTCCTTATACTCGTCAAACTCCACCTGGAAGGCCGGACGCTTATATTCCTCTACGCGGATGGTCGTCGACGCATTGCTGGTACGTACCGTGAAACGACCGTTCAGCTTACCCGTAGGCAGCGTAAAGGTCGTGGAACATTTACCATAGCGGTCGGTAACCACCTGCTGCTCAGCAACCACCTTGTAGTTAGCGTCGCGCAGCTCTATCTTTATGGTCTTGTCAGCTATGGCCGCCAGTTCCATGGCAGACACTTCTTTCCAGACGATGGCTGTGGCATGTACCGTCTGTCCCGGACGATAGATGCTACGGTCAGTGAAGAGGACAACACGCTGTTGGTTATACGAACGCTCTTGGTAGTAGTAACTACCATAGGCAAAATATTCCGGACAACTGGTATCTTTGGCGGTATAAGGAAAGACTCTCGATGGCTGCTGCTTGCTGGCATCATATATGACCTCTCCCTGTTGGTCGCACGTCAGCGTAATGGGGGCGATAGTTTTTCTGTTGTAACGCTCAAAACCTAAACGTAGCTGCGCACCACCAACAGGCTGTCCTGTGGTGGCATCTACTACGACATAACGCAGTTGCTTGTCGGGCTGTGTCTGCTGCAACAGACGGATGCCCGATACAAAATAGAGCTGATAGATTGTTTCCGTCTCTGGATTCGTACTAAAGCTAAGCAAATAGACGCCAGCAGGCAGTGCGGCCAGTTGGGTAGAATCCTTGAAGATCTCATAGTCAGGACGGGAGGTAAAGGTCAACGTACGTGCTGCCTCTTTCACTTCCGTCAGGCCTTTGGCCTTAATCTGTGCTAAGTCTTTCTCCACCTCAGGATTCAACTGCGTATCACCCTGCAAGGCTGTGCGATAGACACGCATGGTGAGCTGCCGCACGTTACGCAACACGTCAAACTTCACCATCTGTGGTTTCTGCAATTCTACGCTAGTCAGAGGTATTTGCACCTTAAACCACGGATGAGTCAGATCTGCCAGCTCGTTCTTCAGTTCGTTAGCACGTTTCCACTTTCCCCAGCGTCGGATAGACTCCTGCAGCCACTGGTATTTCTCCACAGTAGGGCGTCCTTTCGCTAACATCAGGTTATAGCGATGGATGGCCAACTCGCCTGCCTCCGCATAGTCGCCATAGACGGCTATCAGCGAGTCGACACCTTCGATGGTATTGCGGGTATTGACGGCTGTCAGACAAGCAGCAGGACAGTTGCCCGTCTTTTCATAGTAGTCTGTCATCCATTGCCAAGCGTCCAACTCTATACCGATGACACTCAGCAGGTCGTGACCAAAGACCTCACTGTCCTTGCCCTTGATGATGAGGGGCTCATAGCTACTGGCGGGTGTCTTTCCCAACACCTCAGGATGGGCCAGCGCCAGTGTGCGGTAGTGTGTACGCTTAGCGTCATGGTCTTCCAGCTCGCTGTTATCACTGAATATCTTCGACAGGACGGTGGCATAGACAGCCTGTAGGGCTACCTCACGGGTACCTTCCAGTTGCTGCTCTAAGCGCTTGACAGCAGGAGCCACAGAGTCAGGGGCTATCTCGCCTTGCAGCTTCACCGTTGTTAGCGCTGCCTTCAACAGTTGTCCGTAGGCACGTTCTTGACGGGCCTTCGTCTCTATCTTTGTCAGATGGGTGAGTGCTGTCTTCGGCAAATCCTTCTCTTGTACAGCCTCCACCTGTTTCCATAGTGCGGAATAGGTCTGTGCAACCATGGCCATTGGAATCAACAGCCATGCAGCCAACACCATTCCTATTTTCTTGTTCATCATACGTTCGTTTTAAGTTATCAAGGACAAAATTACGAAAAACTCGTTAAACAGCCAAGCCATTTAACGAGTTTTACCAATAATATGGTTCTTTTTTGTTTAGTGTACATCGTCACAGCAGTGATCATGACAGGGACTGTCGCTCGTCTCAAACTCCAACGTAGAGTGACCGATGCCTTTCTCTTTTAAGAGAACTTTCAGGCGACCTTTCACCTCCTCCATGTGTGCAATATCCTTGATGACAATGTGTGCTGTCAGGGCATTGTCGGTGGTGCTGATGGCCCAGATATGCAAGTGGTGTACCTCGTCGACATGCTCCTCAGCGGTCATCAGCTGTTGGATCTCTTCGGGTTCGATACCCTCAGGTGTACCGTCGACGATGAGTCGCAGGCTGGCTGTCAGCAGACTCCACGTAGACCAGAGGATGATAAAGGCGATGATGAGACTGACAATGGGGTCTACCACATTCCATCCCGTAAAGGCGATGATGATGCCCGATACGACGACGCCTACCGATACCAGCGTGTCAGCCACCATGTGCAGGAAGGCACCACGCACGTTGATGTCGCTCTTCTGTCCACGCATCAGCAGTACCACGGTGAGTCCATTGATAAGGATGCCGATACCTGCCGTCCACGATACAGCGACACCGTTGACGTCAACAGGTTCGCTGAACTTCAGGATACTCTCATAGACGATGCCTCCTACAGCTGCCAACAGCAGTACGGCGTTGAGTAGCGAGATGAGTACCGTCGACTTCTTCAGACCGTAGGTGTAGTGGGCCCCCGACCGTACCTTGGCCAGATGGAAGGCGATGAGTACCAGCACGAGACTGAACACGTCGCTGAGGTTATGACCTGCGTCAGACAGCAGTGACAAGGAGTTCTGCGTCCAGCCTACAAGGGCCTCAACACCCACGAAGAGCAGGTTCAGTACAATGCAGAAGACAAAGATGCCGTTCATGGAGTTCGGCATGACGTGGTGATGATGGTGATGACCGTGATGCTCGTGACCGTGCTCATGGTCGTGATGATGATGATGTTCGTGTGACATATTCATTTACTTTTTGTTGATTTCTGCTGCAAAGGTAGGGAAACATTGCTGCAACCAGGTTGCAACAGGCTAAGAATATCGATTTTCTGCAACTGTGTTGCAAGATTTTTCCTTTTCCTGCATGTCATTTCCATAATAATTGCTATCTTTGCAGAAACTTAAAACAAGAATGAGGATAGAGAGGCTATTGGCACTGAGCTGTTGGCTATTGGCAATCACCTGTCAGGCGCAGACTTTTTCGCTTGAACACAAGACGGACAGTCTGTACCTGTTGACGCTGACCACCGACTCGACCAGTCACCAGTGGCGGCTGCCTTATCCCGTCTACCATCTGGAGACGGGCGATGTCGACGGTAATGGTACCACAGAGGCACTGGTGGGTGTCATCAAGCCGACACGCTTCCATCCGGAAATGGGGCGACGCCTGTTTATCTTCAAGAACTACGAGGGACTGATACGTCCTATGTGGCTGGGTTCGAAACTGGGTGGCACACTGTGTGACTTCCATTTCAAGGACGGCTGTGTACGCAGTCTGGAGACCAATACCCAGGGACAGTATACGGTGGCCGAATACCGTTGGAGCGGTTTTGGCGTAGCTTTCGAGCGATACCTCGTAAAGAATGTGGACGAAGCAACAGCAAGAGAAATATTTGAATGATATGAGACATACGTTTTTAGCAATTGGCTTCTGGCTATTGACAATGGGCTGTCAGGCACAAAAGGCACAACGTGTGATGCTTCCCGGCAAGGGCGACATCAACGTGGAACTGCTAAACCAGCCTGTCAACCTCGAACAGGACATCTCGCAACTGAACCTGACGGAGCTGCGCGTGTTGCGCAACAGCTTCTATGCCCGTAGCGGCTATCCTTTCCGCGATGCCTTTCTGCGTGGCATCTTCGAGTGCACGTCGTGGTACGACTCACTGATGATGGTACGCTGGGAACAGGTCGAGGAAGTGGATATCAAGTATGACAGCAACGACAGCTGGCGCAACAACTACTACAAGGCCGATGCCAAGGTGCCCATCAAGATCAGCAAGGCGGAACAGGCGTTCATCAGCAAGCTGCAAGCCCGTGAGCAGGTTTTGAAGCAGGAGAACTTCAAGCCCCGCGAGGAGGGTCATCGTGTCAATATGGGTAATGTGGTGAATGCCATGCAGATGGAACAATTCGACAGTCGTCTGCGCGACAAGCTGGGGCGTAACGGTTTCGCCATCGTACCTGCCCAGCACGACCAGCTGTTCCATGTCTATGAGCGTAACGACTATACGAACATGCCCAACTTCGTGACCACCGACCTCTACCTGCAACTCTACCACCTCTACTTCGACTGTCTGCTGCGTAACATCGAGGAGCAGCGCCTGTGCCATGTGCTGCAGCGACTGTGTGAACGTGGTCAGCAACTGACAGCAGAGAACAACCAATGGCTGAAGACCTACTTCGATGTGGCTCATGCGCTGATAATAGGACAACAAGGTGCTGACGGTACGGTGGCTGACGAGGTGAAGAAGGTGATGGCGTCAGAGTCGGACTACTCCAAATACCTTGGCTACGAACGTATTCCCTTCACCTACCAGCTATTCCGCCCACGTGGTCACTACACCCGTAGCGACACGCTGCAGAACTACTTCCGTGCGATGATGTGGCTGCAGACGGTGCCCTTCGGAACAGACGTGCCGTCACAGTTGCGGAACGCTGTCGTACTGGCCGAACTGACGGGTGGCGACGCTGAGATGCACGCCCTCTACCAGCAGTTGAGCGAACCCATGACATGGCTCTTTGGTACCCCCGACAACATCACCATCCTGCAGGTCTATGACCTCATGAAGGGACGTACGGCCAACCAGTTTCTGAAGAGCAAGAAGTCGATGCGCCTATTGCGCAAGGAGATAGAAGCCCTGGCCCAGCAACAGACGCGCATCCGTCCGAAATACGAGTATAGCAGTCGTTATAAGATCAACCTGCTGCCTCAGCGCTACATGCCCGATGGCGAGGTGCTGTTGGAGATGGTAGACTACGACAACCTCCCCACACAACGTGCCCTGCCCAAGGGTCTTGACGTGATGGCGTCTATGGGTGTGCCGTCTGCCGAGCGCATCCTCCTCGGTGAGTTACAGGAAGCCCAGCAGTGGGATGGCTTTGTCGGTGCACTCGCCAGGATGAAGCAGCGCATGCAGGAGATTGACTGGCAACAGACCATCAGCAACCGATGGATGGATGCGCTGAAGACGATCAACGACACCTGTCAGGGCTATCCATATTTCATGCTGACTCCTGAATGGCAGAAGAAGACGCTGAACGCCGCTCTTGCTTCGTGGGCAGAACTGAAACACGATGCCATCCTCTATGCCAAACAACCCATGGGTGCCGAGTGCGGCGGTGGTGGTCCCCCCGACCCTATCGTCACGGGTTATGTAGAGCCTAACGTCAAGTTCTGGCGCAAGGCTATCAGTCTGCTCGACGCCACGGCCGACGTGTTGGAGCGTTACCAGTTGACCACTGAGAAGAGCAAGAACGCCACCCAGCGCCTGCGTGAGGAAGCCGAGTTCCTGTTGCGCATCAGCGAGACAGAATTGGCAGGTCGCAAGCTGACGGACGAAGACTACGAGACGCTGGAACATATCGGTGCAACCTTTGAGAACATCTCCCTCGACCTGATACGTGAGGAAGACCAGTACCTTATGGGCTGGGACGACGTGCAGGGTACCGACCGTAAGGTTGCACTGGTCGCCGATGTCTATACCGCCAATGCCGACAACAATCCCGAGAAGAGCGTGATGTATGCGGCAGTGGGAGCGGCCGACGAGATATACTGTGTCGTGGAGGTCGACGGCTACCTATGGCTCATGCGTGGCGCCGTGCTGTCGTACCGTGAGACGCAGCGCCCCCTGGACATGCAGCGACTGACGGACGAGGAGTGGCAGAAGAATCTGGAGAGCCATCCTGACGAGGGACGTCCCGCATGGATGCAGGACATCATCGTACCCCTGAAAGAGACACCCAAGACGAATGAGAAGTTCTTCTATAGCACAGGCTGTTAGAGTGGCTATTGGCTTTTGGCTATTGGCTATTAGTTATTGGCCAACTGCTAACTGCCAAAAACTCACAGCCACCATGACGGGTGACATCCTGCTAGACCGCGGGGTGCGCAAAGTCGTGGAGAAGCAGGGCGTCGACCAGCTATTCTCAGCAGCTATCGACTCCGTGCTACAGGCGTCCGACGTGGTGGTGGGCAACCTAGAGTGTCCGGCTACTAAAGTCAAGGCACCCGTCTTCAAACAGTATATCTTCAGGGCAGAACCAGAATGGCTGACCAGTCTGCAACGGCATGGCTTCACCCACCTGAATCTCGCTAACAACCACTCCATCGACCAAGGCCGCGAGGGCTTGCTGGACACCTATCAGAACATCCTGACGGCGGGCATGACACCTTTTGGTGCTGGTCGGAACAGACAGGAGGCCGTTCAACCCGTGCTGCTCAGCGAGACACCCAGACGTGTGTGGCTCGTCGCTTCGTTGCAGATGGCACTGGAGAACTATGCTCTCTTGCCCGACAAGCCCTGCGTCAGTCAGCAGAGCATCGACTCCCTTTGTCAGCGTGTTGCCCAGCTACGCAGTGCCGATCCGCAGTGTTACATCATCGTCAGCCTGCACTGGGGCTGGGAGAACCATGTGGAGGTGGTGCCTCGCCAACGCTACGATGCCCGTCAGCTGATAGATGCTGGTGCCGACTGTCTGGTATGTCACCATACGCATACCCGTCAACCCATGGAGACCTATCGTGGCAAGCCAGTCTTTTATGGACTAGGCAACTTCATCTTCGACCCGCAGCGCGACATCAACCGACAAGGGGCTATCGTACGCCTGACGATTACCGACCATGACGCCACAGCAGAGGAGATACCTCTCTATATTAGGAACTGCACACCGGAATTACAAAGAAATGAACCCATCAATAGTAAATAAGAATATGATTAACCGAGAACTGTTACAACCCAAGAGCATCGTCGTCATCGGCGGTTCCAACAATGTACATAAACCTGGCGGCGCCGTGGTACGCAACCTCCTGCAGGGAGGCTATCAAGGTACGCTGCGCATCGTCAATCCCAAAGAAGACGAGGTGCAGGGCATCAAGGCGTTTCACAACGCTAGCGAACTGCCGCCGACAGAGTTGGCCATCCTGGTGGTGGCTGCGAAATTCTGTCCGCAGTATGTCGAACAGCTGGCTAAGGACAAGCAGACGCGTGCCTTCATCATCTTGTCAGCAGGTTTTGGCGAGGAGACGCACGAGGGTGCCCTGTTGGAAGAACAGATATTAGACAGCTGCAAGAAGTACGGCTGTTCACTGATAGGTCCAAACTGTATCGGACTGCTGACGCGCTGGCATCACTCCGTATTCACCAAACCCATTCCACAGCTCAGTCCTAAGGGTGTCGACTTTGTCAGCGGCTCGGGAGCAACCGCCGTATTCATCTTGGAGAGTGCTGTCAGCAAGGGCTTGCAGTTCAATAGCGTGTGGTCGATAGGCAACGGCAAACAGATTGGTATCGAGGATGTGCTGCAGTATATGGACGAGCATTTCGATGCCGACACCGACTCAAAGGTCAAGCTGTTGTATATCGAGAACATCTCTAATCCAGACAAGTTGCTGTATCATGCCTGCAGCCTGATTCGTAAGGGTTGTCGCATAGCAGCCATCAAGGCGGGTTCATCAGAGAGTGGCTCGCGCGCTGCCTCCAGTCATACGGGAGCCATCGCCAGCAGCGACTCAGCAGTAGAGGCATTGTTCCGCAAGGCGGGCATCGTGCGCTGTTTCTCTCGTGAGGAACTGACCACGGTAGGTTGCATCTTCACCCTTCCTGAGTTGAAGGGCAAGAACTTTGCCATCGTGACGCATGCCGGTGGGCCAGGCGTGATGCTGACGGATGCCCTGTCGAAGGGTGGGCTGAACGTTCCCAAGATAGAAGGTCCTGAGGCTGACGAGCTGAAGTCAAAGCTCTTCGCAGGCTCTGCCGTAGCCAATCCTATCGACATCCTCGCCACAGGAACAGCAGAGCAGCTGGGCATCGCCATCGACTACTGTGAACAGAAGTTCGAACAGATCGATGCCATCGCCGTCATCTATGGCACGCCTGGTCTTACACAGCTCTACGAAGCCTATGAGGTGCTCCACCAGAAGATGCTACAGTGCAAGAAGCCTATCTTCCCCATCCTACCCAGCCTGCACACTGCAGGTCCTGAGGTAGCGGAATTCCTGCAGAAGGGACATGTGAACTTCTCTGACGAGGTGACGCTGGCTACTGCCCTCTCGCAGATCATGCGTACTCCCAAACCTGCACCCCCAGAGGTACAACTCTATGGCATCGACATTCCCCGACTCAACAAAATCATCTTTGGCCTCGAGCAGAATGGCTATGTCTCTCCTCAGACGGTGCGCGACATCCTCTCCTGTGCAGGCATCCCCCTCGTCCCTGAGATGGTGAGCACGTCGAAGGAGGAGTTGACGGCCTTCGCCAATGAGGTGGGATATCCTGTCGTCGCCAAGGTGGTAGGTCCTGTACACAAGAGTGATGTCGGTGGCGTGGCTCTTAACATCCGTACTGCTGAGCATCTGGCATTGGAGTTTGACCGCATGATGCAGATTAAGGATGCTACCGCCGTCATGGTACAGAAGATGGTCAAGGGCACGGAACTGTTTATCGGTGCCAAATACGAGCCACGCTTCGGACATGTCGTGCTCTGTGGACTGGGAGGCATCTTCGTCGAGGTATTGAAGGACGTGTCGAGCGGCCTGGCACCGCTGACCTACGAAGAGGCCCATTCGATGATTCACTCGCTGCGTGGCTACAAGATATTACAAGGTACACGTGGACAGCAGGGCATCAACGAGCAGAAGTATGCAGAGATCATCGTGCGACTGTCGACGCTATTACGCTTCGCCACGGAAATCAAGGAGATGGACATCAACCCGCTGCTGGCTGACGCGGACAACGTGGTGGCAGTGGATGCCCGCATTCTGATAGAGAAATAATGATTCTTATCACTAACCAACATAATAGATTTATACTTATGGAGAATTATGTAGCATCAGACAAGCGCTATGACGCCATGCGCTATGTACGCTGCGGACGCAGTGGTGTGCTGTTGCCTCAGGTGAGCCTGGGCATGTGGCACAACTTCGGAGGCATTGACGACTACCAGCGCTCACGCAGCATTCTGCGCCATGCCTTCGACAGGGGTATCACCCATCTCGACCTGGCCAACAACTACGGACCACCCTACGGTTCGGCAGAAGAGACACTGGGACGTGTCATGGACGACGACCTGCGACCCTATCGTGACGAGTTGTTCATCTCTACCAAGGCGGGGTACGACATGTGGGCTGGCCCTTACGGCAATTGGGGCTCCAGGAAATACCTCATGGCATCGCTCGACCAGAGCCTGCGACGCATGCACCTAGAGTATGTGGACCTGTTCTATTCACACCGCTACGACCCCGACACTCCCTTGGAAGAGACGCTGCAGACGCTTGTCGACATCGTCCGTCAGGGCAAGGCGCTCTATGTGGGCATCTCCAACTGGCCACTGGAACCACTACGCTTTGGCATCGACTACCTGAAGGCACACGATGTACCGCTGCTCATCTATCAGGGCAAGCTCAACATGCTCCATCGCAACCCCATCGACGAGGGCATCCTACAGCTGTGCCATCAGGAGGGCGTGGGCTTCATAGCCTTCTCACCATTGGCTCAAGGACTGCTCACCGACCGCTACCTCAACGGTGTTCCCGACGACTCACGCATGGCCCGTGGTCACTTCCTGCGTAAGGAGATGCTCTCTGACGATCTGCTGCATCAGCTGCGTCAGTGGAACGACGAGGCCCAGCAGAAAGGAATGACGATGGCCGAACGAGCACTACGCTGGATTCTCGAACAGCAGGGTGTCACCTCAGTACTCGTGGGAGCCAGCAGTACAGAGCAGCTGGACAAGAACCTAAAGTGCATCGAGTAAGCGAAGTATTCATAGAGATATCCGACAGAATGGCAGTAGAATATGTCATTTTGTCGGATATTTTCATTTCGGCACATAGTTTGTTCGCCAGTAGCCAGATAAACAAAATAAAAATAGGAGGACAAAACAATGACATTAGACAAGTTTACAATCAAGGCGCAGGAGGCGGTACAGGAAGCCGTCAATACTGCGCAACGCAATGGCCAGCAGACCATCGAACCGGTGCATCTGCTGGCGGGCATACTGAATAAGGCAAAGGACGTGACCACGTTCCTCTTCCAGAAGCTGGGCGTGAACGCACAGCAGATAGACATGCTGGTGCAGACGGAGCTGCAGCACCTGCCCCGTGTGACGGGTGGTGAGCCCTATCTGTCGGGCGATACCAACCGAGTGCTGCTGAAGGCACAGGAATATGCCCAAAAACAGGGCGATGACTTCGTCTCTTGTGAGCCAATTTTATTGGCTTTGCTGACCGATGGAGCCACCGCAGGCCGTATTCTGAAGGATGCCGGCATCACGGAGAAAGACCTCCGTGCTGCCATCAACGACCTGCGCCACGGTCAGAAGGTGCAGAGCCAGAGTGGCGACGAGAACTACCAGAGCCTGGAGAAATATGCCAAGAACCTGGTGGATATGGCACGTCAGGGCAAGCTCGACCCCGTGATTGGTCGTGACGACGAGATACGTCGTCTATTGCAGATACTGTCGCGTCGTACTAAGAACAACCCTATATTAATAGGTGAGCCAGGTACTGGTAAGACGGCCATCGTCGAGGGATTGGCAGGACGTATCGTTCGTGGCGACGTTCCCGAGAACCTGAAGGACAAGCAGCTCTACTCACTCGACATGGGTGCGCTGGTGGCTGGTGCCAAGTACAAGGGTGAGTTCGAGGAGCGTCTGAAGAGCGTCATCAATGAGGTGACGAAGGCCGAAGGTCGCATCATCCTGTTCATCGACGAGATCCATACGCTGGTAGGTGCCGGCGGTGGCGAGGGTGCCATGGACGCTGCCAACATCCTGAAGCCTGCGCTGGCTCGTGGCGAGTTGCGTGCCATCGGTGCCACCACGCTCAACGAGTACCAGAAATACTTCGAGAAGGACAAAGCCCTTGAGCGCCGTTTCCAGACCGTCATGGTCGACGAGCCCGACGAGCTCAGCGCCATTTCTATCCTGCGAGGACTGAAGGAGCGTTACGAGAACCACCATAAGGTACGCATTCAGGATGATGCCTGTATTGCCGCCGTCCAACTGTCGGAGCGATACATCTCCGAGCGTTTCCTGCCCGACAAGGCCATCGACCTGATGGACGAAGCCGCCGCCAAGCTGCGCATGGAGCGCGATTCGGTGCCAGAGGAACTGGATGAGATTACCCGCCGCCTGGCTCAGCTGGAGATTGAGCGCGAGAGCATCAAGCGTGAAAGCGGTTCTGCCGCCAGTGTGGTCAGCGGTTCTGCCGCCAGTGTGGTCAGCGGTTCTCCCGCCAGTGTGGTCAGCGGTTCTCCCGCTGACACCAAACTCGCTCAACTCGACCGCGACATTGCTGAGCTGAAAGAGCAAGAGACCCAGTTCCGTGCCAAGTGGGAAGGTGAGCGCCAGCTGGTCAACAATATCCAGCAGGACAAGCAGGAGATGGAGAACCTGAAGTACGAGGCCGAGCGCGCTGAGCGCGAGGGCGACTACGGTAAAGTGGCTGAGATCCGCTACTCTAAGCTGAAGGCCCTCGAAGACGACATCGCCGCCATCCAGGCACAGCTGGATAGCGTGTCCGCCGATTCTGTCGGCGGAAGAATGGTCCGTGAGGAAGTCACTGCCGACGACATCGCTGAGGTGGTAAGCCGCTGGACGGGCATCCCCGTCAGTCGTATGCTTCAGAGCGAGCGCGAAAAGCTGCTGAACCTTGAGGCCGAGCTGCATCGCCGTGTCATTGGTCAGGACGAGGCTATCACCGCCGTCTCCGATGCCGTACGCCGCAGCCGTGCCGGACTGCAAGACCCGAAACGACCTATCGCCTCGTTCATCTTCCTCGGTACGACGGGTGTCGGTAAGACGGAACTGGCCAAGGCATTGGCAGAATACCTGTTCAACGACGAGACGATGATGACGCGTATCGACATGTCCGAATATCAGGAGAAACATACCGTCAGCCGACTGGTAGGTGCTCCTCCGGGATATGTGGGCTATGACGAGGGTGGTCAGCTGACAGAGGCTGTACGTCGCAAGCCATATCAGGTGTTGCTGTTCGACGAAATCGAGAAGGCACACCCCGACGTCTTCAACATCCTGTTGCAGGTACTCGACGATGGTCGACTGACGGACAACAAGGGACGTACCGCCAACTTCAAGAACACCATCATCATCATGACCTCTAACGCCACGCGTGAGGAGCTGCGCATGACCATGCGCCCAGAGTTCCTGAACCGTATCGACGAGATCATCACCTTCCAGCAGTTGACGAAGCCCCAGATTGCTGAGGTGGTACGTCTGCAGATGCGTCGTGTCAGCGATATGTTGGCACCACAGGGCATCACGCTCGACATCACCGACCAGGCCATCAGCTATCTGGCTGATGAGGGCTACGATCCCGACTTCGGTGCCCGTCCTGTCAAGCGTGCCATCCAGACGCTGGTACTCAACGAGTTGTCGCGCAAGATCCTGGCTGACCAGGTAGACCGCACAAAGCCTATCATCATCGATGAGTTCGGCGACGGACTGGTATTCCGCAATTAAAATTGCAAAAATATTTGGTATTTTGCTCGCTTATTCGTACCTTTGCACCCGCTAAATCCATTTTGGTGGGTGCAAAGCATTTTTGGAGAGGTGCTCGAGTGGTTGAAGAGGCACGCCTGGAAAGCGTGTAACCGGCAAAACCGGTTCGCAGGTTCGAATCCTGTTCTCTCCGCGAAGCAAGAGAAAAGGATTCAAAGCTATTAGGCGAAAGGAATCCTGTTCTCTCCGCAAGAACAGGTTCAAAGCTCCGAGGCAAAACCTCGGGGCTTTGTTGTTCTCTCCGCCACCCCTTATTTCTACGATTTGTGCACAAAATTGGTTAATTCTTCGTTTTTCTCAAGAAAAGGTTGTACCTTTGCAGCCGCAAATTTGACCAAATTAATTCCAAATGAGAAAAAAGATTGTTATGATGGCTGCAACAGCCATGCTTGCCACCGCCACTTGGGCCGGTGGATTGATGACCAACACAAACTATCACATCGCTTTTGACCGCATGTTTGCGCGCGGTGCCAGCACCGAGATTGACGCAACGTTCTCTAACCCTGCCGGACTGGCTTGGGGACATGAGGGATGGCAGGTGTCACTGAACTTCCAGAAGCCCTGGCAGAACCGCGACATCGAGCTGACGGCAGTAGATGCTTCAAAGAACATGTACGAGGGTAAGGCCTCTGCACCTATTGTACCCGCCCTGTTTGCTTCGTACAAGAAAGACCGCTGGGCCTTCAGCAGTATGTTAGGCATCGTGGGTAGCGGTGGCTTCGTCCAGTACGACAACGGCGTACCCATGTTCAACGTGCTGCTCTCTAGCATGCTTGCCCAGAACGGCATCACCCCCAACCAGTACACGCTGGACTCGGAGATGAAGGGTAAGCAATATATCTATGGTTGGCAGGTTAACGCCAGCTACAAGATTACCGACTACTTGGCAGCAGCCGTAGGTTTCCGTGTTAACTACTACGACGGATACTATCGCGGCCACGTCAAGGCTATCAACCACCCGCAGCTGGGTGAGGTGGCCAAGTTGCTGTTGGACGTAGACCAGAAGGGATGGGGCTTCACACCTATCATCAGCCTCGCCTACCATCAGGGTCCTCTTATGTTGACTGCCCGTTACGAGTTCCGCACAAAGCTCAACCCCAAGAACGAGACCAATATCCTTGATGCTGGACTGGGTGCCAATACCGTTACAGCCATGATGGCTCAGGACCCCCAAAATACTCCTGCCAAGCTGCAGGCGCTGAAGGCTCAGCTGGGTGCCTATACCGCTCCCTATCAGGATGGCGCCACCACCCGCTACGATATGCCAGCCCTGCTCACCGTAGCTGCTGGCTATGAGTTCACGCCCGCACTGCGTGCTACCCTGGAGTACCACTTCTTCGACGACAAGAACGCCAAGATGGCCAACGACCGCCAGAATGAGCTGACTCACGGCACCCATGAGTTCCTCGCCGGTGTAGAATATGACATCAACGACAAGTTCACCGTCAGCTGTGGTGGTCAGCGTACCGACTACGGTCTGTCCGATGGTTACCAGCAGAACACTTCGTTTGCCTGCGACAGCTGGTCGGTAGGTCTGGGTGGCGCCTGGAATATCAATGAGAAGATACGCCTGAACGCCAGCTATTTCTGCAGCCTCTACAGCGACTACGAGAAGGTAGTCTCTTACGGTAAGGAGAACTACTCACGCACGAATCACGTTATCGGTATCGGCGTAGACTATAAATTCTAATAACAACATACCATGATACACGAAAAAAGGAATCTTCCACTGAGAAGATTCCTTTTTTCTATTTGGTTACTCGCAGTCTTAGATGCTCAACTCGTTAAGTACCGTAATCAGACGCTTGTCGAAACGCTTGTCGGTACGGATGCACTCTGAGAAGGGCACATAGACAATGTCATTGTTGCGATAGCCCACCATCACGTTACGTTGTCCTTGCTTGATAGCCTCAATGGCGCCGACACCCGTGCAGCTGGCCAGGATGCGGTCGCGCGCCGAGGGACTGCCGCCACGCTGCAGGTGACCAAGGATAGAGACACGTACGTCGAACTCGGGGAACTCGTTTTTCACGCGCTCGGCATAGTAGAGAGCACCACACTTAGGACTCTCAGAGACGATGACGATACACGACTTCTTCGACTTACGAATACCACGCGACATGAAGGCTGCCAACTGGTCGACATCTGTCGTCTCCTCAGGAACAATGGCAGCTTCAGCACCACAGGCGATGGCACAGTTCTGAGCCAGGAAACCAGCATCACGTCCCATCACCTCCACAAAGAAGATCCGCTCGTGAGAGTTGGCAGTATCGCGAATGCGGTCCACACACTCCATGATGGTATTCATCGTAGTGTCATAGCCGATGGTGGCATCGGTACCGTAGAGGTCGTTGTCGATAGTACCTGGCAGACCTATTACGGGGAAGTCGAACTCCACGCCAAAGTTCCAAGCTCCTGTCAGCGAACCATTACCGCCAATCACCACCAAGGCGTCGATCTCTTCCTTCTGACAGGTCTCGTAAGCCTTCTGCATACCCTCAGGAGTCATAAACTCCTTGGAGCGTGCCGTCTTCAGAATTGTACCACCACGGGTAATGATGCCGCTGACGTCTTCTGTCGTCAGCACCTTCACCTCGCCCTTGATGAGACCGTCGTAACCACGGTAGATACCCTTAATTGTAAAACCGTTACAGATGCCAGCGCGCGTCACGGCACGGATGGCTGCGTTCATGCCGGGTGAATCACCGCCCGACGTCAAAATACCTATTGTCTTAATCTTACTCATTGTAGTTTAAATGTATGTTATTTGCTACGCAGCTGCAAAGGTACGAATAAGCGAGAACAATACAAAACAAAAATGACCTTTTTTGTTTTTATTGTCGAGCGCAAGTACTTTCGACGAAGTCAAAGGTACGAATAAACGAGAGAAAAGCCAAATAAATTTGAGTTTTTCCGAGTAACTGACAGGGGTCAGCCCCTGTCAGCTTTGGGCAGACCTTCGAGTCTGTCCATATTTTTTATAGTACTTATCCCCTTTTATCTTTCTTTTCATGCCTTTTATTCGTTTTTTATACAAAAAAGACGTACTTTTGCAGGCATGAGACGATGGTTAGCCTATTTCATCCCCTTACTGCTCTGCGCTTGTCAGGGCAACAGCATTCGTCAAGAACTGCATCGCGTGGATTCTCTTAATCAGTGTGACGTACTTCTTGACACCATCACTACAATGGATGAAGTCGTGGACTATCTTGACTGGTGGGGAACACCTAATGAACGTATGATGGCCCACTACCTGCGCGGTCGCGTTTTCCATGACCAGAACAATGCCCCTATGGCTCTTCGCTACTATCGTGATGCTGTAGGCTATGCCGATACGTCCTCTGATGATTGCGACTGCAGCCGTCTGTGCCGCATCTATGGTCAAATTGCCGACCTCTTTCATCGCCAGCGTGCTCCTCGTTTAGAGATTGAGGCAGAGCAGAAAGCCGTAGAATATGCGTGGAAGGCAAAAGATACACTATCCGCAGTAACATTCTACTATTATTTAGGAGCTCCGTATCATATGCTAAACAATATCGATTCTGTCTTGCTAATTAACAAACAATCCAGGGAATGGTTTGAAAAAATTGGCCATACAGACATGGCATCATCCACACTTATGATTGATGCGGAAATATATTTACGCCTGAACAATCCAACAAAAGCGAAGCAATCATTAGATTCATATGCTACTGGTAAGAAAGATAGGCTTTATAAAACAAATCTAGCTCATTACTATTTGCAAATAGGACAATTAGACTCAGCAGAAATATTATATAGCCAGCTTTTATTTAGTAGCAACAATGATGTAAGGAAAGAAAACGCATACAAAGGATTGTTGTCTGTATATAGTATTCAAGGGAAAAGCGACTCAATAGCCAAATATTCAATATTGTATTGTCAAGCCAACGATTCTGCAAATTTCAAACATTCCGCAGACGAGATTACACGCACTCAGGCACTTTACAATTATGAAGAGCACGAACGCATAGCTGCACGGAAGACACAAGAAGCCAATCGGTATAAAATCATCATTGCTGTCTCATTTGTAGTATTTGGCATAGTAGCCTACTATTGCTATCGGTACATTAAGAAACAGCGACAACGCAAGAAAGAAGAACTGATAGCAGCCAACAAGGAATATGTCTCGTTGCTTGAACAGTACAAAAAGCTACAGGATGACATGCGACTCTCTCAACACGATATTGATGAGTTCCGAAAAGAAAAAGAGCAAGAGACACAACAACTGCTCCAGAAACTGGCCCATTATCAAGATGCGCCAGAACTATCAAAACATTGGAATGCTGAACGAGCTATGCTTGACAGCCCACTTGTTTTGGAGCTCCACCAACTGGCCTCACAAGCAAAGTCGGCCTCACAAGTGCAGCTAAAAGAACTTCGTGAGTTTATTCAGAAAGAGCTGCCAGCCTTTTTCATAAAGATAAACAGCAAAGAAGCGTTGCTCACTCCTCAAGAAGTCTACGTTTGTATTCTTATTCGTCTCCAATTCTCGCAAGGCGAATTAACGGCACTTTTTGACGTTAGTAAGCAGCGCATCAACAACATTAAGCGTAGCATTAACAAGAAATTGTTCCATGAAGATGGAGCACAAGCCCTAAACGACAACCTTTTCCGAGTGTAACAAGATGTAACACCGATGTTACAATGTGCCCGTAATTCCCTGAAAGACTGTCTCTTAGTTTTTTAGGTTTACAAAGTGTACTAGCTTCTTTTGTCTATCATTGCCCTTTGTCATAATTTTGCACCCCGATTTTTAAAAACACTATTATGACAAGAAAGATTTTATTCAATGGAGTACGCTACAACGATGGAAATCGGCTGACTTACGACAAAAACGGCTGTCTGACGTCAGATAAAGACAAGGAAATTTCGTCAATTCAATATAATTCACTAAATTTGCCGACGCATCAATCACGGGGACAGGTAATTGATTGAATGAACAAAAGTAAGCAATGAAGAGCATGAAGCTACGACATATCATCTTGTTTTTCCTGATGGCAGTGTCCGTCACTCCCATCAGGGCTGGCATTCTTACCGACTACCTGCTTGGCGGAGCTCTTACGCTGAAGAACGGCAGGATAGACAAATGCTATTTCGAGGGTGGTTTTGCCCGTGCCTTTGAGACGAGTGCAACCACTGATAGGTTCGTGTTCTACTATTACAACAGGGACGCATACACCAGGTTACCAACTACTATCCCTTCGGCGCACCTTATGCAGACGAGAACGCTATAAAGGGAGAAAGCCTCCAGCCGTACAAGTACAATGGCAAAGAGTTAGACCTGATGCATGGTTTGAATACCTATGACTATGGAGCAAGGCAATACGACCCGATACTGGCTAGGTGGGACAGGGTGGATCCGCTGGCGGAAGATGAACCAGATATCAGTCCTTACGTATATTGTAGAAATAGCCCAATAATACATATAGACCAAGAAGGCAAGTTTCCTCTTGTTTCTAATATAGCTGGTGCGATAGTCGGTGCTGCTACAGATTATGTATGTCAGGTAGCTGCAAATGCCATTATTAATGAAGGTTTTTCTACAGAGTGCTTCACCGATGTTGATAGTAAATCTATATTGCTTTCGGCTGGAGCAGGCTTTATTTCAAGTGGCGCTTCTGCTGTAGGATCATCTGTCGGAGAGGCTGTTGCTGCAAGGACTGGAAGTCGAATTGCAGGGAATATAGCGGGAAGAGTAGCCGTAGAAGGAACAAAATATACTGCAAATGTGGTCGCAAACAACGGGAATATTACTCAGGCAGCGAAAGATTATGCAGCCGGAAAAACTGCTGGAGCACTTAATAGAAAACCTGTTAATCCTACATCAAACAACAAAGCGGTAAAAACTGCAACGGAGAGAGCTAAAAGTAATGGTAAGACATTAAGTGTAGAACAGAAGAAAGCGATAAGAGCAGAAAATGCGATGACTCGCAAAAATGCCGCAAAAATGAATAAGTCAATTGAGCGTGGAAATACCGTAAAGGGAAAAACAGCAGATGCTGCATATTACACTAAAAAATATTATGATGAAAAAGAAAACAAGTAGTTACATAACTAAGAAATTTATTTTTGATTTTGTTTGGAGATATGTTTTGACCATAATCGTGGTTATCTTCTTTATCCGTATTTTTATTTATCCTGAACGCGCGATGATAAAAGAATATAGAAAGAAGTTGACCAATAGCCATTGTGTCACAAAAGCATATATTTATGATGACAATCCTCGTGATGTCAAGATTTATTATAGATTTGTTGTTAATGGCATTAAATATTCTGGGATATCTCACTATTCTCATTTAAATCCACCATATCCTCGGGAAGGAGATTCCATAGAGGTCTATTATTGCGAAAATGACCCTAATGTAAACTTGTGGCGTGGAGAATTCACTAAATAAGATCCATCTGTCAATCATTTCTATCACGGGGACAGATAATTGATTGAATGAACAAAAGTAAACAATGAAGATCATGAGGTTACGACATGTCATTTTGTTTCTCCTGATGGCGGTGTCCGTCACTCCCATAAGGGCAGGCATCTCTACAGACTACCTGCTTGGCGGAGCTCTTACGCTCAAGAACGGCAGGATAGACAAATGCTATTTCGAGGGTGGTTTTGCCCGTGCCTTTGAGACGAGTGCAACCACTGATAGGTTCGTGTTCTACTATTACAACATCAAGTTACCAACTACTATCCGTTCGGCGCACCCTATGCAGACGAGAACGCTATAAAGGGAAAAAGCCTCCAGCCGTACAAGTACAATGGCAAAGAGTTAGACCTGATGCATGGTTTGAATACCTATGATTATGGAGCACGACAGTACGATCCGATACTGGCTAGGTGGGACAGGGTGGATCCGCTGGCGGAGAAATATTATCCCTTTACACCTTATTCTTATTGTGCAGGAGACCCTGTGAATAAGTTTGATCCGGATGGGAAAAAGGTGTTTCTCTATGCAACAACACTCCCCACAGATAATAAACTGATAAAACTCGGCGGCATTCCAACACATACGTTTATCACTGTTGAAAATTCAGAAGGAAAGGTTATGAGATATGCGGCTTATGGACCTGAGAATGGTAACCCTTTAATGGGATTTAACCAATTAAAAGAATGTCATTATGAACAAGACGTAAATGTATACAAAGGCAATGACACAGAGAATCTTAAAGCGAAGATAGAAGTTCCTGTTCCAGAAGGAATGTCAAGTAAAGCTTTCGATAAAGCAGTAATTAATACCATTAATTCATTTGGCAATGAAAAAGGAATTAGATATGACATTTTGCCTACAAATGATATTCAAGGGAATTGTAATTCAAGTAGTTCTACAATTCTTCTGAAATCGGGTGTATCTAAAGAGACTGTAAACCAAATAGGAGAACAAATTCCTGGGATTAAGACTGGCTTTGATTCAGAGGCAAAGCCATGGACTTCTGAGGAACAGAAAGAAGCTATAAAAGATTATCATGAAGATATGTGTAAAAAATCAACATTGTAGAAATCTCGTCGCATCATACATTTTCGGGTGCATGCTTGCAATAACATGTGTTATTCTCACGAGTTCTAATGATTACGATTCCAATGATTTTAAATTTGGTTTCTATTTATTTCTTTTCTGTCAAATGCTTATTTGGGAGCCATTAAGTATATGCACTATTGTGTTCCTTTCAAAAACACGTATTTTACCTTTAGTATTGGATAATTTATGGCAATGTTTGTTGTATGGATTCCTTCCGTCATTCTTGATGTTGCTAGATGCCTTCTGTGGATATGTTTGGATTATACGGTTTAAAGTTGACTCTATATTTCTTCTGTTTCTTGTATATTTGACATACTATATAGCTACAATAATTATAGCGATTTTGCATAGTGGAATCAGGTCAATCAAAGGGTCAATCAAATCAATCAAAGGGACAGTTTGATTCCTTGAACGAGACGCTAAGGAACAGCTACCTGTGACATCAATGTATGTACAAGTGAATAAGATGATTATAATGTCATGACTCAGTGGGGATAGCCCCTTGAGTGAAAGGAAAAGACGATGAGTCCATAAGATATTTTGCAAAAAGTGTCGGAATATGCAGGATTTTTAGTAATTTTGCAACCGAAGACATATAAATAGACGAAGCAACCGCAGCTTTATCGATAGTCTCCCGAACGGCAAATTCAAAAAGACTTCTCAAAGCGATGGCTGCCTGCTCACGCATCCTACAACGGAGGCGTGGGCATTTGGCAGTAACAGTAGTTTGAGAAGGGTTTTTGCCGACCTGGGAGATTGCTGTGACACCAAATCCCCCCACGTCTCCGTTTTTCTCTCTCTCGCCTCACGGCGTATTATATGTGTTTATTATAAGATATTTAACGGATAACGTGAAATGAATATGAATGACGATGAAGCCATAGGCTTACTAAACCGTCTGCTTGAAAGGCTGCATCAAGCAGATCTGACGAATTTTGGCAGCCACCTCCAAATA
>CADCAG010000012.1 GCA_902799355.1 uncultured Bacteroidales bacterium
TCCATGTCACCTGTTGACGTGGTTCGCTCCACACGATAGGTTTCCGTGCTATGCAGCAGTTCTTGTATTTCGTCTTTTGTTATCATTTGACTTATTTCTGTTGATTGAATTCTTCTTGCCTTACCAACTCCTGCACAGGCACTTCAAGTGCATTGGCAATAGCTATGAGTGTTTCAAGGCTGGGTTGGGTGGTGTTTGTTACCCATTTGGATATAGTTGCTTGATCCTTTCCCAACTTATCCGCCAACCACTTGTTATTTAGATCGCGTTCAGCTAGGACAATTCTTATACGATTTAATTTTGCCATAATTGTTTATTGTCAATTGTAATCAGTTTTTTAACTAAAGTCTGCATCATTTGCAAAGCGAAGGCCTTCTGCCGTTTCGTGCTCATATGAAGCAGCTCTGGATTGAATTGTTTCTCCGTGTTGGATTTGCCATTCTTGATAGGTTGCAATGGTGAAACCTTTTTCTTGAGAAACGACATATTCTTCCCAAAACTTATCTGGATCTATGCTTTCCCCATATTCATCCATCAATATCCAACCCTCTGAATGAATAAAAGCTAAAACAGAATCCTTTCTTTCTTGATAGAATTGAGGATTGGGAGCAAACAAGAACTTCCATCCACGTGAGCATTTTCCGATATGCACCTCTTCATATATTTGTTGACGCAATGAGTCTATGTCTTCATCCAAAGACCTATCAGACTCACCTGGACAACGACCTGCATTCTTTTTAATAGAGTCAATTCTTTGCTGATACTGCTTGGATATTAACTCCATCAATTCTTTCTGACGTTCCTTTCTTGGAATCTTTCGCATGTATATGTTTGTACCCATATCCGATTTACTGAATTGTCGTATAGATTATGAACGTAAGTTCTTCAAAACTCAAATCTTTAGGTCACAAAGATACTAAAAACAATTCAAAAATAGGTAAAAATATGCTTAATTTTTATTATTTGAGGTGAAATTTTGATGATTTTGCCAAGTATTTGACATTATGTCAGGTAACAGGTCCTTGACATAATGTCAGGTAACAATCCCTAACAAAACGGACATGTTACTCCGTTTGATATTCAATCTCCCTAATGAACAATTCGTCTGGCCCCATTTCATCTTTGGCGCACATATACTGAACAATCCAATTGCCATGTTCATCGTATTCGTAAGTGAATTCCGACATTAGGGTATAATGGGGTGTGTCTGAAAACTCATCAAATAGTCCATCACCATAGAATGCTTGCTCCATAAGGACTATCTCGCCTCGCTCGTTATAATAGTTCTTTTCCAGCCATGAAAGCTTGCCGTCTTGGAGTGTTCGTTTGATAACGGGTTGATTGTTAAGGTCGATTTCCTCGTGGACTATACTGGCAAGTTCTTCAGCATTCTTTTTGTAGACTGTCCATTTTTCTTCAGATTGATTGAGATCTGTTACCATTACCTCACGTTCTGGCTTACCAGTCTCATCAAAGTAGGTGTCAATAGATGAGTCTAACTTGAATTTCTGTCCATTATATGTAGCTTCTACGCCACAACTTTCACCTGTAGGATTGCAGATGTTATTCATCACATCATATAGAGGATGGGATGCAAAGAACCTTTTCTCACGGATATGTTTGAATTTGGGCATCTTGTTTCAGCGATAAGGCTGCTTATTGTGTGCAAATGTAGCAATAATAAATGAAAAAAAGTAAAATAGAATCATCAAAATTTGCTTTTATCAGAAATTATCCGCAAATTTGCCATCGAAATGATGGTATAGCTACTGGCATCTGTTTCACTTCCTTAGTTTGCCATCATACAATAAGAAGAATAGAATAGCACTCCGTCCTTGCAAAGAGCAGACTGCAGAAACGGAGTGCTAATAATATATAAGGTGTCAGCTGACGATGACGAGTTTGTTACCTTGTATATCGTATCTGACTGAATGGGCGAAGGAGATTACCTTACCATCATAGACGGGCGAGACATCAATGCCTCGCCGTTGGAACTCGTCAATGAGCGCCTGGTCGTGGTAGGCACGCATGCTCGACCAACCTCGGTTCTGCACCTGGGTATTGAAAACGGTTACTAACTCTGGGATTTGCATGTCTGCGAACTGCAGGGCATACTTGGCATAATAAATGTGTTGTTGCATAACTTTTGTTTTTGAAGTTTAATAATCAACTATCCACATCGTGACTTTACCACCGTGGCTAAGTTATCTTACGAGCTCGGTTGGTGAGTCCGCTCTTGCGAGCGACTGCTCTTGATGTTTCGTTTGCAAAAGTACAACTTATTTCTGAATTGACAAGCATTGTATCAGAAAAAGTTGTAACTTTGCATAGTAAAATGCCCGATGTACATAGGTTTTGAAGCATGATATATGGAACAAGGAACTTGTACTTATTTTATAGGAAAAACGAATGTAATTCAAAAATATCTTATATAAAAGTTGCCTGATATGAAAACTTTTTGTAAATTTGCAGCCATGAAAGTCGAAAGAACCATATCAGCGTACAAGAACTATTTCAAGGACTTCATCAGTTCTCTGACTGAAGCCGAAGCCAAGAAAGTGTTCTACGTCATTGATATGCTGAAGACACCGCAGAGCGAGATAAACAAGGCAATACAATTAAAAAAGGAATATTATGCAGCAAAGAGATGACATAATGAGCGTTGATGCCATGATGGATGAACGCTATGGAAAGGTGGGAACACCAGAGCGCGAGGCATTCCGCAAGGAGGCCTATGCTTATTGTGTCGGCCAGATTATCAGCGATGCACGGAAGCGCGAGAAGGTCACCCAGCAGGAACTGGCTCAGCGCGTAGGAACCAACAAGTCATATATCTCTCGCATTGAGAATGGTAGCGTAGAGCCTGGGGCAGGCATGTTCCTCCGTATTCTAAGCGCGCTCGGCTTGCGCTTTGAGGTATTGCAGCCTTTGGCAATTGGCTAAGAATGATTTAGATTATATGTGACGGAGGGACAGGTACCAATGTGTCAAGTGAACTTGATTGCACTCGGCTTGCACCGTCCTTGCCCCCGAGAACAAAAAAATTACGATTATGAATCCAACAATAGATACATATCGGTTGACAAGTATGGAGGAGCCTTCGGATGCAGTGCTTTCACAGCTAATGAAAGAGGCTGCCGAAGAGGCTAAACGTACAAATGAAGAGGCTACCACCCGTTTCTTTGAGCAGATGCGAGAGGATGCGCAGAAGATTTCAGCCACATGGTAACCACTGATCACAAGCCCGTTCTTATTGTCATTGCCGGGCCAAATGGATCGGGCAAGACAACCATAACTACTCAAATATTGCATCATGAGTGGATGGAGAATGCCATATATATCAATCCAGACCAGATTGCCAACGATAAGTTCGGTGACTGGAACTCTCACGAGGCCATCATGCAGTCTGTGAAGTATTGTGAGGCATTGCGTGAGGAGTGTCTGCGCGAAAAGAAGAGCCTGATTTTTGAGACAGTTCTTTCGGCTGACGATAAGATTGACTACATCTGTCGTGCCCATGAGGCGGGTTTTTTTATTCGTTTCTTCTTCGTAGCCACGAATCATCCCTCTATCAATGCTTCGCGTATTGCCAGACGGGTGATGAAAGGTGGTCACGATGTGCCTATCACCAAAGTTATTTCCCGCTACTACAAGTCCATCCTTAATTGCAAGCGAGTAAGCAGCCTTGTAGACCGAACTTATATTTATGACAACTCCATTGATGATCAAGAGGCGCGTCTGCTTTTCCGCATGGTTGACGGTAAGGTGTTCAAACAATACGTTAAGGAATTGCCCAATTGGGTTCATACAATAATCCCTTAATGAGTCTATTAATGATGTATATAAGGACTCACGTGTGACGGAGGAACAGGTACCTTTATCATATAATAAGGTGTCAGCAGATGATCTGATTGCTGTCAGCAAGACTATGCCTGACAGGATGTGCAAAGAGATTGAATAAAAGCGGACAATTGCACAAATGGATAATATTGTGCTGAACGAAGGTTACAATCTGCAAGTTTTTTACCAAAATTTCTTGCAGATTGTAATTTTGGTTAAAAATATAGATTAAAACTAAGCGAGGCTATAGGCGTATGAAAGATGGTTTTTGTAACTTTGCAGTCCATAAAATAGATTCGTTTTATGGATACAAAGTACATTTTTGTAACAGGCGGTGTGGTTTCTTCTTTGGGAAAAGGTATTATCTCCGCCTCCATCGGTAAGCTGCTACAAGCACGCGGCTATAAAGTAACCATCCAGAAGTTCGACCCGTACATTAACATCGACCCAGGTACGTTGAATCCCTACGAGCATGGTGAGTGCTACGTAACTGTGGACGGTATGGAAACAGACTTGGACCTCGGACACTACGAGCGCTTCACTGGCATTAACACAACACGAAACAACTCTATAACAACAGGACGCATCTACAAAACGGTCATTGACCGTGAGCGTCACGGCGACTACTTGGGAAAGACCATCCAAGTGGTGCCACATATCACCGATGAGATCAAGCGTCGCATGCTTCGTGAAGACGAGAAAGGCGAGGAGCTGGATTTCGTCATCACTGAGGTGGGTGGTACCATTGGCGACATTGAGAGTGCCCCTTTCATGGAAGCCATCCGTCAGCTCCGCTGGCAGCTTGGACGTAATGCCGTATGTGTCCACCTGACCTACGTACCTTATCTGAAAGCCGCTGGCGAGCTCAAGACCAAGCCCACACAGCACAGCGTCAAGGAGCTGCAAGGTATGGGTATTCAGCCCGATATCCTGGTGCTGCGCACTGAGCGACACCTGGACGACGCAATGCGCATGAAGGTAGCGTCGTTTTGCAACGTAGACCTTGAGTGTGTGGTGCAGAGTGAGGATATGCCGAGTATCTATGAGGTACCCGTCAGCATGCAGAAGCAGGGCTTGGATGCTGCCATCATGCGTAAGATAGGTATCCCTGTGGGTGAGACGCCTGCCATGAAACCTTGGCATGAATTCCTCGACAAACAGCGGGGTGCCAAACGTGAGGTACGCATCGGACTCGTGGGTAAGTATGACTTGCAGGATGCCTATAAGAGCATTCGTGAGAGTCTGAACCTGGCAGGCATCTATAATGATGTGAAGGTGAAGCTGCACTTTGTCAACAGTGAAGACCTCACGACAGACAATGTCGCCAAACAACTGGAAGGCTTGGCAGGCGTGGTTATCTGTCCTGGCTTCGGTCAGCGTGGCATCGAGGGTAAAATCATTGCCGCTGAATATACTCGCACCCATGACATCCCCACCTTTGGCATCTGCCTGGGCATGCAGATGATGGTCATCGAGTTTGCCCGCAACGTTCTTGGTTATAAGGATGCCAACAGCCGCGAGATGGATGAGAAGACTCCTCATAATGTCATCGACATCATGGAAGAGCAGAAGAGCATCACGCAGATGGGTGGTACGATGCGTCTGGGTGCCTACGAGTGTGAGCTCGTCAAGGATAGCCGTGTCTATGAGGCCTACGGTGAGGAGGAGTTGATTAGTGAGCGTCACAGACATCGCTATGAGTTCAACAACGCCTATAAAGAGGAGTATGAACAGAAGGGTATGAAGTGTGTGGGCATCAACCCCGCCGCCGACCTCGTCGAGATTGTTGAAATCCCCGACAAGCGCTGGTACATTGGTACGCAGTTCCATCCGGAATACAGTTCTACGGTGCTTCATCCGCACCCCTTGTTTATGTCGTTCATCAAAGCCTGCATTTGATATGGAACAGTTAAAGCACGAATGCGGTGTAGCGATGATACGACTGTTGAAGCCCATCAGCTACTACGAGAAGAAATATGGCTCGCGCCACTGGGCTTTGGGGAAGTTGTATCTGATGATGGAGAAACAACACAACCGAGGACAGGAGGGTGCCGGTATTGCTTGTGTGAACCTTGACGCTCCAGTCGGTACGGAATATATGTTCCGTGAGAAGGCGGAGGGCAAGGATGCTATTACCGAGATATTTGGCAGAGGACTTCCTGATGCTCAACTGTTTATGGGCCATCTGCGGTATTCGACGACAGGTAAGAGTGGTTTACAATATGTACACCCATTCCTTCGTCGAAACAACTGGCGTGCCAAGAACCTCTGTCTGTGTGGTAATTTCAATATGACCAACATCGACGAGGTTTTTCGTTTCTTGACGGCACAAGGTCAATCGCCTCGCATCTATGGCGACTCTTATATCACGCTCGAACTGATGGGTCACCGTCTGGATCGTGAGGTAGAGCGACTCTTTGTGGAGGCCAAGGAACAGGGTCTGGAGGGTACTGATATTACCGACTATATCGACAACAACGTAGAGATGGCCAACGTGCTGCGTACCACCATGGAACACTATGATGGTGGCTACGTGATGTGTGGTCTGACGGGCTCTGGCGAGATGTTTTCTGTTCGCGACCCGTGGGGCATCCGTCCTGCATTCTACTATCGTGACGACGAGATCGTAGCGCTGGCCAGTGAGCGTCCTGTGCTACAGACCACGTTCGACCTGAATGCAGAAGACATCTGTGAGTTGCAGCCTGGTCAGGCACTCATTGTCCGTAAGAGTGGTGAGAGTCGTCTGGAGCAGATTATGCCTGCACAGCAGTTGTCGGCATGCTCTTTCGAGCGTATCTACTTTAGTCGTGGCTCCGACCGCGACATCTATCAGGAGCGCAAACGACTGGGCGTGCAGCTCACCCCAGCTATTCTGAAAGCTATCGATGGCGACGTCACCAATACCGTATTCTCTTATATCCCCAACACTGCCGAGGTGGCCTATTACGGCATGACCGACGGCTTCCGTCAGCAGGGCTACAACGTACGTACCGAGAAGGTAGTATGGAAGGACATCAAGATGCGCACCTTTATTGCTGACAACAGCGAGCGCAACGACCTTGCCGCCCACGTCTATGACATCAGCTATGGTTCGCTGCGTCCCTACGAAGACAACCTCGTCATCATTGACGACTCGATAGTCCGTGGCACCACGCTGCGTGAGAGCATCTTCAAGATTCTGGACCGCCTGCACCCGAAGAAGATAGTCATGGTTAGCTCGTCACCGCAGATACGTTATCCGGACTACTACGGCATCGACATGGCACGCCTCGAGGAGTTCTGTGCTTTCCGTGCTACGATGGCCCTGATAGAGGAGCGTGGCATGTGGCAGCTGGTCAACGACACCTATCTGGCATGTAAGAGAAGCCTCACCCCCGGCCCCTCTCCAAAGGGCGAGGGGAGAAATCAAGTTCGCGCCCTGTACGAGCCTTTCACCGTAGAGGAGATTAACGAGAAGATTGTCGAGATGCTCTGTCCTGAGGGCATGCAGGCACCTATAGAACTGGTGTTCCAAAGCATTGAAGGCCTGCATAAGGCTTGCCCCAATCACCCTGGCGACTGGTATTTCACTGGTCACTATCCTACGCCGGGTGGCACCCGTCTCTGCAACGAGGCATTTATACATTACATTGACAACAAACAGAAGAAGCAATAATAACAGATGATGAGAGAAGCAAGATTGATACTCAGCGATGGCACGGTATTCTATGGTCATTCGTTTGGCTTCGAGGCGGAGACCGTCGGAGAGGTGGTCTTTAACACCGCTATGACGGGCTATCCTGAGAGTCTGACAGACCCCAGCTATGCGGGTCAGATACTGGTAACGACATTCCCATTGATTGGCAACTACGGCGTGCCAGATACAGGTATAGGCAGCGATGGTCTTCCCCTGTTTATGGAGAGCGACCGCATCCATCCCAAGGCACTGGTCGTCGCCGACTATAGTGAACGATATAGCCATTGGAATGCCAAAGAGTCGTTGCCATCGTGGCTGAAGCGTGAAAAGATTCCTGCCATCACTGGCATTGACACCCGTCGCCTCACCAAGGTGCTCCGTGAGCATGGTGTGATGATGGGCAAAATCGTCATAGAGGGCGCTGCGATGGAATCGCAGCAAACAGAACAGGACTACGGCTCTGTCAACTGGGTGGAGAAGGTGAGCTGCAAGGACATCATCCGCTATAATGAAGGTGGAAGCAAGCGTGTTGTTCTCGTAGACTGTGGCGTGAAGGCTAACATCATCCGTTGTCTGATACGTCGTGGTGTGGAGGTCATCCGTGTGCCTTGGGACTACGACTTCAACGAGCTGGACTTTGACGGACTGTTCCTGGCCAACGGTCCTGGCGACCCTGAGCAGTGTGGCAAGACGGTAGAACATATCCGTACGTTCCTCAATCATAAGATGGTGCGCCCCTGCATGGGTATCTGCCTGGGCAACCAACTGCTGGCGCGTGCTGCTGGTGCTAATACCTACAAGCTGAAGTACGGTCACCGCTCACACAACCAACCAGTGAGAAAGGTGGGTACGAACCAGTGTTTCATTACCTCGCAGAACCACGGCTATGCTGTCGATGACTCGACGCTGCCTGCTGATTGGGAACCACTCTTCGTGAATATGAATGACGGTTCCAATGAGGGTATCCGTCATAAGACCAATCCCTGGATGTCGGCACAGTTCCACCCGGAAGCCTGCAGTGGTCCAACGGATACGGAGTTTATGTTTGACGAATTTGTAAAAATGTTAGGATGATGGAGAAGAAGGATATAAAGAAAGTATTGCTGTTAGGTAGCGGTGCATTGAAGATTGGTCAGGCTGGTGAGTTTGACTACAGCGGTGCACAGGCACTGAAAGCGCTGAAAGAAGAAGGGGTGGAGAGTGTGCTCATCAACCCCAATATCGCCACCGTACAGACCAGTGAAGGTGTCGCAGACAAGGTCTATTTCCAGCCTGTCAGAGCAGAGTTTGTGGAACGTGTCATCGAGAAAGAACGTCCCGACGGCATCCTGCTGAGTTTTGGTGGTCAGACAGCCCTCAACTGTGGTGTAGAACTGTATCAGAGTGGTGTCCTCGAGAAATACGGTGTGAAGGTGCTGGGAACCCCTGTTCAGGCCATCATCGATACGGAAGACCGCGACCTCTTTGTAAAGCGTCTCGACGAGATAGGTGTGAAGACCATCAAGAGCGAGGCTTGTTCTACTGTCGAGGAGGTACAGAAGGCTGCTGCCTCGCTGGGCTTCCCTGTCATTCTGCGTGCCGCCTATGCCCTGGGTGGTCTGGGTTCTGGCTTCTGCGATAATGAGGAACAGTTGCTGGCACAGGCTGAGGAGGCTTTCTCTTTCTCGCCACAGGTGTTGGTAGAGAAGTCGCTGAAGGGATGGAAAGAGATAGAGTATGAGGTGGTGCGTGACCGTTTCGACAACTGTATCACCGTTTGTAATATGGAGAACTTCGACCCGCTGGGCATCCATACAGGCGAGAGTATCGTCGTGGCGCCATCGCAGACACTTACCAATAGTGAGTACCATAAGTTGCGCGCCCTCGCCATCAAGATTATCCGCCATATCGGTATCGTGGGTGAGTGTAACGTGCAGTATGCCCTCGACCCCAACAGTGAGGACTATCGTGTCATTGAGGTCAATGCCCGCCTCAGCCGCTCGTCGGCTTTGGCCAGCAAGGCTACGGGTTATCCCTTGGCATTCGTTGCTGCTAAGCTCGGCCTCGGCTATGGTCTCTTCGACCTGAAGAATAGCGTCACCAAGACCACTTCCGCTTTCTTTGAACCCGCGCTCGACTATGCCGTAGTGAAGATTCCACGTTGGGATCTGACCAAGTTCCACGGTGTGAAGCGTGAACTCGGTTCCGCCATGAAGAGTGTTGGTGAGGTGATGGCCATCGGCCGTACCTTTGAGGAGGCGCTGCAGAAAGGTCTGCGCATGATAGGGCAGGGCATGCATGGCTTTGTAGAGAACCACGAGATCAAGATACAGGATATTGCCAAGTCACTCCACGAACCTACCGACATGCGTATCTTTGTGGTGTCTAAGGCGCTGAAGATTGGCTATACTGTCGAACAGATTCACGAGTTGACAAAGATTGACCGCTGGTTCCTTGAGAAGCTGAAGCATATCGTAGACATCGACGAGCAGCTGAAAGCGTATAGCCACCTGTCTGAGATCTCTGAGTATATGGAACCCAGCGAATTCATGGAGTACCTGAGTAGTCCGGAGATCTATCAGCTGCTGCATGACGCTAAGGTCTATGGCTTCTCTGACTTCCAGATTGGTCGTGCTATTGGTTTGGAGAACCGCATGAAAATGGAACAGGCAGGTCTTACTATCCGCAAATGGCGTAAGGAACTGGGTATTGTGCCTACTGTCAACCAGATTGATACCCTTGCCGCGGAATATCCTGCCCAGACCAATTACCTCTACCTCTCTTATCTCTGAGCCCCCTAAGTTAGGGGGTTAGGGGTCTGAACAGGCTCAAGAATAGTGATCATTAACAATAGTATAAACAATTAAAAAGGGTGGTCGTTCAGACCCCCATCCCCCTAACTTAGGGGGCATTAAAGAATTATGTGTGGAATCGTAGCGATATTGAATGTCAAGCAGCAGACACAGGCTCTGCGTGATAAGGCGTTGAAGATGAGTCAGAAGATCCGCCATCGCGGACCTGACTGGAGTGGTATCTACTGTGGTGGCTCTGCCATCCTTGCCCACGAGCGACTGAGCATCGTCGACCCTGAGAGTGGTGGACAGCCGTTGTTCTCGCCAGACCGTAAGCAGGTGCTGGCCGTCAATGGTGAGATCTACAACCACCAGGAGATTCGTCGCCGCTATGCCGGACAGTATGAGTTTCAGACGGGTAGCGACTGTGAGGTCATTCTTTCCCTCTATCGTGAGAAAGGCATCAACTTCCTCGAAGACCTCAGCGGCATCTTTGCCTTTGTGCTCTACGACGAAGAGAAGAATGAGTTCCTCATAGCCCGTGACCCCATTGGTGTCATACCTCTTTATATTGGTTATGATGCTGACGGTACCGTCTATGTGGCCAGTGAACTCAAGGCCCTCGAAGGACAGTGTGAGCGCTACGAGCCGTTCCTGCCCGGTCACTACTACTGGAGTGTAGATCCAGGACAGAAGTGGTACTATCGCCGTGATTGGATGCAGTACGATGCCGTCAAGGAAAACCCCGCATCTGTGGAAGCCATCCACGATGCTTTGACAGATGCCGTCAAGCGACAGCTCATGTCCGACGTGCCCTATGGTGTCCTGCTTAGTGGTGGTCTTGACAGTAGCGTCATCTCTGCCATTGCTGAGAAGTTCAGCGAGCACCGCATCGAAGATGACAGCAAGACCAAAGCCTACTGGCCCCGTCTGCACTCGTTTGCCGTAGGACTGAAGGGCGCTCCCGACCTTGCTAAGGCCAAGTTGGTGGCTGACCATATCGGTACCGTTCACCACGAGATCAACTATACCATCCAGGAGGGTCTTGACGCCATTCGTGACGTCATCTACTTCATCGAGACCTACGATGTCACCACCGTGCGTGCCTCTACGCCGATGTACCTGCTGGCTCGTGTCATCAAGTCGATGGGTATCAAGATGGTGCTCTCTGGCGAAGGTGCTGACGAGATCTTCGGTGGCTACCTCTATTTCCATAAGGCTCCTACAGCAAAGGATTTCCATGAGGAGACGGTCCGCAAGCTCGGCAAGCTCTACCTTTACGACTGTCTGCGTGCCAACAAGAGTCTGTCGGCATGGGGCGTAGAGGGTCGTGTGCCGTTCCTCGACAAGGAATTCCTGGATGTCGCCATGCGTACCAACCCTGAAGCCAAGATGTGTCCAGGCTCAACCATCGAAAAGAAGATTGTCCGTGAGGCTTTTGCCGACCTGCTGCCTGAAGAGGTTGCTTGGCGCCAGAAGGAGCAGTTCAGCGATGGTGTGGGCTATAGCTGGATTGACACGCTGAAAGACATCACGTCGAAGACTGTCACCGACGAGCAGATGGCACATGCTGCTGAGCGCTTCCCCATCAACCCACCAAAGAACAAGGAAGAATACTACTATCGCAGCATCTTTGCTGAGCACTTCCCCAGTGACAGTGCTGCCCGTAGCGTGCCCAGCGAGGCCAGCGTAGCCTGTTCTACGGCTATCGCCCTGGAGTGGGATGCTGCCTTCAAGAACATGAATGACCCCAGCGGACGTGCTGTGAAGGGTGTTCATGAGCAGGCATATTGATAGTAATAAGGTGCAAGGTTCTAGGGAAATGAAAAAGAAAAGTTCATTTTTCTTTTTCATTTCTCTTGTTTTTCGTACCTTTGCAGCGCAAAATCTGTTATGAGGTGAAATTACTCTATGGTCAGCAAGACATTACAACGTAAAATCACTGAGCAGCCGTCACGCTACAACCACTTGGAACGCATGACGGTAGGCGAGCTGTTACAGCATATCAACGATGAAGACCGCTTGGTGGCTGAGGCTGTCAACAAGACCCTTCCCCAGATAGAGGCTTTGGTAGAGGCCATTGAGCCAAGAATGAAGCGTGGTGGTCGTCTGTTTTATGTGGGTGCAGGTACCAGCGGCCGTCTGGGTGTCCTCGATGCCAGTGAGCTGCCTCCTACCTTTGGCGTATCAGAAGAGTGGGTGGTAGGCATTATTGCTGGTGGTGACCAGGCCTTGCGCCATTCGATAGAGAAGGCTGAGGACGTTGCTGAATATGGCTGGCGCGACTTAGAGGCTTTTCAGCCCAAGGCTGATGATGTCGTTATTGGTATTGCCGCCTCAGGAACCACGCCCTATGTCATTGGTGCTGTCGAGCAGGCCAAGCAGCATGGACTGCTGACCGGTTGTATTACCAGCAATCCTGACACCCCGTTGGCCGCTGTCGCCGACTATCCCATCGAGACCATTGTGGGTCCTGAGTTTGTGACAGGCTCCAGTCGTATGAAGAGTGGTACAGCCCAGAAGATGGTGCTGAACATGATTTCTACGTCGCTGATGATTCGTATGGGGCGTGTCCGTGGCAACCGTATGGTTAAGATGCAACTGAAGAATGCCAAGCTCGTAGACCGTGGTACGCGTATGCTTCAGGAGTTTTTAGGTTTGGATTATGCCGAGGCCCAGCGCCGTCTGCTCAATGCCGGTAGTGTAGACCGTGCCCTAAGTGAAGAGCACATAGATTCTATAGAAGATTCTGATTGTTAGTAACAAAAAAAAGAAGAACACCCTCCCGGATGCTCCCCCCTCTCATATGTTTCATCATTTCCTCGAAACATAATTTACTACATAACCAAAACTACTAACCTAAAACAAAATATGAATGATCTTTCTTACCTTAATCCTTGAAACAATCTTTACTTTTACCTTTAAGACTTCCTCTGAAGACGATGCAAAGGTACAAATGTGTTCGCACACAGCCAAGTTTTCTTGTAATTTTTACACTAAAAACCTCATCTTATTGACATAGGTCAATTAGAAGGTGGAAGAAACAGTTGATTTTGAGTAAAATACGGGTCTGTTGACTTAGTATGTTACATAGGGTTCGAGACGTCGAATGGCGCCTTCTGTGAAGTCTTTCGAGAAGCGCAGGTCTTGCAGGCTCTTAATGTCGCCATGCAGGCGGCGATAGTCGACGATGGCCTTCGCCTGATAGTAATTGATGTAGGGGTGGCGGCGCAACTCCTGCAGCGAGAGTCTGTTGATGTTCAGATGCTGTGGGGTAGGGTGGCTGACGACGAAATACTTCTTGGCGGTTTGTGGAAAATCCTCAATCTCGTCCAACTGGTCTACACTGACGTAGCCTCCAATCCACTTGCCGTGGCGCACAATCTCCTTGGCGTAGTAGCTGCCAATGCCAGGCACCTTCATCAGCTGCGTGGTGTCAGCGGTGTTCAGCACGACGTGTTCGCCATCCTTCAGCTTGACGGGATAGCGCGTCGTGTCGCGTTCTTCTTTAGGGAACAGCGTGGAGGCTGGCTGATAGTCGTCAGAGATACGGATATAAGGCTCCAGGCGCAGGTAGTCCTTCTTGGTAAGACCATAGAGCTGGGCAAAGTCTCGCTTGCTGCGAAAGACGCCCCCTCGTGCCCTGTAGCGGTAAATGCTACGCACTTGCCAGGGTTGCAGACCCAGTCGCAGCAGTTGCGTGCTGTCGGCGGTATTGGGGTCGAAGGGGAACTCCTCGGTGTGGCGCATAGGTACCTCGCCAACCGTCATCGATGCGGAAGTATGCTTGCGGTAGTAGCCACGATAATTGGTGCTGTCCTGTAACGTACTGTCTTCCGTCGGCTGTCCTGTCAGCGCCGTCTGTTGCTCTCCGCCCGTCAGCCACAGGCCTATCAGGGCAAGGGTGGCTATGGCGATAGCTGTTTGTGCAATGCGGCGGTCGTTACGGTTCATAGGATGCCCAGCTGATGAAGGAATACCAGGATGATGCAGACAGGACAGACATAGCGTACGGCAAAGAGGTATACGCGATAGAAGCTGTGGTTAAGCTGTCCGTAGTTGGTGAACTCGTCGTGCACCACCTGTCGGGGAATATACCAGCCTACAAACAGGCAGGCCAGCATGCCTCCCACAGGTAGCATGAAGTTGGCTGTCAGCTGGTCGCAGAAGTCCATGAGCGACAATCCCATGACCTCTATGTTGATAGCGCCTACCGACCACGAGCACAACAGACAGAGCACGCCAGCCAGCATGGTGACCACCCATGCGGCGTATTTTCGTGGCATCTGGAACTCCTCCGTGAAGAAGGCGGTGCCTATCTCGTGCATCGAGATGGTCGATGTCAGGGCGGCGAACACCAACAGGGCGTAGAACATGATGCTGACCACATAGCCTACTACGGGCATACTGCCAAAGGCCTGTTGGAAGACGTTAGGTAGCGTGATAAAAATCAGTGAGGGCCCTGAGTCGGCACCAATGCCTACCGATGCTGCTGCAGGGAAGATGAGCAGTCCTGAGAGGATGGCTATCAGCGTGTCGAGCAAGGCTATCTGTCCTGCTGAGTGCAGCAGATTGGTTGTTCTGGAGAAGTAGCTGGCATAGGTACACAGGCAGGCAGTTCCCAGCGACAGCGAGAAGAAGGCTTGTCCGAGGGCTTCGAGAAGCACGTCGCCGCTAATCTTCGAGAAGTCAGGCTTCAGCAGGAACTTCACACCCTCTATGGCACCAGGCAGCGAGCACGAGGCGATGACCAGTACCACCAGCAGGATGAGCAAGATGGGCATCAGCCATTTCGATGCCTTCTCAATGCCTTTGCGCACGCCACGCACTACGATGAGGTGGGTCATCACGATGAAGAGCAGGCCGCAGACTACGGGCTTCCACGCATTGCTGGAGAATGCTACGAAGTATTCCTGCACATATTGGCTGTCGCCCTGCACCTGTCCGGCGACAGAGGCATAGAGGTATTGCAGGCACCAGCCGGCGACAACGGCATAGAAACCTAAGATGATGGTCGAGGTGAGGATGCCCAGATAGCCGACAAAGCGCCAGGGACGTCCGTCTGACAGCTTGTCGTAGGCACGGGCGGCATTGGTCTGTGCGTGGCGACCCACGATGAACTCGCTGACCATGCCTGGCACACCCAGCAGCATGATACACGCCACATACATCAATAGGAAGGCGGCACCACCGTTCTGTCCCGTCATATAGGGGAAGCGCCAGATGTTGCCCAGTCCTACCGCACTGCCTGCCGTAGCCAGCACAATGCCTATCTTACTGCCGAAATTACCGCGTTCAGTCATTTAAGTAGTCCTAATTGGTGTAAAAAGATAATGAGGATGGCTAGCGGACAGATGTACTTCACCAGGAAGATGAAGCTGTGGAAGAAGCGTCCGCGCAGCTCGCCCCAGTTGGTGAACTCGTCGTGTACTATCTTGTGGGGTACCACCCAGCCAATGAAGATACATGTCAGGAAACCTACGATGGGCAGGAATATCTGACCAGTGATGAAGTCGAACCATTCGAACAGCGAACGGCCGAACATGACCAGACTGTCGACAGCCCCCAGCGACAGCGAGCAGAACGCACCGATGATGCTGGTCAGGATGGTGACCCACATGGCGGCACGCTTACGGGTGGTATGCAGCTCTTCCTGGAAGAAGGCCGTCGACACCTCGTGCAGTGACATCAGCGATGTCAGCGCTGCCAGCGACAGCAAGATGAAGAAGAGCAGCGAGATGATGTAGCCCACAATGGGGAAGGCTGCAAAAGCCTGCTGGAACACGTTGGGCAGCGTGATGAATATCAGCGACGGACCACTGTCGGGGTTGACGCCTACTGAAAAAGCGGCAGGGAAAATCATGAGTCCTGCTAAGATGGCTACCATGCAGTCGATGACGGCTATCTGAGAGGCTGACTTCGTCAGGTCGGTATACTTTGAGAAGTAGCTGGCATAGGTACACAGACAGCCCATGCCGATGCTCAGCGAGTAGAATGACTGTCCCAGGGCACCCAGGAACACGTCGCCCGTAATCTTCGAGAAGTCGGGCTTGAACAGAAACTCTATACCCTTCTCTGCATTAGGCAGCATGCACGACGCCACCACGATGATGAGCAACAATATAAATAAGGTGGGCATCAACATCTTCGAGGCACGCTCAATACCGTTGCGCACGCCGTGCTCGATAATCAGGTAGGTCATGCCCAGAATGATGACCGTCCACAGGACGGGCTTCACAGGGTCGCTGCTCAACTCGGTAAAATACGTGCGGAAATAGTCGGGGTTGCCCTGCAGATGTCCTGCCAGCGACGCCCACACATATTGCAGACACCAACCGCTGACCACAGCGTAGTAGCCCGTAATTAGGAATCCCGTCAACACCCCCAGATAGCCTATCAGTGCCCACGGCGTACGGCCTGCCAGCAGTCTGTAGGCTCGTGCTGTATTGGAGTGGCCATGGCGACCCACAATGAATTCGCTGATCATACAGGGAATACCCAGCAACAGCACGCATACCACGTAGATGATGATGAATACGGCACCACCGTTCTGTCCCGTCATATAGGGGAAACGCCACACGTTGCCCAGACCTACTGCCGAGCCTGCCGTAGCCAGTATCACACCCAGCTTACTGCCGAAATTATCTCTTTCGTTTACATTATTCGTCATAGCGCTTGCAAAAGTATAAAATATTTCTTACTTTTGCAGCAAAAAAAGAAGAAAAGATGCACTTTTCCGTTCGATTTGTAAGGAAATACCCACTCTCACTGCTCTGCATCCTGCTCATCTGGGTGCTCTCGCTAACTCCCTTTTTCCCTGAGACGCCCTTCGACGATGTCCAGTTCATCGACAAGTGGACGCACCTCGTCATGTATGGTGGCACGTGTAGCGTCATCTGGTTTGAATACCTGCGCCATCACAAGGTCATCGAGTGGCGAAAGGTCCTCCTCCTGGCCGTGGTGGGTATGATCTTGCTGGGTGGCCTCATGGAACTTCTTCAGGCCTACTGTACCACCACGCGCTCTGGCGAATGGCTCGATTTCTGGGCCGACATCGTCGGTGTCCTGTTAGGCAACGCAGTAGGCTTGCTGATGAAGTCCCTCCGCTCATAAAATAAGATTTTGCTTGAAAATTAGTGTCACACTCATTACGCAATGTGTCAATGACTTGCGCGTGAGTGTGACACCAGTTCTTATATGAGAATCCCTTAGTCTGGGATTACTTGTTCAGCTTCCAGGTGACACCGTCCTTGGTGTCCTTGACCTCGAAGCCGGCAGCGGCGAGCTCGTCACGAATCTGGTCGCTGGTAGCCCAGTCCTTGTTGGCCTTGGCCTTAGCACGCAGGTCGAGCACCATATCGACTACTTTGCCGAAGGCTTCTTCGCGGGCGGCGTTGCCTCCGCCAGCAAAATTGGCGGACACACTGGGCTGCAGGCCCAGGATATCGATGGCGAAGAGGTGCATGACGTCCTTCAGCTCTGCGAGACAGTCGGCACAGATGGTGCCCTTGTGGTCGACGAGCTTGTTGATGGTGGTGCAAGCCTCGAAGAGGTGGCTGATGACCTGCGGTGTAGCGAGGTCGTCGTTCATGGCGTCGTAGCACTTCTGGCGCAGGGCCTTGACAACCTTCTCGGTCTCGGGATCACATGCAGACGAAATCTGAATGCGCTCAAGGTCGCTGATGGCGTTCATCAGCTTCTCCAAGCCCTTCTCGGCAGCCTGCAAGGCCTCGTTAGAGAAGTCTACGGTACCACGATAGTGGGCGCTCAGGACGAAGAAGCGGATGGTCATGGGAGAGTAGGCCTTCTCGAGCAGTGGGTGGTTGCCCGTGAAGAACTGTTCCAGGGTGATGAAGTTGTTATACGACTTACCCATCTTCTGACCGTTGATGGTCAGCATGTTGTTGTGCATCCAGTATTTGACGGCAGGATGCCCCATCGAGGCTTGTGCTTGGGCTATCTCGCACTCATGGTGGGGGAAGATAAGGTCCATGCCACCTCCGTGGATGTCGAACTCCTCGCCCAAATACTTGCGACCCATAGCGGTGCACTCGCAGTGCCAACCAGGGAAGCCGTCGCTCCAGGGTGAGGGCCAGCGCATGATGTGCTCAGGCTGTGCCTTCTTCCACAGGGCGAAGTCGGCCTGGTTCTTCTTCTCGCCAATGCCTGCCAGTTCGCGGCTCTCGTCTTTGATGTTCTCCAGTGAACGGCCAGAGAGAATACCATAATGGAACTTCTTGTTATAAGCCTCGATGTCGAAGTAGATGCTTCCGTTTGACTCGTAGGCGAAACCGTTATCGATAATCTGCTGAACGAGCTGCTGCTGTTCGATGATATGCCCTGTAGCGTGAGGCTCGATAGAGGGGCGCAGCACGTTCAGCGCATCCATATACTGATGGTAGCGGTTGGTATAGTACTGGGCTATCTCCATGGGTTCGAGTTGTTCCAGACGAGCCTTCTTGGCAATCTTGTCCTCGCCCTCGTCGGCATCGTGCTCCAAGTGGCCTACATCGGTGATGTTACGTACATAGCGTACCTTGTAGCCCAGATGTTTCAGATAACGGAACAGCAGGTCGAAGGTGATGGCAGGACGGGCATGGCCCAAATGGGGGTCGCCATAGACAGTGGGACCACAGACATACATGCCCACATTGGGGGCGTGCAACGGCTCGAAGCGCTCCTTCTGGCGCGTCAGCGTATTATAGATAACCAATTTCGATTCCATATTCTCTACAAATTTGCTTGCAAAGGTACGAAAAAAAGGTAAAAGTGAAAAGTGAATAGGGAAAAATTTTAGTCCATCGGGTAACGCACATCCCACTTCTTGCGCAGGTCGTCCATCAGCTGCATGACGTAGAGCATCTCACGATGCGGCATCTCGCGGGGTTCGAGCAGTCCTTCCCTGAGTGCCTGACGGCAGGCCATGAACTGGTATTCGTAGCCCGTAATCTGCTGAGGCACGCGGATGGTCTCAACATAGGTGCGGTCAGGACCGTTGACGGTGATGGTCTGCGGGTTGTTGACATTGTCGATGATGAGGTTGCCCTCGGTACCGGCAATGACACCGATGTTGTCGCCTACACACGAGGCGCTGGACTGTACGTTAGCCACCACGCCATCCTCCAGAATGATGGTGATGGTGTTAGTCAGGTCCATGCCTGTGTCCGACTTCACACAGTAGCCGTCGATGGTCTTGATGGCGCTGTCGTTAAACATGCGGACGAAGTTGATGACATAGACGCCGAGGTCGAGTAGGGCACCGCCACAGAGGTCTGGGCGGAAGATGCGCTCCTTCCGACCCATAGAATAGCCCAAGGTGGCCGTAATCAGCTTGGGAGTACCGATGCGTCCGTCGGCAATGAGGTTGCGCACGATGTTGACAGCAGGCTGATAGCGTGTCCAGATGGCTTCGGCAAGGAAGACACCACGCTCATGCGCCAGGTCGATGATCTCCTTCGTCTGACGAGCGTTGGCCATGAAGGCTTTCTCTACCAGACAGGGCTTGCCAGCAAGGATAGCCTGCTTGGTGACGTCGTAATGGTGCGAATGGGGCGTGCCGACATAGATCAGGTCTACGTCAGGGTCGGCCAACAGTTCTGCATAGGAGCCATAGGCTTTCTTGATGCCCCACTTGGCTGCGAAGGCCTGCGCCGTTTCCAGCTTTCTGGAGCCTACGGCGTAAGCCTCGCAGGTGTTCAGTCCGTTTAAGGTGGTGGCTGCCTTGTCGGCAATCCACCCCGTACCGATAATACCTACCTTCATCCTCGTGCCATTTTGTAGATTGCCTCCATATCCTCAGCCTTGAGTACCTTGAGGGCACCACAAGTGATGGTATTGTTGCGGCTGCACTTGCGTACCATCTCCTTGATTTCCTCGTCGGTGATGTCCTTGCCGATGAGCTCCTTGATATTGATAGGCATGCCGATGGCATGATAGAAGCGCTCCATAGCTTGTATGCCCTGCTCGGCTGTGCCCTCAGGATCGGTGAAGTCGTTGGGAACATCCATCACGTTGACGGCAAAGCGCACGAAGCGACGCAGGTTCTCGTGCATGGTGTAGCGTGCCCAGCTGGGCCAGATGGCAGCGAGACCGGCACCATGGGTGACGTCGAACATGCCGCTGAGCTCATGCTCCAACTGGTGGGTGGCCCAGTCGCCAGTGGCACCACAGCCCGTCAGGTCGTTATGCATCAGCGAGCCGCCCCACATGATCTGTGCACGATAGCGATAGTCCTCGGGATTCTTCAGCACGGGGAATACGGCGTTCTTGATGTTGCGCAGCGCAGCCTCGGCGAGATCGGTGGTGAAGTCCATATCATCGTCCTTGGTGAAGTAGCGCTCCATGGTGTGCATCATCATATCCGTTACACCAGCGGCTGTCTGGTAAGGAGGCAGTGTCATGGTGCGACGCGGATTCAGGATGGCAAACTTAGGGCGACTCATATTGTTAGAATAACCCACCTTCACATCGCCATCCTCATTGGTGATAACCGATGATTCACTCATCTCGCTACCAGCGGCAGGAATGGTCAGCACGGCAGCGACAGGCAACATGGTCTTAGGTTCGGCCTTACCCATATAGATATCCCACACGTTGCCCTCGAAAGGTACACCGTAGCCAATACACTTGGCAGAGTCGATGACACTGCCGCCACCTACAGCCAGGATGAAGTCGACACCCTCCTTGCGGCAGAGGTCGATGCCCTGCTGAGCCAGTGACAGACGGGGGTTGGGAACGACACCTCCCAAGGTGATATAGTCTACACCACCGTCTTTCAGCAGTCCGCAGATCTTGTCGAGCAGACCTGAGCGCTTGGCACTCTGTCCACCGTAGTGCACCAGCACCTTCGTGCCACCATATTTCTTTACCAGAAGAGCCACCTGCTCCTCACTCTGTTCTCCAAAAACCACCTCTGTCGGTGCGTAGTAATTAAAATCTTTCATAATTGTTTGGTTTTTATCTGTTAGTAATGATGTATTTTACGACATGTTATTGTGCTGCAAGGGCATCGAGCCAGCAAAGGAAAGCCACGAGGGAGGCATTCCAGTTGATGGCTATCTCGTTGGAGGCATACGACTCCATGGCATCGACATACGACTCGTCGGCCACGTTCGAGGGGTAGACGGCATTGCCCAGGCTGTTCTTGTCCTGCTGTCCAGGATTTGGACCACCTACCAGCATGCCAGGAAAGGGTGCCTGGATGCCGTCAGCCTCTGACGGACGGTGGTGAGGATGCATCGGACTCTTGTCGCCAAAGCCCGTCACGAAGCAGTAGCCCGTGGCATTACGCCCCAGGAGATAGTCGGCATTCTGGAGGGCGTAGCGACGATACTTGGTATTGCTCTGCATGTTGTCAGCAAAGAGCAGGGCCATGGCCTGGCAGCAGCAGAACTCGGCCAGACAGCCCCAGCCAAAGTCTTTGGGCTTATTGCCGTAGGGCGACTGGAAGGAGGACTCCTCGACACCCTTGATAGCGTTGTCGCAGTAGTCATACAGCTGGTCGTACATGTCGCCGCCTATATTCCATGCTGCTTCGGGCTGTGCGTTCGCATCGGTGAGGGCATGATTGTGCGTCATCCACTCAAAGGCACCGAGAGAGGCGACATTGCCCCACGTGGGGGTGGTGAACTGTTTGGGCTGGTATTGCTGGGCATCGTCCAGATAGCTCTGCTTACCCGTGAGGCGATAGAGGGCGGTAGCTGCCCAGAAGAATTCGTCGTTGGCACTGCCGTCGCCATAGCCGCCCGTAGTGACGGCGGGGTTCTTCAGCGTATGCTGCATATAGAATGCCTTCGGGTGCTCTTTGGCCCACTGATAGGCGCGTGCTGCCATTGCTGCGGCCTGGGCGCTAAAGCCAGGATAGTCCTGTTGGTAGGGCTCGAAGAGTCGGGCGGCATCGGCCATCACGGCAGCAAAGTCAAGGGTAGCGGTGACGGTCTTCGCCACCACGTAGCGCTGCTGCTTGCAGTCTGTGGGCATGACGAAGCCCTCGAAGTTGGGTGTTGTCAGCTTATGATAGACGCCACCGTCGTAAGGGTCCTGCATAGTAAGGAACCACTTGAGGTTGAACATCATCTCGTCTAAAAAGTCGGGCGTGGCATTGCCACTCTCAGGGATGTTGGTCTTGAGCTGGGCAAAGTACTGGGGCATCTGCTCGTAGGCAGCAAACATCAGACCGATGCTGAAGGCTGAGTTCACGACATATTTATTATAGTCACCCGCATCGTACCAACCATAGGGTGAACTAATGACCGTACCGGTAGGGCGTAGTGGTGAGGCGGCAGAGTTGTGTACCAGCACCTTGGTGTCGGCATGTCCCAGCGGACGACGATAGACGGGGTCGTCAATGGCTACGCCGGAGCGGATGAGATAGAAGAGGCGCAAGGATGCCGTAGCGATGTCACGATAGGGGCGTTCACTGACGTGCAGCACGCACTGCTCATCGCCCAGCGTGATGCGATAGTCGCCAGGAGTCGTTAAGTCGCCCAGGTTGACAACATAGCGTGTCTTCTGTGACAACGGAGAGACGGCCTTGCGTACGCTCTTTGCCTTCAGCACCTTGCCGGAGGGTGTCGTGATACGTAGCTTGTTGACTGCGTTAGTCTCCTCGACAACGACGACCTTCTCTTGTTGTGGGTAGTTGCCCACCTGGTTACGACGGATGTCAGGGCGCTGTGCCATAGCACTCAATGGTAAGAGGATGGCTAATGCCAATAAGAATTGTTTCATGGTCTATTCACATATTTAATAATAAGCCAAGTGCCAAAGACCTGCAACAAGATACCAGGCCAGCCGATGGTGACATCGCCGATGGTGGCTGTGATACCACCCGTGATGGCTAGTTCGCCAAGGGCTCCGAGCATCATGCTGACCAGTACGACAGCGATTAGCAGTAGTAGGCTAACCGTCTTGAAACGTTGTGCTGCCAGTCCTGCAACGAGCGCAATGACAGCGAGTTTCAGTGTCATGACAGGCATGACTTCCCAGGCGGGCATACCCGTGATGGCATGGTTGACCAGTGGTGAGGCCAGCGCTGCCAGCAGTCCCGTTTTCCAGCCGAACTTATAGGCACCGGCGAGGATGACGAACGACAGGGGGGCGAAGATGATGCCACCCTGTGGGATGAGGTGAAACACCTGAGGCAGTATCAGGTTGCAGGCCACGAATACCATGGCCCACAGATAGGTCTTTGCCTCGGCATAGTTGTACGCATACAGTTTTACATTTGCTTCCATATCATTAAACTTTAATCTTTAATCTTTAACCTTTAACCTTTAACCTTTCAACTTTAGAAGTTCACACTCACGCCACCCATAAACGTAGCACGAGGCATGGGATAGCCAAGGTTGATTTCGTAGCTTTGTGCCAACAGGTTCTCTCCACGTGCCCAGATGCTGAGGGCTTTCGTGGCAGCATAGGTGACGCTGGCGTTGACCAGACAGAAGTTCTCCTTGGTTTCGTTGGTGCCCACCTCGGTATAGAGGCTATTCAGATACTGCACGCCCAGCGTAGCCAACCACTTGTCCTGACGGTAGTCGACACCCAGATAACCCGTAGCCTCTGGAGCAGCGACAATCTTCTCCTTCATATGCAGGTATGAGGCGTTGGCATTGATATTGAAGCAGGGACAGACAGGGTATCTCGCCTCCAGTTCAACACCCCAATTCTCGATTTCGCCTGTGTTCACATTCTGCATATTGATGGTCTGAATGAGGTTGTCGGCCTTGATATAGAAGAGGTTGGCACCATAGCTGATGCCGCCGTTCAGACGGTGACGCCACGACAGCTCGTAGTTCCATAGGCGCTCTGGCTCCAGATTTTCGTTTGCCGACTTATAGAGAAACATCTCCTTGGGGTTAGCACGGCGGAAACCCTTGCTGACCATCGCTTTCACCTCGCCAGTAGTGATAGGACGAACGACGATACCTGCCTGAGGAATCCATTCACCACCAGCGATAGAGTGGTGGTCGTAGCGCAGACCGGCATCTATGGTGAGCCAGTCGGTCAGGTCCTGGCGGAAATCCACATAGGTGGCAATGCCATTGGCACGTGAGTTACAACTCTGCATCAGACGCTGTGGGGTGGTCACCTCCTCATCGGTCTCACGGTTGGTATAGTAGGCACGTCCATAGAGATGCTGGTAGTCAACGCCGACAGTGGTGTGGTTGCCCGCAAACAGCTGGGCAGACTGGTACAGAGAGATGCCGGAAACAGCATCCTTAGAACGGAACAGGTCGCTCTGAGGCTTGCCACCCTCTGCATTATAGCCATCGTTGATCTTATGACGTCCGAAGTTGGAATAGGCACTCAGCGCACCACTGGTCCAGCCGTAGTTGTTGGTCAGCGCTACCGACACCTCACCACGGGTGATATACTGGTCGTTCTCCAACTTCAGCTGGGTGGTGGCGCCAGGGTTTGACGCGTTCCAGTGTGTCACGTTACCACTCAGCGAGGCACTCCAGTTCTCGTTGATGTCATAGCCCAGCTTCAGGTAGCCTCCATACTGCTCAAAGCCCATATTGGGACGGTGGTTGTCGGTGCGGCCATACTGTGCACCAATGGTGCTGCTGAACTTACCACTGCGCAGTTGGTTGGAAGCTTCGGCCTGTATGGTGCCATAGCTGCCCACAGCAACGTTAGCTTGTGTCGATGTGCCACAGCTATTAACTGGACGGCGCGTCACAATGTTGATGACGCCACCCATGGCGTTGGAGCCATAGAGCACGCTGGCAGGACCACGCAACACCTCTACACGATCGGCCATCATGGTCTGGTAGCTGTCGCTGAGGGGGTGGCCATAGATGCCCTGATACTGTGGATGACCGTCGATGAGTACCATCAGCTGGCCGGTGCCACCCGATACGCCACGAAGGTTGATGCCACCAGCGGCACCTGTTGATACACCATAGCCTATCATGGAGCGTGAGGTGACAAAGAGTCCGGGCACCTGTTGCATCACGGTAGGCAGGATGCTCGTCTGGTGCTCTTTGGTGAGGGCTTCGCGATTGATTACCGTTACTGTCATGGGCAGGTGGCGCACGTCTACTGCGCTGCGCGTACCTGTCACTACCACCTCTTGCAGAGCCAACGAGTCAGCGGTCTGCGCTTGTGCGACCGTTGCTGTCAGCGCTACAATAGCAAGGGATATCATTTTTCTCATTTCTTCTTTATTGTATTACTATTTTGTGTTGACGATGTTCTTGAATGACGAGCCGAAGATGACGTACTGTGTGTTACCGGCAATGGTACCCTCGTTCTGTCCCCATAGGAAAGGCCAGTCGTCGTAGTTCTCGAAGTGGTCGGGCTTGCGGAACAGCAGACCGGGAGCTACATTGCTCGGGGGTGTTGTTCAGACGTACGGCACCACCCTGTACGGTACGTACACCGTGGTGGATAATCTCAATACCAGAGTTCTTCTCATCATTGAATCCTCCATTGAAGCTGTTGCTGAACACCAGCACATTGACCCCCTGGCGTTCGAAATACTCGAGATCGTTCAGTTGGAGATTCTGGGCATGGGTTGCTGTCATCGACAACAATCCGATCATCACAAGTAGTAGTTTTTTCATGTTGGTACCTTGTTTAATATAGTTTTTGGGGTTAAAAAATTAGACGTGCCACATGGTTATTTGTCAAATGGCAGGTACCAAATATTATAGAACATTAACGTTCTCTCAGTAGTTCGCGACACTGCTCAAGGATGGCTAACAGTTCATCGGCCTTCTCAGCACGTAGCATCTTGATACGTGTCTCACGGAAGTTAGGAATGCCTTTGAAGACCGGGCTGGCAGCAAGATGACGACGGGTATGCAGAATACCACGATACTCATCGATACGCTCTATATTGATGCGTAGCTGTTCTTCCAAGACATCGATTTTCTCGTCGAGCGTCAGCTCTTGCTTGCTGAAGAGCCATGGCTGACCAAAGGTGGCGCGACCAATCATCACAGCATCGACGCCATACTCATCGAAGGCACGGTCGGCATCCGCCAAAGTCTTGATGTCGCCATTGCCGATGATGGGAATGTGGATGCGGGGATTCTTCTTGACCTCACCAATGAGCGTCCAGTCAGCCTCGCCAGTATACATTTGGCTACGGGTACGTCCGTGGATGGTCAGCGCCTGGATGCCACAGTCCTGCAACTGCTCTGCCAGCGTGGTGATGATGAGCTGTTCGTGGTTCCAACCCAGACGGGTCTTTACGGTAACGGGGAGCTTAACAGCCTGTACCACCTTCTCTGTAATCTCCAGCAGCTTGGGAATGTTCTGCAGCATGCCTGCACCAGCGCCCTTGCCTGCCACCTTCTTGACGGGACAGCCAAAGTTGAGGTCGATGACGTCAGGACCAGCCTGCTCTACTATCTTGGCAGCCTCCACCATGGCGTCGACATCGCGACCATAGATCTGGATACCTACAGGACGCTCCTCATCGCTGATGGTCAGCTTCTTGACCGTCGACTTCACATCGCGCACCAGTGCCTCTGCCGATACAAACTCCGTATAAACCATAGAAGCACCGAACCGCTTGCACAGCATGCGGAAACCGATGTCTGTGACATCCTCCATGGGTGCGAGGAAGATGGGGCGCTCGCCAAACTCGATATTGCCTATCTTCATACTTAGAACATTTGACTGACACGACGGATGCCTGCCACCAGTGTGTCGATTTCCTCCTTGGTATTATACAGTGCAAATGAGGCACGTACCGTACCACTGATGCCCAGACGGTCTATCAGCGGTTGTGCACAGTGGTGACCCGTGCGGACGGCAATGCCCAGACGGTCGAGTAGGGTGCCCATATCCAAGTGGTGGATATCACCGACGTTGAAGGAGACGACGGCGTCTTTACCCGCCGGAAAACCGGCGGGAGTAGTGGCTGCAGGACCATAGATGTGCATACCATCAATGGTCTGCAGCTGTTCCATGCAGTAGCGGGTGAGTTCCTCTTCGTGGGCTTTGACAGAATCAAGGCCAACACTGTTCAGGTAGTCGATGGCGGTAGCGAGTCCGTGGGTAGCGACATAGTCGGGTGTGCCGGCCTCGAACTTAAAGGGCAGGCGCTCGAAGGTGGTCTTCTCCCATGTCACCTTGTCAATCATCTCGCCACCACCCTGATACGGTGGCAACTTCTCCAGCCATTCCTCTTTGCCGTAGAGCACGCCAATACCCGTAGGACCATACATCTTATGACCACTAAAGGCGAAGAAGTCACAATCCATGGCTTGCACGTCAATCTTCATGTGAGGCGCACTCTGCGCACCATCTACCAATACAGGGATGCCGTGTTCATGGGCTATCTTGATGATCTGCTCCACAGGGTTTACCGTACCCAGCACATTGCTGACATGAGCTACGCTGACCAGCTTGGTCTTAGTTGAAAGTTGAAGGTTGAAAGTTGAGAGGTCGAGGCGGCCATCGTCAGTGATGGGCAGGTGCTTCACCACGATGCCGTGCTTCTGGGCCTGCAGCTGCCAGGAGACGATATTAGAATGGTGCTCCATCTCTGTGACGAGCACCTCGTCGCCAGCCTGCATCTGACTCTCGCAGAACGAGCTGGCCACCAGATTGATGGCCTCTGTGGTGCCACGGGTAAAGACAATCTCCTCGGTCTTCTGGGCATTGATGAACTGGCGTACCTTCTCACGGGCTGCCTCATGCAGGTCGGTGGCCTGCTGACTAAGGTAGTGTACGCCACGATGCACATTGGCATTGACGTTAAGGTACTCGTCGCGCATGGCATCGAGCACGCATAGTGGTTTCTGTGTGGTGGCGGCATTGTCCAGATAGACCAATGGCTTGCCATATACTTCCCGCTGCAAAATGGGGAAGTCTTCTCGTATTTTCTGTACGTCGTACATGTCTTTTTCTTATTTTTGTGGCAAAGGTACAAAATAATTGTGAGAAAACTTGGTAGTTTTAAAAACTATTTTGTATCTTTGCACTCAGACTAAACACTTAAATAATACTGCTTATGAAACAGTTTGTACTCGCAATGATGATGGCAACAGCAGTCTGCACGACAGCTTTTGCACAAAACAAGGTGAAGAATGTCTATGCAAGTTCTACAAAACTGGACATAGAGATGTTACAGAATAGCGACCAGACCGTTCAGCTGAACCGCTATTTCTTTGCTGGTTACAACACGCTCTGTCTGCCTATGACGGTAGGTGCCGAGCAGTTAGGTGACATCAAAGTAGAGCGTTTCTGGGGTATCCAGCAGGAAGGTGACGTGCTGAACCTCTACTTCGTAGAATGTACCAACGATGGTATTCAGGCAGGCGTACCCTATCTGGTATACTCACCCAAGAGCCAGTATCTACGTATCAAGAACACAGATGCCTTGACGATTGACAGCCAGTTGAACCCCCTCCACATGATGGATGGCAAGGGTAATGTCGTTTCTTTCGGCAGTTCGTGGGAGATGTCTGAAAAGGAAGGCCGCTACGGTATTCCTGCCCAGCAGAAGGTGACTCCTCTGGAAGCTGTCTTGATTAAGACTACCGCTGAGCAGAAGTTCCTGCCCACCCGTTGCGGTTTTACATGGGTGAAGCAGAACGCTACAGCCAAGGAGCTGCGCATCGTACACCTTGCTGCTTCAGAGGTGACCACCATCAATAACGTCACCATGATGAAGAACACTGATGAGAACCTCTACGACCTGAGTGGTCGCAAGGTAAGCCAGAACAGTAAGGGTCTGCTTATCCAGAATGGTAAGAAGACAGTGGTGAAATAACCACAGATGATACCAAAAAGTAAAGGGAACCACACGGTTCCCTTTATTTGTTTATTTACAGAGCTTGCAGCCCGCACACTTGTTCAGTTCGCCACGGAAGCGCTTCTCTACGAGGTAGTGCAGACGGTCGCGTAGCGGTTCCAGTTGCATCTTGTCGATGACCTCGTTGATGAAAGCGTTCTGCAACAGCACCTTGGCTTCCTGTAGCGAGATGCCACGCTGACGCATATAGAACAGGGCGGCATCGTTGAGCTGTCCTACAGTAGAGCCGTGGGCACACTTTACGTCGTCGGCATAGATCTCCAGCATGGGCTGGGTGTACATGCGTGCCTCCTTGGTAGCCGTCAGGTTCTGGTTGGTCATCTGCGAGGTGGTCTTCTGTGCTCCGTGTTCTACGAGCACACGACCTGCAAAGGCACCAGTCGATTTATCGTCGAGAACATATTTATAAAGCTCGTTAGAGGTGCAGTGAGGTACCTTGTGTGTGATGAGCGTATTGTTGTCGACATGCTGCTGCTTGTCAGCAATGACACAGCCATAGCAGGCACATTCAGCACCCTCGCCAGAGAAGGTGAGGTCGAGCTTGTTGCGTGTCACACCATTGTGCAGCGTGATGACGTTATGGTTGACGCGACTGTTGGCCTGCTGGTCGATATAGACATTGCTCACGCGTACATTTTTATGATGTGTCTCTTCCAGACAATAGAGATCCAGTGAGGCGTTTTCTCCGACGTATGCCTCGATGACCTGTGTGGCCAGGAAGTTACGGTCGTCAGCAGCATGGTCACAGAACAGCATCTTCAGTTCAGCACCCTCTTCCAGCACGATGAGCACACGACGGTTGACCATCAGGTCAACGTCAGAGCGCAGGATATTGATGACCTGGATGGCACGGTCTACCTTGACATTCTTAGGAACATAGACGTAGAGACCATCCTGTGCCAGCATGGTGTTCAGGTCTGTGGTGGCATCGTTAGCCTTACCAGCCAGACGGTTGTAGTATTCAGTAGTGGCAAAGTCCTTCAAGGAACCGATGACGACACCTTCGGGTAAATGGCCTTTAGGTTTCTCGTCGTGATAGAACACATCGTTCACCACAAAATACAGACTCGTGGAGAGGTTGGGCACATCACAACGGAACGCATTGTAAGGGTCTACAGGGATGGTCAGGCGATTCAGGTTCAAGCCATAGTCTGGCTCGAAGAGCTTCTGCATGTCGGTGTATTTGTAGCGCTCGACTTTACGGCTGGGGAACCCACTCGACGCAAAGCGCTCAAAGGCCTCGTCGCGCACCGCATTCATCACGTCACTGCTGTGCTCGTAAATCATTGTGCGTGCCTGCTGATAGAGATCAATATATTGTTGTTCACTATTCATTATTCGCTATTCTCTAGGGCACAGCCCGCTTACTCTTCACCTATTTCTTCCTTGATCCAATCGTATCCATGCTCCTGAATCTGTACGGCCAACTCAGGACCTCCCGTCTTTACGATGCGGCCCTTGTAGAGCACATGCACGAACTGTGGACGAATCATCTCCAGCAGACGGTCGTAGTGGGTGATGACGATACATGATGTCTCAGGGGTCTGTAACTTGTTGACACCCTCAGCAACGATGCGCATAGCATCAACGTCCAGACCAGAGTCCGTCTCGTCAAGGATGCTCAGCTTGGGTTCCAGCATAGCCATCTGGAAGATCTCGTTCCGCTTCTTCTCACCACCACTGAAACCCTCGTTGACCGAGCGGTTTGCCAGCTTAGAGTCAAGCTCCACAATCTTACGCTTCTCGCGCTGCAACTTCAGGAACTCAGCGGCATTCATGGGTTCTAAGCCCTGATACTTACGCTTCTCATTGATGGCGGTCTTCATGAAGTTGGTCATGGAGACACCAGGAATTTCTACAGGATACTGGAACGAGAGGAACAAACCTTCGTGTGCTCTGTCCTCAGGCTTCATCTCCAACAGGTTCTTGCCATTAAAGTATGCCTCGCCCTCGGTCACTTCATAAAGTGGATTACCCACGAGCACAGCACTCAGCGTTGACTTACCCGAACCGTTAGGTCCCATGATGGCATGCGTCTCACCATCGTTAATGACGAGGTCGATGCCCTTCAGTATCTCTTTATCGCCAATGCGAGCATGTAAATTTCGTACTTCTAACATCTTTCTTTCAAATTTGGTGCAAAGGTACGAATAAGTGAGAGAAAAAACAAATTTTTCGGGAAGATTATCCTTTGTCGACAATCACGGTGGGGGTATCGTGGTAACGACCCACGACAAGGAACGTCTTTTTCGTTTTGAAGCGGTAAAGACCTGACAGCGTGGTGACGACGAGTTCGTAGCTACGCCCTATCTCCAACTGGTCAAGGGTCAGTAAGCGGTTGTCGTTACGTGATTCCTTGTCTTTGAACTCATAGAACATGCTGTCGGGGATGAGCACCGTCTGCGGGTCGTCCATGTTCAGCGTAGTAGAGAAAGTACCTATCGGTGAGCTGATGCCCGTAAAGACAAAATGCACATGACTACCACAGTAGGTGCGCAACAGTTCGAAGCTGGCACTCAGACGGTCGACGTCGTATACCAGGATGCAGTGCAGGCTAGGCCATAGCTGTTCCACCATCTGTGTGCCGATGTGGTGCTCCTCCATGATTTCACGAATCGCATTGGCACGCTCCGCATCAGGCTGTACCAAGGTATTGCCATTCTCTATATCTTCAGCAAGACGAGGCCAGTGTTTCTCAATGTAGCGTAACATCTCGACCATGTTGTCATAACGCTCACAGATAGCCAGCGACAGGTCTTTCTGACTCAGGGCAAAGAGAGCCTCCAGATAGCGGATATCCATATGAGACAACGCATCGGCAAAGTCAAGGGGAATAATATAGGACTGACTGTTGTCGGTTTCTCGTTTCAACAGCAGATGTGCCAGCATGTTTCTGACCATCATGCCGGAAGGCAGCTGTTCGGTGGTGCCGTCTATCAGGTTCAGCGTCAGACCCTCTGTCAGGAGATCATGATTGCCTGCAATATAGAACGCTGCACAGAAGTTATATTCGTAGCCGGCCTGTACAGTCCATCGCGACTGCGGCAACTTCTTGCTACCATCGAAGGCCGACATCGACTCTGTCAGGTAGGCTGTCAAGATGTTCTTCTCCTTATTGGCAATGCGTTCTATATAGCCTGCATAGTCATCATAGGTAGTCAGTGGAAGGCGCTCCCTGAATTCCTCCATGCTACGAATAGCCTTGAAGTTGTTGGCACGACCATACTCGGTACGGGCATTCTCACGCACCATCCTCATGACGAATTCCTCCTGACTACGCATGGGATTGTACGTAATGTCTTCCAGACGGTTTCTGACCTGTTGGCCATCAGCCCATCGTGCCTCATTAATCATCTTGCTAACCTTCCTATCCAACATACTATAATTGTTTTTCTTTTATCAGTCTGGGATTGGTGCCGAAAAGGATATTACGTGTTAATGACGTTGCCGGCTCCTGATTGCTGGCTATCTGGAACTCATCGGCTGTTCCTGCATAGGCATTAACATTCAGGTTGTTGGTGTGAGGACCAAGCACAGGTTGTAGTCCCCAACTTAAAATGGTTTCTGCGGCTTGTAATATAGCCTCTTGTGGCACCCAATAGGCAGGAGAGACAAGAGCCACCTTGTCTCCTGCTTTCAAATAGGGCGGCTGAATAATTCGTTCACCTATATTCATTTACTCTCATTTTAATGTTCAGCAAAGGTAATCTATATTTTGTAATCCTGCAATAGATGGGTGTCTCCAGAGCGTAGATTTTGTAAATTCTGAGACATTTTTGTAAATTCTGAGACTCATTCCGTCTGTTGTCTCATCCATTCAGTGGCAGTCTGACCCTTGAGCTGTTTGAAAGCGGTAGCAAAAGTGCTGTAGCTTCGGAAGCCGGACTCAAAGGCAAGTTGCTGAGCGGTGATGGTGCGTGACTTGGCAATGGCGTCACGGTAGAGACGCTCGAAATGGTCGATGCGCAGCCCGTTGATATAAGCGTTATAGGTGATGTCCTGCTGGACAAAGTACTGCCCCATGTAAGTACGGTTAGTGCCTAACTGTTCACACAGCTGCGTGAGTGTCAGATCGTGTTGCAGATAGAGCTGGGGCTTTTCGCAGTAGACCTGAAGCAACGTGCCAATATTCGAAGGAATAGACACGTTGGCATTGTCCGTCTCCTCTTGCCCTTCAGCAACGGGTTGTTCTTCCTCTTCCTTAACGTCGAGCTGTTGCAGGGTCTCGACACGCCACAGCAGGAAGGCCACGATAGCAACGGTGTTGAGCTGTGCCAGATACTCTCTTGACATTACACCTGGATTGGTGGAATAAATTTCGTAGACTACAAAGAGAACAACAACGAAGAGCAGGCTCTGCCATACTTCTTTATGTTCCAAATCGGCATAGTTCTCACGCAGCCAACGGCCGTACTGTATCAGTGCATAGATGTAATAGGCAACAAAGGTGCTGATGACGGCTACCTGCCAATAGTGCATGATGTCCATGCAATCTGTGTTGTGTGTAATGAAACCCTCAACGGCAATGACGGCAGTAGGCACTTGTGCCACTATCCAGGGCCAGAGTCTACGTTGGCGGTCTTGCAACATGCGCAGCAACATGGACATGACGAGTGGCACAAGTGTTATATGGTCAAGGGCAATAGCCGTTATGTCACGCTCCAAACGTTCGTCAGCTAGCCAATAGACGCCAAGGACATACCACCAGACATGACTCAAGGAGGCAGTAATCATAAAGGCGGCCGTCCAACGGCGCAACGTCCTGGGAGGTACGAAGTCTGGGTCAATGCCCAAACTGCGAGTCAGCCACAGATAGATGCCTGCCAACATGGCCAGCATGGCGACACCGCCATACAGCATGAGGAAGATGGGATCTTGCAGGCTTTGGAGTGTGTACATGCGCGTTAACTAGTAATCAGGTTAAAACTATCCTACGGTACCTTCAAGGGACACACTGAGGAGCTTCTGAGCCTCGACGGCAAACTCCATGGGTAACTTCTGCAATACTTCCTTGGCATAGCCGTTGACGATGAGGCCTACGGCCTGTTCGGTGGGGATGCCTCGCTGGTTGCAGTAGAACAGCTGGTCTTCAGAGATTTTGGAGGTGGTAGCCTCGTGCTCGAAGATGGCCGTGTCGTTATGGACATCCATATAGGGGAAGGTGTGGGCACCACAGTCAGAACCCAGCAGCAGAGAGTCGCACGAAGAGTAGTTACGGGCGTTGTCGGCAGTGGATGCAGCACGTACCAAGCCACGATAGCTGTTCTGCGAATGACCTGCAGAGATACCTTTTGAGATGATGGTAGACTTGGTGTTCTTGCCAATGTGTATCATCTTGGTACCCGTATCGGCTTCCTGGTAGTTGTTGGTGACGGCAACAGAGTAGAATTCAGCAACACTGTTGTCACCTCTTAATATGCAGGAGGGATATTTCCACGTGATAGCGGAGCCTGTCTCTACCTGTGTCCACGACAGCTTGCTGTCGACACCACGCAGGTCGCCACGTTTGGTGACGAGGTTGAGAACGCCACCCTTACCATTCTCATCGCCAGGATACCAGTTCTGTACGGTAGAATATTTCACCTCGGCCCTATCCATCACGATAATCTCTACGATGGCAGCATGCAGCTGGTTCTCATCACGCATGGGAGCAGTACAGCCCTCCAGGTAGCTGACGTACGAGTCGTCGTCGGCAATGATAAGGGTACGCTCAAACTGTCCTGTATTACGGGCGTTGATGCGGAAATAGCTGCTCAGCTCCATGGGACAGCGCACACCTTTGGGGATATAGACAAAGGAGCCGTCAGAGAATACTGCGCTGTTGAGGGCGGCAAAGAAGTTGTCTTTATAAGGAACCACAGAACCTAAGTACTGGCGTACCAAGTCGCTATGCTCCTTGATGGCCTCACCAATGGAACAGAAGATGACGCCCTTCTCGCGGAGTTTCTCCTTGAAGGTGGTCTTCACGCTGACGGAGTCCATGATGGCATCGACAGCGGTATTGCCAGAAAGCGCCAGACGCTCCTCCAAGGGGATGCCGAGCTTGTCGAAGGTCTTTTCCAGCTCAGGATCTATCCCAGCAGCAGAACTGCTGGGCACACTCTTCGCCGTGGGGTCGGCATAGTAGCTGATGGCCTGATAGTCGACGGGAGGGACATGGACATGTCCCCAGGTGGGTTCCGTCTGCTCCTTCCAATAGCGGAACGCTTTCAAGCGGAACTCGAGCATCCACTCAGGCTCCCCTTTCTTAGCAGAGATGAGCCGAACGACATCCTCGTTCAGCCCTTTCTCGATGATTTCTGTATGTACGTCAGTGGTAAAGCCGAACTCGTATTTCTGTTCGGCTACCTGTTTTACAAACTCGTTTCCCATTAAAGTTTCTGTTCTACCTCAATCTCAGTGAAGGTCTCAATGATATCGCCGACCTGGATGTCGTTGAAGTTAACGAGTGAGATACCGCACTCCAGACCTGTTGCCACCTCCTTGGCGTCATCCTTATAACGCTTCAGGGCACCGATGGCAGCGGTGTGGATAACAATACCGTCGCGGATGACGCGAGCCTTGTCCTTCGCATGTACCTTACCCTCGGTAACAAGACCACCGGCAACAGTACCAACCTTGGAAATCTTGAAGACCTGCTTCACCTCAATCTCACCGGAGACAATCTCCTTCTTCACCTTGTCAAGCATACCCTGCATGGTGCTCTTCACATCGTCGATGGCATCGTAGATGATAGAGTAGGTGTTGATCTCCACACCCTCACGGTCAGCGGCACGACGGGCATCGGCAGAAGGACGTACCTGGAAGCCGATGATGATAGCCTCAGAAGCGCTGGCCAGCATGACATCGTTCTCTGAAATCTGACCTACGGCCTTCGAGATGACGTTGACCTGTACCTTCTCAGTAGACAGCTTGATGAATGAGTCTGACAGTGCCTCGATAGAACCGTCGGTATCACCTTTGACGATGATGTTCAACTCATGGAACTCACCCAAAGCAATACGGTGTGACAACTCGTCAAGACCGAGCTTCGTAGTGGTACGCAGGCTCTGTTCACGCTGCAGCTGAATACGCTTGTTGGCAATTTCGCGGGCTTCCTGCTCTGACTCCATCACATGGAATGAGTCACCAGCGGTAGGAGCACCGTTCAGACCCAGGATGATGGCGGGCTCTGCAGGACCGGCCTTCTCGATGCGCTGGTTACGCTCGTTGAACATGGCCTTGACCTTACCCCAGGCAGTACCTGCGATAACGACGTCGCCCACTTTCAGCGTACCATTGGATACAAGGACGGTAGAGACATAGCCACGACCCTTGTCGAGTGACGACTCGATGATAGAACCAGTGGCCTTGCGGTTAGGATTAGCCTTCAGGTCAAGCATCTCGGCCTCAAGGAGCACTTTCTCCAGCAGCTCGTAGACACCCTGTCCCTTCTTGGCACTGATCTCCTGGCACTGGTACTTACCACCCCAGTCTTCGACGAGAAGGTTCATGTTGGCCAAGTCCTCACGAATCTTGTCGGGGTTGGCACCGGGTTTATCAATCTTGTTGATGGCGAATACCATAGGAACGTTGGCTGCCTGGGCATGGGCGATGGCCTCCTTGGTGGTAGGCATCACAGAGTCATCAGCAGCAACGATGATGATAGCGATATCCGTAACCTGAGCACCACGGGCACGCATAGCGGTGAAGGCTTCGTGACCAGGGGTGTCGAGGAAGGTAATGCTATGGCCATCCTTCAGCTTTACATTATAGGCACCGATGTGCTGGGTGATACCACCAGCCTCACCAGCAATCACGTTGGTGTTGCGGATGTGGTCAAGCAGCGAGGTCTTACCATGGTCTACGTGACCCATCACCGTTACAATCGGAGCACGTGTAACGAGATCGTTCTCGTCATCCTCCTCCTCCGTGATGGCGTTCTGTACCTCGGCAGAGACATATTCGGTGGTGAAACCGAACTCGTCAGCCACGATATTGATGGTCTCAGCATCCAGGCGCTGGTTGATAGACACCATGATACCGATAGACATACAGGTTCCGATGACCTGGTTGACACCCACATTCATCATGGTAGCCAGCTCAGAAACTGTCACAAACTCGGTAAGCTTCAGCACCTTGCTCTGTGCTGCCTCTGCTGCCATCTCCTCGCTCATGCGCTCAGCAACAGCGTCACGCTTCTCACGACGATACTTGGCACCTTTCTTGTTCTGGTTCTTAGAGGTGAGGCGAGCCAAGGTCTCCTTGACCTGGCGTGCTACAGCCTCATCATCCACCTCCAGCGGCTTCTGGATGGGGCGGTTCTTCTTATTCTTCTTGCCCTGACCCTGCTGCTGGTTGTTACCTTGCTGCTGACGGTTGTCCTTGTTCTTATTCTTGTTCTGCTGGTTGGCCTGCTTAGCAGCAGCCTCAATATCCACCTTGTCGGTACGGATGCGCTCACGCTTACGGCGCTCGCCAGCAGCTTTCTCCTCACGCTCCTTGCGACGCTCTTCCTTAGACTTCTTCTTAGGACGCGTGCTCTGGTTCAGTGAGTCAAGGTCTATCTTACCTACCACATTCAGCTGGGTGGCAGGTTTCATGAAGTCGCCAGGGGTCTTCGCCAGTGCCGGCTCGTTGCTGGTGGCAACGGGTTCTTCATCCATTTCCTCGTCGTCCTCTTCATCTTCAACGACAACGGGCTCTGGTTGCTTGACGGGCTTGGCGACAGGTGCCTTAGGCTCTTCTTTCTTTTCTACTTCCACGGGGCTTTCGGCAGCAGCCACGGGGGTGGGCTCTGGTTCCTTGACAGGTTCCTGAGCAGGCGCAGGTTTGGGCTTGCCAACCTGAGAGAGGTCTATCTTACCCAGCGTCTTCAAGCCAGTGCGCTGTTCCAGCATCTCTTCTGTCTTGGTGACTGCTTTCTCGATCTTCTCAGCCTTCTCGACCTTCTTTTCCTTGACCTTCTTGGTGAACATCATGTCGGCCTGGGTCTTCACAGCCTTGTCGCTGCTGAATTCATCGACCAGTGCCTGATACTGTTCGTCGGAGATTTTGGTATTGGTCGTCGCGTCGTCGCGAATCTCGCCCAAACTGCTCTTCTTCTTTAGGAAATCAACTGCCGTTTGAAGTCCTATATTCAGTTCTGATAATACTTTATTTAATCTGACACCCATTCTATCAATTTACAATTTGACGATTTACAATTTACTATTTACTCAAACTCGGCCTTCAGTACCTCAATAACGTGGTCAACGGTCTCCTCCTCGAGGTCAGCCTTCTCAATCAGCATCTCGCGTGGAGCGTTCAGCACGGCCTTGGCGGTATCCAAGCCGATAGCCTTGATAGAATCGATGATCCACTGGTCGATTTCGTCAGAGAACTCGTCGAGGTAGATATCCTCGTCGGCCTCACCCTCGTTAACCACACGGAAGACATCGATGGTGTACTCTGTCAGCATAGAAGCGAGCTTGATGTTCAGACCACCCTTACCGATAGCCAGAGAAACCTCCTCAGGCTGCAGGTAAACCTCGGCCTTGTGTTCTTCGGGGTTCAGCGTGATGCTGGTAACCTTAGCGGGTGACAGGGCGCGCTGGATGAACAGCTGCATGTTGCTGGAGTAGTTGATGACGTCGATGTTCTCGTTGCACATCTCACGGACGATGCCGTGTACACGGCTACCCTTGACACCAACGCAGGCTCCTACTGGGTCGATACGATCGTCGTAGCTCTCGACAGCCACCTTGGCACGCTCACCAGGCATGCGGGCAATGCGACGAATGGTAATCAGACCGTCCTGAATCTCAGGAACCTCGGCTTCGAGCAGACGCTCCAGGAACTGGGGACTGGTACGTGAGAGGATGATGCGAGGATTGTTGTTCTCGTTCTGCACCTCCTTGACGATGGCACGAACGGTCTCACCCTTGTGGTAGTTGTCGGCAGGAATCTGCTCCTGCTTAGGCAAGTGGAGCTCATTACCCTCATCGTCGATGAGCAGTACCTCACGCTTCCACATCTGATAAACCTCAGCGCTGACTACCTGACCCACCTTGTCCTTGTACTTGTTGTACAGTGAGTCGTGCTCCAGCTCCAGAATCTTTGAAGCCAGCGTCTGACGCAGGTTCAGGATGGCACGACGACCAAACTTCTGGAAGTCTACCTCCTCAGAAACCTCCTCACCAACCTCATAGTCCGGCTCAATCTTCTGAGCCTCGGTGAGTGAAATCTCCTTGTTCTCGTCCTGTACCTCACCATCAGCAACGACGATACGGTTGCGGTGAATCTCAAAGTCACCCTTGTCAGGGTTGACGATGACGTCGTAGTTCTCATCAGAACCGAACATCTTGGCAATGACGTTGCGGAAGCTCTCCTCCAGCACGCTCACCAAGGTAGTACGGTCAATGTTCTTTGTCTCTTTAAATTCCTGGAAGGTCTCAATCATTGATGGACCCTTCACACTCTTTGTTGCCATAGATATTATTTTATTTTTTTACTTATTATCGATTTACTTGAAGTTCAGCAGATACTTGCAGTACTTGACAGCATTGACAGCAAAGGTCTTGTCGACCTCTACGAGTACGGGGCGCTTCTTGCCCTCAACCTGCTGCTTCTCTTTGACAGTCACTGTAAACTGGCTGCCATCTTCGCTGACTTCCTTTAGTATGCCTTGTAGCTTCTTGCCATCAGCAGCAAGAACTTCTACCTCTTTTCCAACGTGATTACGGTATTGCTCAATCACCTTAAAGGGCTGACCAATACCAGCAGAACCTACCTCCAATTCATATTCACCAAGTTCCTCGCCCAGCTTCTCCTGCAAGAAGCGGCTCAGGTCGGCACAGTCTTCAATCCATACACCATCGGCATGGTCAATCTCAATGACGATGCGGTCATCGTCAGTCATCTCTACATCTACCAAATAATAGTCGCCCTTCGCGAGCCACTCATTCACTGCGGTCTTAATGACGTTGTTGTCTATCATATTGTTTTTGTTTATTAAAACAAGAATGAGAGGCTTCGTAAAGCCCCTCATTCCTCTGAACGGGTGCAAAGGTACACATTTTTTGCGAATGCTGCAAGTATTTTGCTGATTTTCTTTTCTTTAGCCCTATAAATTAGGCGTTTTTCTGTTGCTCCTCTTCTACAAACTGTCGGATAGCGGCTACCAAGGCATCGTTTTCCTCTGCCTGTTGCGCAGAGATACGGAAGTGTCCTTTGGAGAGTCCATAGAAGTTATAACAGTCGCGAATCAGCATGCCATGTTCGTGGACGAGATACTTTTTTAGCGCTTCAGCAGTGCTGTCGCTGAGCTCACAGAGCATGTAGTTGGTCTTGGTTTCGAAGACACGTATGCCGTTAATCTTTCGCAATTCACTACGCAGCCGTTGCGTCTCAATAAGGTAGGCATTCAAGTCGTCAATGGCAGGTCGTCCCTGCTGAATCAGGAATTTGCCAGCCTCTATGCTGAGTGCAGGTACTGACCACGGATGACGTAGGGCACGTAATAGCAAGATGGTGCTGGGGTGGGCGGTGATATAGCCCAGTCGCAGACCTGGTACACTGTACTTCCTACTCAGAGAATGAAGCAGTATGACGTTGGGCAAGCCCTGCATGTCGCGTGCTTCCAGCAGCGGTTCTTTGGTGAATACACCATACGACTGGTCTATAACAAAGGTATAGCGTGGTGAGCGACGTACCACATAGTCTACAAAGCCTTTCTTCAGCACATTGCCTGACGGGTTGTTAGGATTACACACCCAGTAGACACGGTCTTTGGGCAGTTCCGTCACGTCATCATTACTTTCAAAGGTAAGGACATGTCTGTTCAATCGACAGGCATCAGCATACTCCGAATAGGTGGGTTGTGGGATGATGGAGCAACTGTGGCGGAAGAGCTGGGCAATGATATAGATGGCCTCTGTGGAACCATTGGTCACCATCACGCACTCTGGCGATATGCCCAACTGATGGGCTATCAGCTTTTCCAACTGGCGTGGCTGCGACTCTGGATAATGCCCTATCACGTCGAAATGATCCATGAGATATTCTTTCAGCGCGCTGTGGTCAGCATGCTGATAGATGGTAGTGCTGAAATTCATTTGCACCAACTCATCATAGCGATATCTATCATCTCCGTGTCCGTCTATCATTTCCTTATCTGTATGGTCAGCGTGTCTGTATCAAAAGTAATACCCTCGTGTTCGATGAAGGTGTTCAGAACACCTTGGTCAGCCAACTCCCGAGGAGTACCGACGTGCAACTGTTCGGGAGTCATCAGCCAGAGCATATCAGCGAGCTGCAAGGATATCTCTACATCGTGCGTCGACAGGAAGATGGTCTTCTGTTCTTCATGTGCCAAGCGCCTCAGCAACTGGAGCAGTTCTACCTTGCTGGGATAATCGAGGAAGGCGGTAGGTTCATCCAAATAGATAACGGGTGTCTGTTGAGCCAACGCCTTGGCAATCATTACCTTCTGACGTTCACCATCACTGAGCGACTGCACCTGACGGTTACGCAAGGACTCGATGCCTACCAGTTGGATGGACTCGTCAACGACGCTACGGTCTTCCTTTGACAACATACCCCAAAAGCCCGTATAGGGAGCACGACCCATGGCCACCAACTCAGCGACCGTCATATTCCGTACGTGTGGCTTTTCTGTCAAGACGACACCTATCAGCCTACTCAGCTCCTGATCAGAATAGGAGGAGAGTGCTTTCCCTTGCAGCAGAACGTCCCCGCCCAATGCTGGTTGAAAGGCAGACAGCGTGCGTAGCAGCGTCGACTTACCCACACCGTTTCTGCCCAGCAGACAGGTCAGTTCACCACTGTTGATGATGCCGTTCAGCTGAGTAGCTACAGTTCTTTCTCTACCTTTGTTAGTGTATCCGATGCTTAGGTCTTGTAGTATGACACTTTCCTTCATGCTACAAAAGTACGAAATTATATGGAATAACGTGTAATTAGTTCAGAAAAAATTTCATTTTTGCGTAATATTCCTGCATTACCTATCATGATGAGTTGCTTACGAGCTCGTGTCATGGCGACATTGAGCTTACGGTCTATCGTATGACCATCTTCCTCAAAACAGTTGGTAGTAAGGAAGTCGAGTCCATCCTGATCCTGAACACCCGTTGAGTAGATAATGACATCGCGCTGAGAACCCTGATAGCGCTCTACGGTGTCAATGCTGATATTTTCCAATTGGGGCAACCCCAACTGTGCCATCTCTCTTCGTATCATCGCTATCTGGTGTCGATAGGTCACGATGACACCGATGCTACGAGCTGGATCAAAATGCTCGCTGCCTATCTGACGATAGAGGCGTCTCAGCATGTCGACCACCAAGGATGCTTCATCGTCGGCAGGAAGGAAAAGCACCCTGTGTTGCTTTAAGTGGTCATCGAGCGCATCTTCCGAGGGCTCAGTATAGTCGAGCTCCGTCTCCAACTGATGGGGACAGGGTACTGGTTGCAGTCGCTCTTGCTGATAGAAGAACTCATTAGGAAAAGCAGCTATGTCCGGATGCATGCGTCCTTGACGCTGAAGGATGCCTACAAACTCCCTACGCCCGGCTTCTCGTTCCTGTCGGAGCAGACGTTCAAAGAGCGACAGGCGACAGCCATGCAGTTGTGGATTGTCGTCAGGCTGTGCCACCACCGCAGGCAACTGCTTATGGTCACCAATGAGAATGAAGCGGTCGATGCTGTCTGACGAGAGCAGTCCAACGATATAGGGCTCCAGAATCTGAGAGGCCTCATCAACAATACACAGTGAGAAGTGCTTGATGTCCAGCAAGAAGGGACGCGTCAACAAGGTCAGCGTGGTACTGACCACGATGGGCACACGCTCCAGACGCTGACGGATATCGCCTAGCTTGGTTTTCTCGCTGAAGGCACTACTCAACAGGCGATGGGCAAAACGAGGGTCGCAGGCTGCCTCACTACCCAGTCGCAGATAGTCCTGTCCACTCTCTTCCAACATAGCACATATCTCATCAACAGCTCGATGGGTGTAGGCGGTAAGAAGGAGGCTGTTAGCTGTTGGCTGTTGGCTGTTGGCAAGTGTCTCTTCGACCAAAAAGCGCAGGGCCATAGAGGTCTTGCCAGTTCCTGGAGGTCCTTGCAGCAGAAAATAGTCGCGGGCTTGCTTGGCACGCAACAGGATGTCGTCATAAGCAGGATGATAGGAGTGGGAGAGTCGTTGTGAGGTGTCCTGACGAGGAGCAAGACTGCCCATCAGCAAGTGGCGCTTTTGGGGAGAAGCTCCACAGAAAGCCATCAGGCTACGGAGTGCTGCCGTGGTGGTAGCATCCGAAGTAGCAGGCTCGATGGCATAGCTCTCTTTGCTAAGAATATCGGGGGTATCCTGTCTGTTATCATTAGGCCACACCGCTATCTCCTCCTCATCGATGCGCTCTATCATACCTTTATTTAATATATGGTGACAGAGGTCTGGGTCGCCATCCTTGCGATAGTAATAAACCATGTCGCCTCGACGCAGTTCTTCGTCTGTGTCTTGCGTCAGACGCTGGGCAAACTGTTCTCTGAAAATAAACGTCACCATGCGCTCCAGATAGTCTTGCTCTGTAGCTGACAGACCATGCAAGGGTTGCAGCGTACGTTCTATCTGTGGACGAACATAACGATGGAAGAATTCGGACTTCTCCTGTCGCTGCAACAGCACGTCGGGCTGCAGCAGTGGCAAGACGGAGGCAAAGCCCTCACGGGCTATTTTCATTTCCATGGCCACGATGAGATTGCGCAGATGCATGGCCTCACGGAACAAGGCGTCGTTATTAGCGACATCCAATAGCCCCTCATGGGCAGGATATTTCGAGTAGAGCAGTCGGATATCCACACTGTCAGCATCCAACTGGAAGTTATAGCGTAGCACTCCATAATAGAGTAGTACCTGTACAAAGTGTGCTTCCCTATAACCTATCCACTTCTTACCTGACTTCTGCTCTACCAGCAGACGCATATCGCTGGTCATCAGGTCAACGCGTCCTCGCAGTCCCAACGCCTTGCAGACAAACGAGGGTTCCAACAAGGCCTTGTCGCGATCATATTCGGCAAACAACGCATCTACCGCTTGGCGGATGTTGTTTACCTGACGGAGGGCGTCAGTCTTGAATTTTACTGGATTAAAGTCCTCGCAGGTGCAGAACTGCAACGCCTGCTCGCTGAACGAGGTGCGTAGCATCTCACCAAAATCAGCCTCAGGGTCATGAATAATCTGATCCAGTGCCGTACCAGCAAAGTTACCTAACAGGATGGGAGAGGTGTTTGACGTGGGCTTCAGGCGATTGATGAGATATGCCAGTGGATGATGTCCATAGTCTTGGAAGCAGGCAGCAATGGTAGAGATGTCTACCAGCACGTCGGGCTCCACGACCTGGAGCCCATCGTCCAGCACGCTCACCTTCAGCCCCTCAAACAGTTCGTTTTCTTCCATGCTACAAAGGTAATTCTTTTTTAGTAAATAATCTCATTTCCTGTCTGTTTTTTCATTTTTCTCAGTTTGGGTTCAAAAGATTCCCCCAGGTACCCGAATTTTCTGAATCTCCTCTAAATAAAGGGAAAGAGAAAGGGTACCTCTTCTTTTAAGAGGTACCCCAGAGGTACCCAAGACCTCCCCTATTTCTAATTATGCAGCCTTTAAGGGCACTGCAAAGTAATGGGCTACATTGTGACACATCTTAACCTCGAAGCCCAAATCCTTCATGGCGTTGCCCAGATGCACCTTGGCGCTGTGGTTAATCTCCAGCGAGGTGTACTTGCTCTGGATGATTTTCAGCATCTCTGTACTACTCATCGTCTTGACTTTCTCTCCCTCGTTGGGTTTGCGGAAGCATATCTCTACAAGTTCCGCCATGTCCTTTACCTCCATGTACTCTTGGTTGAGCTGCTGGATGCGGGCCACCTCGTCGTTGTGGAACCAGTAGGGCGCCTTGTCCTCTCTCAGTTCGTGGAGCACCTGGGCGTAGAGCTGATCATAGTCGATGTCTCCCGTGTTGTCGATGTACTGACCTTCAGGAATCGTCATGCAGATGTAGCGGCGTGAGCCCGTGGGGTCTGTCAGCGGATGCGGATTGTTTGTAGTGGCTACGAACGACACATAGCGAGGACGGTCTTCCTGCGAGGCACCATAGATGGGGCGCCCGTTTACCTTCGACTTCGACAGCGTCTGTTTCAGCTGTGCATGCTGGCTGGGACGGATGGCTTCCAGCTCGTCCAGGTTGACCAGCAAGTTGTTGCTCAGCGCCATCTCTTTGTCGAACTTGTTCGAGAGGTTCAGGTGGTCCAGATAGTACTCACGCAGATGCATGGGCAGCAGTCGGCGCAGGAACGTCGTCTTTCCACAACCCTGGGCACCAATCAACGTAGGCACACACTCGTTGCCGTGCTCCACATCCATTTGCAGCCAGTGGGCTACCGTTGAGCGCATCCAGATGGTCAGGAAGTTCAGCTGTTCAGAGCTGATTCCTGGCAGTCGTGAGAAGAGTCTGGCCACATGGTTCTTTCCGTCCCACGCAGGCAGGTTGTTCAGGTAGTGCTGGATAGGGTCGTAGCTCTCCACCTCCTCAGAGTTGATGTACTCTTGGATGTCGCTCTTCGAACCACCCTCCTCGAATACGTCCTCACGCTTGGCCTGAATCAGGATGCTATTCAGTGCCTTCTGCGTCAGCACGCGATACTCCTCCACGCTGCCGTCCTCCGCCCTCTTGGCGAATTCCGTCTTTCCGTTCAGCACGTTGTGTCTGAAGAGGTAACGCTCGTTCAGAAACACTTCGATACCCAAAACATTAGTACTTGTCTCGTGTTCGTTCATGGTACTGTTACTGTTGTTAATCATTTTTTTCATTGGCTTTAAAATTTAGATTTTTAATTGGTTAATAAATTAGATTAAGGATCTCTGTTATCCAAATGCAAAGATACAAAAAATAATTGCGGTTTCCAAGGTTTTCCCCCACGGCATCACGTTAATATTTGTAAATTTAACATTCCCGTTGCCAAAGGGGGAGGTTTAGGGTACCTCTTGGGTATCTCCTAGGATAAGAGGTACCCTCTCGAGCCCCTTTCTTTAAAGGTATTTCCAAAGATTAGGGTACCTGGGGATGTCTTTTGCTTTTTCCGTCTTTTTTTTCGAAAAAATAGAAAGAAATACAACTGATACGTCTCGATATCAGTTGTTCCCAGTGCTGGCTTAGCTATTCCCAGCTCTGGCTTAGCTGTTCTCGTAGCTGTATCAGTTGTATTTCTAAGAGACTCTCTGTAAATAATAAAAAAAATACGATAGTTCCTCCATTTCGGTAATACAGAGAGCGGGCAAGCTTGCCCGCTCTCTCATCAAAATTATCATTAACTATTAAATAAAGTCCTTTTCGCAAAGGTGGATATCGTATTAGCTTTAATATATTTCGAGTTGCTTAGTATTCCCAAGTATAGGTCTTCTTTTCTTTATAGGAACTACCTTTGTAAGTAGTCTCTCTTTCTAAGCTGACAGGCCGATTCTGATTGTCAAGCTTCCATGAGTTACCAATAGTCTCTGTTTCTACTTCATTATTATCTTTTCCTTCGTTCTGTCTGATATTAGTAATTCCGAGAGGAAGTTGAGCTGGACCAAATCCAATGGCACCAGAATAAATCAAAAATTCCTCAATATCGATATCAATAGATGTCATATGGTCAAAATCTGCGAGACTGACAGTATTTGCAATAGGCTCTTGTGAATCAGTCTTATAAGTAATCGTGTACGTACTTGAGTGGCTGTCATTGTTAATAGCGGAAATAACATTTCCGTTCTGCCACGTCAGATAAGTATCATCATCTATCTCACCATCATCATAAACAGTGAATCTTGTCAAATGTCCTGCGTTATCATAGGTAAACGCGTACGTTTCATCGTCACCACTGGTTTTCGATATGAAGCCATTGGAGCCGATAGAGGCTGTTTGTGTTTCTTTAAACTTTCCATCTGAGTAACGAGAGTAGCTTATCATATTCTCTGAGTAGCTGATGTTATACTCGTACGTTTTGGATTTGGAGTTATCTGTTTTTTTAGCTTTGGTCATGAATCCTTTTGCATCGTAAGTAAACTCCCAACGAGTTCCGCTAGAGCTTGTCGTGGCCTTCACGAGATTATCTCCAAAAACACGCTTGGCACCTTGGAATGCGCCAGTAGACTGACCATCTGCTGTGCTTGAATGACCACCACCAGCATTATCATCGTCGTCACCACCACATGCCGAAAAACTCACACACACGAATGCCATCAAGGCAATGGTCATCCAACTAAATAAATACTTTTTCATATAAAAGATGTTTTGCAATTAATATATAATACATATACCTGCAGAGAAGTAGTCTGCCTTATGCTCTTTATCGAATTTGAACTTTGTAAAAGTCCAACGATAACCACCAGTAAGAGCAACACCTCCACCATTTTTAAACTTAAACAAATTGAGACCAATGCGAGGTGACATCATCAAATAGAAATCACTACCACCTAAATTCTCTTTCTGTTTTTCTTCATATGTATAAGTCTTGCCTTCTAAGTAGTGTCCAGCAATATACCGACCTTCTGTTGTTCTAGTCTTTGTCGTTGTGGTGGTTATTTCTAGTTTTGCATCTGCATAGCCAACACCAAATCTTCCTTCAATATACAAAGAGTTGGGTACTATCCAATAACGATAGTTATAACCCAAGTGCATGCCCCAAGAGTAGTTAGAGGTTACATAATCATTTGTTTCTCCATGGTTGTAAATAAAACCAAGCAGGAACCCCTTGTGTACCTCAACACCCACTCCCCATCCTTTTTCTACACCATAATAATCAATATCGAGACCTCCGGCATAGGTATCATCTGTTGAAGAGGTTGTTGACTGATTTATTTCCATCGAACTGTTGTTAGCATTCGATTCATTTTCGTTGTTAATAATAGTGTTAGCGTTCATTGTCATACAAGAAGCCAAAACAGCTAATAATAGTAATGCATTTCTTTTCATAAGATTCGTTTTTTATGTTATTTTACTTTTTTAAAGATTGCGCCACTGTATAATCCACTCTTATATTTTAGTACACCATTGGAGTATGTGAATTCTGAACTAATATCCATCCAATCATCAGAGTAATAATTATCTGGATACAAATAATAATAGGCAGTAAATCTATTTGTCTGATAACTATAGTACTGTGTGTCAACGAGAATGGCGTCGCTAGGCACGCGTGTCGAACTTGTCTGGAGATATAGCCATTTGAACTTATCTCCACTGGTTACAGCTATTGCAGCATATTCCGTAAAATAGTAACATTCAGTAGACCCTGCTGCAATTTCTTTTGCCTTTCTCCAGTTACCCATCTCAAGTAATTCCATGATACAAGTATGATACCCATTGGCTTCTAAGGTATAATAGATACCAGTTGGAATTGTAGAAGGAGCATTTGTTCCAGTGTCTCCTGCCTCTCCATTATCAATACCAGAATAGTCTACACCCGTTTTTTCGAAGACAGCACCATGCCAATTACCGTTATCTCCATCTGTCAGTGTTAGCCTCTTTGTTGATTTGTCGTAGTGAAACACTAGTCTCGTGTCAACTGTTTCTGCATTTTCTTCATCTACCATTGCTCTTTTTCCTACGCAAGTAATATCTCCATTGCTGCTATATGTGTAGCTAAATGCAAAAGTACTGATACTGATAATTCGGTTATGACTTATCTCACCTGTTCCTGTACCATCATTCTTAAAAACAAAATTCATGGAATAAGTAGTATTTGATATATTGTACCACTGTCCAATGATATCTCTTGGTACCTCTGTAGGACTTCTATCATCATCATCGCTTCCTCCACAAGCATTTAAGCCCATAGATAAAACAACCACCATAATAATGGACAAAAGATTAAACAGTCTAATCATTTTCATATTTATCAGTTTTAGGTTAAAAATACTATTTCAATTGCAAAGGTAAACGTTTCGAAACAAACGTTTATCTTTTTTGCGTATCATAAATGATACACTATTGTATCAATAACTGGGCAGCATGTCACTACTCTCCAAAAACGTCATCAGAGAGATCTTGGAAAAAGTTACGATGGAGAATCTGAGAGATACTAGTTAGCAAGGCCGTATCAATGCTGTTTTTAGCAAAAATGCGGTAGACGGCCGCACGCGTACAGTTTAGTTTACGGGCCAGCCAACTGACAGTCCGTTCCTGACGCTCAAGTTCGTCTTTAATGCATTGTCCAATGTTCACCATGCAGCACTAGCTATTATTATAAGGTGTAACGAAAAAAGGCGTGCCGCTCAATGCTTATTTGATTATCGGGTCAACCGCCAAGTAAACCGCAACAGATAACAAGCACGAACAGTCCACGCCCCTTGGGGGGCATGAACCTACTCGTCACTTGTTCCTCTGTCTGAATATTTTGGCGGTTATTTGATAATCAGGAACAAAGACTTTAAGTCCAAGATCTCCTTAAAATAAGTTGATGAGCAGAAATCACTATTCCGCTACATTTGCTGCAAAAATACGAATTTTTTTCCTAATTATCAAACAATTATCAGAAAAAGTTATATCTTTTCCTCGTAATCAATACGATGGGTAAGGGTAAGGATACAAAAAAGTGGGTTAAACATCACTGTTTTACCCACTATTTGTGCCTTATTATTGTTTATTACTCCACCCTGGAGGTCATCTCGTTGCGCAGTCCCTTATAGCCTGTCAGGTAAGCCTTGGCGGATCCAAAGGAGAGGAACATATCCAGACGTACGGGCAGGTGGTTCTGGTCATCCGTGATGTAGAAGCGGATGAGCTCATGGTTCTTACCATTCTCACGCTCGATGAACGAGAACACCAGACAACGGAACTTGGTATCGCTGTTCTTCATCTTTACATTGGTGATGCCATTGTACTTCAGCCATGAATTGGCAATACTGGAGGCGTCAGCAATAGGAAGGGGTATCTTGTCGCCCACCTTCAGCTTTGAAGCGTCAAAGTTGCGGGCGCGCAGATAGACACTCATCATGTCGTAGATGCAGTCTTTATACTCCGACTCCTTCCAGTAGTGTTCACCACGGCTGTTGATTTCGTGCTGTTTGAGATGGCAGTTGCCTTTAGGGTAGGTGTACCAGAGTTCATCGACATAGTATCGCTTGCCTTCGCGGGCTCCCTTGCGGAAGTAGAGGGGGGCAAGGTCCATTGTGGTGTAGCTGAGCAGCGTGTCACGCATGACGAACATGTTGTCCAGCTTACTGTTACCACGGGTGATGAGGCTACAGCGGAAAGCATCCTGTCCTTTGAAACTGGACTGTACGGTAGACATGGACGCAGTACCTACCTTTACCCATACGAACTTCCAGTTGAAGTAGAGGTCGTAACCTACAAACTCACCTGACTTAAAAGCGTTATTCTCAATACCACACTGGGCAAACGATGACATGAACGTCATGGCGAAAACCCATAATACGATAAAGCGTTTCATAGTAGTAATCTCCTATCTCTTTTCTAAGTAATCTTATGACTTCTTAATATATTCTATTCCCATCTTGGCAGCACGGTCGGCATTGCGGTTTCTCCTCTGCTGCTTCTTGTTCGACTTCTTCTTGACGAGTGCAGACGGTTTCTGCTGGTTGAGCGGCTTCTCCATCAGGTTCCACGACAGCGTGATGTCAAACTTAGCCTTAGTTTCTATCTCGCGGGAATAGTAGTAGACAGCCTCAGCCTGTTGGTCGGCATCGTAGTCACCCGTATCCCACAAGCCGTTACCATTACAGTCCACAAAGGCTCGAGCGTAATAGGTGCCTGGCTTGACATAGTAGAAGGCGACAGAATGGTCGGCATCCATCTTACTCGTTTCCACGACCTTGTCACTCTTGTCAAGCAGCTGTACGACGACAGCGGCACTGTCAGCATAGCCACTGATGTCAAAGAAGAGTGTCGCATAGTCATCAAGTGTCTTTACCTTGATACCTTGCTTAAAAGGCTTACATGCCTTGTCGTAGATGTCAACAAAGGCGGCACTGTCAACCTCAAAGCTATACTCCGCTCCTGATCGCCAGTCGACCACCATCTCATAGTTGCGTAAGAGACTGTCTTTTTGATGGAATTCGTAGTTGGCGCGATACCAGAGCGTATCGATCTTGGTATAGAGATGGATGGCTGCCGTATCCACTATTGCTGGTGGCGTGGGTAGTTCAATCAGGATGGAACGGTTGGGGTCCATCGCCTGTGGAGCATTGAACTTGACCTCTAAGGGCTTGACAGGATAGATGCTGTCGTAAGGCTCTTCACGCTTACGTTTCTTCTCCTGTAGCTTGAACCATGTCTCGTATTCCTTTTGCTGGGCTTTCAGACGCTTGGCATAAGGTGTCTTCGCCAACGCCTCAATGGTATCGGTCTTGGACACCAGCTGTCCCAGTGAATCTGTCATCAGATAGCTCATCTCAAACGCCAGCGTGTCTTGGTTGACCAACAGCGTATCGCGCAACCAGTAGGTGATAGAGTCCTTCTTGGCACTACTTTCTACGATAAAGGCGTCATCGCTGTTGAAGTTGAGTCCACGGATGACGGGCAACTGCTCATTGCCATAGCTGAAAAACACCTGAATGCGGTCGGCATCCTTACGTTCTGTCTTCAGCAGGTAACGGTCTGTCAGCTTTTCTTGGAAGGCTGTCAGCACGATATCATCTGGATAGTAGTGCATATAGTGCACCTGTGCGATGCTGTCAATATGCAAGGTATCACGCCAGATGGTGTCTTGACGCATATCGGGCTTGACAGTAGGCTTGTAGGTGTTGTGTGAGAAGGCAATCATCTCGCTCTTCTGTGTAAACTTGTAGTTGCCGTCAAGATCCTGCAAGGCATAGATACGGTATTCTCCATCGGCAATACCCTTGATGACGAAGTGACCGTTGGCATCAGTGCGCGCTACACGCAACAGGGGCTTGGTACGGAAGGCAGAGTCTGCCAAGTCGTTATACAAGCCAACGAGTATGCCTGCCACAGGGTCCAGGTTCTCGGCACTGAGCACATGACCCGACATCTCGAGGGTGTCGGTCTGCTGGCCTGTGGAGAAGGTAAACGTATAGTTGCCCAGCGGATTGTCCTCGTTATTATCGCTGATGGCATCGCTGAAGTCGATGGTATATGTCATATCAGGCTTCAGCGTGTCCTTCAGTTGCACCACTATCTTCTTGCCCTTGGCAGCTATCTCAGGCATCTCCAGCTGGGGTGGTGAGATAGTAACGTTCTGCGAGGGGTCGGCCAGTTTGATGAACTCATCGAAATAGATGGTCACCTTTTTCGACTTCACTCCCGTAGCTTTGTCAGCAGGGGTACTGCCAAGAATGCGGGGAGGGTCGTCGTCATACCAACCGCCATCGGGTGAACCCATGCGGGCACAACTCATAATGAAGAATGAAGAATGAAGAATGAAGAATGTTGCACACAGTGGCAACAACCTCATTCCATGATTATTTATTCTTCTTAACCACTTTCTCAAGGTGGCGTTGCATTCTTCATTCTTCATTCTTCATTCTTCATTAATTGCAACAAGACGTCGATATGTTCGCGTGAATTACTCAGACGAGGCACCTTGTGCTGACCACCCAGTTTGCCTTTCAGCTTCAGCCAGTCATTAAACAAGTTAGGACGAGCTACAACGATTTCAAGGTGTTGCAGCGTGATATCCTTGTAGCGCTTGGCTTCGTAGTCGCTGTTGATTTCCTGCAGCTTCTTATCCAGCAGGTCAGAGAATTGTGCCAAGTCACTTGGTGACTTGGAAAATTCGATGAGCCACTGATGGCGGCACTTGGCGTTAGCATCCATAAACACTGGAGCAGCAGTGTACTCCAAGACCTCTGCACCAGTCTGTTCACAGGCGTAGGCCAGTCCTTGTTCAGCATTATCTACTATCAGCTCCTCACCAAAGGCATTGATGAAGTGCTTGGTGCGACCAGAGATGAAGAACTTATAAGGATTGGTAGACGTAAACTGGATGGTGTCGCCAATCTCGTAGCGCCACAGTCCACAACTGGTCGAGATGACCATTGCGTAGTTCTTGCCCGTCTCGACACCCCACAAAGGAACAATGTCGCCTCCGTCCATGGGTCGGAACTCATAGAAGACCCCATAGTCCAGCATCAGCATCATGGCCTTGTCGGCAGGATCGTCCTGCAGTCCGAAGAATCCCTCGCTGGCGTTATAGGTCTCCATATAGTGCATATTGGGAGAGGTGATGAGCTGCTCATATTGCTTGCGATAGGGCGTGAAGGCCACACCACCATGGAAGAACACCTCTATATTGGGCCACACCTCTTCCAGATGTTCCTTACCCGTCAGCTCCATCATGCAATTCAGCACAGAGAGCATCCAGGAGGGTACGCCACTGATGTTGGTGACGTTCTTGTTCATCGCCTCACGGGCTATGCGCTCACGCTTTACCTCAAAGTCGCTCAGCAAGGCTGTCTCCTTCTTGGGTACGCGCACTAAGTTGACCAGCGGATTGATGTTCTCTATCAGGATGGCGCTGAGGTCACCCACCAGCGAACCGGCTACATTATAGTTGGGCGCATGACTGCCACCGAGTATCAGTCCCTTGCCATCGAACATTCTCGATTTGGGATTGTTGCGGAGATACAGTGCCACCGAGTCGCGCCCGCCAGCATAGTGAATCTTCTGCAGACCCTCGTCGCTGACAGGGATGAACTTCGACTTGTCGTTTGTGGTTCCTGAAGACTTGGCATACCACCTGACACGTCCTGGCCACAGCACATCCTTCTCGCCATGACGCATGCGGTCAATGTCGCCCTTCAGTTCTTCATAGGTGTTGACAGGTACCATCGAGACGAACTGGTCATAGTCCTTGATATTGTCAAAGGCATGGTTTCTGCCGTATTCTGTATCTTTAGCGGTATGTATCAGATGATTCAGCACTGCATGCTGCAGCGCCTCTCCCCCATTCAGATGCTTCTCCAAAGCCTTCTGACGGGGCTTAAACACATTTCCTATTATCTGAGTCAGACTCATAGTCGTACAAATATTTGCCTGCAAAGGTAATACTTTTTTCTGAAACCACACATTTTCTCCTTACCTTTTAATAATAATAAGCAAAAAGCAGGCTGAAGCATGGTGACTTCAGCCTGCAGTGATTATTTTAAATATCCGTTTTTACTTCACTGTAACCTTGGCAGCTTTGTTACCCACTTGGATGATATAGGTGCCTGGAGCTACAGAGAATTTACCTGTATTTCCTGCTGTAGGAGTAACGGTAGTCATCAGCGCACCACCGATGGTATAGAGGCGTACCGTCTTGCCGGCAGCACCATCTACCCATATCTGGCCGTCCTTAGCCTGTACCTTCACGCCTTCGCCCTCTATGGTGGCAATGCCCGTAGCTGGGTCTTCCGTATAGAGGTTGGCCTCGTTAGCCCATCCAAAAGTGGCCTTCACCTCGGTATCTGCCGAAATATTGATGGTCAATACGTTATCCGTCAAGCCGCTCATCTTATCTTCGCCATTTACCGTCAGTGCAACGACCTTCCAGCCTTCTTCTGCGTCGATATTCAGACTATGCTCAATGGTAGGTACTATCATCTTCATTTTCGAAAGTCCGTCAACAGAATAGGTAAATGAAACGGCATCCAAATAAGAACCAAACTTGAACTGCCCCCATACTTCATGTTCCTTATATTTAATCAAAGAAGAAAATGGTACATGTAATGTCACATTGCTTGTAGTCACACCTTGAAAGGCATTGCTACCAGTTTCCGGCACTTCAGTAGGATAGCAATAAACGTCCTTGAGGCGAGTGCAACGATAGAAAGCATAATAACCAATACTCGTCACACTATTGGGAATGGTGATGGAGGTTAGGTCAAAGCAATTATAGAAAGCTTCCGGGCCAATACTCGTCACGCTGTTGGGGATGACGGTATTCTTACAACCAGCCACCAGCTTGTTACTTGCTGTTACAATAATGGCATTACAATTTTCTCGTGAATCATATTTTGTATTCCCTGATTCTACAACGATGGAGGTAAGCTTATAGCAACCAGTGAAAGCACTTTGGCCAATGCTCGTCACGCTGTTGGGAATGGTGATGGAGGTAAGGCCAGTGCAATAATAGAAAGCCTCAACACCAATACTCGTCACGCTGTTGGGGATGACGGTATTCTTACAACCAGCCACCAACTTGTTACTTGCTGTCTCAATAATGGCATTACAATTGTCTCGTGAATCATACTTCGTGTTCCCTGATTCTACAACGATGGATGTAAGGCCAGAACAGCCACCGAAAGCACCATCGCCAATACTCGTCACGCTGTTGGGAATGGTGATGGAGGTTAGGCCAGAGCAACCATAGAAAGCAACAGTGCCAATACTCGTCACGCTGTTAGGAATCGTGACGGAGGTAAGGCCAGAGCAATTCATGAAAGCAGCACCGCCAATACTCGTCACGCTGTTGCCGATGGTGACGGAGGTAAGGCCAGAGCAACTTACGAAAGCATCTGCGTCAATACTCGTCACGCTGTTGGGAATGGTGATGGAGGTAAGGCCAGAGCAACCCTTGAAAGCAGCTACGCCAATACTCGTCACACTATTGGGGATGGTGACGGAGGTAAGACCAGAGCAATATAAAAAAGCATATTTGCCAATACTCGTCACGCTGTATTTTTCACCGCCATACGTAACTTCGGAGGGAATAACAACGGCGCCAGTATATTCGTTATTGTAAGAATCATACTTCTCACCTTTAAACGTCACCTCAGCTGTTTTAGTATTTGCATTGAAATTATAATAAATTCCATCAACCTCAATGTCGGAGGCATACACATGAAGTCCCGCCATGCTCAGTAGCACGGAAAGTAAAAGAGTAAAAGTTGTTTGTTTCATAATGTTGTTGTTTTAAGTTGTTATTAAGTTGTTATTTGTTCTTTCTTTTTTTTGATAACTTCTTCTGCCTTTTTGAACACATAACCAATAAACTTGTCACCAGCTTTGCCTGCTGCTTTCCTACCTACATTCTTGAGAGCTTCGATTCCAAACTCTTTACAACATTCGAGCAATGTCGTAGGTAAATCAATATCTGTGTCTTTGACAGATTCTTTTATTCTTGCCAGACGGTCTTTGTCATTCAGACCAAAGTAATTCAGTAAGAACTCCAAATCCTTCCAAGGTAATGACACAATATTTGGATTAAAAGACGTGTCAGCAAAACGTCCATCTCTCATCAACAAGTCGTTAATGTAGAGACGGAAAAGTTTGTCGCTAATGGCAAATTGAATTCTATGGTTATCCGTAACGCGGAATGAGCCTTTGTCTAAAAATTGAATAAATGCGACTTTGTATTGGTCGCCATTATCTTGTGACAGGTAGCGTAAGGTAGCCTCATAGCGTAGTCTTTTTATCTTAGTTTCAGGAATGTGCAACAAAAGACTAATTTGGAAGTCTGTTTTATCGTTAAGGCCAGCTCTTAACATTTCATGGAATAAAGCCACCTCATAATCATTCTTGGTCATAGAGCCAAAGCGATTAATGCAGATATTTATAAAATCATCTTTCTGTGAGCTTTCCCAAGGGTATTCAGACTGCAGATTCATCATATTACTCTTTTATGTTGCCTACAAACACCACAAAATAGGCTATTACTTGTTCGTTTTAGGTTCAGCTTATGATACAAAAAAGGCGTAGGTGTCTGCTTCTCTGCCTATCCTGGCATCTTGGGCCTTCGCATTGCCTCGCCACACAGGATAGACAACGCTTATCAGCCCACGCCAGAACGAACTATATATAATGAGTTATATAGAAACGCTCAACGTAGACGTCTCGGTTGTCATCTGTCTGCTGTGGCTATGAAGTTGCGAAGTTCAAGATGCACAACGACAGACGTTCGAAAACGTCTTTCTCATAAAATAAGACCGCCCGCTTTGCCCCTAAGGACTAACAAGCGATAGTGCAAAGATAGAGAATAATTTTGAAACGACAAAGAATTGCAGAAAATATTTTTTTTGCAAATAGACCTAACATCCCTAACATTAATCTTCTGAAACCACGATGCACAGGGCGTTTGAGAGTACCGGCAAGTTGGCCAGACCTAACATCAGACCTAACGTGATGCCAGACCCACAGAAGAAAACTTGTAGTTCGCTGATTTTGGTTGTCAGTTTTCTGTCTTTCGACTAGATCAAGTTGACGGGTTAATTGGAAGATGTTACCTTTTATGTTAGGTATCACGTTAGGTCTGATGTTAGGTCTACAGAAATAAATAACTTTGTAATTATTTGTATTACAAAAATTTGCAAACACCATGTTAGGTTGTTAGGTCTATTTAGAAATCTTCCTAGAGAGGAAGTAAAAATACAGCTGATACAGACGCGTATTAGCCTAAGCCAGCGCTGTATCAGTTGTATCTGAGTGTCAAGAGTAACTGATTTGCTCGCGTATTAGCTGTCCTGAAAGGCTGCTGCCTCAGCTTCTGCGATGATTTCCTCGCGAGACTTCTCACGAGGAGTAGCGCTGATGTCATCAAGCGTCAGCTCGTCGAGGACCGTTTGTGGCGACTGAATCGCCACACGTTCTGGCTCTTCTGTTTTCTCTTGTTCTACGATGAAGTCGGGATTCTCCAGCTTCTCCAAGTCGGGGGCAGCCATCACGGGCTCCTCCTCCATCTTAGTACGGTCAGCCTTGACGGCAAAGATGGCGTCAATGAACTGAGGCTCACGACGCAGACGCTGAAGCGTTCCCTTGCTGGCTTTCTGTTGGCTCTCTTTCTTGGAGAAACCAGTACCTTTCTCGCCCTCCAAGCCTTCTATGAATACCTGGACGGTGAATACGGGACTACCATTCTCGTCGCGTGTCTGCTCCAGATCGCGAAACTCCATCTTGACACGATTCTTCTGACTCCATTCGAGCAGCTTCGACTTGAAGTTAACCTCCTTATAGGCCACCTTGTCGATGTTGATGAGTTGTGTCAAGATGCGTTTTTCCATAAAGCGCATACACGCGCTGTATCCGCGGTCTAGGTAGATGGCTCCCACCAGCGCCTCGAAGGCATTGCCATTCATGTAGCTGTTATGGGAATTGGAGTGACCTGAAGACAGGATGAGCTGGTCGAGTCCCATCTCCTTGGCGAGTTTCCCTAAGGTCTCACGACTGACGAGTTTGGAACGGGTATTGGTGAGGAAGCCCTCGCGCTTACCCTCGAAATGGCGGTAGACGATGTCGCCAACGACAGCATCCAGCACGGCATCACCCAGGAATTCCAGACGTTCGTTGTTTTGCGGACGTCCTTTCTCGTTACGTCGCCCTACACTCTTGTGCAACAGGGCTTGCTTGTAGAGGCTGATGTTGTGGGGATAGAAGCCAAGAATACGGTAAAGAGCAGAAAAAAGCTCCTTCTCCTTGCGGAAAGGGAGCTTTATGCTGTCAATGATATTGTTAACCCACATACTTTTTGAATACCACACAGGCATTGTGACCGCCAAAGCCGAAGGTGTTGCTGAGACCAGCACGAACCTCGCGCTTCTGGGCCTTGTTGAATGTGAAGTTCAGATTGTAGTCAATCTCTGGATCATCGTCGCCCTCCTCGTGGTTGGCACCCAGCAGGTGACCGGTCATAGACTTGGTAGAAGAGATGTTCAGCTTGAAGGCTGCATCGCCGAAGACTTCCTTGATGGCCTTAGCCTCAGAGATGTCACCAACGTGGGTAGAAGTACCATGAACGTTGATATAGTCAATCTCGTCGGGCTGCATGCCAGCATCCTCCAGCGCGTTCTGCATCACGAGCTTAGCGCCCAGACCCTCGGGGTGAGAAGCGGTAATGTGGTGAGCATCAGCGCTCATACCAGCACCAACCATCTCAGCATAGATCTTAGCACCACGAGCCTTAGCGTGCTCCAGCTCCTCGAGAATCAAGCAACCAGAACCCTCGGCCATGATGAATCCGTCGCGGCTAGCGCTGAACGGACGGCTGGCCTTCTCGGGCTCGTCGTTACGTGTTGAGAGGGCGTGCATAGCATTGAAACCACCTACACCAGTAGCGCAGATAGCTGCCTCAGCACCACCAGCAACGATAGCGTTAGCCTTACCCAGACGAATCAGGTTGAAGGCGTCAGCCAGTGCGTTTGATGAAGAAGCACAGGCAGAAGCGGTGATGTAGTTGGGACCATGGAAGCCGTACATGATAGAAATCTGTCCGGCAGCGATGTCGGCAATCATCTTAGGGATGAAGAAGGGGTTGAACTTAGGACCATCGGCTTCGTGCTGGCCATAGTACTTCACCTCGTCCTCGAAGGTCTTGATACCACCGATACCTACACCATAAACTACACCAATGCGGTTCTTGTCCTCTGTCTCCAGATCCATGCCGCTATCTTCAACGGCCTGCTTGGCAGCAATCAGGGCCAGCTGGGTGTAGCGGTCCATCTTGCGAGCCTCTTTACGATCCAGATAGTCGTTCACGTTGAGGTTCTTGACCTCACAAGCGAACTTAGTCTTAAATAATTCTGTATCGAAACTTGTAATAGGTGCTGCACCACTGACTCCGTCGAGCAGGTTCTTCCACATCTCTTCAGGAGTGTTGCCCACGGGAGTTACAGCTCCCAGACCTGTTACAACTACTCTTTTTAATTCCATATGCTAACAATAAAGCATAATGGTTGCTTCTGGTAGGAAGCAACCATTATGTTTTGTAAAAAATTTATTTTGCGTTCTCCTCGATGTATGCGATAGCGTCGCCAACAGTACCGATCTTCTCAGCCTTGTCGTCGGGGATAGAGATACCGAACTCCTTCTCGAACTCCATGATGAGCTCAACGGTATCCAGAGAGTCTGCACCAAGGTCGTTAGTGAAACTTGCTTCGGGCTTAACCTCTGCTTCATCAACACCGAGTTTGTCTACGATAATAGCCTTTACTTTGCTTTCAATTTCTGACATAATTGTTCTAATTAAAATGTTAATAATTGATATCTTTTTTACCTTAACAGCAACCAATGAGTCGCTTAGCGGGTGCAAAGTAACACATTTTTATTGACTTACGCAAATTTTAAGAGCAAAAATCTGCATCACATTGCACAATCACCCTACACTTGTGCAACTTTTTGGTCTATTTTCTCCCTTCTGAGTGGATAATTGTTGCGAAGTTGTTCAAATTGCGAAGCGTCAGCTTTCAGTTTTTGACTGTCATCCATAGGGTTATACAAATCGAGTGGACTTCCCGTATAGTGGAAATCGTCTGGCAGAGTGGGTAGCGCTATCGGTTCTGGATGAGGAAGACCGAAATGCTGACAGATAGCATCGATGACCATGTTGTCGGCATTCACCTTACCATCCGCAGAATATCCAGCGATATGAGGGGTGCCTATGAAGACTTTCTCAAGCAGGGCGGCATCCGGATGAGGCTCGTTTTCCCATACATCTATGACGGCATCGCGCACACGGCCCTCTTCTAAAGCCTTGAGGAGTGCCTGGTTATCAACCACTTCGCCACGGCTGGTATTTATAATATAAGGTACGCGCGACAGACGTCGGAAGAAGTCCTCATCAGCCAGATGCCAGGTGGCATACTGTCCTTCGCGGGTCAAAGGGACATGGAAAGTAATGACATCGCAGCGTCTCTCGATTTCGTCGAGAGAGACAAATAACCGCTCGTTCAGACCCCTGTCGTCCCCAATTCGCAACGCCACACTTTGACTATGGTCAAAGAACTTAGGGGACAATGTTGCCAACGGTGGGTCGCAGACCAGTACCTGCATGCCCAATCGTTCTGCTACCGCTTTGACCTTGCTGCCCACATGTCCACAACCTACGATGCCGATGGTAGACTGGCGGAGTGAGAGACCTTTCTGCTGTTCGAGCAACAGCAGGGTACACTCCAGATACTGTGCCACTGAGCCAGAGTTGCAGCCAGGACAGTTGGTCCAGCGGATACCTGCTTTGTCAAGCCATTGGGTATCGATATGGTCGTAGCCGATGGTGGCTGTTACCACCAGCCGTACCTTACTACCCTCCAGTAGTTGCTGATTACAGCGGGTGCGCGTCCTGACCACCAGCACGTCAGCATCTCTGACATCATCAGCTGTAATGGCGGCACCACTGAGAAAGACGACCTCGTCAGCAAGCTGGCAGATCGTCTCTCGGATATACGGTATCTTGTCGTCAACAACTATCTTCATGACAACAGTTTACATGATGCCCAGACTGCGCAGGATATCGTTGAGGTTGGCAACGACCAATAAGAGCAGCACGATGCCAAAGCCCACATACTCAGCACGGATCATGAATTCCTCAGAGGGCTTGCGACGGGTAATCATCTCGTAGAGCAGGAACAGTACATGGCCACCGTCCAGAGCGGGAATGGGCAGGATGTTCATGAAGGCAAGGATGATGCTCAGGAAAGCCGTCATACGCCAGAAGATGTACCAGTCCCAATCAGCAGGGAAGAGGTTACCAATGGTACCAAAGCCACCCAGCGACTTGGCACCCTCAGCAGTGAAGACGTATTTCAGGTCGTCAATATAGGTACCCAGCACATGACAGCCATACTTTACACCTGCAGGGAAGCTCTCAAAGAAGCCATACTCCTGGGTGAAAGGCTTGTAGAGCGAAGACAGCTGTACGGGAACAAATCCTAACTTCAGGGTGGAGTGGAGCACCACCTTGGCGGTATACTGCTTGCTGTCGCTGGCAAAGGATATGGTTACCGTGCGTGCTTTGAGACTGTCAGCCGCCGTCTTGGCAGTAGCCAGCATATCGGTGTGACGTGCCAGCTGGTCAGTGAACTCGTTAAACGATGCGACAGCCTTGCCGTCGATAGCCGTAATGCGGTGTCCTTTTCTTAATCCCATCTTATAGGCTGTAGAGCCAGGAACGACGCTGTCAACCTGATTAGGGATGAGTGGCTGTACGAAGGCGGGTTGTGCCTTGATCATATTCAGCATGTTCAGTTCACCAGGCAGCTGGATACTCATCTCCTTACCATTGCGGATGATGTCCACACGCTGTGCCTCAGAGATGTCGCGATACATGTCGGCAGAGAAGTTCTTGAAAGCACCTTTCTCAGTACCCACCAGAATATCGCCGTCCTTGAAGCCGTAGCTCTTGGCCTCCTGGTTGAACTTCATACCCAACGTCATATCCTTCACAGGCACATAGGTGTCGCCCCAATGGAACAGAATCATTGAATAGATGAACAGTGCCAGCAGGAAATTGACGAGTACACCGCCAATCATGATGAGCAAACGCTGCCATGCGGGCTTGGTACGAAACTCCCACGGCTGGGCAGGACGTTTCATCTGCTCCGTATCGAAGCTCTCGTCAATCATACCCGATATCTTACAGTATCCACCCAAGGGTATCCAGCCCAGACCATATTCGGTATCGCTGTTCTTGGGTTTATACTTGAACAGACTGAATTTCCAGTCAAAGAACATGTAGAACTTTTCTACTCTGACGCCAAAGAGCTTGGCGAAGAAGAAGTGGCCTCCCTCATGCAGCAGAATCAGTATGGACAGTGCCAGAATGAGCTGTGCCAGTTTAATCAAAAATACTTCCATTATTAACTCTTAACTCTTAATTCTTAACTCTTAACTTTTCAATAGCTCTTCTGCGATACGTCGTGCCTCGGCATCCGTCTGGATATAGATGTCGTAGTCAGGATTAGTGCTGAACGTGCAGCGCTGCATGGTCTCAGCAATGACGTCGCTCATCTGCAGGAAACCACAGCGGTCCTCCAAGAAGGCACGGTTGACAATCTCGTTGGCAGCATTGACGATGCATGGCATGTTGCCACCCTTCTTGATGGCCTCGAAGGCCAATGCCAGACAGCGGAACTTCTTCAGGTCTGGCTCGAAGAACTCCAAGGGATGGGCAAACAGGTCGAGACGCTCACCACTCAGCGACAGACGCTGGGGGAATGAGAAGGCATACTGGATAGGAAGACGCATATCAGGAACACCCAGCTGAGCCTTGACAGCACCATCGTGGAACTGTACGGCACTATGGACGATACTCTGCGGATGTACCAGCACCTGTATCTGACTGGCGTCAACGCCAAAGAGCCATTTAGCCTCAATGACCTCAAAACCTTTGTTCATCATCGTTGCAGAGTCGATGGTAATCTTGGCACCCATGTCCCATGTGGGATGGCGCAGGGCGTCAGCCTTCGTGACTGTTGCCAGCTGTTCCATGGTGAAGTTACGGAACGGACCACCACTGGCGGTGAGCAGTATCTTCTCGATGGGGTTGTCGTCTTCGCCTACCAGACTCTGGAAGATGGCGGAGTGCTCGCTATCCACAGGCAGGATGGGTGTATGGTGCTGCTGAGCCAGCTGCAGAATCAACTCGCCAGCCACCACCAGCGTCTCCTTGTTGGCCAGGGCAATGGCTTTATGAGCCTTGATGGCGTGGATGGTGGGCGACAGTCCTGCAAAGCCCACCATGGCAGTGAGCACCATGTCGATGGGCATAGCCTCTACGATGTCGTCTAAGGCTTGCTTGCCGGCATAGACCTTCACGTCGGGCATGTCGCTCATCAGTCGCTTCAGCTCGTCGTAACGCTGCTCGTTGGCAATGACGATGGCGGCAGGCTTGAATCTGTGGGCCTGCTCAGCCAGCAGTTCAACCTTGTTGTTGGCTGTCAGACAATATACTTCATACAGGTCGCTATGCTCCTCAATGACCTCAAGGGCTTGAGTACCTATAGAGCCTGTAGAGCCTAAGATCGCTATTTGTTTCTTTTTCATATATCGTTGTTCACTATTCACTAGCGTAGCGCCAGCAGTCCTTGTGGGATGTTCATCTTTATTTGTTGCTGTTCAGCGTCAATCACCTCTATGAGGTCATCGCTGGCAGGTATCAAGGTGCCGTCTTCCAGTTCAAACAGGATATTGGCGGTGCTGTCGTCGATGGCAGCAATGCGGCCAACGGTTTCCCCGTTTGCATTATTGACAATCTCGAAGCCCACCAGCATAGACAGCGAGGGCATCTCGTCGCCTTCCTCTGCCAGTGCACGGGGGAAGAAGACATCGCAGCCCGTCAGCTCCTGAGCACGCTGCTGGGTATCAACGCTCTTGAACTTCACCAGACAGATGGTGTCGCTACGGAAACGGTATTCCTCCATAAAGAAAGGTACCAAGATGCCGTCGATGTCAAGTACCAGGTAGTCAGCATCCACACGGTCGAAGATGTCGTCATCGAACTGAAACGACACCTCGCCCTTGACACCATGGGCCTTGCCTAGTCGGCCTATCTTGTAAACTTCCTCTGCTCTTATCATGGGGTGAATGGGGTTAATGGGCACTATGGGAGACGCTCGATGTGAGCCCCCAGCGCATTGAGACGGTGCTCAATATCCTCGTAGCCGCGGTCTATCTGTTCGATATTGCTGATGAGGCTGGTGCCGTTGGCACTCATGGCGGCTATCAGCAGGGCGATACCTGCACGGATGTCAGGGCTAGACATTCTGCTGCCACGCAACTGGCGCTGGCGGTCGTGACCTACGACGACAGCTCGGTGGGGGTCGCAGAGAATAATCTGGGCACCCATATCTATCAAACGGTCTACAAAGAACAGACGACTCTCGAACATCTTCTGGTGGAACAGCACAGAGCCACGTCCTTGCGTAGCCACCACGATGAGTACGCTGAGCAGGTCAGGAGTCAGTCCTGGCCAGGGAGCATCAGCCAGCGTCATGATGGTACCGTCGATGAACGAGTCCACGACATAGTGCTTCTGACGGGGAATATAGAGGTCGTCACCATCTTCTTCCACCTTCACGCCCAGTCGGCGGAAGGCATCAGGAATGATGCCGAGGTCTTTCAGTGAACAGTCCTTGATGCGGACACCATTGCCACACATCGCTGCCATACCGATAAACGAGCCAACCTCAATCATATCGGGCAACAGCTTGTGATCAGCACCATGCAGCGTCTTGACGCCTTCAATGTTCAGCAGGTTCGAGCCGATGCCACTAATCTTAGCACCCATCTGGCACAGCATGTGGCATAGCTGCTGGATATAGGGCTCGCAGGCAGCATTATAGATAGTGGTGGTTCCTTCAGCCATCGTGGCAGCCATAATGATGTTGGCAGTACCCGTCACAGAGGCTTCGTCCAGCAACATATAGGCACCCTTCAGTCGTTTGGCGCCAATCTCGTAGACATCGCGATTATCTATCTGGCGGAACTTAGCACCCAACTTCTGGAAACCCAGGAAGTGAGTATCCAGACGACGGCGCCCAATCTTGTCACCACCAGGCTTGGCGATGACTGCCTTACCCATGCGAGCCAGCAGCGGACCAATCATCATAACGGAGCCACGCAGCTGGGCACATTTCTCCACGAACTCGTCGCTCTGCAGAAAGGCCATATTCAAGGCGTCAGCCTGGAAGGTATAGCTGTTGCCGTCTTTCGTCACCTTCACACCAATGTCCTTCAACAGTTGGATGAGGTTGTTGACGTCGCGGATGTTGGGGATGTTGTGTATGGTCACAGCCTCACTGGTCAGTAGTGTAGCACAGATAACCTGCAACGCCTCGTTCTTGGCGCCTTGCGGTCTGATTTCGCCACTGAGCAGGTGGCCACCCTCTATCTTGAATGATGCCATATGATGATGGTATTACTTTCTCTTCTTCCGTTTACCATTGCCGCTGTCAGGCACGATGGCATTGACGCGGTCGAAGTGGAATGTCGACAGGTCCAGCTGTATCTTGCCATCGGTAAAGCGTGCCAGGTCGTCAGCCACCTTCTCGTCGTCTATCGAGCCATGACCCCATGTCATCAGGTCACGCTTCATCTGGTTGGCAGTCAGGCGCACCAGTTCGTCACGCTCTGGACCCTCAGGCATGGTCTTCAGCTGTTCGAAAACCTTGCTGAGCAGCTGGCCATAGTGACGCATGCGCGACTGTCCCTCAGCTGACGGATGAGCCATAGGAGCAGGCTTCGACAGGATGTTCTCTGCCGCACTCATGTCGTAGGGCCAGTCGATGTCGAGCTGCTTATGACTCATCAGATAGAGGTGATCCCACAGCGTCTGCTGGTAGTCCTCACCCTCACGAACCTGCGGGTTCTTCATCTCCATCTGGTGGATGATGGTATAGGCACAGCGCATGCGCTCCTCTTTCGTAGGCAACGCAATGGCAATGTCTATCATCTTCTGTATCTCACGTCCGTATTCAGTCATCACGAGTTTCTCGCGAGCTGTATTATAGTCTAATCCTTTTATATCCATTCGTTTCTCAATTTCTCATTATCTCAATTTCTCAATTTCAAAGCAATGGCTTTGCCTTAATCGCTACGAAGTCCTTCAGGTAGAAGGGCACGAAGTAGGCCACATCCTCAAACTGCTCGTTGAGGAAACGCTTCTCAGCCAGCGGCATCATCCACTTAGCCAATGGTTCAATACCCTCTATCAGGTGGGCATTGGGGTGGTTAATTATGTCCATGCACTTCTGGGCTCCATTGCCAAAGAAGTAGATGGGGCGCTCGTCCAACCACTGCTTGTACGTCTCCTCTGTTACCACGTCGGCACCCACGGGACGAACTTCTTTCAGCGAACGGTCGTAAAGAGCAGAGTATACCTCCATTCTGCGGGCGTCAATCATCGGGCATAGCAGTGCGTTGTCCTCTGTAATCGTTTCTCTCAGCAACACTGGTACACACATCAGTTCTAGCGTGGGCACAGCAATCAGCTTCAGGTCGCGACCATAGCAGATGCCCTTAGCCATCGACACACCGATTCGCAGACCCGTATACGAGCCAGGACCACAGCTGACGCTTACCGCATCAAATGGGATAGCGTGGCTGTCTGTGAACGACAGAGCCTCGTCGACCATGCGTCCCAGCTGCTCGGCACCAGCACCACGTTCTCCATGCTGTGTCTCTTCATAGATGCACTGTCCGTTCTCCGAAACGGCTACCGAACAGGCATTAGTACTTGTCTCAATATGTAGTATGCAAGCCATTCTTAACTTTTTCTATATAATAATGTGCAAAGGTACGAATTAGTCGGCACAATACATGATTTTTATTGTTAATCTAACAAAAATCTTTGGAAAAAAGACGTCTTTTTGATTTTTATGCTTTCATCTAACGGCTTATAAAAGAAATATTTGGTCGTTTGGAAAATAATATGTATTTTTGCAAGCGATATTCTTAATTGGAAAGAATCCATATAGCAATAATATGAAAAAAGCATTATTTATCGTACTGTTGGCTCTGGTGATGGCTATGCCTGCGATGGCACAGAGCGAGTTGAAATTCGGCTATCTGAGCTATGAGTCTGTGTTACAGATCATGCCGGAATATACCGCTATGCAGAACAGCATGGCTGAGCTGCGCCAGAAGTATGAAGCAGAGCAGAGGCGTGTAGAAGAAGACTTCAACAAGAAGTACGAGGAGTTCCTCGATGGTCAGAAGAGCTTCCCAAAGACCATTCTGCAGAAGCGTCAGAGCGAGCTTCAGGAGATGCTCGACAAGAACGTAGCCTTCAAGAAGGAGAGCCAGCGCCTGCTGAGTCAGGCTGAAGAGGAAGCCATGGTACCTGTCAAGGTGCGCCTGGCAGAAGTGCTCGACGCCATTGGTCGCGAGCGTGGCTATGCTTTCATCGTTAATACCGACGAGAAGGCAACCCTTTGGCTGAACCCTGCCATGGGTGAAGATATCACTGCAACAGTCAAAGAACAACTGCTAAAGTAATTTCGCATTGTCCAGTATCCAGTATCAATTGCCCCAGGCGCCCGGCCCTATAGGCATCTTTGACAGTGGTTATGGCGGACTGACCATCCTCCATGGTATCCGTCAGCTGCTTCCTGAGTACGACTACCTGTACTTGGGCGATAATGCGCGTACACCCTATGGTACTCGTTCGTTTGAAGTAGTCTATGAATTTACGCGACAGGCGGTCATCAAACTCTTCGAGATGGGCTGTCACCTGGTTATTCTGGGCTGTAATACAGCATCAGCCAAGGCGTTGCGCTCCATTCAGCAGAATGACCTGCCCAAGTGGGATCCCGACCGAAGGGTTCTTGGCGTAATCCGCCCCACAGCCGAGGTCATCGGTACGCTGACACACAACCGTCATGTGGGCATCTTTGCTACGGAAGGTACTATCAAGAGTGAGTCGTATAATCTGGAGATTCAGAAGCTTCATCCTGACATCGAGGTTAGCGGTGTAGCCTGTCCGTTCTGGGTACCTCTGGTAGAGTATAACGAGGCGGATTCTCCTGGTGCCGACTACTTTGTGAAGAAGCGCATTGACCAACTGTTGCGTCTCGACCCAGAGATTGACACGGTCATTTTGGGGTGCACGCACTATCCGTTGTTGTTGCCCAAAATCCATAAATACATGCCTCGTGGCATTCGTATTATTGCACAAGGAGAATATGTAGCGAGTTCGCTACAAAGCTATTTCCAGCGCCACCCAGACATGGAGCAGCGCTGCACAAAGAATGGCCAGACTCGTTATCTGACCACAGAGAATCCTGAAAGATTTAAAGAACAGGCCCAACTCTTCCTCCACGAAGACATAGAGGTGGAGAATGTCGTGCTTGGTGGTTAGCTATTAGCTATTAGCAGTTAGCGAAGGAGGCGGCGAGAGAAGTAGCGTACGGGATACCATACGCTGAGGAATCCTACGGCAATGACCGTTAGGAAGACGATGACGACATCCCACGGATGTACACTTACGGGGTAGGCGTCGACGACGAAAGAACCCTCGCTGTTGCCCAGTCGTACTATGCCGAATTCTTGTTGTAGCCAGCAGAGCAACAATCCCAGCAGGATGCCTATGACAGCACCCATCAAGGATATCAGACGACCTTCAAAAAGGAAAATGCGTGTTATCTGGTGGTCGCTGGCGCCTAGATTGCGCAGGGTGACCACGTCGTTGCGCTTGTCGATGATAAGCATCGACAGGGAACCGATGATATTAAAACAGGCTATGACGAGGATGAATGTCAGGAAGATATACGCCATCAGCTTCTCTACCTTCATGATGCGGAAGGTGTCGTCCTGTTGCTCATAGCGGTCCTGTACTTCGTAATGGCCATCAGCCAATTGTATCATCTTCTTCTTCACACCTTCAAAGTCACTGCCAGGACGTAGGCGTAATTCTAATGATGACAGGCGGTTAGGCTGGTCAAACAGGTTGCGGGTAAATTCCAGCGATGTCAGGATATACTGTTTGTCATACTTCGACTGTTTGATACAGAAGATGACGCCTGGAGAGTAGAGGTCGTCCTCCACAAAGCCATCAGTAGGATTGGCCATATTCAGCTGTCCCTCACGACGTGGCGCATAGATTTTCAGCGGCTCCTGATAGGTATAGCCCAGTGCCAGCTGGTAGGCAATGCCCAGGCCAGGAATGCCATAGTGCATGTCTGCGGCATGCAGTTCAAACTCTCCGTCACCTTCCAGCACCTCACGGATATGGGTCAGCGAGTCGAAATTGTCTTGTACTCCTTTCAACTTGACCATCATCTGGCGATTGCCATAGACGGCCAAGGCTTGGTCTTCCAGGCACTCGGTAGCTACCTCCACTTCCGGCAACTGGCGGATTTTGGTGAGGATAGGATCTGTGGCTGAGGCGGTCTTTCCTTTGACGGGTGTCACCTTCAGCTGCGGATCCATATTGGTGAAGAACGATGCCACCAGGTCGTGGAATCCGTTAAACACCGACAGCGTGACGACCAGCGCCATAGCCGCTACAGCGACACCTATCACAGAGATGCCGCTGATGATATTGATGGCGTGTGTCGACTTCTTAGAGAAGAGGTAACGCTTGGCGATGTAAAACGGGAAGTTCATATTTCACTTCGTTCAATATGACTTTTGTCACGACTCGACAAAGCTCATGCAAGCATGGCTTCGTGCTCGCTGTTCCAAAAGTTCACTTCTTGAGCAGTTCGTCAATACGCTCGATGTAGTCCAGCGAGTCGTCGATGAAGAAGCGGAGTTCAGGGACAATACGCATCTGATGACGGATGCGTGTACCTAACTCATAACGTATCTGCTTCTCGTTACGGGTGATGTTCTGTAGCAGCTCTTCGCCACGTTCAGAGGGGAAGATGCTCAGATAGGCCGTACAGATGCTCAGGTCAGGAGAGATCTTGGTACGTGTCACGCTGACCATCACACCGTGCATGGCACGCGTCTGCTCCTGAAAGATTAGAGAGAGTTCTTTCTGGAGCAGACGGGCTATCTTGTTTTGTCTTGTTTCTTGCATATATTACTTCTTGGTTTTCTTCTTGGGGGCGGGTGCAGGCTTTACTTCCTGTACAGGCTTGGCCTCTTCGGGTGCCTTTACCTCCTGAGGAGCCTCGATGTCGATGACCTCCACATCGAAGATCAGTGTGCTATAGGGAGGAATGTCCTTACCAGCACCACGGGCACCATAAGCCAACTCCTGTGGAATATATAGCTGCCACTTAGAACCTACGGGCATCATGCACAGCGCCTCTGTCCAACCCTTGATGACCTGGTTGGGTGAGAAGGTGACAGGATCGCCGCCATGCTTGTCGGTAGAGTCGAAGACAGTACCATCGATGAGGCGTCCCTCATATTTCACCTTTACCTTGTCGCTGGCCTTGGCAATGGCACCATCGCCCTGCTTCAGCACCTTATACTGCAGACCGCTGGGCAGCGTAACGACGCCTTCCTTCTGGGCATTATCCTTCAGGAAGTCCGTGCCAGCCTTCTTCAGCTTCTCCTCTTTGGCCTTGCGGATAGCAGAAACACGACCGTTCAGGAATTTCTCTGCCTGTGGGGTCTTGAAGAGTGTGGTGTCACCACGTAGCGCATCGAACAGGCCTTGATAGGCCAGAAACAGCTGCAGAGAGTCTTCAGAGTCATTGACCTCCTTGCCCAGACCAGCCAGGAAACGGTCACGTACGATATCAGCCAGCACATAGCCTGCTGTATAGCTCAGTGAGTCGCTACCGCTAACCAACTGGAGGGTGCTCTTGGGAGCCTTTTTATTCTTTTTGCCTGCCTGGATGGTAGACAAAGAGGCACCCGCCACGAGAGCGAGTGCCACTATGATCAGTTTTTTCATTACTTCTTAGGATTCACTTCCAGCAATTCAATCTTGAAGATCAGCATAGAGAAGGGCTTGATATCGGTACCCTGCTGACGCTCACCATAAGCCTGCTCCTGAGGAATGTAAACTTCCCAAGTAGAACCGGCGGGCATGTGGGTCAGAGCGTCCTTCCAACCAGGAATCACCTGATTAGCACGGAAGGTGGTGGGCTGGTTGCGCTTGTAGCTTGAGTCAAATACCTTGCCTTCCAGGGTCTTACCCTCGTAGTTCACCTTAACCATTGAGGTATCGCTGGGGATAGCGCCGTTACCTTCCTTCAGCACCTTGTACTGTACACCGCTGGGCAGAGTGACAACACCCTCAGCCTTAGCGTTCTTAGCGAGGAAGTCCTCACCAGCCTTCTTGTTGGCACCGAACTCCTTCTCCAGAACCTTGGCCTTGATGCTGCGCATCATATTCTGAGCAGTCATAGAAGCAGAGTCGATAGTCATGAGAGCGTCCTTGCCAGTAGTACCGGCAACGAAACCTGCCATGAAGTTCTTCAGAGAGATGGTCTTTGTAGAGTCGTCACCAAACAGCTCGTGGTTGATACCCTTTACCATCTGACCAGAGATCTGCTGACCAATCTGGATACCAGCATAGTAAGCGGCCTTCTTCTTGTCGTCGCCAGCATTGGCGCCTTCGTTCAGACCCTTGATGAACTCGTCCATGTAAGCGGTGTCAACACCCAGACGACCTACGAGATAATCCTTCAAACCCTGTGTCTGAGCCATACCGATAGCATAGCTGACAGTGTCAATGTCACTCTTCAGGTTGGCCTTGGGAGTGCCGTTGCCGCATGAGTACATCATGACGGCTGCAACAGCTGCAATAGCAGCAAAAGTAAACTTCTTCATTGTTTTTTTTCTTTTTTTTATTTCGTAATTTCGTAATTTCGATGCTTCGACAGTTTACATCACCTGAATCAGCTCTACGTCGAAGATGAGTGCTGCATAGGGAGGAATTGATGAGCCTGCACCACCCTCGCCGTATGCCAGACGATAGGGGATGAAGAAACGGTACTTGGCGCCCTCCTGCATCAGCTGCAGACCCTCAGTCCAACCAGCAATGACCTGCTGCAGACCGAAGACGGCGGGTTCGCCACGCTGAACACTGCTGTCAAAGACGGTACCATCGATGAGGAAGCCCTCGTAGTGGCACTTCACAGAGTCCTTGGCGCTGGGCTTCTTACCGTTACCCTCCTTCAGCACCTGATACTGCAGGCCGCTAGGCAGCGTGATGACGCCGTCCTTCTTGGCGTTCTCGGCCAGATACTTCTCACCAGCCTCCTTAGCCATCTTGCCAGCCTCCTGGCGCTGCTTGTTGATTTTCTGCTCCTGCTCGGCAAAGAAAGCCTGAACAATCTGCTGAGCCTCGCTACTCTTTATCTTCAACTCACTGCCTGCCAATACATCCTTGACGGCCTGAGCAAAATCGTCGATATTCAGTGCTGAGCCACCCATATTTGCCAACTGGTGACCGATACCAATACCTAATGCGTAACTAACTTTATCCATGTTTTATACCTTATTATTAATAAATCGGCTGCAAAGGTACAAATAAATCATAATTCATAAGCCATAATTCATAAATATTTTTGTATCTTTGCATCAAATTAACAAAAAACCTTTTAGCTTATGAAAAAGATTGTAGTATTAACTGGTGCAGGCATGTCTGTAGAGAGTGGTTTGAAGACTTTCCGCGATGCCGATGGATTATGGGAAGAGTATCCCGTACAGCAGGTGGCCACCCATGAGGGCTGGCTTAACGATCCGACCTTAGTGACGAACTTCTACAACATGCTGCGCAAGAAGTGCTGGGGCGTGAAACCCAACGAAGGGCACCGCTTGGTGGCAGAGTTGGAGAAGGAGTATGAGGTGACGGTAGTCACCCAGAATGTAGACAACCTCCATGAGCAGGCGGGCTCGTCAAAGGTCATCCATCTGCATGGTGAACTGATGAAGGTCTGTTCGAGCAATGACCCTGATGATCCACGTTATCAGCAACTGCTGACACCCGATAACTGTGAGGTGACACCAGGCACTAAGGCTGGCGACGGCTCCCTGCTGCGTCCGTTCATCGTCTTCTTTGGTGAGGCAGTACCCATGATCACTGCTGCTGCTGAGGAGTGTCAGACAGCTGACATCTTCATCATCATAGGAACCTCGCTGGCAGTCTATCCTGCTGCAGGTCTCATCCACTATGTCCGTCCGGGTGTTCCTGTCTACATCATTGACCCCAATCCCATCAGTGCAGGTAGCCGTAACATCACCCAGATTCAGAAGGGTGCCTCAGAGGGTATGCGCGAGTTGAGCAAGCTGCTGATGAAGTAACAACAAAAAACAGGGAAGCAATCTTCACAGACAGCTTCCCTCCGAGGAAAATGATAAATATAGATTAAAATTACTAGTTGTGTGCACTGCAAAGGTACGAATAAATCTGATACGTGCAAGTGTTTATACCATAAAAATTCTCTCTTTTTGAATTATTTAACGGTAGTTGGCCTGATTTTGCCGATAAATTACTCACTTTCTGTATTCTGTGCACTTTCTAAGAGCTTTTTATACGCTCCTTCAGTGGTCAGAATGCGTTCTGCTTCACGCAATGTCTTGTCCGTACGCAGCCCTACCTGCATCTGTCCGGCCTGGAAATAGTAGGCCGATACGATGTCCTGTTCTATCATTTGCTGGATCTCCTCACGATGAGCATCCAGGTCACGTCCCAGGTCGTGATGGTCTATCTTCTGCTTCAGCGCCTCAAACTCGTCCTTGGCATCGTCGTAGTATCCTTCGAACTTCGCTGCTTTCACCAGTTCCTCAAACTGCTTCTTGCTGACCTGGTCGTAGGTGAAGCCAGCCTTGATGACACGCTGCTTGAAGTCCTGATAGTCGGCATCTGTCAAGTGGAAGTCGGCAGCAGGAGCTATCGTGGGATGCTTGGAGATATAGTCTACTACGTAGTCAAACATTACCTCTGTAGAGTCTATGCGATCCAGATAGAGGGTGATGTTAGCCATGGTGTCGGGCTTGATGACCACGTCAGGTGTGATGCCCTCCTTCATCTTGATGCCACGACCGCTGGGCAGATAGTAGCGAGAGGTCGTCAGCTTCAGGTTGGCATTGTAGGGCAGGTCGACGTTCGGTATCTGTACCAGTCCCTTGCCGTAGGTCTTAGTACCGATGATGATGCCACGCTTCAAGTCCTGCAGGGCACCACTGGTAATCTCTGATGCCGATGCCGTCTCGCCATTGACCAGTACCACCAGTGGCATCACCGTGTCGATGGGTTCCAGACGGGTCTTGTATTCTGAGCCTGCACGCTTCATCTTGCCCTTGGTCTCAACGATGCGTACCCCCTTGGGAATCCACATGTTCAGGATGTCTACACACTCTGCCAGTGAACCGCCGCCATTGCCGCGCAGGTCGAGCACCAACTGCTGGGCGCCCTGCTTCTTCAGGTCTACAAAGGCACGACGCATGGCCTTGGCAGGCTCTCCAGTGAATGTGCTTAGACAGATATAGCCAATATTGTTGGGGCGCATGCCGTAATAGGTTATCTCTGGCATCTTGATGCTACGACGAGTAATCTTGAAGTCCATCTTCTTGCCCGTGGTAGGGCGCAGAATCTTTAACTTAAACGTCGTGCCAGGCTCGCCACGCAGGTGGCTGCTCACATAGCTGACGTTCTTGTCCGTCATCACCGTATCGTCAATCTGCAGGATGATGTCACCCTTCTTCAGACCCACCTCCGACGATGGCATACCCTCGTAGGGCTCTTCAATGACTACACGCTTCAGCTTCTGATGATAACGCACCAGCGCACCAATACCCGCATACTTACCCGTCAGCATCTGCTTCAGCTCCTTCTGCTTCTCCTCAGGGTAATACTCTGTGTAAGGATCCAGCGACTTGAGCATGGCATTGATACCCGTACCAATCACCTTGTTGGCATCCAACGTATCCACGTACATCATATCCAGATTCTTATAGAGGGCATTGAAGATGTCCAGATTCTTGGCCACCTCAAGATTATGATTTTTACTCTCCTGTGCCCAGGCACCCATGACGGTCGTCACACACAGCATGATTACTAATAAAGTCTTCTTCATAAGCTTGTTTTCTGCTTTTTACGCGGCAAAAGTACAAAAAAATACGCTTACAGTGAAATTTTTCGCAAAAAAGTTTGCGCAATTCGAAAAAACTCCTTACCTTTGCACCCGCAAACAACAAAACCTGCTTCAGTAGCTCAGTTGGTTAGAGCACCTGACTGTTAATCAGGGGGTCGTTGGTTCAAGCCCATCCTGAAGCGCCTTAGAAAGAGTCCTGTAGGTCAAAGACTTACAGGATTTTTCTTTTTTATACATTTCAAAATTGTAGCCAATTTGTAGCCAATTCTGTTTTGTTGTAGCCAATTCGTGTTTCTCCTTTGTAGAATTAACAATCCAAGATCCTGCAAAGAATAATAATTGCGAACCGTTGTCAAGTTCTAACGTTGACAAGTTGAAAATCATTAGGGTATTTCAACTGTC
>CADCAG010000013.1 GCA_902799355.1 uncultured Bacteroidales bacterium
CCACTTCTCTTCGAAGTTGACGCAGTAGCCGTTGGTGAACTTGATGCTCTTCATCTCCTTGTTGGTCTTCGTCTCTAAGAACTTGATTTCTCCGTTCTTCGGGAGACTGCGCTCGGCCATCCAAGCCAGCAGGTCGGGAGTACCATCGTTGAGAGCCTTAACGCGGACTGTGATCTTTCCACCTCGTGGAATACCTGCCATCTGTCCTTCTACGTCAGTTGCCTGACTGAACTCATAGGTTACCATCAGTACTTCTCTTTCTTTGTAACCGTCGATTGTCATCGATACTGGAGTCTTTGCCATAATTTGTTTCCTTTCTTTATTTTAGTTAATAATTTGTTGTTGTTTGATTTTCTTGATGCAAAGTTATGGTAAAAAAAGTCTAGTTCCAACTTTTTTTCTGGTTTTTAGTTCGGTTATATGCGACAGTATCGTTGTATTGCGACAAACTGGAGTCGATGTCGCGATTTGTGTCGCAAAGAGAATGGCAATAATAAAAGAAAAAACAAAAAAAATCTTTTTTTGCTTTGTTCTTCGCTCACTTATTCGTACCTTTGTAGCGTTAATGGAAAATGGAATGAAGAGAGGACTGAGGTCTATGACTGTTATCGTGGCTATGATGTTGATAGTCATGATGTTATTTTCGTGTGACAAGACTCAGCGCGAAGAGCTGAAGGCTGGCCATGCTGACAGTCTGATCTTTGCTGCTGGTGCTGTGATGCAATATGATCGATTGCTGACGCTGGTAGACAGTTTTGATGCGACGGGAGATATCAATAAGCTTGATGCCTATCGCTGGCGTGGAGCCTACTACTATCACCAGAATCAGTATCGCATGGCAGAGGTGTGCTTCCGAAATGCGCTGGACTATGAGGTGAAGACGGATTTCGACCAGTTGGTGTATAATAAGGTGGTACGCCGACTGTCGGAACTGCTGGTTGTGCGCGGCGACTATGAAGGTGCGCTGCAGATTGCCGTACCAGCCATTGGGCGTATGGACAAGACGGGCATTGGCTCAGACATCGACTATGCCATCCTCTTCAACAACATGGGCGTCTGCCAGTTAAACCTGGGACAGGAGAAGGAGGCCAAGGAGAGTTTTATGAAGGCTCGCGACCGCTATACCAACCGCTGCGAGACAGACTCTACGAGTCGTGGCTATCAAGAGGCTGTGCTGGGAACGGTATATACCAGCATGGCATATATCAATACCCGCCGCTATGAGGAGTCTATCTACTGGATAGACCGCACACAGACGTTGCTTGACCAGTATCGCCAGCGCTCGGATGCCCGTAAGCAGTACTTCGACGAATACCAGGGACGTATCGAGATCATGCGTGCCACAGCCCTGCAGGGTCTGGGTAAGAACAAAGAGGCCTACGAGGCCTATAAGCGTTTCAAGACTACCGCCTTCTCTGAGACGGGTGTCGGTAGGGTGCATGGTAACGGCTATCTGGTCTCTGCCCAGCGCTACAAGGAGGCCGCCGAGAACTACCGCTACTTGGACAAGGCCATGCAGGAGCAGGGCTTGGAGCCTACGTTGGACGTTATCCAGCTATATATGCTGCCCAAATACCACGCCAACTATCAGGCTCATCGTGAGGACTCTGCACGGCGGATGGGTATGCACATTCTCTCTCTGCTTGACACGGCCATCACTACCCAGAAGTTGAGTGCTTCGGCAGAGTTGGCTACCATCTACCACACCAACGAGAAAGAGGCAGAGATCGGTCGCCAACAGTCCAAGATGGCGATGATACAAATGATTGCCGGACTAGCCACGCTGGGACTAATCATCATATTCCTGCTGTTCTACACGTTCCACAAGCGTAGGGCCGCCCACCGTCTGCGTGCTGCCCACGAGAAACTGGAGGAGGCCCACCAGAAGCTGAAGGGAGCCTACGACCAGCTGGAAGAGACGACACAGGCCAAAGAGCGTATTGAGAGTGAGCTGCGTATTGCCCGTAACATCCAGATGTCGATGGTGCCTAACACCTTCCCCACCCGCGAGGGTCTGGACATGTATGCCTCGATGACACCAGCCCGTGAGGTCGGTGGCGACCTCTATGGCTACGTGATGATAGACGACGAGCTGTACTTCTGTGTGGGTGACGTGAGTGGCAAGGGTGTTCCTGCCTCGCTGTTCATGGCACAGGCTACGCGACTGTTCCGCATCTTGGCTACCCAGCACATGATGCCTGCCGAGATAGCTACCCGCATGAACAGTGTACTGACGGAAAGCAACGAGCAGGGCATGTTCATCACTATGTTCATTGGTCTGGTGAATCTGACATCAGGACGTCTGGACTATTGTAATGCGGGTCACAACCCACCTGTGCTGGGTGTCGACGGCGACGACCACTTCATGGAGATGGAGTCGAACGCGCCTATTGGTCTGTGGCCTAATCTGGAGTATATCGGTGAGCATGTGGACAATATCCGACAGAAGCTGCTACTGGTATATACCGACGGTCTTAACGAAGCAGAGAACCTTCAACAGGAGCAGTTCGGTGAAGACCGCCTGCTCGACATCTTGAATCACCGCCATTTCAACAGTTGTCGTGAGCTGGTAGAACATCTGAACGAACAAGTCGCCAAACACCGTGATGGTGCTGATCCCAACGACGACCTGACGATGATGTGTCTGATGGTATTGTAGCGGCCTGAAAGCCTAGTGAAGAGTGAACAGTGAATAACGAAGATTGAAACATATTAAATATATAAAGGTTAATTAGAAAAATTATGGCAAAGAAAGCATTATTGATGATTCTCGATGGATGGGGAATCGGTAAGCATGGAAAAGGAGACGTTATCTACAACACACCAACACCGTATCTGGATTATCTCACAGCAGTTTCTGCCCACTCACAGCTGCAGGCCAGCGGTGAGGATGTAGGTCTGCCCGACGGACAGATGGGTAACTCTGAGGTGGGTCATCTGAACATCGGTGCAGGTCGCATCGTCTATCAGGACCTGGTGAAGATCAACCGCGCCTGCAAGGACGGCAGCATCGTAGAGAATCCACAGGTGAAGGCAGCCTACAGCTATGCCAAGGAGAATGGTAAGAAGCTGCACCTGATGGGTCTGTGCTCGGATGGTGGCGTACACTCAAGCCTGGATCACCTGTTCAAGCTCATCGAGGTAGGTAAGCACTACGGTCTGAAGAACCAGACCTTCGTACACTGCTTCATGGATGGTCGTGACACTGACCCCAAGAGCGGTAAGGGCTTCATCGAGCAGGTTACTAAGGTTTGCGCTGACAACGACGCAGCTATCGCCAGCATCGTTGGTCGTTTCTACGCTATGGACCGTGACAAGCGCTGGGAGCGCGTCAAGGAGGGTTACGACCTCATCGTCAACGGTACTGGTAAGCAGGCTACCGATATGGTAAAGGCCGTAGAGGAGAGCTATGCCGATGGTGTTACTGACGAGTTCATCAAGCCTATCCATAACAGCACCGTTAACGGCTGCATCGAAGAGGGTGACGTTGTCATCTTCATCAACTTCCGTAACGACCGTGCCAAGGAGCTCACCATCGTGCTCACTCAGCAGGATATGCCTGAGCAGGGCATGAAGACCATCCCTGGCCTGCAGTACTACTGCATGACGCCGTACGACGCATCGTTCCAGGGCGTACACATCCTCTTCCCCAAGGAGAACGTAGAGAACACGCTGGGCGAATACCTCTCTCAGCAGGGCAAGAAGCAGCTGCACACCGCAGAGACCGAGAAGTACGCACACGTAACGTTCTTCTTCAACGGTGGTCGCGAGGCTCCCTACGACGGTGAGGACCGCATCCTGGTACCTTCTCCCAAGGTGGCTACCTACGACCTGAAGCCTGAGATGAGCGCCTACGAGGTGAAGGACAAGTTGGTGGCTGCCATCAACGAGAATAAGTATGATTTCATCGTGGTGAACTTCGCCAACGGCGATATGGTAGGCCACACGGGTGTCTACAACGCCATTGCCAAGGCCGTATGGGCTGTTGACCACTGTGTAGAGGCTGTCATCGAGGCTGCCAAGGCCAACGACTACGAGGCTATCATCATTGCCGACCACGGTAATGCTGACAACGCCATCAATGCTGACGGCACACCTAACACCGCCCACTCACTGAACCCCGTACCCTTCATCTATGTGACCAACAACAACAGCGCCACAGTGAAGGACGGTCGTCTGGCCGACGTTGCTCCTTCTATCCTGCACATCATGGGTCTGGAGCAGCCTGCCGATATGACGGGTGAGAACCTCATTCAGGATTAATTTCCCCCTGATCATAACTTATTTTCCCTGCTTGCCATCCGTTGAGCAAGCAGGGAAAATTGGTTTTCAAAAAAAAGGTTCCACCTTTCACGGATTTGTCGGAACCCTAGTAAATAAAGGGCTTGCGGGCATGCGGAGGCGTTCCAAACGTTCCACAAACGTTTCACAACCCTTTCACAAATTAAATAGGTTCGCGAGATAGCTGTACCTGCGCGTGGGATAGCTGTAGCCGCGTGCGGGAATAGCTAATACGTGGAAAAGTCGTACGACTTTTCAGAAAGTGGTATCACTTTTGGCTGGGAACAGCTATCTCGTCAGTGAGATGAGCTAACTTGTTACTGAGATAGCCGTACCCAAGAGAAAACGCTCACCGTTTCCGGCAAAACGCTCAGCGTTTTTTTGCGAGACAGCTGTTCTCGCAGCCGTATCACCCTTCTGCCATCAGCCCTCAGCCATCGCACCCACGTGGAAGCACTGTGAAAGCAATGTGAAACGTCCGCGCACACGCGAAACGCCCAGAACCTCTTTAAATAAAGGACTTTTGGTGTCCCCGTGGAAGGTGGAACCTTTTTTTTGAAAACCACACAGCGTGCGCACGCGCGTACCTAATTAAAGTGTCCCCGAAAATGGTGGTCTTAGATAATTTTTTATACAGCTGATACAGATACGAGACAGCTGTATTTGCATACTGAGTACAGCTAAACCAGCGCTGGGGTTGCTGTTCCCGCAGCTGTATCAGCTGTACATTTCGAAAAAGACCTCACATTCCCCCGATGCCTTTATTTACAGGGGTTCCAGGGTGGGGAACCCATCTTGAGGTTCCCCACATATTCCCCATATATTCCCCCTTTTTCAAATACTTGGCCCTAACAGGGGAAATTCTACAAATCGTCTCAAATCAAACAAAATATTTTTCACAGCTAGGGTGGGGAACCTGTGTGGAATGTATGGGGAACCTTGGAAAGGGTTCCCCACCTCTCTATCCCTTTCTACATCGGCATTCCGAGAGATTTGTGGGGAATGGGGAAACTCTTTCAAAACATGTAACCTATTAACCTAACACCCTTGAACCCCCTATAAATAAAGGGCTCACAGCATGTTAATACCTTCTCCAACTATTAGCATACATTTCACATCTATTAAATGGCTGTTAATAGTTTTGGCAACATTTAACATGCCTCAAACCCCGATGTACAAAGGCTTTGAGGCATGTTATGTTAATAGGTTAAATCTTTTTGCGAATTGCGACATAGAACGACTGTAATAAGTGTACTTTGTATTGTTAATTAATTGATGAATTAGGCGACATGTCACCTAATTTTGTAGGATTTTATTAATTGAATCGTAATTTATTCTTAGGTATTGTAATCTTTGTACCATTCGTATAAGTTATGATGACTTTGAGAGAAACGCTCCGAATTCTTGATTAGATGCTACTTAAAGAAGAACTTATGACCGTCACCGTAGAGAAGTTCTTCCAGATCTGCGTCGCCTACAATACGAGCGATATGGTGGCCTTGTGCTTCCTGCGCCTCCAAGTCAGTAAGCTTGCCGCCACTAACATTAATCGGACCGATAATAACGGCATCGGTGTTCTTGGTGACGCCAGAGACCTTCTTTGCTCCCATGGCCACCAACGCACGTTCTATCTCCTTGCGATTGATGGCAAAAGCACCAGTGAGCACCACCTTCTTGCCGTTTAGCGCACTATTCTCCCCCATCTTCAGACGGGCGATGTCAACAATGCCGTCTTTCTCCTTGGGCATCTTGTCGCCCTTATCGAATACGTCCACAACTTGCAATTGTGCGCCTGCATAGGTAGATGAGAGTTCTGCAAAGAGATCCTCACCTCCTAACGGGTTCTGCGCATAGTAGTCCGTAAATTCACCTAAACACAACACACGCTTACCCTGCTGAGACTTACGCAGCTGCTCTGCATTGACGGGAACATTCGACCAGTCAGGACGAATGCCCTCTGCATAGCGGATTAGTAGCTTAGCCAATATCTCGGCATCGTAGAGCGCGTCATGATGTTCGTTCTCATCGAAAGGAATATTCATGGCCATGCAACACTGTTGTAATCCGTTTCCACCCTTACAATCTGAACGCCGAAACAGTTCGATGCTGTCGTGGATGGAGAGCCACTCAGCACTCATATTGTATTCTGCGAGGCTCTTCTGGAAGGCAGGTATCTCGGCACTTACAGCATTATGTGCCCATAACTCGCCTATCAGAAGATAAGGCTGTATCTCAGGCCACAAAACTTCGAGTGTTGGTTTCGTTGCCGTCATTTCCGGACGGATATGGTGACTACGGAATAGTGTCTCATCGTACTCATTGCCTGGGGGCTGAATAAGCCATTGCGGATGCTCTACTATTTTCCCGTTGCGTACTACTGCCATTCCTATCTGGCAAATCTGTTGGTCTCTAGTGGCCCACTCTACGTCAATAGTGACGAAGGTGTTAGCAGGTAGATTTTTAGTGTTCATAATATTGTTGTTGTTTGAGTTCAAATAATGGGGACTGAATATCTACCAATCACCCCAATTCCTCTGATTGCTATTTTTTATTTACCTTGAGTCAAAGTTGGGTGCAGCTTCCTTCGGATCAAAACTCGTAGCATATTTGTTCTCACCAATTATCATCGTCGTTTTTGATGGTAGAAATATTATCATTTAAATACTTGATAAGACTTGAAACTGTCAGTAGACCGTTATAATGGCAATTTATAAAAGCCATAGCATGTGAATCCTTTTGTTTCGCATCTGGGACAACAGGGTAGCAGTCTCCTGGAGCAGTATATTCCGCCCCTTTCCATGTACCAGCTATGTAATTAAATATCCTTGACGTTACTCTGACTCTATTCTCCTTAACATCTATCATTACTTCTTCGTTGGCATTGATGTAAGTACCATAAGCTCCGTTTGTCTTGCCTACCCCTCTGAGTGTTCCCGATATCCTAAAATGTTCATTGGAACCGACGTTACTCTGAACCGCATCTGGAAACTTTATTTTACACCATGCAGACAAAACGTTGCTTATAATATCAGCACTAAATGTGGTGTCACATTTAATAACATACTGATGCTTGATAGATTTATCAGAAGCTATCGAGAATACTTCAAGAAGTTTTTGAGACCACGTTCTGTTTCCTTTATTTTTGTACAGATTTTCAACTTCATCGAATTTTTTTTTTGCATCTTCATAATCTTGGCTTTGCCAAACATGCTTTGAAACATTCTGACAGTTGACCACTACGGCTATCATTATACATAATACTAATACTCCAGTTCTTTTCATAATTGTTCATTAATTGGGATAATTCACTCTTTTCTTTAACTCTACGACTGAAAGGATCTTATTTTGCATGAAAAATAGAGAGCAGATTAGGGAGAACCGGCTCGCCTTTTTCTAGAATTGGACTAGTTGTTGATGCAGGGCACCTTCATATCAAACTCCTTGCCTCTATATGTGGGTATGATAATACGAACATAGCCTCGTTCGTTCATCAGGAATGGTACTACATCGCGGCAACCTTTGGAAGTTTTCCCCCATATATTCTTCGAGGCTTCAGCAACCTGCATATTGTTGGTAAGTTCAATCATACAATTCTCCCACTTTTTGATTAGCTGGCCGTTCTCGTCATAGAATCCAATTGTGGCGTAAGTAATCGGATTATAAGTTTTTTTGTGAATAACTCCACGTTTGTCTGGCATAAAGACGTTGCCGCCAATGCCTACCTTCCAAAAGTCGCCCGGTTGATAGAATGCTATAACCTGTCGTGCAATTGAGTCAACCATCTTATATTTATCACAGTCAGTTGTGCCTTTTAGTTCGTCGCCCTTCTCCAATGATTTTTCCCAAGTTTGTGCTTTTGTTGTTACTGTCACCAGCATTAGGGTGATGAATAATAGTAATTTTCTCATAATCATATAGTTCTTTGTAGTTATAGTTATTTCAATATACACAAAAAGAAAACGTGGACAATTTACTTCGTCTACGTTGTTCTGGTATCGCCAAACACCAATCTATCTTAAACGAGTAATGCCCACGCCTTTCAGCGTGAACTCCTACTTCAGTTCTTGATAGATGTTTTGAAATTGGCGATTTCGAACAACAAGAATCTAAAAGTGGATGTTCAAATCCTATATGTCCTTTTCAGTTATATTTTATTCAGCCCATAGGCATTTTCGGTTTTAGGGGTTATACATTATTATTTCTTAAACAAGTCGGAATGGGTGCCAGTGTTGAGCATTAACAACTCCAACACGTCGTCATACTGATTCCAAATCAGCAGCCAGTCTGGCTTGATGTGACACTCCCACTGACCTTCACGACTACCATGAAGCATGTGAGGGCGGTATTTGGCAGGGAGTTTCCCGTCACGTTCTAACAATTTGATGACCTCACGGAAATCATCCATGGGGTAGCCACGCTTGATGCAGCGGTTCAGATCCTTCTCAAATTGATGGGTGGTATTAATCTTGTACATCAGATTCCCATTTTCTTAAAGAAATCCTCGCTGCTTTCGTATGAATTCACTCGTCCTTCCTTGGCATCGAGCAATGACTGCTCGTAACGCGAAAGGCGACGACGGCGTACAGCTGGCTTGGCAGCAGACTTTGCCGTACTAACCTTTTCCACTCCCACCAGTGACTTGACAATGCGCCGGATGTTAGGGAGATAGGACTGGTCCTTCAGGGTTATCACCAATTGTGTCATATCTTGCATGTTTTGTTTCTGTCTGCAAATATAAGGACTTTTTCCGACACTTCCAAATTATGATGCAGAAAAGTAGTGCAGATACAACTGTCTCGCGTCTGTGTCAGGACTCTTTCTTGTACTGTATGGCCAGCATGGTGAGGTCGTCGCTCTGCTCGGCAGCACCGGCAAAGAAGTGGACGGCAGCAGTCATGCGCTGAACAAACTGCATGGGCTGGTTCTGTCCCTTTGCTAACAACTCTTTGGCGAGTGACAGGACTTGCTCATCGCCAAACTGCTGATGAAGCGCATTCTCTGCCTCGTTGAGACCATCGGTAAACAAGAAGATGGTGGTCTGTGGGGCTATGGTGGTCTCCTGGACGGTGAAGTCCCAGTCATCCATCACACCAATGGGCAGGTTGGCATCGCAAGGCAATACGCCAACTCCTTGGCCTATCAGCAATGGTGCATCGTGGCCTGCATTACAATAGCGCAATACGCCCGTCTGCAGGTCGAGAACACCTATGAACATGGTGACGAACATATTCATCTCGTTGCTCTCGCTCATCGATTCGTTAAGGGCCTTAGCGATGATATTGGGTTCTGGAACATGGGCAGAGATGTTACGGAACAGCGAACGTGCCACAGCCATGAACATAGAAGCGGGAACACCCTTGCCACTGACATCACCAATACAGAAGAAGAGCTTCTCGTCGCGGATGTAGAAGTCGAAGAGGTCGCCACCAACAGCCTTGGCAGGCGTTACCTGACCGTAGATATCGACATCGTTACGTTCCGGATAGGGTGGGAAGGTCTTGGGCAACATGGACATCTGGATGGCGTGAGCAATGTTCAGCTCACTCTCGATAGTAGCCTTCTCGGCCGTTGTCTTCGTCAGTTGCTCCGTATATTCAGCCAACGACTGCTCCATCTTTTCGAAAGAGTCGCGCAACAGGTGTATCTCGTCACGACTCTTCAACTGTGGTAGGGCTGCCTTGAAATTACCCTTTGCCACATCCTCAGCTGAGAATGCCAGCAGTCTGATGGGTAGAGAGGCTTTGGTGATGGCTCTACGTGCTGTGATAATCACCACCATCAGGTTTATAACAATGAAGGAGAATACAATACCTGCCAAGATATAGAACCCCCATACAATGTAAGTGTAATTAATCGCCATACCTATCGTCCAAGGGGTGTCTTCTACAGGTCGATAATTGACAAGCATTTCTTTACCTTCAATTTCCAACACATCTTCAGTGTCTCCTTTTCTTTTCAGAATTTTGTCAGTACAGATGTTTTTGGGATCATTGGTGACAAGCTCCTGGAACTTCTTGTTGATGATACGTTGTTCATCGGGGTGTGCCAGGAAGGTACCTGTAGAGTCTATGACAAAGAAATATAAATCGTTATCATTGTCTGATTTCACCTCAACACTGTTGTTTTTCTCTTTGTAAAGAAGTGACCAAATGGAACTTTTAAGCCAGTCGACAGACAAATCTACGCCCAATATCGCAACAAGCTGTTGCTGACGGTTATGGATAGGCACCATATAGGATACCAATGGTGTCGTTTTGTCTGTTCCTTCAAAGAAGGGGCTCGACCAGTAGGAAGAATCTCTCTGTAGGGCCTCTACGAACCAGTTGGCTTGAAGATAGTCATGTTGCTTGCTGCCAATGTTCAGCCGCTCAATAGTCACACTGTCTCGACGAACGGCATAGGGGCAAAACCAATGTCCTTTCTGAGGATAGTAGTTATCCACAAAGCTGATGCCACAACTACGGACCAACTCGTTCGTACGCACCATATGATCCATGATGTCATAGAGCTTCTCGGGATTGTCCAGATTATCCTCGATATAATGAATGGTGTTGTTGGCCGCTACCATGACTTCTGACGATACACGGCGAGCCTCTACATATTGTCTATTGGTTAGTTGTGAAAAAAGTACGACACCAAAACCGTATGTTAGGAAATATCCTCCCAGATAGAGGATTAACATTGGCATGGCCATGAATATCAGCATGCGGAGTATGATACGGCGTGTCAGTCGACTACCAAAAGATTTGGGATAGGGGTTGTCTGACTTCTTCCAGAGTCTTGATAATAGGTCTTTTATCATGGTGTTGTAGTAGCTTCTGTTAATTTAGTCTTCTTGCATCTCTTCGTCCAGACGGTTGGCCCATAGGTATTTCTTTGTCTCATGGGCCGCCACACCGCTTAGAAGCAGGAGTGCTATCAGGTTAGGAATAGCCATCAGTGCATTCATGCAGTCGGCAATGTTCCAGATGATGTCAAGGTTGATGATGCTGCCGAAGAACAGGGCAACGATATAGAGGATGCGATAGAAACGGTTGATGCGGTGCCCCTCGATGTAGTTGACGGCACTCTCGCCATAGTAGCTCCAGCCCAGAATGGTGCTGAAGGCAAAGGTCAGGATGCCAAAGGTGAGCAGCGGTGCGCCGACGTAGGGAATCTTTGAGAAGGCGACCTTCGTCAAGGCAGCGCCATCGGAATAGGAGATATCCGGATAAGCAATGATACTGCTAACGAGTACCAGTCCTGTGAGGGCACAAATGACGACGGTATCCCAAAAGGTTCCTGTGCTGCTGACCAATGCCTGACGCACAGGGTTGCGTGTCTGGGCGGCAGCAGCCACGATGGGTGCAGAACCCATACCGCTCTCGTTAGAGAACAGTCCACGGGCTATACCATAGCGGGCAGCCATCATTACCGTAGCACCCACAAAGCCACCACCGGCAGCAGAGGGGTTGAAGGCAGCATCGACGATGAGCTGGACGGCAGGCCACACATAAGCATGATTGATGGAGAGGATAATGATGCACCCTAATACATAGAGTACGGCCATGAAGGGCACGAGGACGGTACATACACGGGCTATGGCCTTGACACCTCCTAAGATGACGGCAGCCGTCAACAGACAAACCACCACACCGATAATCCAAGTGTCGATACCAAAGGTCTCATGAGCCAGCAAGGCGATACTGTTGGCTTGTACCGTACAGCCAATACCAAACGATGCCAAAGCGGTAAAGACTGCAAAGAGTATCGCTAGCCATTTCATCTTCAGGCCACGCTCCAAGGCATACATCGGACCGCCATACATCTGTCCGTTATCCGCCTTGACGCGGTATTTCACGGCCAACAGTCCTTCTGCATATTTCGTCGACATGCCGAAGATACCAGTCAGCCAGCACCAAAGTACGGCACCAGGGCCTCCCAGCGCTACGGCGGTGGCCACACCAACAATGTTACCTGTGCCGATGGTTGCTGCCAGCGCAGTGGCTAACGCGCCAAACTGACTGACATCACCTTCAGCACCAGGGTCTTTCTTCACCGATAGGCGAATACCTGTCAGTAGCCTTCTTTGTGGAAAGCGTAGGCGGATGGTCAGGAACACATGGGTTCCTAACAAAAGGATAATCATCGGCCAACCCCACAGGAAGTCACTTAGCAGTGAGAAAAACGCATTGATAGTCTCCACGCCGTCACCAGGTCTTATGCGAACTTAATGGTACCCTGAATAATCTCTGGCTGTGCCTCTGCTTTCTGCTGAGGCTCCTCGCCACTGGCCTGCTGATAGATGCTGTCCAGTATCTCGCGGGTACGCTTGTAGGTCGGTGTCTGTTCTACGGCTGAGATGACATCGTCATTGTCCAGGTCATCAGGACGGAACAGGAAGATATGCGGACGACGCTTGTAACGCTTGCTGGAGCCATCACCACCATAGTAGCGGTTACGACGATCCTGGCGCTGTGCTTCCTTCTCCTGTTCGGCAGCGATGCGCGTTGCCTCCTCCTGGGTATTATGACGCTGACGGTGGTTGGTCATACCGTCTACACGATCGATGCCAAAGCCTGTGGCCAGAATGGTGACCTTCACCTTCTTGCCCAACTCGGGGTCGGTGGCCAGACCCCACTTGATTTCGAAGTCATTGCCGAACTTGCCCATGAAGTCGTTGATGTCGTTCATCTCCTCCATCATCAGCGAGTCCTTGCCATCCTTCGTGCCAGCGAAATTGATGCTGAGCAGAATCTTCTTGGAATTGAAGACATCGTTCTCGTTGAGCAACGGTGAGTTCAGGGCGTCTTCGATAGCCTTACGTACACGACCTTCACCCTCACCATAACCGGTAGACATGATGGCTACGCCACCGTCCTTCAGCACGGTCTTCACATCGTTGAAGTCCAAGTTGATGATACCGTGTACGGTGATAATCTCAGCGATAGACTTAGCAGCTACTGACAGTGTATCGTCGGCCTTACCGAAAGCGTCGAGCACGGTGAGCTCAGGATAGATCTCACGGAGACGCTCGTTGTTGATAACCAACAAGGCGTCGACATGCTTTGACATCTCTTCAACACCGTCCAGTGCCTGGTCAATCTTGCGGTCGCCCTCGAAACGGAAAGGAATGGTAACGATACCTACGGTAAGGATACCCATCTCCTTAGAGACACGAGCTACTACAGGAGCAGCACCTGTTCCTGTACCACCACCCATACCGGCAGTGATAAAGGCCATACGCGTACCGTCGTTGAGTACATTCTTGATATCTTCCAGACTCTCCTCAGCAGCAGCACGAGCCTTTTCAGGACGATTACCTGCACCTAGTCCCTCCTTACCCAACTGTAGATGTACGGGTACGGGAGAGTCGTTAAGTGCCTGATTATCGGTATTACAGAGCACGAAAGTTACATCGTGGATGCCTTCACGATACATGTGGTTGACTGCATTGCCGCCACCGCCACCAACACCAATCACCTTGATGATGCTGTTCTCCTTTTCGGGTTCTCCGAAATCGAGCAATATGTTGTTGTCCATAGTCTTTCTTTATTTTCGTTATTACGATGTTTCGATATTTCGATGTTTCGAAGTTTCAAGCGATTACTCTTCCTCTTCAACAATCTTTGTTGCAGCACTCTTCAGCCAACGACCGAACTTGCTGAGAGGACTGTTACGACGACGCTCCTCAGCCTCTTCACGAGCCTTACGTTCTGCCTCTTCACGGGCCAGACGCTCCTCCTCTTCTTTCTTGAGGCGAGCCTCCTCTTCGGCAAGACGTTTCTCCTCAGCAGTACGTACCACACCAGCAGGCGTCTCTGTGGCCGTACGGGCACGACGCTGTTCGGGGGTATCGATAGTTCCTGGGCGCTGTGCTGCAAAGAGATCGCCATTGGGATCATACTCGCCACCAGCACAGTTGATATCGCCCTTGGCCAACAGTCCCAGCACGGTATTCATGCGTCCGTCACGGGCTGTCACCTCAGAAATCTGTGACGTGATGGTCTGCGTGACAAACTTGGCAATACGAATCTTGTCAATATGCGTGTAGTTCTGGAAGGCCTTCTCGATATCCTTCATATTCGAGCCACCACCAGTCAGGATGATACCTCCCAGCAGTTTGTCGCAATAGTCCTCAGGAACCTGGCACCACACGTTGGCGATAATCTCTTCCAGGCGGCCCTCGATAATCTCAATGAACTTACGTGCCTCTACCTGACGGTCTTGGTCGATAGAGTACTTCATGTTATTGTCGATCTCGTTATTCTCAGTATAGGCACTGCCGTATTTGATCATCATGTGTTCAGCCACACGCTCTTCCATCTGCAACGAGGCGATGTCTTTGACAATGTTGTTGAAGCCAAGGGGAATAACAGCCAGATGGCGTAGGATGTTCTTGAAGTAGACACAGACAGTAGTCGTCTCTGCACCCAGGTCGACAAGGGCACATCCTGAGCGACGCTCGGTCTCTGTCAGCACGCTGTCGGCGAGGGCGAGGGGAGCGAGGTACATCTCTGCGACGCTGATCTCTGCATTCTCAAAACACTTGTTGAGGTTCTTGTAGAAGGTCTTGCGCTGCAGGATGTTCAGGAAGTTTCCTTCGATATGCGTACACTGGATACCCACAGGGTCAAGCTGATACTGGGCGTCAACCTTATACTCCTGTACTGCAGCATCGAGAATCTCCTGGTCAGGATAGTTTACGTTGCGGTTGGCATCCATCAGTTCGATAACCATGTCTTGCGTAACAACAGAATCGCTGGGAACATCCTTGGCGATAACGTTGTGAATAGAGCGGATAGACTGACCAGCAACACCTACATAAACTTGTGTGATGGTCGTCTTCAGTTGCTTCTCCAGACGACTGACAATATTTGTCAGACTCTGGGCGGTCTTGTCGATGTTGTAAACCACACCCTTGCGGATAAATGACGAAGAATCCTCCTTGACACATGCCAGCACCTGAATGCTGCCGTCAAGATTCTTCTTACCCGCGATACCGGTCATCTTGGATGACCCTAGCTCGATAGCTACAATAAATTCCTTTGGCATCTCTTACATATTTTATGTTTTATCTTTTCTTGCAAATTATCTGATTGTCGAATTCGACATTGATATAGGAGTACTTGTTCCAGCCAGCCTTGGAGAGTCCGTATTTATAGAACTTCTCGAGGCGTTCCAGTTTGCGTTCCAGATTGGCAGGACTACCTAGATAGACGATATGGTCACCAACTCGCGGCACCATCTCTATAGTGCCATCGGCTAACACATTGAGTTGCTCAACCTGGGAACCCCAGAGAGGGGTGTTCAGCAGATAGCAGCCGATGTCCTTCAGTACCTTTTGGGCATATTTTTGGTGGATGGCTCCCGTGGCTACTACCAGGTTGCTGGCAAAATGCGTATTCGGCATGATGTTGCCATGCTCGTCGACATAGTAGTCATCGCCATTGTCTGCCTTGACACGGATGACGGGCAGGCGTTGGTCAATGGTGATATTGACATGACCCGTCTGTGTCTTGTAACACTGGACATCCTTGACGAACGGGTTCTTCTGCAGCTGTTCTTCAATGTTGCGGACGTCCACATGGCTCATCTGGTCACCGATGGGATAGCATCGAGAACGCTGGAGCAGACCCTTGATCTCTTCTTGGTCAAGAAAACCTTTCACAGAACCGTCCTCCACATGAATATTCACCTCACGACACACATTGTCCGACTCATCAGGGCTGTTGAAAGCCGTGATGGCCAGTACAAGGTAGAATGCCAGTGCAATGTCAACCAGTACGAGGGCTGTATTTTTCCAGTTAATCGTCACAATGAATATTTGTCTTTAAGAATTCTGGCAATCTCAGGAACCTGATTGTCGAGGTCACCGGCTCCTAAGACGATGAGCACATCGACATCGTGTGTCTTAATAAAGGGGATGACCTGGTCCTTCTGTATCATCTGCTTTTCGATGCCAGGACGCAGGTTGTCGTAGATCAGTGCCGACGTGACACCCTCAATAGGTAGTTCACGAGCAGGATATATCTCGGTGAGGATGACCTCGTCGAGCAGACTCAGCGCATCAGCGAAGTCGTGATAGAAGTCGCGCGTACGAGTATACAGATGTGGCTGGAAGATAGCCGTAATCTTACGGTTCTTATACAACTCACGAATGCTGCGTGCACTCTGCAGAATCTCCTTCGGATGGTGGGCGTAGTCGCTCAGGAACACCAGCTTGTCAGTCTTAATCTTGAAATCAAAGCGCCGCTCCACGCCGCTGTAAGTCATCAGGCCGATACGCAGCTCCTCGGCAGTACATCCTGCCAGCTGGGCCATGGCCATCGCAGCGATACCGTTCTCTATATTGATGGGTACGGGCTGTCCCAGTTCGATATTCTTTACTGATTCAATTGGCGAGACGAAATCGAAGGTAATCTCACCATTCTCGATGCGGATATTCTCTGCATGGAAGTCGCCCTCTGTCAGTGCATAGTCGTAACGACGTACACCGGCAGGCAGATTCTCCTTCATTTCAAGGCCACGGTGTATGATGAGTGCTCCTTGGGGCTGGATAAGCTCTGTATAATGGCGGAAACTCTCCAGATAAGCCTCCTTCGTACCATAGATATCCAGATGGTCAGGGTCTGTCGACGTGATAACCGTCATATATGGACTCAGCCAATGGAAAGAGCGGTCGAACTCGTCGGCCTCGATGACTACATAGTCTGAGTCAGAGAGGATATAGTTCGTGCCATAGTTCTTGGAGATACCACCGAGGAAGGCGTTACAGTCAAGATGGCTCTGGTGCATGATATGGGCACACATCGTCGATGTCGTCGTCTTGCCATGCGTACCTGCTACACACAGTCCTTTGTGTTCGCGGGTCAGCGTACCCAACACCTGTGCACGCTTCTGTATCTCGAAACCGTTCTCACGGAAGAATATAAGTTCCTTGTGGTCAGCGGGAATGGCAGGGGTATAGATGACCAGACAGCTCTCCTTCTTACGGCAGGTATGAGGAATCTCGTCGACATTCTCCTCGTAGTGGATGAGCATTCCTTCCTTTTCCAGTTGGCGGGTCAGCGTGCTGGGGGTCTTGTCGTAACCGGCAACGACCAGACCACGCTTGATGAAGTAACGGGCGATGGCACTCATGCCGATGCCACCAGCACCTATAAAATAAACAGCTTTAATATCTTTCAGTTCCATGATGGGTTTAATGGGTTAATGGGCTTGTTCAGCCAGTTTGATGACTTCTTTGGCGATGATGTCTGCAGAATCAGGCAGCGCCATCTTCAGGATGTTCTCGCTCAGACTCTTCAGCTTAGCAGCATCCTGTACGGTGTCGATGGCCATAGGCAACAGCAGCTTATCAGCCTCGCGGTCCTTGACATAGAGGGCAGCGTCTTTGTTAACCAATGCCAGTGCGTTTTTCGTCTGGTGGTCTTCAGCCACATTGGGTGAAGGAACCAGAATAACGGGAACTCCTAACAGACAGAACTCACTGATGCTACCTGCTCCAGCGCGACTGATAACCAGGTCGGCAGCCTTATAGGCAGCACCCATATCGCTGATGAAGTCAGTAACAACCAGGTTGTCGGGCTTGCCATCCTTCAGACGTTCGGCAATCTCAGCACTATAGTACTTACCCGTCTGCCAGACAAACTGTACATCAGTATGCTGGCGAACGAGGTCGAGGTGCTGCAATACACTCTCATTGATGGTACGGGCACCTAACGAGCCACCTACCAGGAGAATGGTCTTCTTATTGGGATCGAGGCCAAAGGTCTTGACAGCCTCTTCACGAGTCAGGGTGGTATCGAGCAACTGCTGACGAACGGGGTTACCTGTTAGCATCAACTTCTCAGCGGGGAAGAAACGTTCCATGCCCTCATAAGCCACACAGATCTTTGCAGCCTTCTTGGCAAGGGTCTTGTTGGCCAGTCCTGCATAGCTGTTCTGCTCTTGCAGCAGGGTAGGGATACCCAGCGCATTGGCGGCACCAAGGGCAGCACTGCTGGCATAGCCACCGACACCGACAGCCACCTGTGGGTCGAACTGGCGCAGCAGTTTCTTGGCCATCCGCTTACTGCGCAGATAGTCTATTGCTACCCCGATATTGCCCAGCTTCCATAACGGACGCAGGAAACCACGGATGGGCAGACCTTCGATATCATAGCCGGCAGCAGGCACACGCTGCATCTCCATTCGACCTTGTGCACCCACAAACAGAATCTTGGCATCAGGGCGTAAAGCCTTGATGGCATTGGCGATAGACACTGCTGGGAAGATATGACCTCCCGTACCGCCACCACTGATAATGACTCTTAACTCCTTTTCTTCCATATGCTTCTTTTAACTCCTTTAACTCCCTTAACTTCTTTAACTCCCTTAACTTCTTTAACTCCTCCTAACTTCATCCAATTCTTCTTCCTTCTTAACCTTTGCCGAACGGCTGACACTCAGGATGGCACCGATATAGGCACAGTTGATGATGGTCGACGTACCACCCTTGGAGATGAGCGGTAATGGCTGACCAGTGACAGGTGCCAAACCAACAGCTACCATCATATTGAATGTTGCCTGGATGACCAACAGCAATCCAAGTCCCATAGCCAGGAATGCAGGGAAGTTGTTCTCGCATCTGCTGGCAATACGTGCACAACGATAGAGTAGGAAGATATACAGGCACATGACCACGAAGGCTCCGACGATACCCAGCTCCTCAATGATGATAGCATAGATAAAGTCCGAGAAAGCCTGCGACAGGAAGTCGCGCTCAGTACTCTTGCCAGGACCCTTGCCAATGACACCACTCGATACGATGGCGATATTGGCATGTGCCACCTGTGCATCCTTGTCGAGGTCATACTCCTGGGGAGAGGGTTTGGGCTTGCCAAACTTCATGATACGGCTCTTCCACGTGTCGGCACGGTGGAACATCTTCTCGATGGCGTTCTTTTTCTTCGGTTGTGTGACCACCTGTTCAGTCTGTGCCAGTTCTGCTTCATCATTGCTGGTATCATGACCGACAAGCATCACCATGGAGAGGGCAAAGACCACGAAAACAATGATGACTGCTGCTAGCTTTGCCAACTGACGGATGGGCACCAAGCCAATGAACATCATCAGGTAGACCACGGCGAAGAGCATGGCAGCGGTCGACAGGTTCTCCAAGCCTATCAGAAAACAGGCTGGTACCGTGATGCGCATAATCCACTTGAAAGTGTTCTTGTCGGCACCATCCTCGCGTTGCATGGCTGCCAACACCTGGGCAACAGCCAGCACGATGGTACCCTTGGCAATCTCTGAAGGCTGGAAGGTAAAGCCAAACAGACTGATCCAGCGTCCTGCATCACCCACCTTGGTACCTGCCAGGAGCACCCATAGCAGGGTCACCGCGGAGATGAGCATCAGGAACGGTGTCATCAGCTTGAAATAACGGCAAGGTATATTCAAGGTGATGATAGCCACCAACACACCCACCACGATGGTTCCCGTGTGGTATACAATGGGGCCGATGTAGTTCTGACTCTTATAGGTAAGACCGCTGGATGCGGAGAACACCTCCACGATGCTCACCATGCAGAGAAAGAAGAAGATCATCCAGACGACCTTATCTCCCTTGAAGAGATTGCCTAATTTCTTATTCATAGATTTCTTGCCAATTCCTTGAACTGTTCCCCACGGTCTTCCATATTCTTAAAGAGGTCGAAGCTGGCACAACACGGTGACAGCAGTACCGTCATGCCTGGCTCAGCCATCTCGTAGCAGGCCTGGATACACTCTTTCATGGAGTGGGTGTCACGCACAGGGATGCCCAGCGCATCGAAGTTGTCGTGCAACTTCTGATTGTCAGCACCGAGGTATACCAAGCCAGCACATTTCTCCTTGACCAACGGCTTGATGGGATCGTAGTCGTTACCTTTGTCCTTACCACCGATGATGAGGATGGTCTTGGTCTTCATAGACTCCAGGGCATACCAGCAGGCATCGACATTGGTGGCTTTAGAGTCGTTGACATACTGCACGCCACGTACAGTACATACCTTCTCCAGACGATGCTCCACGCCAGGGAAGTCGCTGAGTGACTGACGAATGATGTCTTTCTTGATACCAGCGATGTTAGTGGCAATACCTGCTGCCAGTGAGTTGTAGATATTGTGTTTACCCGTCAGACTCAGTGCCTCCTGTTCCATATTGAATGGTTCAGGCTGCTCGATGGTATACTGACCGGCCTCGATATAACCGATAGAACCCTTCTCCTTGAGCTCTGAGAACGGGTACTGGATAGACTGAATGTCGTACTTCTCCAACTCACGTTTGATGATGGGGTCATCGTTCCAATAGATGAAGGCATCTTGCGGTGTCTGGTTCTGGATGATACGCATCTTGGCATCAACATAGTTCTGCATCTTGAAGTCGTAACGATCCAGATGGTCGGGGGTGATATTCAGCAAGATAGCGATATTGGCACGGAAGTCGTACATGTTATCCAGCTGGAAAGAACTCAGCTCGATGACATAGTAGGCATGAGGGTCTTCAGCCACCTGAAGTGCCAGCGAGTTACCGATATTGCCAGCAAGGCCGACATCGTAACCGGCATTCTTGAAGATGTGGTAGATGAGCGATGTGGTGGTAGTCTTACCATTAGAACCGGTAATACAGATCATCTTAGAATCGGTATAGCGTCCGGCGAACTCTATCTCACTGATGATGCCTATGCCACGCTCCTTGATCTTCACAATCATCGGGGCAGTGTCAGGAATACCAGGACTCTTGATGATTTCGTCGGCAGCGAGAATCTTCTCCTCGGTATGCTGTCCTTCCTCCCACGCTATCTGGTGGTCGTCAAGCATCTTCTTATACTTGTCGCTAATCTTCGACATGTCACTGACGAACACGTCGAAACCCTCTTTCTTGGCCAGTACGGCAGCTCCTGCACCGCTCTCGCCAGCTCCTAATATGACAATCTTACTCATATCTACTTTAACTTCTTTAACTTCTTTAACTCCTTTAACTTCATCTCACCTTCAGGGTGATAATCGTTAATGCTGCTAATATGATACTGATAATCCAGAAACGGATAGTAATCTTCGACTCATGGAACGGACGACGAGGCCAGCCCTTCAAGATATAGGTGCTGGTGGCATCGAGCTGTGAGTCCAGACGACGGAAGGTGTCGTGGATAGGTGTTGCACGGAACACACGTATACGCTTGCCCTTTTTCTTCTGTATCTTAAACCACTGGGTCTGGATGATGACACTCAGACTTTCTATGAAGAAGATGCCACACAGTATGGGCAGCAGCAGTTCCTTATGGATGATGACGGCACAGACACCGATGATACCACCGATGGCCAGCGAACCTGTATCGCCCATGAAGACCTGTGCGGGATAGGCGTTATACCACAGGAAACCAACCATAGCACCCACGAAAGCTGCCAGGAAGACTACCAGCTCCTGCGACTGCGGGATATACATGATGTCGAAATATGCTGCATAGACAATATGCGACGATACATAGGCAAAGATGGCCAGTGCCACACCCACAATAGCCGAGTTGCCGGCACACATACCGTCCATACCGTCGTTCAGATTGGCACCGTTCGATACCGCTGTCACCACGAAGATGGTCATAAAGACAAACAGGATCCAGCCAGCGGCAACCTTGTACTTTCCACAGAACGACATCACATTGGAGTAGTTCAGGTTGTGATTCTTGATGAACGGAATGGTGGTCTGCAGTGACTTGACAGCCTGTGGTTGGTGCTTGATGACAACCTCCTTATTCTGCTGAGGTACAGACACATTCTCTCGTACCACTGCATCAGGACTCAGCCACAGCGTCAGACCCACGATGAAGCCGATAGACAGCTGACCTATAATCTTATAGCGACCTTTCAGACCATCTTTGTTCTTACGGAAAATCTTGATATAGTCGTCCATGAAACCCAGGAAACCCAGCCATACCGTGGTGCCTATCATCAGCAAGAGGTAGATGTTGCGCATACGGCCCAGCAGGATAATGGGTACCAGGATGGCCACGATGATGATGATACCACCCATGGTAGGTACACCTTTCTTCTCTACGCCAAACGGATCGATACTTGGGTCACGTGCTGTCTCAGAAATGTTGCGACGCTTCATCCACTTGATGAAGTACTCGCCAAACCATGCCGATATCAAGAGCGACAGGATAAGGGCCAACAGTGCACGGAACGAGATGTACGACCAGATGTGAGAACCTGGGATGTTGAACTGTTCAAGGAATCTGAAGATGTAATATAGCATGTTCTTTTGTTTTTTATATCGTTATAACGTCATGACGTCATTGTGAGATTCCGAAGATTTCCCTTACTACCTCACGGTCGTCGAAGTGGTGCTTGACGCCCTTGATTTCCTGATAGTCCTCATGACCCTTGCCGGCAATGAGGATGACATCACCCTTCTCGGCCATCATGCAGGCGGTACGGATAGCTTCCTTACGGTCGACAATGCTGACGACTTTCTTCATCTGCTTCTGATCAAGACCTGCCAGCATGTCGTTGATGATGTCCTGAGGCTCCTCAAAACGGGGATTGTCGGAAGTAATGATGACACGGTCGCTCTGCTTGACGGCCTCCTGAGCCATCAGCGGACGCTTACCCTTGTCACGGTTGCCACCGGCACCACAGACAGTGATGATCTTTCCCTGTTTGCCTTCCATGACCTCGTGAATGGCATTGAGCACGTTCTCCAAAGCGTCAGGGGTGTGGGCATAGTCCACGACTGCTGTGACACCTTCCTCTGAACGGATGGGCTCCAGTCGACCAGCCACGCTCTTCAGCGTGCTGAGTACCACGAGGATGTCTTCCGGCTTTTTGCCTAGCATGACGGCAGCGCCGTACACTGCCAACAGGTTGGAAACATTGAACTTACCGATAAACTGTACACCAACCTCCTGGCCATTGATTTCCAGATACATACCCTCGAAATGGCATTCGATGATGCGGGCACGGAAGTCGGCCATACGCTGTACGGAATAGGTCTTCACCTGTGCCTTGCAGTTCTGCACCATCACACTGCCGTTCTTGTCGTCGCCATTGGTAATGGCAAAGGCATCCTTTGACAGTCCATCGAAGAAAGCCTTCTTGGCATCGCGGTAGTTCTCGAAGGTCTTATGGTAGTCCAGGTGGTCGCGGGTGAGGTTGGTAAACAGTCCTCCGGCAAACTTCAGGCCACCAATGCGCTGCTGGGCAATGGCATGACTGGAGCACTCCATGAAAGCATATTCACAGCCAGCCTCCACCATCTGGTGCAGCAATTTGTTCAGTTCAATGGGGTCTGGGGTAGTATGGTCGGCAGGGATGGCCTCGCCCTCGATATAGTTACATACCGTAGAGAGCAGACCACACTTGTGACCGAACTTGCGGAACATATTATATAATAAGGTGGCGATGGTCGTCTTACCATTGGTACCGGTGACACCCACCAACTTCAGCTTCAGTGAAGGCTCACCATAGAAGACGGTAGCTACAGGGCCCACGGCAGCCTCAGTAGAAGCTACCTGCACATAAGTAGTGTGCTCAGCAGTTTTGTCGCTGAGACCCTCGGGTAAGTCCTCGCACAACACAGCCACAGCACCCAGTTCCAGTGCCTTGGGGATAAAGCGGTGTCCATCAGTCTGTGTACCTTTGATGGCCGCAAAGAGATGTCCCTTCTCTATCTTTCGTGAATCGATATTCACTCCCGTAATGTCTACGTCAGCATTACCAACAATGGTAATCGGATGGACGTATTTCAGCAGTTCGCTTAATTTCATATACCTTATTATATTTATTTCGTTTTCTAATTATTCTAATGTCAACACGCACTCTCCACCCTTGACGATGGCGCTACCCGCGTGCATGCTCTGGTGCTTGACCTTACCGCGTCCCTGCAGCTTGACCCGTAGACCGTATGTCTCCAGCAGGAACACCGCATCCTTGGCGCCCATACCCGTCACATCGGGAACGGAAGTGTTGCTGGGTTTGATCTTTGACAGGGCCACGCCGTCATGGCGTCGCTCTGCACTTCCCCAGATAGGATTACCGTTCGAGTAGCTGCCACTCCAGTGGCTATTGGTCTTGATGCCTAAGTCTGTAAGTACCTGACTGGCGGCAGCGATATTTCCGTTCTTGACGTCTGGGATGACGATAGAGCGCTCATCATGGGCATCGTCGACAGACATCTTCAGGTGACGAGCCATCACACCTTCTGCAATATGATGGAAGACAACACCACTCATACCACCACCCGAGGCGGGCAGACCGGTCTTCTTGATACAGACAATACACGTATAGAGGGGATTGTCAGCAGGGAAATAGCCACAGAACGACAGCCAGTAGCGGGTGATGCCGGAATGGTAGCTACCGTGCTGGTCGGCCACCTGTGCCGTACCCGTCTTTCCTGCCACCTTGAAGAGTGGTGAACCTGCCTTTCTTCCCAAACCTTGGCTGACCACATGGTGCAGGACAGTCTGCATGGTCTTGATGGCCTGTGGCTTGGCAATGCGCTCCTTGATGACCTCTGGTTCGAAGTTGACAACTGTCTCACCATTCTTGACAATCTTCTTGACGAAGCGCGGACGCATCATCTTACCATTGTTGGCAATGGCATTATAGAAGGTCACCGTATTGATAGGTGCTATCTGTGTCTCATAACCGATAGACATCCAGGGCAGGGCCGTCTTGCTCCAGTTCTCGTACTGGCCACGCTTGTTCTTGTGGGGCATGCGGATGCGTGGAGGCAGATAACCTACCAATGGCAGCTTCAGGTCCTCATGAATACCCACGCGATAGAGTCCCTTGACATAACGCTCTGGATTCTTACCGTAGAACTTGTCGATGACATGGCTGACACCGATGTTCGAGCTGACTTCCAGGGTGCGTGCTACATTGATGTCGCCATAGCCGCCACGACGCCAGTTGTGGTCTTTCATCCAACGGCCGTGCATTTCTTGTACACCACTACCTGTATGGATGACATAGCTGGTATCTACAACACCGTCATCAAGAGCCACCAGGAATGATGCCACCTTGAAGACGGAACCTGGTTCACAGCGGTAGCTGATGGCACTGTTCACGGCTTCTGCATACTGGTAGTTCTCAGGATTATCACCCATACGCATCATGTTGACAATGGCTTTCACGTCACCGGTCTTTACTTCCATCAGGATGGCCACACCCATCTCGCCGTTGACCAGCTTCAGTTCATCTATCAATGCCCGTTCAGCGATATCCTGCATGTTGACATCGATGGTGGTGACAATGTCAGCACCGTCCACAGGCATCATAACGGGGATGTTCATGTACTTGTTGAGGATCTTACGGCGACCGGTAATACCGGGCGTACCACGCAGGATGGAGTCATATGACAGCTCAATACCATAGTAGGCAGAATCCTTGGCACCAAACAGTCCGCCAACGGTACGTTTGGCCAGTGAACCGAAGGGACGGTTACGCGAGTTGTATACCTCCTCCGTAAAGCCGCTCTTGTTTTTGGACATATTGAAGAAGGGAAGCTGCTTAACCTCCATATAGGTGTTATAGTCGATGCGCTTAGGCCAGATGTTCCACCAGCGTGAACCCATCACCTGTCTGCCGGTCTTCCTGTCTGTCACCATCTTGTGGCGCCCTTCCTCCAAGTGTGTCTTAAACTCTTCAGTCGTACGCGTGGGAAAAATATTGTGTAAGCCTTCACAGACAGAGTCTAACTTGTCCAGCCATAGCGAATCATTTTCAAAGGCTGAGGCCTGGAAGTCCATGAAAATCTTGTACTCAGGAATAGAGCTGGCCATCAGCTGTCCGTCGCTGCTCAGGATGTTACCGCGATTGGGCTTTACGATGACACTGTCTCTCTTCAGACGTCCGGCCACCTCAGTCCAATACTGCTTCTTGGCAGTCATGATATAGAAGGCCTTACCGATAACGGCAATACCAATAAGCGTCAGCACCAAGGCTATCGCCATGTAGCGGGGCATTACTTTGCTGTTGTCAAACTTGCTCATTCCGGTACTTCTATAATATAGGGAGGCTGGTCTGCCTGATGCAGCAGCGAGTCCTTGTTCTGTTTCAATATCTCTAGCACATGGCTCTCACGGCATTTCTCCGTCAGACGGCTAGACGAGCTGAGTGCCCTGAACTTGGCATCCTTCAGCTGCTGCTCCATCTTGTCAATAGTCAGCATGTCCTGCTGACACTGGTAGCGGAAAGCTACATAGACGATAGAGAAGGCCACTATCAAGACGAACAGCCAGATATGTGAACGTACCATCTCGGAGGTCAGCAAGTCGCCACCGAGGATGGTGCGCAGATTCAGCTGCGAAGAAGGCTTTGGATCTTCCTCGCTCACTGTTTCCTTGATTTTCTTCAGCGTCTCCTTCAAATCGTGCTCCTCCTCACTGGCGGTGTCAGGAGGAGTGGGGGCATCAATCTCGAGGGTCAGCTCTTCTTTTATCTGTTCGTCTGCCATGTTATAATCTTATATTTTCTCTGCTATGCGGAGCTTGGCGCTACGGCTGCGCGGGTTCTCCGTCTGTTCTTGTTCGTCGGGTACGATGACCTTGTTGTTGACCAGCTTGAAAGGCGACAGGAAACGTCCGAAAAAATCCTGTTCCACTTTCCCTTCGGCATTACCCGATTTCATCACGTTTTTCACGATGCGGTCTTCCAGTGAGTGATAGGTGATGACACTGAGGCGCCCACCCTTTGCCAGTAGTTGTGTAGCACCTTTCAACATCTCGCGCAGGGCGTCCATCTCATGGTTCACCTCAATGCGCATAGCCTGATAGATCTTGGCCATATCCTTTTTCCACTGGTTGTTGGGATTGTCAACATCTATTCCCAATACTTGCAACAGTTGGCCTGTCGTTTCTATGCGTTTTTGCTGACGTGCTTTTACCAGTGTCCTGGCAATGCGGCGGGCATCTTTTAGTTCGCCATAGAGGTAGAACACGTCGGCCAGCTGTTCTTCGGTATAGTCGTTCAGCACGTCGGCAGCAGTCTTTCCTGCACGGTTGTTCATGCGCATATCCAGTGGAGCGTCGTAGCGAAACGAGAAACCACGCGTCTCGTCGTCGAAATGGTGACTCGATACTCCCAGGTCTGCCAGCAGTCCGTCAATATGCTCTATACCGTAATATTGCATCCAGTTCTCTATATATCTGAAGTTGCTGCGCACAAAGGTAAATCGATCATCATTGACGATATTCTTCTCTGCATCAGCATCCTGGTCGAAGCTATACAGATGTCCCTTGGCACCCAGGCGTGAGAGTATCTCCTTGGAGTGTCCGCCACCACCGAAAGTGACATCCACATAAACGCCGTCGGACTGGATATCCAGTCCGTCAACGCTCTCTTTCAAGAGGACAGGTATGTGATATGTATCCACTGTGGTTAGCATAATATCTTAACTTTCAGCGCTAGCATCCTCGCCCATCAGCTCTTCTAAGGCTTTGCCAAATTCCTCTGGGTTCATCTGAGACTGCTCGGCCTTGGCATTGCTCCAGATCTCTATGGTGTCGCCCATGCCTACGAACTTCACATCTTGGTCGATGTCAGCCATGCGCAGATAACGCTTGGGCACTAGGAATCGGCCATTACCGTCGAGCGTCAGCACTTCTACCTCGCTGACGAATTGACGGAACACCTGCTGGTGTTGTTTGTTCCAACGGTTCAGACGTTGGCGCAAAGCATCCATCTGCTCATTCCATACATTTTCAGGATAGAGTACCAGGCAAGGCTGGAAGACATCCTTGCGCAATACCAGACGCACATCAGTAGTGCCATTGCTGCCAGCCTGCAGTATTTTGCGGAATACAGCAGGTAGGAAGGCACGGCCTTTGGCGTCCATTTTTGCCTCTATGTTACCTAAAAATCGCATGCGTACTTATATAAAAAACTAGTTTCGGATGCAAAGGTATACATTTTCCTCCACATTCCCCCACTTTTCCCCACTTTTTTTGAGTGAAAAGATGCAAAAGATTGCTTATTTGCGCAAATTTTCTTTAAAAGTGCAGTTTTTAGAACATTTTTCCGTATATTTGCATGCCGTTTGTACTAACAGAGAGAAATGGGACAGATTACAGAGAAGACAATCGACATCGATGGTATCCTGAAAAACAAGATGGGGAATAAAGCCAAATGGCTTCCTCGTCCTCTAGTGGCGTGGTTGAAGCGCATCGCTCATCAGGACCAGGTCAACGCCTTTCTCTGGGAGTCGCGTGACAAGGTGGGGACACCCTGGCTGGAGGCCTGTGTGGACTACTTGCAGATGACGCTGGAAATCGAGGGCAAGGAGAACCTGCCTGACCCTGCTGACGGACGCCTGTACACCTTTGTCTCCAATCATCCTTTGGGTGGGGAAGACGGGGTAGCTCTGGGGGCACTTATCGGACGCCATTACGACTCGCGTTTCCGCTATCTGGTCAACGACCTGCTCATGTACTTACCAGGTCTGGCACCATTGTGCATCCCTATCAACAAGACAGGCAAGGCTAGTCGTAGCTTCCCCGCTATGGTGGAGGCAGGTTTTCAGAGCGATAACCACATGCTCATGTTCCCTGCAGGACTCTGCTCACGTCGTCACAACGGAGTGATCCGTGACATTGCGTGGAAGAAAACCTTCATTGCCAAGAGCGTAGAATATCAGCGTGATGTGGTACCTATCCATTTCGGTGGACAGAACTCTAGCTTCTTCTATCGCCTGGCAAACTTCTCCGACCGTTTCTTGCCCTTCAATCTGGCCATGCTCTTTTTGGTCGATGAGATGTATAAGAATGTGGGAAAGACCTTCCGTGTCGCCATCGGTAAACCCATTCCCTGGCAGACCTTCGACAAGAGTAAAAGCCCGATGGAATGGGCAAAATATGTGCAAGACATCGTCTATAACCTATAAAACCCTATAACCCAGACACACCAATGGAACAACCGATTATCCAGCCCATTTCCAAGGATGTACTCAAAAGCGAGCTCACTCCTGACAAGCAGTTGCGCTTGACCAACAAGAGCAACAACGAGATTTATATCGTTACAGCTCATAATGCACCTAACGTGATGCAAGAGATTGGTCGACTGCGCGAGATTGCGTTCCGCGAAGCAGGCGGTGGTACTGGCAAGGAGGTAGACATCGACGAGTTCGACATCTGCGAGAACTGCTATAAGCAGCTTATCGTATGGAATCCTGAGGAGGAGGAGATAATCGGAGGATATCGTTATTTGCTGGGTACTGACTGGGAGTACGACGAGAAGGGACAACCGAAGTTGGCCACCAGTCACATGTTCCATTTCTCAGAGAAATTCCTCAAGGAGTATGCACCCTATACGGTGGAGTTGGGGCGTTCGTTTGTGGCATTACCCTATCAGTCATCACGTATGGGTGCCAAGAGTCTCTTTGCACTCGACAACCTATGGGATGGTCTGGGTGCGTTGACAGTCATTCGTCCTAATGTGAAATACTACTTTGGAAAGATGACCATGTACCCCAGCTACATACGCAAGGGACGTGACATGATTCTCTACTTCCTGAAAAAGCATTTTGATGACAAGGAGAATCTCATTATCCCGATGAAACCGCTCGAAATTGAGACTAATCCAACGGAACTGGAAGCACTCTTCTGTGGTAAGGACTTTAAGGAAGACTATAAGATTCTGAATGGCGAAATCCGTAAGTTGGGCTATAACATCCCACCATTGGTCAATGCCTATATGGGTCTGTCGCCCACGATGAAACTCTTTGGCACCGCAATCAACTATGGTTTCGGAGACGTAGAAGAGACGGGTATCCTTATCGCTGTCGACGAGATTTTCGAAGAGAAGCGCAAACGTCACATCGATTCGTTCATCCAGGAGCATCATGACGAACTGAAGCTGACCTCTGGTGCTAATAAAATCATCTACAAAGATAAGGATTGAAAGTAGGATGAAATACTACTATAAAGTTGCTGAACATGTCTTCTCGGTAGAGTTACCAAACGGATGTTCTATTCTCGATGAAATGGGGCAATATACTCCATTTGTAACAGATGAGGCAGCTCAGGTTATATTCTCCTTACGCGTTGTAAACAAGGAGCATTTTCCACAGACTGACGACATCACTACAGAGATGAATCAGGACGATGATGGCTCACAGATTCTGGCAGGCAGTCTTCATGGACAACCCTACTTTGAGTTCCAGCTATGGGGACGCTGTGCAGCACGTATGATTACTGACAACAACTATCACCAGGCTGACGTCCTATTGGTTGACGAGCCCCTTTTTGGCATCAATAATGCATTGATGGTGATGTATGCGTTGTCTACAGCTAATCTACAGACCGCGTTGTTCCATTCCTCAGTGGTCAGCTGTGCTGGTTACGGTTATATGTTCCTGGGTAAGAGCGGTACTGGTAAGAGTACGCATTCTAGCTTGTGGCTCAAGCATATCAGTGGTACAGAACTTGTTAACGATGACAACCCCGTAGTGCGCCGAATGCCCGATGGATTCTATGTTTTTGGCTCTCCATGGAGTGGAAAGACACCCTGCTACCGTAACATCCGCTATCCATTGGGAGCAGTGGTACAGCTGAGTCAGGCACCTTATAATAAGATACAACGCTTGCGCCCATTGGCAGCCTATGCCGCATTGGTTCCCTCTATCTCTGGCAAACGCTGGGACAAGCAGGTTGCTGAAGGATTGCACCAGACGGAGGACCTGATGGCTGGTGAGGTTGCTGTATGGCATCTGGAATGTCTGCCCGATGAGGGTGCTGCACGCCTTTGTTCTGAAACGATAAGAAAAGCATGACGACTTCTCCATCCGATAACGAGATTATCCAGAGTGCCATCAAACTGGTGCAGGAGGGGTTGCGTGTTACCTTTCCTGTTAAGGGCTATAGCATGCTACCTTTTATCATCGGCAGTAAGGAGAGTGTAGATCTTGTGAAACCGGAGAACCTACAGGTGGGACATGTCGTACTGGCGTGGGTAGAAGGTTGTCGCTATGTGGTACACCGCATTATTGAAATCAATGGTAATCAGGTGGTACTCATGGGCGATGGAAACATAGCGGGTGTAGAGCACTGTCGACTGGACGAAGTGGCCGCACTGGCCATCAATGTGGTGACGCCCAAGGGCAAACATCATCCGCTCTATTCTCCCTGGCGTGTCAGAGCCAGCCGTCTGTGGTGGCGTCTGCTGCCCATCCGTCGCTGGATATTGGCCATCTATCGTCGGACTTGGCTGAAAATAATGTCGTAATCTCGAAACATCGTAACATCGAAATATCGAAAAATAATAAAATATGAAACAGAAAGAAGGATTTGTATTACGCACAGTCTGTGGCGAACATGTGATAGTTGGCGAAGGCCTGGGTACCATTGACTTTGGCAAGCTCATCAGTCTCAACGAGACAGCAGCATGGCTGTGGGGAAAAGCCGGTGAAATGGGCGATTTTACGATAGACAATCTCGCTGAAGCACTCTGCGAAGAGTATGACGTTGATGCTCAGCAGGCCCACGACGATGTCGAGAAGATGGTACGTCAGTGGCAGGAAATCGGCATCATAGAAAGCTAACAGTTTGTAGTTAATAGCCCACAACATGCGCTACGTCCTCTGGATTATCCGTAACATGGTGGGTATCAGGTGGAACACCTTGATACGCATCGTGGTAGGCATCACACAAGTGATGCTAGGACTCGTGATGATCTGGTTTAGCAAACAGTTTATTGATGTCACCATCCGGACGGGTACTGATCAGGACGTAATCAATATGGTGGCGTTGCTCATCTCGTTGGTGGTAACGGCTATCTTACTGCGTCAGCTCTACTATTATCTGACTACCAAGGCCAATACGCATCAATCGAACACCATTCGTCTACGCGTATTCAGCAGCCTGTTCCGTCGTCAGATGTATGAAGACCAGCTACATTCAGGCGATGTCACCTCCCGACTCTCAAAGGATATCGATACCGTGGCTGATGTCACCACGTCGCTGCTTCCGCAGTTTATCGTCACGGGTGTACAGCTAGCGGGCGCGTTCCTATTAATGTACTCCATGGATGCTCGACTGGCGCTGGCACTGCTGCTCGTTACACCGTTCGTGGTAGCTTTCGGCAAACTCTTTGCCCACCGCCTGCGCAACATGACGCTCGACATCCGCCAACAGGAGAGCACCATCCAGATGCAGGTGCAGGAGAGCATGGAACATAATGCTGTGCTACGCTCGTTAGGCAGTGAACAGTGGGTAACAGGACGACTCAGCGATATGCAAGACCAGCTGATGGGACGTGTCCTGCGTCGCACACGTTTCACCGTCATCTCGCGTCTTATTCTGGCTTTTACCTTCAGCTTGGGCTATCTCATCGCTTTTATCTGGGGCGGTCTGCAGTTGCGTGCAGGCGTTATCACCTTTGGTGTCATGACATCGTTCCTCCAGTTGGTAGGCCAGATTCAGCATCCTATCCTCAACATGCTCAGCATGATGCCACAATTCTTCTATGCTACGGCGAGCATCGACCGTCTGGAAGAGCTGACGAAAACCTCAGAGGCCACCATAGCCGCTAAGCAGCATGAGATACCCGGACCTATTGGTATCTCAGCGCATGATATTAGTTTTACCTATGCCACAGGTGACCGTGAGGTACTCCATCATTTCTCTCACGACTTCCTGCCTAGTAGCAAGACGGCTATCATGGGAGCGACGGGTATCGGCAAGACCACGCTGTTCCGCTTGATGCTTGCTTTCATCAAGCCCAGTATCGGTGAAATCGTCCTTTTTGGTGCCGATAAGAAGCAGCATGCTGTCGACGAGCATACGCGAAAGCATTTCGTTTTCGTACCTCAAGGCAACACTCTGATGAGCGGTTCTGTGCGCTACAATCTACAGCTGGCACGTCCAATGGCTACTGACGACGAGCTGCGCCAAGTGCTCCATGTGGCAATGGCCGACTTCGTCTATAACCTGCCCAACGGCATTGACACCCAACTGGGTGAACGAGGTATCGGACTCAGTGAAGGCCAGGCTCAGCGTATCGCCATTGCTCGCGGCTTGTTACGTCCTGGCGGCATCCTGTTGCTTGACGAAATAAGCTCGTCACTTGACGAACAGACCGAGCACGAACTCTTCCGTCGCCTCTTCGAATACTGTCACGACAAGACGATGATTTTCATTACGCACCGTCCTGCCGTCAGTCAGCTTTGTGACGCCGTCATCCGTTTGGAAGAGGCATAACCTATTTTACTGTTCCAGTTCGAAGACCGGAATGAAGGTTTTGTCAATCTGTGTGGTAACGGTCTGTCCGCCTGCATAGTACTTGCCGGTATGGCGGTCGCGCCAGCGTCCACGGGTCTTGGGCAGATAGGTCTTCCACTCATTGGCGTCGGGCTCGGTGACAGGGCTGATGAGCAACTTGGGACCGAACATATACTCATACTTCTGGGCCAGTGCCTGTGGGTCGTCGGCAAAGTCGAACACCAGCGGACGCATCAGCGTATAACCTTCGGTGCTGACGCGACGGGCACACTCCTCGATATAGGGGCGCAGAGCCTCGCGCTCCTTGATACAGTTGGCAATGGTGGCTTGTGCCTCCTTGCCGTAGTTCCACGGCTCGGTATTACTCATATAGCCGTGTACACGCATCAGGGGCAGATAGACCGACAGCTCTATCCAGCGCAGCATACGGTCGATATATGCCTGGTCATGATACTGATTTTGCGGACGGAAGAAACCTCCGGCATCGTAGGTCCACCAAGGCATACCGGCAGCTTGTACGCCCAGTCCTGCAGTAATCTGGCGACGCAGTGTCTCCCAGTCGTTGCCCACATCACCGCTCCATACGGCAGCACCATAGCGCTGGATGCCAGGATAGGCACAACGTGTCAGGATGAAGGGCTCCTGCTGACCGCATACCTTCAGACCCTCATAGACGGTCTTGTTGACGAGCAGGGGGAATACGTTACGTACTGCATTACCACGCCAGCGGCCGTTGTTGACCATGCGTCCTGCCAGGTCGTCGTTCTCGGGTTCCGTAGCATCCTGCCACCACGCATCGATGCCCAGCGGCACGAGACGCTCGGCAAAGTTCTTCCAGTAGGCAGCGGCAGCATCGGGATTGAAGAAGTCTATCCAGTCGGTATTAGGGATATAGTAGTTGCTGGCGAGCATCTGCTTGCCCACCTCTGAGCTCTTGTCAATCTTCGACCATACGCTGACCATGAAGCGAATGCCCATATGGTGCAGATAGTCGGTGAGTGCCTTGGGATCGGGGTAGTTGTCTTCATCGAAGCACATGGCATTCCATCCATATTTGCCCCAGTACTGCCAGTCTTGCACGAGCATGCCTACGGGGATGCGCTCCTTCTTGAAGCGGTTGGCGGTCTGCAGGATCTCGTCAGACGAGTGGAAGCGCTCACGGCAGTGGATATAGCCCAGCGCCCACGAGGGCATCGGGGCACAGGGTCCTGTCAGCTCGCGATAGGTGGCGATGACTTCATCGGCAGAACCGATGAATACGGTATAGTCCACCTTGGCAGCTATGGGTGAGCGGAACGTCGTCTCGTCTTTCACCAGATGGTAGTAGAGCACGGGCTTGTCATCCTTGGTAAGTTCGGCAGAGACCTTGTGCTTGCCAGCTTTCAGATGCACGATAGCAGAGCTTGTTGGTGGCAGCCACAGGTTCTGCATGTCCATCACCTTCTTGCCGTCAATCTCCAAATCATGGCGACGAGCCATCTGCTGACCCACATCGAGCAGCAGGGAATAGTCGCCCTCTTTGGCTATCTGCAATTCAGCACTGAAGATGTTACGCTGGCGCACCTCCTTCTTGCCACCCTCGGTGGTGGTGATGTTGACCTCCTCACTCATACCTTCGCCATTACCTTTCTTCAGCGATACACTCTCGCTGCTGGGGTTAAACTCTGCCATGCCGTAGTTGTTCCACAGCACGCCATAACCCTTGCTCGACAGTACCATCGGCAGCGAAATCTGTGTGTTGACCTGTGTCAGACGGCGCGACAGTCCGCGCACATTGGTATAGCCGTCCTGGAACTGTCCCAGACCATAGAGGTATTCATCCTTGGGCGACACAAAGGTCATCGTGGCCTGCTCACCCTCCATGTCGTGGTGCGTGGCGGTAAAGACAACACGTCCCTGTTTATCCTTGACCTGCAACAACTGGCGCTTCTTGTCTATCTTTATACTGATGTCGTGCTGTGCCACCTCATCCTGGCGCACATAGCTCCAGTCGGGCAGTTGCTCGGGCAGTTTGCCACCCTCGTCATACTGGATGCGAACGGCATTACGTGCCACATACTTCACCGTCAGTTGTCCCTGTCCAAAGGGCACTGTCTCAGCCCACGAAAACTGCACTGCCACCATAGCTAGTGCAGAAAAAAATAGTCTTTTCATATTGCAATAAGTTAGTTTCTGGTGCAAAAGTACTAAATATTCCCCTTTTTTAGCAATCAATTCGTAAAAAAACGATTTTTTTTAGGAATGGAGCGGCGTATTCTCTTTTTTTTTACTATATTTGCACCATGTAACTAAAGACGACTATGATACCAGAAGACAACATAAGAACACGAGAGCGGGAGGCCGTCAAGAGCACGACCGCCTCAAAAGCCAAGCCTTCCGATAGTGAAGGCGAAGGTCAATGCCCCCACTGTGGGGCTATCGTTTCAACCGCCTACGAGATTTGTCCGGAGTGCGGTTGGAAACTAGTGAACTATTGTACTTTCTGTGGTGCACCCATGAGTCCTAATGACATGGACTGTCCGGAGTGTGGCATGCCTGCCGATGGCGTGATGTGTCCCACCTGTAATGTCCGTAACTTCCGTCCGTTCTGTAAGCAGTGCGGTCAACCTCTGTCGCGTGCGGCAAGGATGGCGGTAGAGAAGGCAAAGAAAGACCCGAAGGTACAAGAAGCTGCCCGTCTGCTGAAACAGATTGCCAAGTTACAGGCAGAATTGGACGCTGCCAGTAGCGAGACTGAGGAAGAAGAACCTGCAGGACCTACTGAAGGCGAACTACGTCTGCAGGCACTGATGGCCAAGGTTGGCTTTACGGCTGCTGAGAAGCCTAAAGTCGTCACTAAGAGTAAGAATAGTCGCAGTCGTGAGGCGATTCTTGCTGAATACCAGAAGGCCGTAGATGCTGCCAATCGCGTGATGGAAGAGATGCTGCCACCGGCAGGTAGTACGCCACAGGAACAGCGCAACTATTATACCGCCCGTAAGGTGGCCATGATGGAACTCATCGAGGAGACCTTCTATGGCATCAACCCTAGAGACACCATGGGTTGGAAATGCTACCATTGTCAGATTATCCACGACAACCCGTCGCAGTGCGAATTCAAAGAATTAGGTGGTGAGTGGGTGAAATGTGAGAATTGGAAGATGTGGGATGTGGTAGATGCTGCCACTCCTGGTGCTGTATTAGTATCGAGATATTCAGAGAAAAAGGTATATAAATAAGTATCAGTTATGGACGAACAGAATAACATACAGAATTCTGTCGAAGAGCCACAGAAGACTGCTGTGGCTCCACAGAAAACCGCCGTTGCCCCTCAGAAGACGGCAGTAGCGCCACAAAAGACAGCCGTTGCTCCTCAAAAGACAGCGGTAGCTCCTCAGAAAACTGCCGTTGCTCCGCAAAAAACGGCTGTTGCCCCTGGTATGGGTGCCCCGCAGAAGACAGCCGTAGCTCCGGGTATGAGTTCGCAGCCGACTGCCGCTCCTCAGCCTGCCGACGAGAAGGAGATTACGGTAGGTGGCAAGACTTACCAAGTAGAGAAACTCATCAGCAGTGGTACGGAAGGCGATGTTTTCATCGTCACTGACGGCCATCGCCGCTATGCCCTCAAGCGTTGTCACCCAGGTTTCCAGACCAATATGGCCGTCATGCCTGCCCTGCAGAAGCTGAATGGCAAGGGGTATATCGCTGATATCTACGACTGTGCTGCCGACTTCGAACTGCTGGAGTGTATTCCAGAGGGTAGTGCTGCTTCCGCCAACATCCGAGGCAACGCCCAAGCCATCTTGGCTATTGCTGTCAAGACAGCTATGGCCCTCGACCAGATGCATAAAGTAAACATCCTTCACAAGGATGTCAAGCCCGCCAACATCCTCATCAAAGACACCAATACGTGGGATTGCGTGCTGTGCGACTTCGGTATTGCTGACATCTTGAAAGCCGATGGTACCGTCAGCACCCCGCAGAACCGTACCATCATCTATGCGGCTCCTGAGATGTATGCCAAGGATAATATTATCTTCAACGAGGGAAATACCTACTCTGAGCTGACAGCCAAGGCCGACTACTATTCTCTTGGTATGACCATCTTGTCACTCTGGATGGGCGAGGGGGCCTTCTTGGCTAAGGAGCACGAGTTGGCCATGGATAAGAACAAGGGCCGCATCACCGTGCCTGAAGACATGCCCGACCCACTGGCGAAGATCTGTCGCGGACTGCTCATCAAAAGTGTTGAGAAGCGCTGGGATTATGAGAAGATAGAGCGTCAACTTAATGGTGAGGATGTACCCGTCGACGAGGCCATCATCATTGAGGACTTGAATATCACGTTCAATGCTGCCAAGCATCTGGTGGCAAACAACCCCGAAGAGCTGGCCGCCTGCATGGAGGAAGACCCAGAATTGGGTACGAAATACCTCTACCGTGGACAGTTGGAGACGTGGCTGAAGCCCTATCCTGAGCTGGCCATCGAGATGCAGGAGATTGTTGAGAAGCGCTATCCCAAGAATCAGCAGATGGGTTACTATGCAGCCCTCTGTGCGCTGAATCCTGCCAAGCCCTTCAGTCTCACTGGTACTAACCGTGAGACAGGCGAGGAGATGTCGATAGATGCTGTTACGCTGAAAGACGTTAGCAACTTCTGCAACGAGGCCATCCTCAGCGCCAACTCCATGGATGATGTCTCAGCAGATATATTTAAGGAGTGGGTGCGCGCGCGTTATGCCTCTGTTGTCAAGGATTTCCCCAACCTCGACGATACCCACGAGCCAGCTGATGTCCACATGCTTCGCATACAGATGATCGACCCGCTGTCCGACATCAACCTGCGCAACGACCCGTCACACCCCGACTATGCCATGACGGGAGAGGCGATAGGTCGTTTTCTGAATAAGGTATACAACATCTACTGGAACATCTGCGAAGGTGACATCGACTCTGTAGAGCGTATATGGAACAAAGAGGAATATGCGCCGATGAATCATCAGATATCAGCAGCGACAGTGGTTGCTGTGGCTTCCTGTTTTGTTGACAATGAGAGTCACTATATCACCAATTTCTTCAATACCAAGGGTAACCGTTTCAAGGAGCAGATGCGCTGGTACCTGTCAGCTACTGACATCGACGACGAAGACTATCAGAAGAAGGCTGGCCCTGGCGATGGCACCTTCTTCGCCCAACAGTCATGGATGAAGGTCATCAAAGGCTACGGTGCCACTCCTGAATACGATCTGGTAGAGTCTGGCAAGACCGTTACCACCCTTGACGAGTTGTTCCGTGAGAATAAGAAGACCTTGAAGATAGAGTATGAGGAACGTGGTTTGATGGGCTTCCTGGCAGTGAACCGCATGGAAGACCCCACCGCTGATCTGAAGCCGAAGTTCGCCTATGAGGAACTGTTGCAGCAGTATGTGGAAGACCTCGCAAAGATTGACGACAAGATGGAACCCGTCACGCGTTTCCGTCAGGCTGTCAAGGAGGCCGAGAAACTGATCAGTGAGGGTAAGTCAAAGATTCGCGGTCTAGTGGCTCGCAACATCACACAGTATGTGCTCAGCATAGTCTTTGCTGTGGTTCCTGCTGTGCTGCTGCTCGCCATGCTGCTGTTCTCTATCATTGAGAATCCTGTTGTCAATACCGATACCCTCGACATCTGGAAATATATCTGGGTCATTGGTCTGGTCATGGCTGCCGTCATCTATTCCAAGACAGAAGATGCAGGCTGTCTGCCAGCCATCATCGGTGGCGTCATACTGACAGTACTACTCGTCATAGCGGTGAAATTCCTCGGACAGTATATTCTGTATTTCTATGCCCTCATCACGCTGGCTACCCTGCTGTTCTTCGGATGGAAGACGCTCTTCTCGCCCAGCAAGTATGCCGAGACAGCCCGTAAGTTCAACAAGCCAGGCTTCGAGGAGAAGGTACTGGAGCCCCTCTACTTCGCCTTCAGTGACGAGGAAGAGTTTGACTCCTCGCTGAATGCTGCCTTCAACGATGACGAGATGAACGGCTGGAGGGCTGACCTGAAGGTGCGCCGCTGGTTTATGTTTATGTTCATCGGTGCCGTATGGTTCCTGTTGCTGTTCAGCATGCTTATTCCTAAGAGCGAGCGATTCAACAGATACTCGGCACCGCTGGTAGAGAAGATTTTCGGTAAGACCGTGGAACCCGAGAAGATTCCCGCCTATCTGGAGCTGCCCATGCAGCGTGGCGATCAGGGCGAACAAGTCAGGAAGCTGCAGGAGTTCCTCTTCCAGCAGGGCTATACGAAGAACCGTCCTGATGGTGACTTCGGCCGTGGCACGGAGAAGGTTGTCAAGGCCTTCCAGAAGGCTGTAGGTCTGGATGCTACGGGTGTCGTTGATGCCAAGACCATCGAGACCATCAACAAGATAGTCGCAGAGACTCCTAAGGAGGAACCTGCCGCAGAGCCTGCCATCGAACAGAAACCTGCCACGACAACGAAGTCAAAACAGAGCGCTCAGCCCAAGGAAACTACTGCCCAACCTGCAGAGGCTACACAGCCTGCTGCTGCCCAGCCCGCCAAGACAGTGACGACAGGTACGGCGGTCAGTGGTCCAAAGAGTACGGGTACTGCAACCACAGGTACTGCAACTACGGGTAAGGCTACGACAGGTACGGCTACTACTGGTAGGGCCACGACCGGTAGGCCGGGTACCGCCACTACCTCTAAGCCTGCCACCGCAACGCCTGCTACTACTACTGCTCCTGCCTCAAACGGCAACTCCGTATCCTTGGATCAGCTCCTGAAAGCATCAAAGAATAAGAATAACTCAGAACAATAATACATCACCATGAATTGCAATAAATGCGGAAGAGAAAACAGACCTGAGGCCAGCTTCTGCCGCTTCTGCGGAGAACCGCTGGTACAGGAGTCTACCCAGAAGGGACTGATAGGCAAAGCCTCCATCACGGCCATTCTTGACGACCTCGACAACAAACTCCAGGTGGCCAAGGTAGTAGCCCAAAATGGTACACGTATCGGTCTTGACTGTCTGATTCTTGGCGACTCAGGCACGGGAAAGAACTTTATCGCCAACCTCATCGTCTCCAAGATGCTGGCTAGTGGCGTAGTGAAAAAGGCTGCCACCAAGGTCGATGCCGCCGACTGGGACGATTTCGCCAGCGACTTCGACAAGAAGATTGCCGGACTGAAGGACGGCGTGCTGCTCATCACCAATGCACAGAAATTGCTGCCCACCTCGAAGGCCTCTGACGTCAACCAGCTCGACAAGCTGTTCACTCGCATGCGTAACACCGAGGGAGCACCCATCGTTATCATGTGTGGTCTGCACAACGACTTGGCAGAGTTCCTGGAGAACAACAAGGACGTACACCGCCTCTTCGAGTTCGACTTCATCCTGCCAGCCTTTGGCCTCAATGACCTCACGGAGCTGACCTTGGAACTGCTGAAAGAGAAATATAAGGTGGAGGCTGCTGATGACCTGAGCGCTAAACTCAAGGCCCACTTCGGCTGGTATATGCGCCAGACGGACGTCGGCCATACCAATGGTCACCTGTCAGAGAAGGTGGCAGAGGGCCTCTACGTAAAAGCTACCCTCCGCGGCAGCAAGGTCGTCGAGGCACAGGATATTGACACGTCAGAGTGCTTCATTCCTAAGACCGAGGAACAGATACTCGCTGAGCTCGACGACTATGTGGGCTTGCAGAGTGTGAAGGACGAGATTCGTGCCATCATCCGCAATGTCAAGGCCAAGAAGGAGAACGGTGTGAAGGACAAGCTGCTGAAAGACCACTACCTCTTCACGGGTAACCCTGGTACGGGTAAGACCACCTTCGCCCGTAAGTTTGGTGAGGTGCTCAATGCCATCGGTGCACTGCCTACCGGCCAGTTTGTCGAGGTGCCTGCGAAAGACTTCATCGGCCAGTTCATTGGTGATAGTGAGGCCAACGTCAAGAAGTACGTTGACAAAGCCATGGGTGGCGTGCTGTTCATCGATGAGGCTTATGCGTTGAACCAGTCAACGGGTGGCTATGGCATGGATGCCGTCAACACGCTGCTGACGCTCTTGGAGAACCGTAAAGGTGAGTTTGTCTGCGTCATGGCTGGTTACACCAAGGAGATGGGCGAATTCGTCCGTATGAACCCTGGCATCCCGTCACGCTGCAATGTCACTATTGAATTCCCTGACTATACGGCCCGTGAACTGGAGACGTTGTTCCGTAACATGCTGTTGCGCAACAATGAGAGAACGGAGTTTACCCTTGATGCCAAGGCAGAAGAGATGCTGCCCAAGGTCTTCGACAAGATGTACCTCAAGCGCAGCGACACCTTCGGTAATGCCCGCGAGGTGCGCAACCTCTTCGACCTGGCTGTGAAGCGCCATCGTCTGCGCAACGCCACTGACGACGTGCTGACCTATGCCGATATCGTGGGCGAGGATGCTACCGAGGAGATCTCTGTCGACGACATCATGAAGGAGTTCGACAGCTTTGTAGGCATGCAGAGTGTGAAGGATGCCGTGCGTCGCATCGCCAAGGAGATAGCTGTACAGAAACAGCTCATTGAGATGGGCGAGGCTGCCGAGGGTCTTACCAAGTATAACTTCATCCTGACAGGTAACCCTGGCACGGGTAAGTCTACTGTGGCACGCATCTTCGGTAAGGTCTTCAAGGCCTTGGGTGTGACATCTACCGACCGTGTGACGGAGAAGGTGCCCAAGGACATTATCGGACAATTCGTTAATGAGTCCGACAAGAAGATGGATGCAGCCATCAACGAAGCCATGGGTGGTGTGCTGTTCCTGGACGAGGCATACGACCTGGAACCGATGGATGCTGCAGGTAAGAGCACGTCGTCGGAAGGCAAGAAGGCCGTCCAGCTGCTCATGACACGCATGGAGAATGAGGCCGGTAAGTTTGTGGTCATCTGTGCAGGCTATCCTAAGGAGATGACAACCTTCATGAATTCCAACCCAGGTCTGAAGCGTCGCTTCTCACATACCATCCATATCGAGGACTATACCGCTGACGAGCTGCTCGAGATTTACGAGCGTGCTGCCAAGGCCAAGAAGTACAACTTCTCGCTGGCTGACGACGCCGTACGCATGAAGGCGCTGAACATGTTCCGCAACATGATAGCCATGAAGGACGACAAGTTCGGCAATGCCGGCGAGGCCATGAAGAAGGTCGCCGAGACCAAGACAAACATCAACAACCGCCTGATGAGTATCCCACCCGACCAATGGACGCCAGAGGTGCTGCATACCGCTCTTGCTGAGGATATTCCTTACGAGGAGCCTGCCAAGGTGTCTATCGAGGACTGTCTCGCTGAGCTGAATGCGCTGATTGGCCTGGGTGGTGTGAAGGATGCGTTGACCAAGCTGGCTCATACCATCAACAACGAGATAGAGAGTGCCAAGCAGGAGAACCGTCGTCCGGAGATTCCGCTGGGCCACTACCTCTTCCTGGGTAATCCTGGTACGGGTAAGACCACCGTCGCCCGTCTTATGGGTAAGATTCTCTACTCGATGGGTGCTCTGCCTACGCCTAATGTCGTGGAGGTCGGCAAGTCGAACCTCGTAGGCAGGTATGTCGGCGATACGGAGGCTATCACCTCACACGTCATCGACACCGCTATGGGTGGCATCCTGTTCATCGATGAGGCCTATCAGCTGGCTTCCGACCAGTTCGGTCGCAACGCCTTGGAGGTACTTGTCGCCCGACTGGAGAATGACCGCGGCAAGTTTGTCTGCATCGCTGCGGGCTATACCTACGAGATGGAGTCCTTCATCTCTGAGAACAGCGGCTTTGAGTCGCGCTTCCCACAGCGTAATCGCATCACTTTTGAGGACTATAATCCTGAGGAGTTGTTCCAGATATTCATGATTTATGCCAATAAGGGAGGCTACGTGCTCGACCAGATGGCGGAGAATGCCGTACGCGGCAAGCTCACCATGCTCTATAACAACCGTGGACGCTCGTTCGGCAACGGACGCGATGCCCGTAACCTCTTTGACGAGGTAAAGAGCAACCTTGCCGCACGCCTGGCAGAAGAAGGCGGAACCCATACCCCAGAGGAACGTAAAACAATAAAGATGGAGGATGTATTATGATACAGTGTCCTGAATGTAGAGAAATGATTCTTGATGATAGTGCTTTCTGCGACAAGTGCGGAAAGGAGCTGCATTGGTGTCCGGAATGTAAACGTCCCAAACGTGGCACAGAGTGTCCCGTATGTGGCAACGACCTTATACCTGGTCGCAAATACCTGGCCATGATAGAGAGTGGAGAGATACCGTCTGCCCAGCCACAGACTACAACACCACCGAAGCCACAGAATACCGAACCTATCCAACAGCCTGTGTCGGCACCGCAGAGCCAGCCTGCAGAGCAGCCTCAGCGCACTGCCGTGGCAGGAGCTGTTGCTGTACCGACGGCACTCGTTGGCAATGGCTGGCGCCTGCAGTTACAGGCTGGCGCCTTTGGTCGTGTGGGTGGCATGTGGCCTGAGCTGAGCACCTGCACTTATGTCTCCAGCAACCATGGAGTGATAGCCAGGACGGCTACCGGTTGGACCATTACCGACAACGGTACCACTAACGGAACATATGTCAATGGCGCACGCCTAGCGACAGGCACACCTGTCGCTATCGCCAAGGGCAACAGTGTGAGAATAGCAACCCTTGAATTTACTGTAGAATGAAAGTCGAGATTGATGCCCTTTGTCATAAGGGGCTTGTACGCGACAATAACGAGGATGCGCTGTCTGTTGGTGGCTTCATCCTCCGTGATAATGTGACCAATATCACCGTCGACACCCCAGAGGAAGGTTCCTTCTATCTGCTGGTGTCCGACGGTATGGGAGGCCACGACGATGGCGAGGAGGCCAGCGCATTCACCCTCAACGAGATTAAGAAGAAGTTTAACGACCAGCTGATTGGCGCCGAGACTTTTGAGGATGACATTCGTACCACCACCAATACCATCTCTATGCAGCTCAACCAAATGGCGGCTGAGAAAGGACAGCAGCTGCCTATGGGTTGCACGCTGACAGGTGTCGTCTGGCACTATGGTTGCGTATGGCTTGTCAATGCTGGTGACAGCCGTACCTACCGCTTTCGCAATGGCATGTTGCGCCAGCTGACCATCGACGAGACGGAGCGAGGCATCACGGGTAACCCCAACGCCGACAAATTCTTGCTTAACTGCATTGGCGCAGGTCAGGAGGGGCGTCTTACCATTATTGATATGGAAGGCAAGTTCCTGGAGGACGATATCATACTCATCTGCTCTGATGGTCTCACCGATATGGTCACTGACGAGCAGCTGGAGGAAGCTCTCGCGGAGGGTACTACGGCTGCCGACCTCTATCGCCTGGCCTGCGAGGGCGGTGGCGTCGATAATGTCTCCGTCATTCTCGCACGTATTAAGTAATAAGGTATTTTACCAACACAACATGAAGAAAAACATTTTGATAGTGTGTCTGATGGCATGCCAGATGCTACAGGCGCAAACAACAGAGATGCGTCAGTTCGTCGACAAGCTGATGAGCAATATGACGCTGGAGGAGAAGTTAGGACAACTCAACCTGGTACCTGCTAGCGACGAGATTGTTACGGGTGGCACAGTAGATACGCAGGTCGGCCAGCGCATTGCCAATGGACAGCTGGGTGGCATCTTCAACCTGAAGGGTGTCGACAAGATTCGTGCCCTGCAAGATATTGCTGTCAAGAAGTCGCGACTGGGCATACCCCTCATCGTGGGTATGGACGTCATCCATGGCTATGAGACCATCTTCCCCATTCCCTTGGCACTGTCGTGCTCATGGGATATTCCCGCCATTGAGAACATGGCGCGCATCTCCGCCCTGGAGGCTACTGCCGACGGCATCAACTGGGTCTACTCGCCCATGGTTGACATCTGTGTCGATGCTCGCTGGGGCCGCATTGCCGAGGGTGGTGGTGAAGACCCCTACCTGGGCAGCGAGATAGCCCGTGCCTATGTTCGTGGTTATCAGGGACCACTTTCAACTATCAACTCTCAACTTTCAACTCAACACACGATGGCCTGCGTCAAGCACTACGCACTTTATGGTGCCTCAGAGGCTGGCCGCGACTATAACACCGTAGATATGAGTCGTCTGCGTATGTACAACCAGTATCTGCCACCCTATAAGGCAGCTGCTGAGGCTGGTGCCGGCTCGTTCATGTCGTCGTTCAACATCGTCGACGGACAGCATGCCACTGCCAACCACTGGCTGTTGACCGAGGTGCTGCGCGACCAGTGGAAATTCAATGGCTTTGTGGTCACTGACTACGGCTCCATCAACGAGATGTCGATATGGGGCTTTGGCGACCTGAAGAGCAACTCTGCCAAGGCGCTGAAGGCTGGCACCGATATGGATATGTGTGCCAACGGCTTTGTGGGAACCTTGGCTCAGTCGCTGCAGGACGGCACCGTTACCATGGCTGACATCGATCAGGCCTGTCGCCGTGTGCTGGAGGCCAAGTGGAAGCTGGGACTCTTCGACAATCCCTATCGCTACCTCGACAGCCAGCGCCGCGCTAAGGATATCTACACCACGGCAAACCGTGCCGCCTCGCGCCAGCTGGCCACCGAGACCTTCGTACTGCTGAAGAACGCAGTGCCCAGCGGTTCAGCCGCTGGGAAGGCGCTTCTTCCGCTCAGCCCCAACAAGACCATTGCTCTTATTGGTCCTTTAGCCAACGACCGTGCCAATATTGCAGGCACCTGGTGTGTGGCTTATACACCAGAGCGCTATGCCACTATCAAGGAGGCTCTGGAACGTCGCCTTCCCAAGGGTAAGTTGCTCTATGCTCAGGGCTGTAATCTGACGCACGATGCTGACCTGCAGCAGGCTGCTGAGTTTGGCAAGAATATCCCTCGTGTCAATGCTGCCAAGGCTAAGGCCGAGGCGCTGGCCATTGCCAAAAAGGCCGATGTCATCGTCTGTGCCATGGGCGAGTGTGCCGACTTCTCGGGTGAGTCATCGAGTCGTGCCACCCTGGAGATGCCCGATGCCCAGCGTGAACTGCTGGAAGAACTGGTAAAGATCGGCAACCCCATCGTGCTACTGAACTTCTCAGGACGTCCCACCGTGCTCACCTGGGAGCAAGAGCATCTGGATGCCATCATGAACGTATGGTTTGCAGGCTCAGAGGCCGGCGATGCCATTGCCGACGTGCTCCTGGGCGATGCAGCACCTAGCGGACGTCTTACTGTCACCATGCCACAGGCTCTCGGACAGGTTCCTCTCTATTATAACCACCTGAATACTGGTCGTCCTGTAGAGAAGGGTGCCGATAAATACCGCAAGTATGCCAGCAACTACCTGGAGGTACGCAACGACCCTCTCTATCCTTTCGGCTACGGACTGACCTATACCACCTTCCGCTATTCCGACCTGTCGCTGAGTAGTGCCACCATGGCTGCCGACGGTTCTGTAGAGGCCAGCATCGTGGTCAGTAATACTGGCCAGCGTGATGGCGACGAGGTGGTACAGCTCTATGTCCACCAGCAGGCCGCCTCTATTGCTCGTCCTGTCAAGGAATTGCGTGGCTTCCAGCGCATCCATCTGAAGGCTGGTGAACAGCGCCGCGTCACCTTCTGCATTGACCGCGACCAGTTGCAGTACCTCAACGCACAGGGTGAACCAGTCCTTGAATCCGGGCTCTTTGACATCATGATAGGTGGTAATAGCGACGATACCAAGTCTACGACACTGAGGGTACAATAAGGCGATATTAAAGAACGGGCGCGATATGAAAAGACTGATAGGCTTCCTACTTATCCTGTTTTCATTGCAGGTTGTTGAGGCTGGCGACAGACTCTCTATGTTGCCGTGTCCCATCCTTGGCGGAGAACTAAGCAACTCTGCTGCAACGTCGGTAGATGATATTGACGAGGTGATGCCACGCATGCGGGCATTGGGACTGAATACAGTGCTGGTGCCTGCCTATTGGGAGTTTATAGAACCTAAAGAAGGACATTTCGACTTCACACTTATCGACCGCACTATTGATGTGGCCCGACGAGAACATCTGCTAAGGCAGCACGTGAGATTCATGATATGCCGCTCTACGTGAATGCTGCCATGAACAGTCGTGGCCGTCGACCAGGTGAATATCCGTCTGCAGGTCCGTTGGCGCATCTCATCGACTTCTGGCATAAGGGTGCTCCGAGTATAGACCTGCTGGCACCATGCAGTATCTTCGTCGTCACAATGGTGACCAAACGCATCAGGGCCGTAATGCTCGCATCGGCGTAGGAGAATGGAAGATGCTCCACATCCAACTATATGAGTATTAGCCCATTACCACGTCGAGTACCATCATCAGCACAAAACCGACGGCAAAGCCCAACAGTGTCTTCTGTACTCGGGGCGACAGGTCGTCTTTCATGAAGAAGACGAATGCTGCGCCGAGCATGGTTCCCAAGAGGGGGATGAGCAAACCGATAATTAGAGTCATGCGCTTAATGCTTTTTTAATAAGGTATTGTCAATTTTGGGACAAAATTACACAAAAAAAGGGAAAAATACTCATTTCTGATGGAAAATGAGTATTTTTGCAGTCGCTTAGAACATAGTAATAAAACGATGAAAACGACAGAAGATAAGTTGGAAACGAAACCCACCAAGGATATCTATCTTGCTGGTGGCTGCTTTTGGGGAACGGAACATTACTTCAAGCAGATGGAGGGTGTGGTCATGACGGAAGTGGGCTTTGCCAATGGACATACGGAGAATCCGACGTATAAGGAGGTGTATACCGACCAGACAGGTTTTGCCGAAACGGTTTTTGTAAGGTTCTATCCTGATGTGGTCAGTCTTGAATTTTTGCTGCAGATGTTTTTCAAGGCCATCGATCCGACGAGTCTGAACAAGCAGGGACACGATGAAGGCACTCGCTATCGCACAGGTGTTTATTACACAGATCCAGCAGATCTGCCTGTCATCGAGAAGGTCTTTGCCGAAGAGCAGAAGAACTATGAGCAGCCTTTAGTGGTGGAAAAACTGCCTTTGGAGAACTTCTATACGGCCGAAGAATACCATCAGGACTATCTTGACAAGAATCCAGATGGCTACTGCCATCTGCCTCTCGCTCTATTCGAGTTTGCAAAAAAGGCAAAAGAGAAGAAGTGATTATTTGATATTTCAGAAGTATCTTTGCAACAAATATGACAAAAGAGGAATAAAAATGAAGATAAATAACGTTTTTGGAGTTGTCACCCTATTAGCTATCAGTAGCTTGAGTTTGTTTACCGCGTGTTCGAAGGATGATGTCGCAGAGATACCATCGGCGACAGATCCGTACCCATATCCTGACGAATACACGGCCAACAAGGACCTCTCGGTGAATCCTGGCGACAGCTTTTATGACTATTGTAATGGTACGTGGCTGAAGAAAAACCCTATTCCCGACGACTTTACCAAGAACCTCGGCGGACTTTATGCTACCAAGGGTGCAATGGAAGAAAGAGTACAGGAACTGACAAAGAGCGTTCCCGACATCAGCAGCTTCTACACACTCATGGACCACATGCACGACTACTCCAAGGAGTCGCGTGACTATATTACCGCACTGATGGCGAAGTATAAGAAGCCCACCACCAAGGAAGAGGCATACCGCACCCTCGGTAAGATGTTCATGGACGGCATCGACGTCGTGAATCTCTCACTTGTCTGGGACAAAGACAAGCTAAAAGCCGTCATTTTGCCTGGTTCTTCAAGAAACACCCAGCAATACATCGAGCAACTGCAGTCTCAGGAGCGCCGCAGCCTGTCAGCAACTAGAGCGGGAGGCGGCGAGACGGCTATTGCACTTGTGGCCGAGGGAATGGGCATAGACCCCGCCATGCTGCAGATGTCCGAAGTCGAAATCCTGCGGTGGAACATTTTCTGGGAAAATCACACGATAGGCGATATCTATCAACTGATGCAGAGCGCCTTACTGCTTTATAAAGCCTATGCCGACGAGGCAGGACTGGCCGAATACAACATGGGACTGTCGCCTGAGGACCAGGCTACGATGAAATCGTTGCGCAACGATGCACGACTGGAGCTGAACTACGTCATGTCATACCATCTGCAGCAGAAATACTTGTCACAGGAAATGAAGGACAAGTATGTCAATATCACCAAGGAAATCCAGGCAGCCTTGCGCAAGCGCATTGTACGCGTCGACTGGATGAGCGAGACCACCAAGAACAATGCTATTGACAAGTTGAACCACTGCCATATGAACGTCGCCTACCCCGACACGTGGCATAAGGAGTGCCTTCCCACCATCACCGACTGCAAGACGATGGTAGAGACGCTGCACCGGCTGAAGGCTGCCAATGCCCTACTGGCGGCTAAACTCGTGGGAACCGACGACCTCTTCACCGACATGCTGATGAGCTCTATGCAAAGCTCCAACGGCGACCCCATACCCTCCGACCTCACACTGGTCAATGCCCTCTATATGCCCAGCAACAACTCCATCACCATTTACCCCGCCATGCTCCTGCCGCCCCTCATGCCGTCAGGCAATGTCAGCGAGGCCTGCTCCTATGCCGTCTTCACCATCATTGGCCACGAGTTCACCCATGGCTTCGACAACAATGGTGCCGAGTGGGACAAGTATGGCCAGCGCAAGAACTGGTGGACGGTAGCTGACAGGATGAACTTCAATGAGCGCAGCGAAACCCTCGTCAGCACCTACAACTTGCTGGAGCTTGACCCCGAGCGAGATCCGCTGTTCTTCTGCGACGGCAAGCGCACACTCGGTGAGAATATCGCCGACCTGGGTGGCTTCCTCGCCGCACTTGACGCCTATCAGGAGCGTCTCGACCAGCAGGGCTTCACTGGCGAGACACGCAACGAGCAACTTCGCAAATTCTATGAGTCGTATGCCCACCTCTGGTGCATCCAGTACGGGCAGAACACGTTCGAAATCCTCAAATATACCGACGTGCACTCCCATGCCCGCCTGCGTGTCAATGGCGTCGTGATGAATACCGACTCATGGTACGACCTCTACAACGTCAATCAGAATCGCCTGCTATACTTGCCCGCAAAGCGCAGGACATATATTTGGTAATATCGTCCAATATCAACGCAAGGCAGAGACCTAATAATGACAAGAAAAACTTCTTTCTCATACTCCGGCAACGACTTCAATTTCAACCAATGCTCCTTTGGGCAACGTCTTTACAGCAACGGCAGATCTTGCAGGGTATGGCTCTGTGAAGAATTCTGCATAAACAGCGTTCATTTCTGCAAAGTCGTTCATGTCAGCCATGAATACTGTTGTTTTTACGACGTCGTTCATAGTAAGTCCGGCTTCTTCGAGAATGGCCTTCACGTTGAGCAATGACTGGCGGGTTTGTTCCTTGATACCGCCTTCTACAAACACGCCGGTAGCAGGGTCGATGGGAATCTGACCAGAGGTATAAATGAGATTGCCAACTTGTATTGCTTGACTATAAGGACCTATGGCTGCAGGTGCCTTTGTCGTACTGATTACTTTTTTCATCTTCTTATGGCGTTTTGTTTATTTGCATATTTCTTCAATGGCCTTACGCTTCTTTTCCTTCAAGTCATCAGCAGGATAGCCGATGGGAATCAGGACGGCAGGTTCTTCATGCTCACCTAGACCAAAGGACTTCTTGCACAGTTCAGCATCAAAGTTGCAAACCCAGCAAGTGCCAAGTCCCTGTTCTGTTGCTGCCAGACAAAGATGCTCTACTGCAATGGCTATATCAATATCGCCATGATGCTTCCCGTCAGAGCGTACCCACTCTTCGTCATGGAGGATAGAGCAGATGACGTACATTGGAGCCGTTTGGAACCACTCGCGGTTGTAGCATTCCTGAAGTTTCGCCTTATCGGCTTCGCTCCTGACTATATGGAACCTCCAGGGCTGCTTGTTCACCGCAGAGGGGGCAAACCTGACACACTCCATGATGTAGTCCAGCTTTTCTTGTTCAACACTCGTAGGCTGATAGCTCCTACAGCTATATCTCGCTTTTACTAATTCCAACAAATTCATATCCACTTAGTATTTCTATTTGCAGTTTTCACAATGATGTGCAATAATTCTCTAAAAGTATTGTAATGATAGTTGCAAAGATACGAATAATAAATGGAAAAGAAGTTCCTTTGCCAACAGTTTTAATAAGATTTGTGATTTGCGACACTGACACCACCGTTGCTCGGCTTTTGTCGTTTATCGAAAGCCCTGTCGCAACAAACCACGTAGAAAGGTTTGTTTTTTCTTGGAATGAGCCTTTTTATTCCCTAATTTTGCTATCAGAATAATAAAAACCAGAAGAGTTATGAAAGCAGATCATATCAGAAAACCGTATCTCGCATACGCAGAGTTGACAACTTTTATCATTGCCAGCGTTTGTAATTCAATCATCCTGCAGGCTAATGTCTTCATAGACGCTGTGATCGTGGGCAATTACGTCAGCACCGATGCGATGGCTGTCATCAACCTGTTTGCTCCGCTGCTCATCTTAGTAACGATGGTCCCCATGCTGTTGGCAGAGGGATCGATGGTGGCTGGTTCACGCGCTTTTGGTGAGCAAGACTACCCTCAGGTGAATCGTACGTTCATGGTTAACCTGGCAGGCGGTCTGTTCTTCTCGCTGGCTGCAGCCCTGCCCATCTCGCTGTTTGCCCCGTCGCTGGTAGGTCTTTATACCGACAATGCACGTCTCTATCCGCTGGCTCTCGACTATCTGCCCGCAGCAGCGTTCATCGGTGTCGCATTCGCCATTCAGAACAGCTATACTGTGTTCCTACAACTGATAGGTAAGGCCCAGCTGGTGGTCAGAGTCACCATTGTCCAGATGATGATTAATCTGCTGTTCGACATGCTGTTCATCGTCGTCTTCGGCTGGGGCCTTCAGGGCGCCGTCTATGCCACTATCTGCAGTTATCTGCTGTCGTTGGTGATGATTGTTCCCGAGGTGCGTCGCCAGTGGCGCATCTTCGCCCTCATGTCTGTATTCCGTTCCTGGTTCCCCTCGCTTATCTGGCGTTGTGGCAAACTTGGACTTTCCGACGCTACAGGCTCGTTCGTCTCAGTCATCATCTTCTCTGGCATCAATGCAGCAGCCCAGCACCTCTATGGAGCTGACGGTCTCGTCGTGGTAAGCGTATTCATGCAGATGCTCTCTGTCGGTTCACTGGTTACGATGGGTGTCATCTTCTCCATGCAGTCGCTTGGCATGACCTTCCTGGGCGAGAACGACCTTCGCGGCTATCGCATGGTTATCAGCCGCAGCCTGCTCATCGTCATAGTTTGTATGAGTATCATCAGTTTGGCTATGGGACTGTTGCCCGAGTTGCTGCTTAGCTGTTTCGGAGCTGATGAGCACCTGATAGCTTTCGCCAGCCAGCCCATCACGATTCTCAGCACCGCTCTGCTGCCGTTTGCCCTCCTGTTCTACTATTGCTCTGTCTATGTCACCCAGAATCGCGTTCGACTGTCGATAGGCGTCATCCTTTCCGAGCCGCCGTTCATCCTGGCTACGCTGTGGGTTATGGAGCACTACTTCCCAGGACTCTTCTGGTGGTTCTTCCCCGTGGGTGTTGTCATCGCCCTTGCCGCCTGTCTTGCAACAGCCTGGATGATTTCTCGCCGCAATCCTATGGTCGATCGTTTCACCCTCGCTCCCAAGACCGTCGATGCTCCTTATCTCGACTACTCCTTGAACTACGATGAGCAGGAGGCCCGTTCTGCTTTCCGCGACATCCTGAAGTATCTCGATATCTGCGAACTGTCGAAAGATTTGTCCAATCGTATTGCCGTCTGCGCTGAAGAGATTATGAACAGCCTCATTGGCTTGAATACCCAGGAGAGCGAGTCCAACCGTCATTTCTACGATATACGCATGATGGAGATGATGGACGCTGAGGGCACTCAGTCGTGCGGCATACAGTTCTTCTTGAAGGCGCGTGGCAAGTCCTTCAACCCTGTCCGCGAACTCTCTCTCAATACCGACTCCATGATGACAGGCAATGCGCTCAGCCTGCTCCTCGTCAACAAGCTCTGCGACCATATTGACTACAACTATCGCAATGGTGTCAACTGCGTCGTCATGACGTTTCTTAAATCATAAATAATTGTGCTACTATTTCCAACAGATCACTCAATGACAGTCATTCTCATTTCGATGTCATCCACAGGTCTGTCAGCACGTCCAGTAGCAGTGCCTTGTATCATTTCAACCACGTCAAGGCCTTCCTCGACCTCACCGAACACAGTATATTGGCCGTCAAGATGGGGAGTGCCACCAACAGTAGAATAGATATTCATCTGGTCATCGGTCAACCCTGTCTTTCCCACTTTGCTCTCAGCTTCCGCAGCCAGCTTGTCTTGCAATTCCTGTAGCCCGGCACGATTTCTTTCACGGCGCATCTGCATGATTTCATCACGATGTTCTGCTGCAAGTGCATTGAATACAGCCTGAACTTTCTGCATCCTCAACTGCTTGGAAAACTGGCGAAGCTGTCCTTCGTTGTACACATCTCCCCAGACAATATAGAACTGAGATCCGCTACTGCGACGCTCTGGATTCACTTCGTCACCCTGACGTGCAGCAGCCAAGGCACCACGCTTATGGAACAACCCGTCCTTAATCTCGGCTTCAAGGGTATAACCAGGATCTCCCATACCAAGCATCTTTCCAGCAGGTGCCCCCTTTGAATCAGGATCACCGCCCTGAATCATAAAGCCCTTAATCACTCGATGGAACAGTGTACCATCGTAATATCCCTCCTTTGCCAGCTTGAGGAAGTTATCACGATGGATGGGAGTCTCGTCATATAGGCGAACCACGATGTCGCCAAGCATTGTTTGAATCTTTACTTTCATATCCTATTAGTTTTCACAGTTATATGCCATAATTCTCTTAAAGTATTGTAATGTTGGCTGCAAAGATACGAATAATAAAAGGAAAATGAGTACCTTTGCAGTGCGTTTTAATAGAATTTGTGAAATGGATTTCTTACCGAAAGACCCTGCAATACTGGTTTCAAGCGTCAACATGCTTCTGAGGGATGAAGAGTTTGACACGTTGGAATCCGTCCGATAGGCTATGACAAAAACAAATGATAACGAAAGACAGTATAGAGACAGCCTACAGTTTCCTGCATCAGAAGCAGAGGATCTATATTCATTCGACGCTTGACTGGCAAAAGGATGACATTGAAATCGCTATTGCCTCGTATGCAGATGAAATGAGCCAGGAACTACTTGATGTTATTTCTGGTGGCAGGGCTGACTTTCTGAGAGACCACAAACGGTTTAAAGAAGACATCACCAAGGCTGTTGAGATACTGGAAAATATGCTATACATTTGAGTATGTCGGAATGAAGAATGGTCGTCATCTGGTACACGCTAATAAAGGATTCTCCATTATCGGATATAAACAGTCGTCAGATAGTTTTATGCTTGATGGCATTCCTCATATAAAATGACTTGGACAAGAACTTTTTGTGTGTAGATTTGACATAGCTCTTGCCGCCACCAATCTCCTTGACGAAACAAACTACCGCTACACCTCTTTTGGCTCCCTCTCAGAATCTTTGTATTCCTTCAACATACGACCAAGAAATATCATTATCAAAATGCAAATAAAATTTAATTACGAAAATGAAATAATGAAGATTTCAAGACTTGCCTTTGAACTGTTTTTTTCAATTTCGCGGAATTTCTTTGGCATATTCCAAAATAAAGTGTAATTTTGCACCCCGGAAAATGGAATTGTTAAACAAAAGATTGTTATGAAGATTAAGTTTTTCTTTATTTGGTGTTTGTCCCTGCTGACAGTTCTCGAAGCGCAGGGCGAAAACGTGACGTTCCGTGTGCGCTCATGGGACGCAGTAAACAAACAGGTGGTGACCACCACCGACACAAAGGATGCCACCGTGCTCAGCGGTGAGCACGAGAACGACAGGATAGCCCTCGGCAACGGCTACTACGTGGTGAATTCCCATACGCAGTACAAGGTGCTCAACATCATTGGCAACGACGTACACCTCATCCTCTCGAACGGCGCTGAGCTCAACTGCGCACATGTGAAGCTGAAAGACGGCTACAAACTTCACATTCACGACGTGTCCGACCAAAGCTCGGGCAAACTCATCGTGGAGAATCATAAAGAGTATACTAAAAAAGCCGGTAAAAGAAAATATGGCAATCGGATTAGGTGCTGCCATCGGTGGCGGTCTTGAGTGGGGCATCGGCATCAACAACGAGGTGACAATCTTCGGTGGTATTGTCGAAACTCACGTCTTTAGCGACAACTATTCCGGTGCTGGCATTGGCGGCGGCATGAAAGCCAATCAGGGTGGACCGATAAACATCTATGGCGGTACCGTGGTATCTATGATTGATGGAGATTGGCAATCATGCTCGCATGGTGCCGGCATCGGCGGCGGCGGATGGGACGGCAACGGCGGCACAGTGAATATCTGGGGCGGCCATGTCATTGCTATCGGCGGAAAAGATGGTTGCGGCATTGGCGGCGCCGACGGTGGCAAGGGTGGCGACGTACACATCTACGGTGGCACGGTAGAAGCACGCGGTGGTGAGAAATGCTCAGCCATCGGCGGCTACAGAGGC